>NZ_VOQB01000043.1:0-1020 GCF_009377275.1 Shewanella sp. YLB-07 | reverse complement strand
TGGCACCGACAATGGTGATGATCACGTTGTGTGAGGCGGTGCCATCGGCACTGGTCACTGTGATGGTACGGGTCAGCGTCTGGCCGTCAGTCAGTGACTGCACATCTGCATGGTCGTTATTAAGTGTGTAAGTCCAGTTGCCGTCAGCGTCGATGCTAAAGCTACCGTAGTTGCCATCGGCGACATCAGATTGTACCTGGAATACCGCTTCGCCAGTATCCACATCGGTGACGGTCAAGCTGCCAGAGACCATTTCAACGGTCACTGCATCGGTATCGGTTGCGCCATCTTCAGTGACGGTGCCGGCATCGCTATCGCCTTGGCCAACGGTGATGTCAGCCGGGTCGTTGGCGCCGACAATGGTGATGATCACGTTGTGTGAGGCGGTGCCATCGGCACTGGTCACTGTGATGGTACGGGTCAGCGTCTGGCCGTCAGTCAGTGACTGCACATCGGCGTGGTCGTTATTAAGTGTGTAAGTCCAGTTGCCGTCAGCATCAATGCTAAAGCTACCATAGTTGCCATCGGCCACATCAGATTGTACCTGGAATACCGCTTCGCCGCTGTCTACGTCGGTGACGGTCAAGCTGCCTGAAACCATTTCAACGGTATCGACATCGGTATCTGATAGACCGTCTTCAGTGACGGTACCGGCATCGCTATCGCCCTGGCCGACGGTGATGTCAGCCGGGTCGTTGGCGCCGACAATGGTGATGATCACGTTGTGTGAGGCGGTGCCATCGGCACTGGTCACTGTGATGGTACGGGTCAGCGTCTGGCCGTCAGTCAGTGACTGCACATCGGCGTGGCTGTTATTTAGGGTGTAGCTCCAGTTGCCGTCAGCGTCGATGCTAAAGCTACCGTAGTTGCCATCGGCGACATCAGTTTGTACCTGGAATACCGCTTCGCCAGTATCCACGTCGGTGACGGTCAAGCTGCCAGAGACCATTTCAACGGTCACTGCATCGGTATCGGTTGCGCCATCTTCAGTGACGGTGCCGGCATCGCTATCGCCTTGGC
>NZ_VOQB01000041.1:0-1254 GCF_009377275.1 Shewanella sp. YLB-07 | reverse complement strand
AAGAGAGTCGATAAATCCCCAGCACCTAGTGTTGGGGATTTTTTCGTTTAACAGCTTTTGAAATGAGCTTCTCACATGGGGAATATAGATAGCGCATGCGCAGCATGCATCCTTTTATGTGATAGTAGGGTGATATCGCTGCGTTCAGCAAACGAAGTTTGATGCTGCGGTAGAACGCGGAGGATTTATCCGAAGCTGGGCTATTGGAAGGCGCCTCCGCTTTTTACGTCTGCAATTTGTCATTTCCAGGCGCACTCCTGACTTAACAGTGATTAAGCCACCTTATTAAGGTGGCTTTTTTGTACAGGAAGTACTTATCCTTGAACGCCAAGGGTGGCGTAGGAAAGGGTTTGCGTCTGGGATTTAATAAAGTTTTGGCTGTTTAGCTCAAGCTTACCAGTACAGATATCAGGTGGCTTATCCACTTAAGCGTGCAGGTGCAATGCCACTTTGGTTTATAAAGAGTCGATGTTGGTCGATAAATTCTCCTCGGTAACAGCTGCTGCATTATTCTACCTTCGTCCATCCTTGGTCTCGTACCTCCTATATCCATATAGTCGTTCAATATCGACACTTCCGCCATCCATGACGGTCCGCCGCTGAGCTTGGTCAGAAATTGCATTCATGCATTCATGACATTCACCACATACATGTGGCTTGGTCCCCAGTTTCATGACTACTTCATTACGCGATCCATACATCTGATGTTTAGGACTACCAACTGCCTTGCTCTAAAGTTGCCAAGGATGATGCAAACTTCGCGGCTAAAGCACGCTCCTACGTTGGGGATGAGCATTGTTCTATTGTGTAGGGCCGGCTTTAACCGGGAAGAAGGGATTAAATGGGCCTTGCATCTTTTGTTTCATGATTTATCCCTGTGTTTGTAAGGCTGCTCTGTATCTTATATAAACGTATTGAATGATAAGTGTTCACTCAGTCTTTATATCATCATTTTCTTTAAAAAAGCGCTTGTGCTCTGGGCTGATACCCCTATAATGCGCATCCACTGACACGGTAAACAGCATCATTAAGGCAGTAGCCATAGCGATAATGAGACGAGTCAGGGAGTTAAGTGAATTTGGTTATGAATGTTTTGTTGGTGGTTATTTAACCGCTTAAAAATCTTCTTAAAAAAGCCCTTGACGCCAATCACGGAGAGTGTAGAATACGCCTCCTCAAGCCAACGACCTAGCGTCTAAGGCTGCTACCTGAAAGATTCGCTCTTCATGTTAGCAATGCTCTTTAACAATTCAA
>NZ_VOQB01000040.1:0-1257 GCF_009377275.1 Shewanella sp. YLB-07 | reverse complement strand
GCGCCTGGAAAGATGCACTCGCCCCAGAGGTCTACGTGACCCAGTGGCACTATAATGCTTTGGGTGTGATGCTGACTCAGTGGGATGCTAAAAGCAATCGACAGCGCAGCGAGTATGATGTCTCAGGTGCCTTGTCGGCGAGCTATTTACTGTTGGCAAACCAAGCGGAGAGTACCGAGCAGGTGCTGGTGTCTGAGATTGACTACAACGCCAACGGCCAGAAAACCCGTGAGTTGGCAGGCAATGGGGTGGTCACCACTTATACCTATGATGAGCGGGATTGGCGTTTAATCACGATGCTGACGGAGCGACCGAGCAGTGGAACACGCAGTATCAAGCTGCAAGCGCTGAATTACACCTATGATCCGGTGGGGAATATTGTCTTAATTGAGGATAAGGCAGTGGCCACGCGCTTTTACAAAAATCAGCGCGTCGTGCCCGAACACACCTACAGCTATGATGCCCTGTACCAGCTGATGAGTGCCACGGGCCGAGAAAATGCGACCAATCAGCCGCAACACTCATCGCTTCCCACGCCCAGTATCCCTATCCCTACCGACAGCAGTCAATTGCGTAACTACAGGCGAACTTATGCTTACGATAGGGGCGGAAACCTGCATCAAATCCAACATGTACCAGCAGGGAGTTCGGGGTATACCCTGACGATGGTGGTGTCTGAGCGTAGTAACCGCACCCTGCAACAAACCACAGGCACACGGATTGAGGCAGGGGATGTGGATGAGCACTTTGATGCCCATGGTAACTTACTGCAACTGGAACACACCAAGGCCATGCAGTGGGGCCGTCATGACCAGCTAACGCAAGTGACGATAACGGGGGGGCAAACAGAACATTATCAGTACACCGCTCAGGGAGCCCGAATTCGTAAGGTGTTATCAGACACGGGCAACGATAGTGAGCAGGCGGTCATTTACTTGCCGGGGATCGAGCTGAGAGTGACCCGAAATAATGATGCGGTGAGCGAAGCGTTACACATGCTTTCACTGAGCAATACCGGTCGCAATCAGGTGCGCTTGCTGCATTGGGCCTCAGAGACACCTGATGGTATCGATAATGACCAGCTCAGATACAGTCTGGATAATCACTTGGGTAGCAGCCATTTGGAGCTCGACAGTCACGGGGATGTGTTGACGCAAGAGGAGTATTACCCCTTCGGTGGCACGGCAGTGTGGAGTGCAAAGCATACCTCGGAGGCGAAGTATAAATATGTGCGTTACTCAGGTAAAGAGCGGGATG
>NZ_VOQB01000003.1:0-628018 GCF_009377275.1 Shewanella sp. YLB-07 | reverse complement strand
AAGAGAGTCGATAAATCCCCAGCACCTAGTGTTGGGGATTTTTTCGTTTAACAGCTTTTGAAATGAGCTTCTCACATGGGGAATATAGATAGCGCATGCGCAGCATGCATCCTTTTATGTGCTAGTAGGGTGATATCGCTGCGTTCAGCAAACGAAGTTTGATGCTGCGGTAGAACGCGGAGGATTTATCCGAAACTGGGCTATTGGAAGGCGCCTCCGCTTTTTGCGTCTGGATATTTTTAAATATAAATTCTATTGCCCATATCCAACGTCAATGTAGGCAGGTGGCTTATCCACTTAAGCACGCACGTGCAATGCCACTTTGGTTTATAAAGAGTCGATGTCGGTCGATAAATTCTCCTCGGTAACAGTTCCTGCATTATTCTACCTTCGTCCATCCTTGGTCTCGTACCTCCTATATCCATATAGTCGTTCAATATCGACACTTCCGCCATCCATGACGGTCGTCACGCCGCTGAGCTTGGTCAGAAATTGCATTCATGCGACAGTCGAAGCCGATCAAGTTAATTACTATGTAGATGGTCAACTTATCTCAACTCACAGTGACAAGGTGGCACCAGAGCAGCCTATGTCGATCAATTTTAATTTATGGTTTATGCCAAAAGGCGCCGATGGATCTATCGGTCCGGTTGATTCCGATGAGATGCGAGAATATCGACAAGACATCGACTGGGTATTCCATATTAAGGGAGCATTACTTTCAACTGTTGAAGTGAAGGATTATGTGACTTAATTCAGAGACGGAAAGGTCAATTCTTTCGATAGAGTACCTGAATTAACGCCAGCTTTAGCTTCGCCTTGTGGTTTGTAAATTGAAGATTGAGTTGTTGCCAGTATTTTTGGGAATACAGACATTATAGATTGGATTTTCTGTGATCTAACCTTTACCCTATACGATAACGTTTAAAAATTACTCTGATTATAATTCTTGCTTGAAAATGCCGCAGTTAAACGGTTATAGAATAAAAAGTACTTTACCTTTTAGGGGAGTTTAAGCATAATGCGTCTCGTCAACAGGGGTATAGTTCCAATTGGTAGAACAGCGGTCTCCAAAACCGATGGTTGCGAGTTCGAGTCTTGCTACCCCTGCCACATTTAGAAAAAGCCGAGCATTAGCTCGGCTTTTTTGCATCTGGGATTTGCGATTTTATTAAATAGTTCCCATTCAGTGTTTTTAAGACTCTCTTCTGGCTACTGACTAAACTGCTAACAGACTCCTTAACATCCATGCCGTTTTTTCATGGGTCTGGATTCTCTGGGTGAGCAGATCTGCTGTCGCCTCATCATTAGCTTGGTTTATCAAAGGGTAGAGTGATCTGATATTACGTATGATTACTTCCTGGCCTTTCAACAGTTCCCTGAGCATCTCATTAGCATCAGTGATGCCGTGATCTTCTTTGATGCCTGTTAGGGCTGCGTAAGCGCTGTATGAGCCCAATGCTCGTGCTCCTAATGCTCTAACTCTTTCGGCAATTAAATCAACGGCAGCGGCTAATTCAGTGTATTGCTCTTCAAACAGCTGATGTAAGCTGGTAAACATAGGTCCAGTGACATTCCAGTGAAAGCTGTGTGTCTTGAGGTATAAACTATAAGTGTCAGCTAAGACTTGATTGAGGCCAGCCGTTATCTCTTTCCTATCTTGCTCTTTAATTTCGATATTGATCATGAGTTTTCTCCTGAGTTAATACATGTATTTTATCTCCCTTAATTAGTTCTTATAAAGTGGTAAGAAGTGATTGTTCTAATCGGTTTTGTGATTTTATTCAGCCTTGCTTTATAAGCTGGTATCCTATTAATCATCAAAGAATGAAAGGCATTAATCAGAGTGGAAAAAGCGGCATATTTAGATGCGATGGGGATCAAGAGGTGGGTACAGACTAGTAATGCTGCTAAGGCTTATATCATCTTAGTTGATAGTGTTGAGCCAGGTATTGAGCATCACCCTGTGATTAATTCAGTATTGTCACTCATAGGCTGTCCTATCACCAACTGCTCATTTACAGAGAAGGCGAGTAAAGGAGCCGATGTCATTTGGGATATGCGTCGTCTCAAGATGCCTAAATCTAATCCTGTACTGAGTTCTGCACCTTTAGCTGAGCTTAAGAAGGCTGAAGCTAAACGTGAGTTGTGGGAGCTAATTGTTGCTCATAACAAAGAATCTCAAATAGGATAACTATGAGTTCGTTACACCAAGTATGCTCATTAAGCCCCGTAGATGCTGTGAACATGTCTAAACTTGCAGCGATTGCACATTCGCACCCGATGAGCCTAAGAACCATTGAGAGCTGTTTTGGCACCTTGTACTCCACATTCGGGCTTGAGGTTGAAGGTAACTTGGTGGGCTTCGCCATTCTTCATCAAATATTTGAAGATGCGACCTTGATGGATATCTGCGTCGACCCCTCTGAGCAGGGGAGAGGATATGGTGAAATGTTATTACAGGCTGTGATTGCGAATGCCGTGCAATCAAAAGCCGAGACATTATTTTTGGAAGTTAGAGCGTCGAGTCTGGCTGCGAGACACTTGTATTCTAAGTATGATTTCAAAGAGTCTGGTATTCGTCAGTTTTATTATAAGACCGAGAATGGTAATGAAGACGCTATCTTGATGGAACTCGATATTAAGCCTAACTTCTAAAACCACAAAATTCAGGCAAAAAAATAGCGCCGGCTAACGGATCAGCGACGCTAGATGTCTAGCTAAGAGGTCTATTTGACTTCTTTACCTTGGGCTTGCAGATCAGCATGGTAGCTAGAGCGCACCATAGGTCCACAGGCTGCATGAGTAAAGCCTATCTCTTCGGCAAAGACTCTCAGTTCATCAAATTCTGCAGGTGGCACATAACGTTCTACCGGCAAGTGGAATTTTGATGGTTGCAAGTATTGACCTAGAGTCAGCATCTCAACATTATGAGCACGCAGATCGCGTAATACCTGAGCTATCTCTTCGTTGGTTTCACCTAAGCCCATCATCAGTCCTGACTTAGTCGGGATGTGTGGATGACGCGCTTTAAACTTTTTCAACAGGTCGAGAGACCATTGATAGTTAGCACCTGGTCTTGCCTTACGGTAGTGCATAGGTGCAGTTTCAAGGTTGTGATTGAACACATCCGGTGGCTCGGTGGCCAAAATTTCTAACGCTGCATCGATACGTCCACGGAAGTCAGGGACTAAGGTTTCGATTTTGATATCAGGGTTGAGTAAGCGTATTTCACGGATACAATCCGCAAAGTGCTGAGCGCCACCGTCACGCAGATCGTCACGATCCACAGAGGTGATAACCACATACTTAAGCTTCATATCCCTGATAGTCTGAGCTAATTTTACAGGCTCTTCGGCATCAGGTTTTAGAGGACGACCATGGGCAACATCACAGAATGGGCAGCGACGGGTACAGATGGCGCCCAAAATCATAAAGGTGGCCGTACCATGGTTAAAGCACTCAGCAAGGTTGGGGCAGGATGCCTCTTCACATACAGAGTGAAGACCATTCTTGCGCAAAGCCTGTTTTATCTCTGTGATCCTTTGATTCGATGCCGGCAGCTTTACTCGCAACCAATCGGGTTTACGTAGCATGGTTGCACGCTCTGAAGGAACGATTTTAATTGGAATTCGAGAGAGCTTAGCTTCATCTCTTAGTTTAACTCCAGGTTGTAATCTTTCTGGCCTACTCATGACTCTGACAATCCTTGATGATGAACTAGATTCTGATAGCCTAAGTTCTGGCTAAATGTTTTAACGAGTTGCTCTCCTGCCTCTTCGACAGTTTGAGGTCCGCCTAACGACTTGCATTGCGCCATTTCTAAACCGACATAACCACATGGGTTAATTCGTTGAAACGGGCTCATATCCATATCGACATTAAGGGCTAAACCGTGAAAAGAACAGCCCTTACGGATCCTTAAGCCTAGCGATGCGATTTTACGTTCATCGACATAAACGCCTGGAGCATCGGCTTTTGCATAGGCTTTAACTTGATATGTTTCAAGCATCTGCACTATGCTATTTTCAATGTCGGTGACGAGCTGACGTACACCAATCTTGAGTCTTTTTATATTGATAAGAGGGTAAGCCACAAGCTGACCTGGTCCGTGATAAGTCACTTGACCACCTCGGTCGACCAGTATAACTGGTATATCACCTGGGTTGATAATGTGCTCACTCTTGCCTGCTTGACCTTGGGTAAACACAGGTGGATGTTCAACTATCCAAAGTTGATCTGGACTAGATTCATCCCGGTTGTCGGTATAGTCCTGCATCGCGTGCCATACCGATTCGTAATCTTGCTGACCAAGATATCTAACGTGTAACGTGCTCTGAGACAAGGGCAACCTCTCCCCTTAAACAATAATGGCGGCATTATACTCCTCTAACCAATAAATGTAAGCTAGATCACATTTATTGGTTAGAGGAGTATTGAAGAAATTGACAAGTGTCTGATTTTCAAGTGCCGTTCGTTAATCATAATTCGAAAGACAAAATACAGCGACTATAAGACGCGCTTCACACCTTCAATGGCGGAAAGCTCTATATAGAGTGTCTCTACCTGGGCTTTATCTTGAACCGTAACACGAATGGTGATCGAATTATAAGTGCCTTTACTGGACACCTTGGTGCTTGGAACATAATCACCTGGAATGTGTTGTTGAACGACGGCAACGACTCTGTCGGCCAAAGTGTCACTGGCATCTCCAATGATTTTAAACGGAAATGAAGCTGGGAATTCCATCACTTCATCAAATTTTGTATCTAACATAACTATAATCTCTTGCCGATGTAATAGGCTCTATATGGAGCTCATTATACGTTTTTCAAGGGAGACTTGAAACAAAGAAGCCACCCTAAGGTGGCTTCAAATTTTGCTTATAAAAGAATCTCTAGCTAAACCAGCCTGCAAACATCTGCTTAAAGTAATCCATTAGCTTACTGAACCAGCTACCTTCATTGACTTCCTGCAGGGTGACTAGCGGGAATTGAGCGATATCTTTACCATTAAGCTGGAAGTAGATACGGCCTACGGTCTCGCCTTTGGCTAATGGCGCCGTTAGCTCTTTGGTAAGCTCGAAGTTGGCCTGTAGGTTTTTAGCCTGACCACGGCTGATAGTGATTGGTGTATCTGTAATGACACCTAAATCAACGGATTCTTTGTCGCCAAACCAAATTTGTTGTGAAACAAAGCTGTCACCCGCCTTGTATGGAGTAATGGTTTCGAAGAAACGGAAACCATAGTTGAGAAGTTTTTTGCTTTCTGCTTTACGTGCACTTTCACTCCTGGTGCCCATGACCACAGTAACTAAACGCATGCCATCTTTTGTCGCTGATGTGACTAAGTTATACCCGGCACCAGATGTATGTCCGGTTTTTATACCGTCGACATTCATGCTCTTGTCCCATAAGAGACCGTTACGGTTATATTGCTTGATACCGTTATAGGTAAATGACTTTTGACTATAGACGGCATATTCGTCTGGTACATCACGGATAAGTGCAGCCCCTAAGAGGGCCATATCATAGGCAGTCGACTTATGATTTTCGGCATCCAGACCATGAGAGTTCTCAAAAAAACTGTCCTTCATGCCAAGCTGTATTGCCCAGGAATTCATCAGGTCGACAAAACCATCTTCTGTGCCGGCAATATACTCAGCCATGGCAACACAAGCGTCGTTACCCGACTGGATGATGATACCGTGGTTTAAGTCGTCTACCGTGACTTGCTTTCCTACTTCAATAAACATTTTAGAAGAGTCAGGAAAGTTTTTTGACCAAGCCTTCTTACTGATAGTGACTTCATCTTCAGGTGAGATATTGCCTACCTTGATTTCATGGCCTATGACATAGCTAGTCATCATCTTAGTAAGGCTTGCCGGATTTAAGCTCTCATAAGCATTTTCTTCCGCAATGATCTGTCCTGTATTGTAGTCCATTAAGACATAGGATTTCGCAGCGACAGTCGGCGCATTAGGAGTAACGACTGGTGCTGCATAGGTGAATGAGCACGCGATTGAGGTCGCAAGAATAAGCGTTTTTAAAGGGCGATTTAAAAAATTCATATCAACAAGGCACGTCTTATTTGGTTAAAATCGGAAAGCGAAATTGGCCGCAGTATATCACTAGTCGACTCCCTAATTCAGTGAAGGTTCATTAATCTTTTGTAAATGGAAGTAATATTCAACTATTACCTCTAACTCAAATTCTAAAGACAAATACTATTGTGTGACTAGATAACTTTGAGGGTAGCCATTGCTTTTTAATTTTTGGTTTAACTTAGTCGCAAGCTGCTTCTGGCCTATGGGGCCAAGTTGCAACTTATAGAGATTATTGACCGGTAGTATTCTTGTCTTAACTTGATATTTATTCTCTAGCTCTTTTGAGAGTGCACTTAGCTTAGCCTTGTCAGAGGACGCCAGAACCTGGATATAGTGAAGCTTGGTATTTTTTAGTTCTGCTAGGGCAATAGACTCAGGGCTTGCAATATATATTACTTCAATTTTGACATTAGCAGTCCCTGTTTTAAGCATATTTAGCCTATGTGCTGCCGCATAGGAAAGATCTATGATTCGATTTTCGTGAAAAGGCCCTCTGTCATTAACCCTAACAATCACCTGCTTGTCGTTCTTGATATTGGTGACTCTGACATAGCTTGGCAGGGGCAATGATTTGTGCGCTGCGGACATGGAATACATATCATAGGTTTCACCGTTGGATGTCAGGTGACCATGAAATTTTGAGCCGTACCAAGATGCAAGACCTGTTTGTTGAAAGCCTTTTCCTGAGTCCAAAACCTGGTAAGTTTTTCCAAGCACAGTGTAGTTGCTCTTGTTACCACCGCGACTATAGGCTTCATATTTTGGATGAGCGTTTTCTACCTTAGATACATCGGGTGCGCTGCTTGGGGCTTTATCATTGGCGAGTTCATATCGACTGCTGTTGCTGCTTTCTGAACTAGAGCAGGCAGATAGAGCTAATGCGGCCAAAATGGCCAGCGTGCGTGTGATTTTTATATCAAATGTCATAAAGGTTCTAGTTTCCAGCCCAAGTCATTAATTATCATGGCTATTTGTGTGAGTTATGGGCCCGATAAACAAGATAGCTTGCTTAAAGAGAGGCTGCATTTTTCAACTCTTGGCTAAATTGATAGACCGCCATAGCGTATAGAGGGCTGCGATTGTAGCGTGTGATCACATAAAAGTTATTCAAGCCCATCCAATATTCAGTATTTTTTTCGTGCTCCAATTCGACAATTAGTGCCGGTTGGGATACGTCGATATCGATGGCCTCAGCCAGGGCAACGCTTGGCGATAAAATGTCGGCAGCGGTATAGGCCAACTTCTCACCAGCCCAAACGTTCAGTTGAGAGGGTAGCTGATTATCGACCGATAAAGGCAGCACAACGGGGGCACCTGGCTGCCAGCCATGTTGGTGGAAATAGTTTGCTACGCTGCCTATGGCATCAACTGGATTATTTAGCAGGTCTCTGCGTCCATCATGATCAAAGTCGACGGCATAATGGCGATAGCTCGAAGGAATGAACTGTCCGAAACCCATGGCGCCGGCGTAAGATCCCTTAAGGTTATTTATATCGAGCTGTTCATCTTTGATCAATGTTTGTAGATTACTTAATTCTTTCCTGAAAAAGGTCGCTCTGGGTGGGTAATAGAAACCTAAGGTATAGAGGGCATCAACGACCGGGTAGTTACCCATGTAACCGCCATAGAAGGTTTCAATGCCTATGATGGCGATGATGATTTCAGGATCTACATCGAACTCTTTAGCCGCGCGACTCACTGTCGCCTTATGTTTCTCCCAGAAAGCGATGCCTGCCTTTAACCGTTTCTCAGTGAGAAATATGGGGTAATACTGATGCCAAGGTTTGGCTTCCCAAGGCTTGGTCATTGCATCAATGACACCTTGATCGTATTTCGCCGTATCAAGAAATTGTTGAACTTCTTTTTCCGAAAAGCCTAAGGCTTTTTGGGTCTGCATAAATTCAGTTTTTAATGGTGCCACACTGGAGTCATCGTGGGACGTCTCAGTATTTGCCGTGGCCGAGATGGAGAATGCTGCTATGAGTAGAGTCGTGACTAGTTGTGGTTTTATATTCACTGAAACCGTTCCCTGTATCTGGATAATGCTATGGGTAAAACCGCTAAGACGAGCGAGTAACATACGTGAGTTTCTTTAATCTTGTCTTAATTCATTAAGAAAGTTTCAGCCTACATGCTTGCTGGGAGAAAGCCTATAAGCTGTCTTACTAGTAATAACGCACTAGTGTAATGTCTTAATCGTGTCGATTCACCTGTCGATAAATCGTCTATGGGTATGAATACTCATTAGAATGCCAAAACCTGTCATCAATGTGAGCATAGAGGTGCCCCCATAGCTGATTAGCGGAAGAGGAACCCCAACTACAGGTAAAAGGCCGG
This sequence comes from Shewanella sp. YLB-07, assembly GCF_009377275.1. Classification (NCBI taxonomy): domain Bacteria; kingdom Pseudomonadati; phylum Pseudomonadota; class Gammaproteobacteria; order Alteromonadales; family Shewanellaceae; genus Shewanella; species Shewanella sp. YLB-07. The sequence goes on along the minus strand of NZ_VOQB01000003.1, from coordinate 619,575 downwards.
AAACCATGCCGATATTAACGAAAATGTAGACGAAGAAGGTTAAGGTGATGCTCCCAGCAAGAAGGCGGGCAAAACTGGTCTGTGCCTGGGATGCAATCACCAATCCTCTGCCTATGACATAGAGGTAGATGATCAATAATAGCGCACTGCCTATCAGGCCAAACTCTTCTCCTATGACGGCAAAGATAAAGTCGGTGTGGCGCTCGGGTAAGAACTCTAGTTGTGATTGGGTTCCATCTAGCCAGCCTTTGCCCCAAGGGCCACCTGAGCCTATGGCAATCTTAGATTGTATGATGTGATAACCGGCGCCCAGAGGATCTTTCTCAGGATCGAGCAGGGTGAGAACGCGGGTTCTCTGATAGTCATGCATCAGAAAAAACCAGAGCACGGGCAGCATAGCTAATATGCCGCCTACAAAGGTACCCACTATCGCCCAGCTCATGCCTGATAGAAACAGTACAAAAATGCCCGATGCGGCCACAAGAATTGAAGTTCCCAGATCCGGTTGTTTTGCGATTAACAAGGTCGGGATCAGCAAGATAACTCCGGCTCCGACTAAATATCTTTTCTTTGGTGGTAACGGGTACTTACTGATATACCAAGCCATGGTGATAGGGAAGGCTAATTTCATCAGCTCTGAGGGTTGAAATTCCATGAAACCAAGGTTGAGCCAACGTTGCGCGCCCTTATTGATTTCACCGAAGAAGTGAACGCCAAGCAATAAGGCTATTCCTGCCAGGTAGATTGGAAAGGCCCAACGCCTGAATACTTCGGGATTTATCTGCGCCACGATAAACATGATTGCCAGAGACAGTCCCATCCTGACAAGTTGTCTTTCCATTAGGGCTAAGTCTTCGCCACCGGCGGAATAGATGACGAATAGACCGAACAGCATCAAGCTCAAAATACCGAGTAATAATGGCAGGTCTATGTGTAAGCGTTGCCAAATATTAGGATTGTGGTTTTGCGAACTCATTGAAGGTGCTCCAAGGTATCTCTTAACATATATTCATCGAGCAAGGCTTTAGCTACTGGACCTGCGTTGGCGCCACCCCAACCAGCATTTTCTAATACCACTGCGAGCACTATGGTGGGATTCTCAAAAGGGGCATAGGCAATAACTAATGCGTTATCACGAAAGTGCTCTGCGATGGCATCGGCATCATACTTGGCATCTTCGGCGACACTAATGACCTGGGCTGTACCAGTCTTCATGGCTGCGGTGTAACCTGCATTTTTAAAGCGTTTCTTTTGGGCTGTGTCTTGCATCGCTTTATTGACAATATCCCAGTTCTCAGGATTATTCAGCTCGATTGGTGCCAGTTCATCTATTGGAGTGTCGATCTTAGAGGTACTATCTTTAATCGATTTGAGCAAGTGTGGTGTGAAACGCCGGCCCTTATTGGCCATAATTGCCGCTGCGTTGGCGAGTTGAAGAGGGGTCGTTGTCCAGTAACCTTGCCCAATACCCACAGAAATTGTATCGCCAATATACCAAGGCTGGTTGTAGCGAAGGCGCTTCCAGTCTTTAGAGGGCATGATACCGGCAGATTCCTCGAAGATATCTATCCCTGTGCGTTCACCGAAGCCGAAAGGCCCCATAAACTCGGCAATCTTATCGACACCAGTTTTATAGGCTAGATCATAGAAAAAGGTATCACAGGAGTGAACTAGGGCGCTGTTAATATCGACCCAGCCATGTCCCCACCGCTTCCAGTCTCGATATTTTCTGGCAACGCCTGGGATCTGCCAAAACCCTGGATCCCAGATGCGAGTCTTAGTGGTGACGATTTTTTCATCCAAACCGAGTAGAGCAAGATGGGGCTTGACCGTGGATGCCGGAGCGTATTGTCCCTGGGTTGCTCGATTGATCAATGGTCTGGATTTTGAGTTAAGCAGTTTGTTGTAGGCTTTGCTGCTGATGCCATGAACAAATAAATTTGGATCGTAGGTGGGGCTGGATGCTAGGGCAAGGATACCACCGTCACGTGGGTCTATGGCTACCACCGAACCCCTTCTGCCGTTTAGCAGTTCCATGGCTTTTCGTTGTAAATCTAAGTCTAAGGTCAGGTAAATGTCCTGCCCAGGTTGTGGTGCTACAGATTTAAGCGTGCGTATGGTTCGCCCGCGATTATTGACTTCTTCTTCTAAATGACCCGGCTTACCGTGAAGTAAACTTTCATAGAATTTTTCTATGCCCAGCTTACCTATATCTTTGGTTGCGGCGTAGTTTTTCCACTGTTCACTTCGCTGCAGTCTCGCTTGATCTCGGTCGTTGATGCGGCCTACATAGCCTAGTGCATGAGTCATCAAGCCATTATAGAGGTAATGTCGCTTGAGACCAGCAATCACAGAAATACCCGGAAATTTATGCTGATTAACACTAAAGAGTGCAACTTGCTCCTCGGTTAAACGGTTCTTTAAGGTGAGTGGTTTGAAACGTCGGTGGTGTTTCAGAGATGCAATAAAATCTTCCTGCTCATCGGCCGAGATGGGAATGATCTGGCTTAACTCTTCGAGTACTTCAGGGATGTTTTTTATTTTTTCAGGGATAAGTTCTAAAGAAAAAAATGGTCGGTTTTCAGCTAATAATTTGCCATGACGGTCATAAATCAAGCCTCGACTCGGGGCTACGGGAACGACCCTGATACGGTTATCGTTCGAGCGAGTTTCGTAATCTTTGTATGAGAGGATTTGTAGGTGATATAAGTTTGCTAGCAGTATGCTTAATAGGATGACTACGCAAGCAAAAGTGAACATGGCTCTTCGTTTAAAAAGCGATGCTTCAGCTGCGTGGTCATGCATCGTAATTCGCTTTCTTGGCGCCACTTACACTCTCTCCGGCATAGCAATCGGCATAAAGCCTGGTCCTTAGCGAAAAAAGTCCGGTTATACCGAACTTTACTATTCCCTGTGATAAGGGTGGTTGTTATTCACGCTCCAAGCTCGGTACAGGCTCTCGGCTACCACAATTCTTACTAGGGGGTGTGGCAGAGTCAAAGCCGATAAGCACCAGCTTTGTGACGCAGCTTGCTTGCAAGCGGGAGAGAGACCCTCTGGGCCGCCAATGAGCAAGCTGACATCTCTGCCATCGAGTTGCCAGCGACTGAGCTGAGAGGCCAGATCTGGCGTCTTCCAGGTTTTTCCCGGAAGATCTAAGCTGACTATGTGGTTGCTCTTGGGGACCGCAGCCAGCATCAGCTCGCCTTCCTTATGGAGAATGCGGGCGATATCGGCATTCTTGCCTCTCTTTCCTGCTGGGATCTCTACCAGCTCCAGCGCCATGTCTCTGGGAAATCTACGTTGGTATTCCTGAAAACCAGCTGTGACCCAATCTGGCATCCGTGTACCAACGGCGATTAACTGTAATTTCATTAAGCTGGCTTGGCTGACCAGAGTTTTTCAAGCTCATAGAAGTCGCGAGTTTTATCTTGCATGACGTGAAGAATCACATCACCTAGATCCACAAGAACCCACTCACTGCCTTCACGGCCTTCGACACCGATTATGGTTAAGCCAGCTCGCTTACATTCAAGGACCACATTCTCGGCAATAGCCTTAACGTGAGTCTTAGATGTACCAGAACAAACCACCATATAATCAGTCATATTTGACTGTTCGGCCACTGCTAGCGTGACTATATCTTTGGCTTTTAAATCTTCGATCTTGTCGATCACAAATTGCTTTAGCTCGGCGCTTTCCACGCGTAATTCCTTAATAAATTTTGACAGCGCAGTAGTATAACAGGTTATCCCGGCGTTGAGGATGCGCTGGGGCAATTAAGCTGAGGCAAGAGTCGAGGTTGGGGATTAAGCTGGTGTTTGGTACAGGTTTTTTTCGGCGATAAATTTGAGCACTTGGCTGGGGACGGCTTCTGATGGGCTTAAACCTAGTGCCAGTTGCTGTCGAATGTGAGTCGAGGAGTATGCTTGTGGGGTAATATTGACTTGGAAAATGAGGCCAGACTTCTGCGATTTGTGTTGTTCTAGGCTCGTTAATCTTTGTTCATATTGCTTAAATACCGGCATGTTGGAGGTGAGCTGCCAGCCGCTTCGTGCCGACACAACAAAATGGCAAAGGCTAAATAGGGACTGCCACTGGTACCAGCTGGGTAATGAGACTAAAGAGTCTGTGCCGATTAAGAAGAAAAACTCGTGCTCTGGATATAGCGTATGAAGCTCTTCTAAGGTTGTCAGCAGGTAAGAGGGGCCAGAACGGCGGGCCTCAATATCACACAATTCAAATTCGCTGTATTGTTGGCAGACCAATTCGACCATGGCCTGTCGTTGCTCTGTGCTCACTACTGTGGATGTTTTATGGGGGGGGATATGGTTAGGCATTAGCCAGACACTATCGAGATTAAGCTGTGACTTGATCTCGAGTGCGGGACGTATATGCCCGAAATGAATAGGGTCAAATGTGCCCCCCAAGATACCAATCCGCATCGCGAGTTTAGCTCCAGTCGTTGAGTTGAATATGAGATAAGGCCGCATGGGCTTTAGGATCGAACAGTAAGCTCAGATGACTCACGCCAGTCCAATCTTCTATACCTTGTTGTTTCAGTTTTAACTCTATATCTGAAGCGCTGGCGAGTAAGGCCTCTATCTGGAACTGGGACAGTCTGTTTAAGGCTGCCAGATAAAAAGGTTTTCGTTTATCCCAAATGCGTAATTTACCCCAGAGGCCTTGCAAAGATTCTTGGGCCTCCTGGGCTGATTTTAATTGTAAAAGAATGGCCAGTTCCTTGAATATCCCCCACAAGATAATCGGCATGGCGACGCCTTCGGCTTTTAGCTGGGAGAGGATATGTTGCGCCTTGTCCTGACGGTTATTGAGCATAGCATCAGTGAGCTGAAACACGCTAAAACGCGATTGGTCTTCGAAATAACGGCTCAGCTCCGGGCTGTCTATCTGCTCATTTGGGCTCAATAACTGCAGCAGCTGCAATGACTGGTCGGCTGCGAGTAAATTCCCCTCATAGAGGCTGAACAGCATATCTTTAGCATCGCGAGTTAAGTTTAGCGCGAAGTGTTGGATCCGACCCTCTAACCAACGCTGAAATTGTGAACCTTCGGGGGTCATACAAGGAACATATATACCTTGGCTATCTAAGGTTTTGAACCATTTACTCTTTGTCTGTTCCGCTGCGAGCTTAGGTCCGGTGATGATCAATAGCACATCTGGATTAGCCATCTGCATCAGGCTTTGAAATATAGTGCCGCCTTCGGCTCCAGGCTTGGCCTGAGGTAAAATTAATTCGATCACTCTACGGCTGGAAAACAGGCTCATGGCTTGCCATTGATCGACCAATTCATTCCAGTTAAATCCACTTTCCTGGGTCAGTTGGATTTTCTCCTCGAAACCTTGACTCTTGGCTTGATGATAGATCTGGCTACGACTGGTTTCGCACAGCCAAGGATCATCGCCGAAGATGAGATAACACTGCTTCAAGGGAGAGAGATTACGTAGGAGTTGATCTGGATAGACCCGCATTAATATACCCCTAGATGGGGCAAGAGATAAGCGGGGGCTCGATACAGAAATGATGCTGAAAGCAGCATCATTTCACCTCGAGGGAAGCAAGGATTTGAATCATCTGATCCGCAGCCTGATTACGCATCTCTTTTAGCAAGATTTCCATTTCACGGCTCTTGGCTAATGCGGTTCTGGGATCGTCAAGATAATCGCGATGAATATCGACGTCGAACTCCTGCGCTTCACCTTGAGGTAAACGTACGGCAAAAGTCACATGGTAAGTTAGCTCATACTCGGCCACATTACCGGTCGGGTAGAGGGAAAGAGTCGTTCTGTCCAATGAGTCATGTAAAATGTGTAAGGTGGGGATGTCATCGCTTGCATCGACTAAAGTAATGCTGTGCAGACGTAGACGTTCGCGAACCAGTCGAGTCAGCTCACTGTACTCATCTTGACTCGTTAGGTGCAGGGTCTGTAACTGCTCAGGTATCGAGTAGTTGCCCTGGAGTTTAAAGCCGCAACCGGCACTGAGCATGATACTCAGTGCCGCTATTGCGAAACATATGCGTTTAATAAGCATAGGCTAGGCAGTATTTCCTTTTGGTGAATGCTTAGTTAGCCACTATGTTGAGCAATTTGCCCGGTACATAGATGATTTTTCGAATGGTCTTGCCTTCGGTGTGTTTAAGCACACCTTCTTCTGCAAGACCTTGCTCTTCAACAACGTCTTTCGTTGCATCGGCTGGAACCGTTATCTTTGCACGAAGCTTACCGTTGACCTGTACTATGATCAACTTGCTGTCTTCGACAAGGGCTGATTCATCGGCTTTTGGCCACAATACATCTTCGATTGCCTCTGCATTACCTAACTCATTCCATAGGCTGAAACTGGTGTGGGGAATGATTGGGTATAGCAAACGAACTACGGCCGATAGTGCTTCATTTAACAGAGCACGATCTTGCTCTGACTCCTGAGGCGCCTTCAGTAAGCGGTTCATTAGCTCCATGATAGAGGCGATGGCTGTGTTGAACATCTGACGACGTTCGATATCGTCGGTAACCTTGACTATCGTCTTGTGCAATTCACGGCGAAGCTCTTTCTGCTTAGCATCGAGAGACTTGATATCAAGAGTGGCAGTCGGCCCCTTAGCGATATGGTCATGAGCCAGCTTCCAAAGACGCTTGATGAAACGGTGTGCGCCTTCGACACTTGATTCTTGCCACTCTAAGGTTAACTCAGGTGGCGCAGCAAACATCATGAACAAGCGAACGGTATCGGCACCAAACTTATCGACCATCTCTTGAGGGTCGATGCCGTTGTTCTTAGACTTAGACATCTTGCTCATGCCAGTATAGACGAGTTCGTTGCCATCCTTGTCTATGGCTTTAAGGATACGGCCCTTATCGTCAGTTTCCTGAACAGTCACATCCGAAGGTGCAACCCAGACGCGAGCGCCTCTCTCATTGTTATAGTAGAAGGCATCTGCCAACACCATGCCTTGAGTGAGTAAGCGTTTTGCTGGCTCGTCAGAATCGACTAAGCCGATATCTCTGAGTAACTTGTGGAAGAAGCGGAAGTAGAGCAAGTGCATACACGCATGCTCGATGCCGCCGATATACTGATCAACTGGTAGCCAGTAGTTAGCCTTAGCCGGATCTAGCATCTGATCTGCATGGGGGCTACAGTAGCGAGCATAGTACCAAGATGACTCCATAAAGGTGTCGAAGGTATCCGTCTCTTTGAAGGCTTCCTCGCCATTATATGTGGTCTTGGCCCATTCTTTGTCAGCCTTGATTGGGCTCTGGATCCCATCCATTACCACATCTTCTGGCAAGATAACCGGTAGTTGATCTTCCGGTGTCGCTACCACAGTACCATCAGCCAGTGTCATCATAGGGATAGGAGCACCCCAGTAGCGTTGACGGGATACGCCCCAGTCACGCAGACGGAAATTAACTTGACGTTTACCTTTGCCTTCAGCCATTAATCGAGCGTCGATGGCATCGAATGCGGCCTGGAAATCCAATCCGTCAAGCTCGGGGAAAGCGTTTCCCGAATTAAACAGCACACCTTTTTCCGTGTAGGCTACTTCGCTGATATCGAGCTCGCTATCGCTTGGCTTAATGACGCCTTCTATGGCTAAGCCATATTTAATGGCAAATTCATAATCACGTTGATCGTGAGCCGGTACAGACATCACGGCGCCAGTGCCATAATTCATCAGCACGAAGTTAGCCGCCCAGATTGGCACTTGCTTACCAGTCAAAGGGTGAGTGGCGTAAAGGCCTGTAGCAACACCTCTCTTTTCCATGGCTGCCATCGCGGCTTCCGTGGTGTCGGCGTTCTTACATTCTTCAATGAATGCGGCAAGCTCGGTATTATTTGCTGCTGCCTGCTCGGCGAGAGGGTGGCCAGCTGCGATAGCAACATAGGTCACACCCATAACTGTATCGGGACGCGTGGTATAGATATCGAAGCTCTCTTCGCTATCGACAACTTTGAAGGTCATCTCTATGCCTTCGCTGCGACCTATCCAGTTACGCTGCATGGTCTTGACCTGCTCAGGCCACTCATCGAGTTGGTCGAGATCGGTTAGTAGCTCATCGGCATATTCGGTGATCTTGATAAACCACTGCGGGATCTCTTTTTGCTCAACTACAGTGTCACAGCGCCAGCAACAGCCATCGATCACTTGCTCGTTAGCCAAAACCGTTTCATCGTTGGGGCACCAGTTAACCGATGAGGTCTTCTTATAGACCAGACCTTTTTCAAATAACTTGGTGAAGAACCACTGCTCCCAACGGTAGTACTCGGGGGTGCAGGTTGCGATTTCACGGCTCCAATCGTAACCGAATCCCAGCATCTTCAGCTGGTTCTTCATGTAGTCGATATTTTCGTAAGTCCAAGGGGCTGGAGCCGTTTTATTCTTGATCGCTGCGTTTTCAGCGGGTAGGCCAAATGAATCCCAACCGATAGGCTGTAATACATTTTTTCCCTGTAATCGCTGGTAACGGGCTATTACGTCGCCTATTGTGTAGTTACGTACATGACCCATGTGCAGCCGGCCTGAAGGGTAAGGGAACATGGCGAGACAGTAAAACTTCTCCTTGTTCTCATCTTCGGTGACTTCAAATGTTTTCTTGTCCTGCCAGTGCTGCTGCACTTTAGCTTCAATTTCTGAAGGTTGATATTGCTCTTGCATCAATATTTCCCGGCCATGGGGCCCATTATTTGATCTTGCGCACTTTATACGCGAGTTAGATCTGCATAGAATAAACTAGAAGTGAGTCATTAAAAAGGTTCGGATGAGGAGTATTTAAGATGAGTAAGAGAAGTACTGAACTACTGTCGGTTTACGAGGCGCTTCTAGCGCAAGTTAAATCTGATTATTCTGAAGATAACTCTATAACTATAAAAGAGTTATTTCATATTGTTACTAACAGTAAAGATTTTCTTTCTATCAAAGACCGAGCTAAGGATAATGAGCTGGCATTAGTTGAACAATTTTTAAAACGTGACATAGCGAATTTTTTACATGAAAAAAATGACTTAGATCTGAGCCATAGCCCGACAATGATCACGGTAGAGAATACATTATGGCATTGGTTGAGCAGTATCACAGACAGAAGCCAGATCGAGTGGCATGAAGTCTTGCAGGATTTTAAGCATCAGGGCCATTATCAAAGCGGTGAAATCGTTAATCAGGGCAATATGGTGTGCACTCACTGCGGCCACGAGATGAGAATCGAATTCCCCGGGATTATTCCTGACTGCCCTCAATGTGATAAGAGTGATTTTATTCGTGAGGCTCTGGCACCTTAAAATTAGGCTGGTTTTAGTCTGGCTATAGGCTAATCGATGAGCAGATATTTTCTGCTCATTTCGGTATGTTTAGCTTTGAATCTTATCTACTCAGATAATTGGATGACTCGGAGGTTTATTTTAGGCCTAGTATCTTGCCTAGTCTGGCTGCAATAGCCGTTAGTATGGGTAAATAGAATCGTCAAATAGATGCCTTACTCACAATTATTCACATATTTCTATCAATTATCATGTGAAATACCTGTTATTTTTTCACAGATTACTCTACAAAGGTAGTAGGCAATGAAAATGAAGCTGTGACCTTGGAACTTGCTAAAGGTTTTCAGTTTCGATAACGGAAGCCTACTTTTTTCGAATCCACTTGTGGTTCCTGTGAGGATGTATATGAAGTTTGTACATAAAATAGTTATTACTGCGAGTCTCATCTTGATGTTGTCACTGGCGTGTTTATCCGGTTATCAATATTTTCAGGTGAAGCAACAAATTTACCAACAGGTATCGGGCAGTGTTGATGAGCTGGCTAGCTCCATGAGCAATAATATTGAAGCTATCATGGCTGAAAAGAAGAGCATTACCGAATATGCAGCCTCTATGCTGGGAACCGATCTATCCGATGAACATTTTCTTGAGGTGCTGGATCAGCCGATAATCAAACAGCACTTTATCTTATCGGGTATGGGATTGGAGAGCGGACATTTCGTCGGCAATGATCCTAGCTGGAATCCTGGATCGAGTTATGATCCTAGACAACGCACGTGGTATCAGGAGACGAAAAATCAGGGTGAGTTTTTGTTTACGGCGCCCTATGCCGATGCTGGTAGTGGTGAAATATTAGTCTCTGCGGCCATGCCTTTATCTGAAAATGGTGAGTTTAAGGGGGCCTTATTCACTGATATCAGTCTTAAGAGTCTGGCTGACATCAGTAACCGGGCTAACCTCTTCGGCGCTGGATATGCATTTATCGTTGGCAAGAAAGGTGAGTTTATTGCGTATCCGGACTCGAGTAAAAATGGACGTCCAATGAGTCAGGTTTTCGGCAGTCAGCTGGATACGTCAATGGCTAGTTCACAACTGGATATTGATGGCAAGATGCACTTGGTCATCTTCAGGCCTCTATCTGGACTGGATTGGAGTCTGGGAATCGTACTGGATGAGGGGGTGATATTTTCTGCTGCCGATGATCTTCGCCGTGATGCAATCTTGTATTCAGTACTGGCGTTAATTGTGGCTATTCTTCTTATGAGTGGCATCATACGCCAGTTGATGAAGCCTCTGGATATATTGAATGAAGCCATGCGAGATGTGTCTACAGGTGAAGGTGATCTGACTCGTAGGTTGAGCACTGATTCAGATGTTGAGTTCGCGACTTTGGCTGGTAACTTCAATAATTTTGTGATCAAATTGCAAGATTTGATTCAGCAGGTGAAGTCAATTGGCAGTGAAGTTAGTCAAGGTACTCAAGCGACGGCCAGAGGAGCCAGTGAAGCCTTGGAAGCCATGGGGCAGCAGACACAAGAAGTTGAGCAGCTCGCCACGGCTATGCATGAGATGTCGGTAACGGCTTCAGATGTCGCCAATAACGCGCAGAGCGCGGCCTATGCAGTCCAGCAAGCCGACAATGCGGTAAGTGAAGGAGTGACTGCCGTAGTGCAAACCACAGAGTCCATCGAGCAGCTATCAGCTCAGATAGATAATGCGGCCAATGCGGTAAAAGAGCTTGAAGCCGATACCGTGAGTATCGAGTCTATTTTAGGTGTGATTAACGCGATTGCTGGGCAAACTAATTTGTTAGCTCTCAATGCGGCAATAGAAGCCGCAAGGGCGGGAGAGTCGGGTAGGGGCTTTGCTGTTGTCGCCGATGAGGTGCGTACTTTGGCTGCGCGAACTCAGCAGTCAACTTCAGAAATTAAAGAGAAAATAGAAAAGTTACAGGTCGGTGTGGCTACTGTCGTGAGTGTGATGGATGACAGTCGACAGACAACAGTGACTACCGTCGAGAAAGCACAGGTGGCGAATGAAACTTTAGTTAAGATCCGCAGTAGTATCGAAGAGATCACCGACATGAACCTGCAAATAGCCAGTGCCGCTGAAGAGCAGAGCCAAGTTGCTGAAGAGATGAACCGCAACACTTCTAATATCCGGGATCTGTCGACGCAGGTTGCCAACAACTCGGAGCAAGCCAATGAGGCCATGAGAAACCAACTGGAGCAAGTTAAGAGGCAGGAACAGCTGTTGAATCAATTTATCGTCTAACAATTCTTTCATCATCTTCAGTAAAAAATACCCGCATTCAGCGGGTATTTTTTTGTGTGGGACTCTAATCGCCGTACTTGGATTGGGATCTTACTTCTTCAAAAGCCAGCGTTGACGGAGAATCGCCAGTCCCAGTAACATAGCCGACAAGATTAATATCGGCGACTGGCCCCATTTGGAGAAGCTGGTTTGCCCCTTCACCAGAGGGATATCGGCGACCAGCACCCCTGTCTCGAATTGAGGTAATTGGTGAGTAATATTGCCCAGCTCATCGACGACGGCGGTGACACCATTGTTGGTCGCTCTTACTAAAGGTCTGCCAAGTTCGATTGAGCGCATCTGAGCTATTTCCATGTGTTGCAGCGGCCCGTTGGAACTGCCGAACCAGGCATCGTTAGACACGGTCAGTAGAAGCTCTGTACCCTCATTGACGTTGGCTCTTAATTGTTCAGGAAAGGCTATCTCGTAGCAGATTGCCGGCGCTATCTGATGACCTAGTGCGTTGAGATTTGGCTGTTGATACGCACCTCGACTAAACGAAGACATGGGTAAGTTAAAAAGTGGTGCCAGGGGTCTTAACAGAGACTCCATAGGAACGAACTCACCAATTGGCAATAGGTGATGTTTCTTAAATTCGTTGCTGCCGTCTCCTATGTAATCTGCCTGGCTCTGGTGCTCACTGTTGTGGTTGCCGAGCACGATCAGTGAATTGTAGAAGTTATCTTGCTGGTGGCTAATAATGCCTGTGATGATGGCACTGTTGTTGAGATTAGCGACCTTGCTGGCATTATCGAGAAATTCTGACACCATATATTCCGGGGCAGGGATCGCGGCCTCGGGCCAGATGATGATATCTGCATCTAGCAGTGGACGAGAAAGGTCCATGTACTTGCTCATGGTAGGCCAGAGCGTTTCGGGCTCCCATTTCATACTTTGAGGAATATTTCCTTGTACCATGGCCACCTTGACTGTTTCGCCATCGGGTTCGACGCTAGATAGCATGGGAGACAGATAAGTCGCTAATCCCAGCAAGGGGAAAATAATAACAGCCGGACGCCAACGTTTTTGCAAACACAGGGCGAATACGCCAGCAATTAATGCCAAAACAAAGCTTAAGCCGAGTGCGCCTATGACGCTGGCGAGTACTTTTATCGGCCCTTCGGTCTGAGAATAGCCAGCCCAGAGCCAAGGGAAACCAGTCAACACCCAGCCCCTTAGCCATTCGGTTAAGGTCCACAACGCAGGAAACAAGATGATGTTTCTCATAATGGATGTCGTGGGTGATATTTTTTGAAGCAGATAACCCGTCAATGCCGGATAAAGGGCAAGGTACAAGGCGAGCAGCGCCATCAAGGCCATGGAAGCGATCAGTGGTATACCGCCATAGGTGGACATGCTGACATGTATCCAACTAATTCCGACGGAAAAGCAGCCAAAGCCGAAGCTCAGCCAGTATGTTAATCCGGCTCGAGGTGATAAGCCGCTACTCTGATGTAGTGCGAAGACGGTAGCGATGAGATAGATTGGCCATAAGCCATAGGGGGCAAAAGCGAGTGCCGTGCTGGCACCGGCAAGATATGCCAGTACCAGACGTATTTTTTCATGATGGGCAAATGCCCGAAGTTTATTCAGCATTTAAGCCTCATCATATAAAACAACCGTATTTTGAGCCGACAGCGCTTGTTCTAGGCTATCTTCTCTGCGGCATTAGGATCGGGGAGCTTGACTCTTAGCTGAAGTAATCGGCGTGTATCGGCGCTGATGACCTTAAACTCTATGCCATCTATGACGACCTTCTCATTACGTTCCGGCAGATGGCCAAACGCATGTGAGACCAGCCCGCCAACGGTATCAAATTCTTCATCACTGAATTGAGTCTTAAACTCATCATTGAAGTCTTCAATCGGGGTCAGAGCTTTGATCATATAGACCTGCTTACCCACCTTGCGTATCTCGGTATCTTCGGCTGAATCGTGGTCGAATTCGTCTTCGATCTCACCCACTATCTCTTCGAGAATATCTTCGATGGTGACCAAACCCGATACTCCACCGTATTCATCGACCACTATGGCCATATGATAACGTTGGGAACGGAATTCTTTGAGGAGTACATCGACACGTTTACTTTCGGGAACAACGACAGCGGGGCGAATAACCTGGCCGAGGGTGAAGGGCTCATCGTTGTTTTTAAAACCGTATTTGAGTAGATCTTTTGCCAGCAAGATGCCTTCGATATGATCTTTATCTTCATTTACGACGGGGAAACGTGAATGTGCGGAACTAATAACCGTAGAGAGTAGCTCTTCTACTGTATCATCGATCTGCAGTGCGACTATCTGAGCTCTGGGTATCATGATGTCTCGAACTCTTAGATCTGAGACTTCTAATACACCTTTGATCATTTCGCGTGTGTCTTCTGAGATGACCTCACGTTGCTCTGCATCGTGAATGACATCAACAAGATCATCGCGGCTCTGGGGCTCGCCCTGAAATAACTGACTTACTTTTTCAAACCAGCCCTTCTTCTGGGCGTTGGTACTCGGGGGGATATCGTCACTCATAGTGTTTTCCTAGCCTGTAATCCTATCAAATTGATGGGTGAACAGACCAATTACTGCTCCTTATATGGATTATTAAAACCTAATTTTTCAATAAGTTGAGTCTCTAGTGACTCCATTTCTTCAGCTTCAGCATCTTGGATATGATCATACCCTAGCAGATGCAGACAACCATGTACAACCATGTGGGCCCAGTGGGCTTGTAAGCTTTTGTTTTGCTGTTTAGCCTCGCATTCAACCACCGGGGCACAGATAATGAGATCGCCTAAGAGAGGGATATCAATCTCAGGCGGCGCCTCGAAAGGAAAAGAGAGCACATTGGTCGGCTTATCTTTTCCTCTATAACTGCTATTGAGCGTTTGACTCTCAGCTTCGTCGACTATTCTAATGGTTAATTCGGCTTGAGTCATGGTATCTCTGAGTGCAATGCGAACCCAAAGTTCAAAATCTGTTTGAGATGGCAGAGACTCATTCTCTATGGCGACTTGCAGATCGAGATCTAACTCGAGATGTTTATGCTTAAGATTCATTTAACGTCTTTTCCTGAAGCTTATATTGATTGTCACGTTTTTCCTTAGCTTGTTGAGCTTTCTGTTCATGCTCTTCGTAAGCTTCGACTATTCGCGCGACTACTGGATGACGAACCACATCTTTAGACTGGAAGAAGTTGAAACTAATTTCCTCAACCTTACTGAGAACCTCGATAGCGTGGCGCAGACCCGATTTCTGATTCTTGGGCAGATCGATTTGAGTGATGTCGCCTGTGATCACCGCTCGTGAGTTGAATCCGATACGGGTTAAGAACATTTTCATCTGCTCTAAGGTGGTATTTTGACTCTCATCTAAGATGATGAAAGCATCATTCAGGGTTCGACCACGCATGTAGGCGAGTGGAGCGACTTCGATGATGTTTTTTTCTATCAGGCGTTCGACCTTCTCGAATCCCATCATTTCGAAAAGGGCATCATAGAGAGGTCGCAAGTAAGGATCGACCTTCTGGCTCAGATCTCCGGGTAAGAAACCTAACTTTTCACCCGCCTCGACTGCGGGGCGGGTAAGTAGAATTCGGCGAACTTCTTGACGTTCCAGGGCATCCACAGCTGCAGCAACCGCCAGATAGGTTTTACCTGTACCGGCTGGACCGACGCCGAAGGTGATATCGTGGCGCATTATGTTAGCGACATAGTCACTCTGATTCGGATTGCGGGGTTTAATCACGCCACGCTTTGTTTTGATATAGAACTCTTTATCATCCCGAGGTACTTCGGCCTCCAGAGCGACAGCTTCCTGTATTGCCAGATGCACAGTATCGGGTTCAAGATCCTGTGTGTTGCCTCTTATGGGCTGAGTCTCGACATAGAGAGCCCTCAGCAGATTGCTGCTGGTTAAACAGTTCCTCGCTTGACCAACAATCTGGAAGTGGTTGTTTCTATAGGTTATTTCAACGCCGATCCGGCGTTCTAGTTGCTTAATATTGTCATCGAATGGCCCACATAGTGATGCCAATCTGTGGATCTCGGATGGCTCAAGATAGAGATTAAGCGTGGTTAACTTGTTAGACAAGAATGGCTCCAATTGACAATAATTAGGGTGTCACTATAGTTTCATTTTACGAGCACAGAACAAGAAATGCTAATGGTATTTGATACCTGTTAAGCAAATAAAAAAGGCGGCAATGAAGCCGCCTTAATACTTTATCTTGTTATGTTTAAGGTATGTACTGTGTCACACCTAATTCATCGTCTTTCTTATGTTTCAAAACAATATCGGAAGGTCTTAATGAGCGACGTAGATCCATCTCGTCTTCACCGCGAATAAAGGTGCCACGCAGTGAGTTGGCGTAGACATCCACAATTTCGACATCGACGAAGCTGCCTATGTGTTTAGGATTGGCCTCGAAGTTAACCACACGACTGGTTTCAGTGCGTCCTCTAAGCTCCATTGGGTTCTTGACCGAAGGGCCTTCGACCAGAATGCGCTGAACTGTGCCCAACATTTGACGGCTGTAACGCATCGCCTGCTGAGTGATACGCTCTTGCAAGATGGCCAAGCGCTCTTTCTTCTCTGCCAGAGTTACATCGTCTGGTAGATCAGCTGCGGGAGTGCCGGGGCGTGCACTATAGATAAAGCTAAAACTATGATCGAAAGCGACATCTTCAATCAACTTCATGGTGTCGGCGAAATCTTGCTTAGATTCCCCCGGGAAGCCAATGATGAAGTCTGAGCTGATCTGAATATCAGGACGCGCCTTACGCAGACGACGAATGATCGACCTATATTCGATAGCCATATGACCACGTTTCATCTGAGTCAGAATATGATCTGAACCCGATTGTACCGGCAGGTGCAGGAAGCTAACCAGTTCGGGGGTATCTTCATAGACATCTATGATGTCTTGAGAGAATTCGATTGGATGGCTGGTGGTAAATCTAACCCTGTCGATACCGTCGATAGCGGCGATATAACGCAGTAGCTCGGCAAAGGTACAGATATCATCATCATGGGTCGCGCCGCGAAATGCATTCACATTCTGGCCCAGTAAATTGACTTCACGAACACCTTGCTCGGCAAGCTGAGCGACTTCCAGGATGACGTCATCCACGGGACGGCTCACCTCTTCGCCACGTGTGTATGGTACCACGCAGAAAGAGCAATATTTACTACAGCCTTCCATTATCGAAACGAAAGCCGTCGGACCATCGGCTCTAGGCTCTGGCAGTCGATCGAACTTCTCGATTTCAGGGAAGCTGATATCGATAACAGCCTTGCCGCCTTGCTTGACCTGATCGACCATCTCAGGCAAACGATGCAAGGTTTGCGGGCCAAAGATGATGTCGACGCATTGAGCACGCTCTTTGATCATCTTGCCTTCCTGAGAGGCAACGCAGCCACCGACACCTATTATTAGGTTCGGATTTTTATCTTTTAACTTCTTCCAGCGTCCAAGTTGATGGAACACTTTTTCCTGAGCCTTTTCACGAATAGAGCAGGTGTTCAGTAACAACACATCGGCTTCTGCAGCGTCATCTGTCAGGGTGTAGCCCTTATATTCGTCCATCAGGTCGGCCATCTTGGATGAGTCATACTCATTCATCTGACAGCCCCAGGTTTTGATATGGAGTTTCTTGCTCATCAGTTTATGTCACTCTTGGAACCACGGGAAAAACAGCGCGACATTTTACCTCTTGAACAAGTCACTGGCTAGCTTTTGGGCATTTTTATTCAAAAATACTGCGGACTGTAAGTGTTACCTTGCCAAGTATTGAGTGTATTTGGTGCTTTCCTGGCGGACTTGTCTGCCTGAAGTTGTCTGTGTATTGACTGAGCCATTTGCATTGAACCTGCCCGAGCCTGAGTATAAATGTCTGCCTGTATCTGTAGTCTGAAATAGGCCAAGAGTTCCGTCGTATATTGATATAGGGCATAATCTATAGGCGAGCGATAGGTTACAGTAATGACTTCCATGGCGGAGGATCTCATCGCCGGATTCGATGGCGCTGCCAAAGCTGTGGTAGGTAACAGGCTGCTCATGACTAATATAAAGGCTGTGATAAATTTCATAGTATTCTCACTCATTCCATTGGTTTGATTTGCAAGACTGAGTGTAAGGCAGGAATTTGTGTGATAATTGTACGGATTGTAAGCAGGTGTGAGTAGTTCGGCTATAGAAACATTTGCATACTCATCTGAGAATTTTGAAATGATTGTTGGGCTATCTAATGCCTGTAAATTAGAATGAGTGATTAGGGAATGGTTATTTGATGTGTAGGAGTCTTGGTGAGTCAATCGCAAACTGAAATTACTAAAAGAGATGTGGTTATCTTGGGGGGAGGCATGATCGGTGCCGCAACGGCCATAGGTTTAGCGCAACTAGGCTTGAGTGTTACCGTGATTGAGGCGTTCAGACCCGAGGCATACTGCAGTGAGCAGGCCATAGATTTAAGAGTCTCTGCAATTAGCTTAGCTACTGAGACCTTGCTGGAGCGTCTAGGTGCGCTCGAGAGTTTGACTCAGATGCGACGAGCGCCATATTTAGGTCTGGAAACCTGGGAGCTAGAGGGATGTATCACTCGTTTTCATGCCAATGCCATAGGTGTGTCTCATCTCGGGCATATTGTCGAGAACCGTTTGATCCAGTTGGCCTTGTGGCAAGAGTTCGAGTCTCTCGATAACCTCGAGTTACTTTGCCCCAGAAGTCTTGATAGCTTTAGTCGCTCCGAGAACGGGGTTTGTGTGACCTTAGACGATGGTCAGCGACTCGATGCCAAGTTATTAGTCGGTGCCGATGGGGCCAACTCTCAGGTTAGAACTTGGGCCGGGATCGGCTTAACGGGTTGGGATTATGCCCAGTCGGCCATGTTGATTAATATCGAGACGGCCATAGAGCAACAAGATGTGACCTGGCAACAGTTTACCCCCAAAGGTCCCAGATCTCTGTTACCACTCCCGGGAAATAATGCTTCTCTGGTCTGGTATGATGATGCCAGTCGAATCGCTCAGCTATCGAAATTGAGTAACACAGCTCTGGCTCAGCAGATTAAGATGCATTTTCCTGAGCGATTGGACAGGCAGTTTGAAGTCTTGAATAAAGGCAGTTTTAAGTTGACCCGACGCCATGCTCAATCTTACTTTTCCGATAATCTGGTAATTTTAGGTGATGCGGCTCACACCATTAATCCCCTAGCTGGACAAGGGGTCAATATTGGCTTTAAAGATGTCGATGCATTGATCTCGGTGATTTCGAATAAACTGAGTCAGCAAGAGGCTTGGTGGAGCAATGCTGCATTGAGTGAATACCAAACTCGTCGTTACCGAGATAATCAACTGATGATGTCGGCAATGGATCTGTTTTATGCCGGATTTAGCAATGATTTACTACCACTAAAAGTACTGCGAAATGCTGCGCTTAAGTTTGCGAATATCGACTCGCCGATTAAGAAACAAGTGCTCAAATATGCCATGGGACTCTAACCCAATTACGGATATTAGCGCTATTTAAACTCGGGCCTTAGGATCCGTATGGCGCATCTACGAGTTTCTCGATCAAACCAATTTTGCTTATAATTTGTTGCGCCGTGGATTGAGTGTTAAAATGCCGCGTTTTTATTTTGCGCGTGACGTTTAGCCGGCATCATTGTACGGCGGGTGTGCGCCTCGTATTAAAGAATGGGCTAAATGAGTAACATAAAACTGATTGTAGGACTCGCTAATCCTGGTGAAAAATATGCGCAGACCCGACATAACGCTGGGGCTTGGTATGTACAAGAGCTCGCCAGAATATGCGGTGCAACTCTGATCGCCGATAGCAAGTATTATGGCTTAACCGCTAGAGTGAACCTGCATGGTAAAGATGTTCGTTTACTGATCCCGAGTACGTTTATGAATCTCAGTGGTAAGTCAGTTGGTGCGATGGCGAATTTCTTTCGTATCCAAGCCGATGAGATCTTAGTCGCTCATGATGAACTCGATATGCCACCTGGAGTGGCCAAGTTCAAACTGGGTGGTGGGCACGGTGGTCATAACGGTTTAAAAGATATCATTGCCAGCATGGGGAATGATAAAGGTTTCTATCGATTACGAATCGGCATAGGTCATCCTGGTGATAGAAACCAAGTCAGTAATTATGTACTGGGCAAGGCTTCGGCAGCTGAGCAGACTCAGATTGAAACTGTGCTCGATGAGGCTGTACGCTCAACCGAGTTATTGTTTACTGAAGACATGGCAAAAGCCATGAACAGGTTGCACACCTTTAAAGCTTAGAGGTGTATTTGTTTAAGTCTTAAACCGCATTGGTTTATAACAAAATTTGATGAAGTGACACTTGGTGACTTCTTAAGAACTTAACTGGCAGTATTACTGTTAGTTTACTATTGATATTAAAGGTAAAGATATGGGTTTTAAATGTGGCATCGTAGGCCTGCCAAACGTAGGTAAATCAACGTTATTTAATGCGTTAACTAAAGCTGGCATCGAAGCGTCGAATTTTCCGTTTTGTACGATCGAACCCAATACTGGTGTCGTGCCTGTACCCGACTCTCGTCTCGATGCCTTAGCACAGATAGTTAACCCTGAACGTGTAATACCGACAACGATGGAGTTTGTCGACATTGCAGGTCTGGTTGCAGGTGCATCTAAAGGTGAAGGACTGGGTAATAAGTTTCTGGCTAATATCCGTGAAACAGATGCCATCGGTCACGTTGTGCGTTGTTTCGAAGATGAGAACATTGTGCATGTCGCTAATAAGATCTCACCAGCCGAAGATATCGAAGTGATCAACACTGAACTGGCTTTGGCGGATCTGGATTCATGTGAGCGTGCTATTCATCGTCAGGCAAAGCGTGCTAAAGGTGGCGATCAAGAGGCTAAATTTGAAGTCTCTGTGCTGGAGAAGATGCTTGCTCCTTTGAACGAAGGCACTATGTTACGTTCTTTAGATTTGTCGGTCGAAGAGAAAGCCGCTGTTGCTTATCTGAACTTCTTGACGCTAAAGCCTACCATGTATATCGCTAACGTGGCCGATGATGGTTTCGAAAACAATCCGCATCTGGATACAGTTCGTGAAATAGCAGCGAAAGAGAATGCTGTTGTCGTGGCAGTATGCGCCTCGATTGAATCAGAGCTTGGAGAGATGGACCCTGAAGATCGCGACGAGTTCATGGCAGATCTTGGTTTGGAAGAGCCTGGTTTAGACCGTGTAATTCGTGCCGGTTACGATCTACTGACACTGCAAACATACTTCACTGCAGGTGTTAAAGAGGTTCGTGCCTGGACTGTTGCCATAGGTGCGACAGCCCCACAAGCTGCCGGCGTGATCCACACAGATTTTGAACGTGGCTTCATTCGTGCTCAAGTTATGGCTTATGACGACTTCATTACCTATAAAGGTGAGGCCGGCGCTAAAGAAGCTGGTAAGCTAAAAGTAGAAGGCAAATCTTATATAGTGAAAGATGGAGATGTGATGCATTTCCTCTTTAACGTATAAGGGTTTGACCCTTATGCTCATACTCATATTAGGACGTGAAGCTTAATTTCATGGCTATAAGTTGGTGATGTAATAAAGGCTCAATGGTATTCATTGAGCCTTTTTGCTTTTATGGGAGGGCTCTTTCGCGTCAGCTCTCTATCTCTATGGCGTTTAAGCGGCTATATTTGTGCATCTGCTGCTCAGTTTGGTGAAGTAATAGCCGAACGGTAGATTTAGTTTCAATTAGCGAAAAAAGCGGTTGACCTCAATACGCTGAATAAGCATAATACGCCCCGTTCCTCACCAAGAGGAACAGGTGTACAGTGGCAATATAGCTCAGCTGGTTAGAGCACAGCATTCATAATGCTGGGGTCGCAGGTTCAAGTCCCGCTATTGCTACCATCTTTCTCAGGATGTTAAACCGAGTGCAGTGTTAAGTGAGGTCTAGTGCTTAGGTTCAAGTCTCATTATTCACTAGCATCTTTTCTCAGGATGTTAAACCGAGTCATCTTTCCCCTAGATGTAAAACTAGAGATATGTGCGGGTGTGGTGGAATTGGTAGACACGCCAGATTTAGGTTCTGGTGCCGCAAGGTGTGAGAGTTCAAGTCTCTCTTCCCGTACCATTTATATTGAATAATAGGTTTTCCTATTTTTCGAAACGTGTTTTGATTGGGGTATCGCCAAGCGGTAAGGCACCGGGTTTTGATCTCGGCATTCCCAGGTTCGAATCCTGGTACCCCAGCCATTTTCTCACGTTTCAGTAATCTAAAAGATTATTGGGGTATCGCCAAGCGGTAAGGCACCGGGTTTTGATCTCGGCATCCCCAGGTTCGAATCCTGGTACCCCAGCCATTTTTATACGTGATAACGTATCGATTGGTTTATGTGGCAATATAGCTCAGCTGGTTAGAGCACAGCATTCATAATGCTGGGGTCGCAGGTTCAAGTCCCGCTATTGCTACCATCTTCTCTCAGGATGTAAAATCGAGTGCAGTGTTAAGTGAGGTCTAGTGCTTAGGTTCAAGTCTCATTGTTCACTACCATCTATTCAAGATGTAAAATTGGAAATCAGTGCGGGTGTGGTGGAATTGGTAGACACGCCAGATTTAGGTTCTGGTGCCGCAAGGTGTGAGAGTTCAAGTCTCTCTTCCCGTACCATTATTAAAAAGGTTAAAGGCTATTTTAGCTGCGAAAGTAGTAAATAGAGTCTGTAGCTTAGTAAGAAATTTGTTGGGGTATCGCCAAGCGGTAAGGCACCGGGTTTTGATCTCGGCATCCCCAGGTTCGAATCCTGGTACCCCAGCCACTTTTAACATCTACTCAAGATGAAAAACTAGAGCGTGAATTTGACTCGTGCTATATTTATATAGAAGCGGGATTTAATTCCAAGACATCTTAATCAAGATGTAAACTTGATGCAGTGCGGGAGTGGTGGAATTGGTAGACACGCCAGATTTAGGTTCTGGTGCCGTAAGGTGTGAGAGTTCAAGTCTCTCTTCCCGTACCATTTTAAACATAAAGGTTGGGTTAAACTGATTTTATGTCTCAGATACATTTAATGTATCTCATCCTATTCAGATGTAAAACTTATGCAGTGCGGGAGTGGTGGTGTTGATATTAGACACGCCAGATTTATCTCTTAGCCTGTCATCTATTCAAGATGTAAAATTGAAGTCAGTGCGGGAGTGGTGGTGTTGATATTAGACACGCCAGATTTATCTCTTAGCCTGTCATCTATTCAAGATGTAAAATTGAAGTCAGTGCGGGTGTGGTGGAATTGGTAGACACGCCAGATTTAGGTTCTGGTGCCGTAAGGTGTGAGAGTTCAAGTCTCTCTTCCCGTACCATTTATTGAAACAGTAAAGCCTGTCTTACGACGGGCTTTTTTGTGTCTGGAATTTACAGGTCAATCTCTGCAATTTTATCAGGATGTAAACTTGATGCTGTGCGGGAGCACTCCGCTGTAAAGGTCTGTTTAAGAGATGACTGGTTTAAAGGATTTGTTCTTTTAGAGACTGTAGGCTCGTCAGATTTAGTTTCTGGCATCATGGGTATGATAGAGGGCTTTAACTTGTTAGAACCTCAAATAGGGCTTATGAACCTAAAGGCTTGATACAAATAGAGGCTCCCTGTCATGAACGCGCCTATATTCTATTGCTTACCTCTTTCCTTTTGATAGCCTCCCTTGTTAGTCAGATGTAAAAACGACTCTTTTATGGCATCATCCTATTTAAACTGAAAAGGAGATTATTTTGAAAGGGACATTTATAGCTTTTCTCTGCTTAATAGGGATGTCTGGTTTTTTATATGCTGCACCAAGCGAGCTAGTTATCGACTCGAAGGTAAAACCTAAATCATATGAGCGCTATATTCGAGCGGTTCATAAAGAAATTCCAGCATCTAAAAACATCAAATTCACCCGCTTTGCGATTATTGAAGGCATGCTAAATACTAAAGGCATTGCCTGGGTCTTTGAGGGCGAGGGAGATGGCTATATTTTAGCGCGCTTCGATTATAGAGGTGACACCAATGTGATGCGTATCGAATATGATGACAAGCTTGTGCAGCTTAAATATCATGCTGCATTGGGTGATTACATTTGTGAAAATAACCTAGATGATATCTGCTATAAGAACAGCCGTGGTTATTATAACTATATAAAAAACCTGCGAAATAGCATTAAACGTGAATTGGCTAAGGGGTAAGCGATGAAGGTTAAAATATCGATCATTCTCATTTTATTATTTAGCCTCTCATCCCAAGCATATGAGCTTAAGTTTTACGCGAACCCTGTACCATTCAGTCCTTATGTCGAAGATATCGATGGCTTGCTTGAGTCTGCCGTTAGTCGTAATCATTGGACGTATCGTGTAGAGGAAGGGAGACGTTATGCTCATTTAGAATATAAGTCCTATCGCATCGAAGTTGAGCTGCTTGTTGAAAACGGTGGGGTATCCATAGTTGAGCTTTCGGTGGCTCGTCCAGAGTGCAAAAGAAAATGCAGTATAGATCAAGATAAAGTCGACGCCTGGTTAGTAGGTATGCGCAGGCACATAGCGCTTGCTGTGACTAAAGCATTCCGAGAGGATGCCTTGAAGCAGATATATCTCTAATTGCTAGGCACAAAAAAGGCACTCATCGAGTACCTTTAATCATTTACAGTCAAATATTGACTAGTGTTTAAACATCGCAGAGATAGACTCTTCGTTGCTAACACGACGGATAGCTTCGGCCAAAACCGCAGACATAGACAATTGAGTCACTTTTTCAAGTGCCTCAATATCTTTTTCTAGGGGAATGGTGTCGGTAACGATAACTTCATCGATAACAGACTCGGCGATATTCTTAGCCGCATTACCCGAAAATACTGGATGAGTCGCGTAAGCAAATACACGGTTAGCGCCATGCTCTTTCAGGGCTTCGGCAGCCTTGCATAGAGTGCCGCCGGTATCGATCATATCATCGACGATGATACAGTCACGACCTTGAACGTCACCTATGATGTGCATTACCTGAGCAACGTTAGCCTGTGGACGACGCTTATCGATAATGGCGAGATCAGAGTCATCCAGTAGTTTAGCTACTGCGCGGGCGCGAACAACACCACCGATATCCGGAGAAACAACGACTGGGTTATCAAGATTCTTTGATAGCATATCTTCTAGCAACACAGGGCTACCAAATACGTTATCGACAGGAACATCGAAGAAACCCTGGATCTGCTCAGCATGCAGGTCACAAGTTAACACGCGGTCAACACCTACGCTCGATAGGAAGTCTGCGACAACTTTGGCTGTAATAGGGACTCGAGCGCTGCGTACGCGACGGTCTTGACGAGCGTAACCGAAGTAAGGGATCACTGCGGTAATACGTCCGGCCGATGCACGACGTAATGCGTCGACCATCACGATAAGTTCCATCAAGTTATCGTTGGTCGGTGCACATGTAGATTGAATGATAAAGACATCCGCCCCACGTACATTTTCGTTTATCTGGACACTGATTTCCCCGTCGCTGAACACGCCTACTGCTGCGTTTCCGAGTTTGCAGAATAGACGATCGGCTATCTTCTTAGCGAGAGCAGGTGTTGCGTTACCAGCAAAAAGTTTAATGTCAGGCACTGTATGAACCTCAGGCGTATGCTTCATTTTTAGTGGCTGGAGTAAGATTAGGTCTACTCCAGAGCTTTAGCCTCTATAGTCGAGTTAAATGCGACTCTAGGGGCGATATATTTGTCCCTTTAGCGACAAAGCCTCGCATGTCCTTCGGCAATTTAGCCAGGACCTCTAAGGCTTGATGCTGCAGTTCGAATTGACCGAAAATACACGCTCCGGTTCCAGTCATTCTAGACGGCGCATATTCTATCAGCCAGCCCAAGGTGTTGGCAACTTGAGGGTAGCGTTTAACG
The DNA here is from genome assembly GCF_009377275.1 of Shewanella sp. YLB-07. NCBI lineage: Bacteria > Pseudomonadati > Pseudomonadota > Gammaproteobacteria > Alteromonadales > Shewanellaceae > Shewanella > Shewanella sp. YLB-07. The sequence continues at coordinate 594,092 of NZ_VOQB01000003.1, read as the reverse complement.
ACGAAATCTTGGCAATCATTTTTCCATGGGGCACTCATCAAGGAGTCTATGTCTAACTTAGGAGTGTCGCGGGTAAGTTGTGGATTTTGGAACACAGCTGCAGTGGAAACATGTACATCGGGTATAAGGATCAAGTACCAATGCTCTTTCGGTGCAAAGGGGATGAGTTTTTCGCCGACACCTTCGGCAAATGCAGATAAACCATTAATAAAAACAGGCACATCGGCACCAAGCTCTAAGCCTAGCACCATCAGTTGATCCTTAGATAACTGAGTGTCCCAGAGTGCATTTAATGCCACTAAAGTGGTGGCTGCATCGGACGAACCTCCACCTATTCCTCCCCCCATAGGCAAGCGTTTATCCAGCCAAATTTCTGCACCTTTTTGGCAATTACAAAATTTTTGCAATGATTTTGCGGCTAAGAGAATTAAGTTATCACAATCTGCGACAGCGTTATTCATGTTCGAGTGTAACGTTAAATCTGATGATTGGGTGACTCTAAAGTCTAAATAGTCACAATAATCGACAAATTGAAACAGAGTCTGTAATTCATGGTAGCCATCATCACGTTGATTATTGATGTGTAAAAAGAGGTTGAGTTTTGCCGGGGCTGGCCAACCTAATGATAAATTCGTGTCTGTCATCTAGCGTGTGCTCGCATCAATTTTCGTACTCTTGTTAATCTGGTTCGTCGAGGGGACAAGATCATTATTAGCGAGTGCTTGCCATTGGGTCACTTGTATTTTGAGCCGCAGATCGACTCTCTTTAATTGCAATAACCTAGGTATCTGAGCACCACTCTGATGTTGCCACTTGAGAAACTCTACCTGCCATGGAGGCGTCTCTAATGGCGTAAATAAGCTTACTGGCCTATTCTTTTCATCAAATGAGCTGACTTCATCATCCGACGATACTTGGCCCGTTATCCATAGAGGTAAGGCGTCGACTGGGATAGACCAACCTGTGACATTGGTTAACAGCTGTTGCGCATCATGGTGTTCATATGTTTTTCCATCAACCTCTAAGCGTGCCATGCCATGCTCAGTGGTTAAGGACAGAAGAGTAGTGCCAAGCATAGTGGTGAGTTTGAATTCATTTTTTGTCTGTGTGTGAAGCCAGTATAAATTAGTGCTGAAACTATCCTCGGGTGTTTTGACGGCAAGTTTGCCTCGCATCTCCCAAGCGTTGGCTTGAGATACTTTATCGACTTGTATCGGGACCAAGTTAGTTGGAGTCGTGGTACATGCCGATAGCAAACTTAGGCTCAGGAGCACCAATAAGAGAGGTGTTTTTGTGATATAGCTCAAATTATTCATCTATGGCTGATAGTGAGGTTCTCTATGATACGAAGGCTTGTTAAGAATACCAGCCCTAAATACGAAATTCGCTGCATGTCTCGTCGCACTTAGGTATCAAACTAAGCTTACAATTATTCTTTCCTGGGAAAACAGGCTGCTTAAATTGAATAAATGGATAAGAACTGAGATTATTATTCGGTTTTGTTAAGCATATTCTGTTTTTAGTTCATTCAATTAAGTAGAATGTCCGACAATAAATGAGATGCCAAGAGATCAAAACGAGTCAGATGAGCCTTGTAGCAATCGGTATTAATCACAAAACAGCCACGGTTGACCTGCGTGAAAAGGTCGCGTTTTCACCAGATAAAATTCATGAAGCCATGAAGAGTCTGGCGAGGCATACCAAGACCGGTGAAGCTGTGATCATTTCAACCTGTAACCGTACTGAGCTGTATACCAACACCGCAGATGAAGCGGAGGTCGTGCGTTGGCTGGAAGAGTATCACCAACTTTCCCACGAGGAGGTTGAGTCGTGCCTATACAAATACCATGGTCAAGCGGTGGTGCAGCATTTGATGCGTGTCTCATCGGGGTTAGATTCACTGATCCTTGGCGAGCCGCAAATCTTAGGTCAGGTAAAGCAATCTTTTGCTAAGGCAAGAGAAGCCGGGACTGTCGCTATCACTATGGACCGCATGTTTCAAAATACGTTCTCGGTAGCCAAGAAAGTCAGAACTGAAACCGATATCGGTGCTGCCGCCGTGTCTGTGGCATTTGCAGCCGTTAGCATGGCTAAGCATATCTTCTCTGCACTGAGTGCGACTAAAGTCCTGCTTATCGGTGCAGGCGAGACAATTGAGCTGGTTGCCAGGCACTTAAAAGATAACGGTGTCGACTCTATGGTGGTGGCAAATCGTACACTTTCACGTGCCGAAGGCATGTGTGAGGAGTTCGGTGCAACGGCTATCACACTCGAGCAGATCCCTGATTTTCTCGCTCAGGCCGATATCGTGATATCATCTACGGCGAGTCCTTTACCGATACTCGGTAAAGGCATGGTAGAAAAAGCGCTGAAGCAGCGTCGTCATCAGCCTATGTTATTGGTTGATATCGCAGTTCCTCGTGATATTGAAGCCGAGGTAGCCGACCTTGACGATGCTTTCCTCTACACAGTGGATGACCTGCAAAGCATCATAGAACAGAATATGGCCTCAAGAAGAGAGGCTGCCGAGCAAGCTGAGATAATTGCAGAAGAAGAGTCACATCTTTTCATGGAGTGGATCCGCTCATTAGAGTCGGTAGACAGTATCCGTGAGTATCGAAGCCAAAGTATGGCGATAAAAGATGAGTTAGTTGAGCGAGCGATCAAAAAATTAGCCCAAGGTGGAGATAGCGAACAACTGCTACTCGAACTCGCCAATAAGTTAACCAATAAATTGATTCATGCACCAACTCAAGCTTTGACTGCTGCTAGCCGTCAAGGCGATCTTAATAGCATTGGCCAGCTCAGAACTGCGCTCGGATTAGATAAAAACTAAGGTTAATGTTTTAATGAAGGATAGTGTTATCCGCAAGCTTGAAGGCTTGCTTGAGCGTAATGAAGAAGTATTGGCTCTGTTGAGCGATCCTGGCGTTATTGCAGATCAGACGCGCTTTCGTGCGCTCTCGAAAGAGTATTCGCAGCTTGAAGATGTCGTTGCCGCATTCAAAGCCTTTCAGCAAGCGACAGAAGATCTAGACGCTGCGAAAGAGATGTTGAGCGAAAATGATCCTGAGATCAAAGAGATGGCTCAGGAGGAGATGAAAGAAGCTAAGTCTATCATCGAGAAGCTTGAAGATGAGCTGCAGATCTTACTGCTTCCAAAAGATCCTAACGATGACAACAATGCTTTCGTTGAAATTCGTGCCGGCGCGGGTGGCGATGAAGCCGCTATTTTTGCCGGTGATCTATACCGTATGTACAGTCGATATTTCGAATCTAATCGTTGGCAGACAGAGATAATGAATGCTAACGAGGGCGAGCATGGCGGCTTTAAAGAGATCATCATTAAAGTTTCCGGTGAAGGTGTATACGGCAGACTTAAGTTTGAGTCTGGTGGACACAGAGTCCAGCGCGTGCCAGAAACTGAATCTCAAGGCCGTGTTCATACCTCTGCTTGTACTGTTGCGGTCCTTGTCGAAGTACCGGAAGCCGAGGCGATTAAGATAAATCCGGCAGACTTGAAGGTCGATACGTTCCGCGCTTCGGGTGCAGGTGGACAACACGTCAACAAAACTGATTCAGCAATCCGTCTCACTCACATACCCTCGGGTATTGTGGTTGAATGCCAAGATCAACGTTCACAACATAAGAACCGTGCACAGGCCATGAGCGTGCTCACAGCCCGTATTCAAGCGGTTGAAGATGAGAAGCGTCGTAGCGTCGAAGAGAGCACCCGCCGTAACTTAGTCGGTAGTGGCGATCGATCCGAGCGTATTCGTACCTATAACTACCCCCAGGGACGCGTTAGCGATCATCGAATCAACCTGACTCTCTATCGTCTCAATGAGATCATGGAAGGTGAATTGGATGCGTTGGTCGTTCCCTTGATGCAAGAAAACCAAGCCGATATGTTAGCGGCCTTGTCTGAAGGGTGATCTTTTAGATCTCCTTCCACTTAACGCGCTTGAATTAAGCATCAAACTAAGGAAATCCCTTGCACCAGACTCTAGCTGGAGCCCTAGATTGGGCTTCACCCCAATTGGTTGATGTCTCAGATACACCTAAGCTTGATGCAGAGGTGATGTTACTACACATCATTCATAAACAGCGTGGTTACTTATATACTTGGCCCGATGAACGTCTAACATCGGATCAGGTTGTTGATTACACCAAGATGGTCCAACGTCGTGTGCTGGGTACTCCCATCGCACACATTGTTGGTGAGAGAGAGTTTTGGTCTCTGCCTTTCATGGTTAATCCTACGACACTTATTCCGCGTCCGGACACCGAAATTCTTGTAGAAACTGCGTTAAATCTTCCACTGGCAGAAAATGCGCAGGTGTTGGATTTAGGTACAGGAACCGGTGCTATCGCACTCTCCCTAGCTTATGAGAAAAAAGAGTGGCAGATCACCGCTGTCGATAAGATCATTGAGGCGGTGGCACTGGCAAAAGCGAATAGAGAGCATCTCAAGCTGCAACAGGTTCAGATCATCCAGAGTGACTGGTTTGATTCGGTAACCTGTTATGACTTTAATCTCATCGTCTCTAATCCGCCTTATATCGACGAGACAGATGCGCATCTGGATCAAGGTGATGTCAGGTTTGAGCCTCAGAGTGCGCTGACTGCGGGTGAGGCGGGCTTTGCCGATCTTTATCATATTGCCTCGAGTGCTCGAGACTATTTAGCCCCAGGCGGCTATCTTTTGCTGGAACATGGTTATCAGCAAGCCATTCCACTCAGGAAAAAGATGATAGAGCTCGGCTACGAGAACGTCGCTACCGTTCGAGATTTTGGTAGTAATGACAGGTGTACCTTAGGCCGATTCCCTCGTTAGCTTAGCCCCTTTAGATAAAGAGCACCGCTGAACATCAGTTCCTTCTCATAGGCTGAGTTTACAGCCTTGAGCGTGTTCTGAATAAGCTGAATTTTAATGCCATTGGTATCCATATACTGATGGCATTTTTGTTTGTAGAACAACAATATAAAAATATTTTTCTGGTGGGCTGAGTCCAACAAGCCATATGTTCAATGAAAACAGCATAGCGAATAAATACTAATATCTTGGCTATCAGCATAACCCATAATTAATTATTATAAGTAAATTAAGTAGAATGTTTATTTAATATATAAAATAATGATCGGTTAAGTGTTGGGTTTTATACTATAGGATATTATTAATATCATATATGGATCGTAGTTTAATATTGTTTTATTTTAAGTAAAGATTGTAAAGCATCTTGAATGCATCATGAGTATATTGTAAAAGTGATTTTTAGTTTTTTGGTAATTAACGTAATTGTTAATTAGTGTTACCCTCCCATATTAATTTTATCAGTTATTTATAAATATCACTTTTAAATTGTCATTGGGTGGGGGCTTATCTTTAATATTAATAATGAATGGATTAATAGGTAATGAATTTCAAAATAAGCTTTACTGCTCTAGTAATATTAACTACTTTTAACGCTACAGCTTATGAACAATATTCTGTATTTCAAGATAATATGGACATAAATACGGTTTTGTCTAACGTAGAACGCTTAACTCAAGTCAGAAAAAATGTTGCTGGTAACATATCGGTAGCTGGTACTTACCGTTATGATCACAACGGCAGAGTTACCCAGAGAGATTATGCAGATAGCAGGTTCGATTATGTCTATAACTCGGATGGTTTATTAATAACTGCTAGCGCTTTAATGAAGCATGGTGTGATAAATAGTTATGTTCGCCATACCAAAATCAACTTTATTTCTGAGTATACTTATAACGATCAAGGGAAAGTTATTCGAGAAAATAAGCAGGTTTTCAATGGTTTAACATCTAGCTTAGATAGTGTTCCGATCTCAACTTATCGAATAAAATACATCTACGATGAACGTGGAATGTTAATCAAAAGAACTCAGATCACTAAAAGTGGTGATGATCTTGGAAATCTTGAATTTCATTATACGTATCACAACGATGGTAAGTTAAGAAAAATTCAAGAAATCAAAAAAATAAGACCAAGAGAGAAAAGTACATTATTATTTCAATACCATAATAATGGTGAAATAAAAAAAGCCACACAGACTATCTTCGGGAAAGGAACGAAAACCATTGAGATGGAATATATCGATGATGGCTCACTTATCTATGGTGTGTACTATGCTGATCCAGTTAAAGAATGGAAAGTCGATATGGATTTTTTCGGACTTTCTTTCTATCCAATAAAAAAATTAACACAAACGGTAGAAGATCAAGTTACCTACTATAAATATTTATATAAAAATAATGATGGAGATCTTCTACCTGATAGTCTAACGCTGGAACTAACTCTACCAACGGGTGTTATTTATGATTTGAATTATATAATGGAAAATAAATAATTCCGGTCTAAAGTCCTTCACATGACGAACATTAATATCGTTGGATTTCGAATGGTATTTTATCGCATATATTAACGTTGTTCTCATGGTTATTATTTTAAAGGAAATTTCAATGAAAAAAACTAATATTGGCTTACCCTCGGTTGTTTTGTTTTCAGCATTGTGCGGAATTTATTCGCCTCTGTCTCTCGCGGTTGAAGGTAACGACGTAGCGGCCAGTGATGCACCTTATATGGTTTATTTGAAAGACGCTCACTGTAGTGGAACGATTATCGCACCCAAGACGGTGTTAACTGCGTCACACTGTGTATCTCAGGTAACGGTAGGGAGTTACGTGTATTTATTGCATTCAAGAGGTGAGGATTTTTCACATAATGGTGTTCGAGTGAAGGTGGTTAAGGATTATACGGCTACCCATATCTATCGCATTAATGGAGAGTTTGACAGGAGTAAATTTGATGACATTGCTATTTTAGAGCTGGAAAGTATGCCAGAAGGCGTAACTTGGTTACCCGTTTCAGCAAGCCCAATTCCACTAGAAGCCGAGGTTTATCCCATCGGATATTCAACATCAAATTTAAAGCGTATGCCTATACCTGCACGAGTTGCTGCAAAGGCGCATTCTCCGGACTATGAAAGAGAAGCATTTATGCGTTTTTGTCCAGATTCTATATATTTCTCTCGTGAGTATTTTACACAAGAGTATCCGTTCTCTAGCGTGTCAAATTGTAGTTGGCGAGAGACATCGCATGAAAAACTTGTAGAATCTGGTACTTATATACCCAATCAACACTCTATAACCATAGAAAACCCTCCTCTGGATCCGTCAGATACGAGATGGTCAATGAATGAGCTTGGTACGGTAGAAACGAAGTACTCTACTTTCAGAGGAGACAGTGGTGGTCCGCTGATTTTCGAGGGCAAGATCTACGGTGTTGCCAGCTCTGGAACGGATAGTTATAGCCAAATACATAACGTGGCTACATATTATGCAGGCTTCACGCGCCCTGGAATTATCCAATGGATTGTAGACACAGTTAAAGACATTCAAAGTCGTTCTGATGTATCTGCTATGAGTCATTCATTAGACCCTGAGCAGCGTGCAATCATATTTCCTGATTACTAAGAAAATGTAAGACTCAGATTTTCTGAAAGTGAATAAATAGGACATAACTTGGTTATGTCCGCCAAGGTGTCAGTGGTTTTACCCTGACACTATCCTCTATCCTTTTTGTGTTTCCGGAGTGAATCACTAAGCCATCAGAAGTGTGATACAAAGGTCACTTCATTAAGCTTAAGTAAAAGTTGTCGAGGAAGATTTGCTATGCCAAAGTATCAGCTTAAACCATTCACTTAATAGGCTAACCCAAGTTAGCCTTGGTAATGTCTGTCAGCTAAAACTGGCGAAATTATCAGCATAAAAAAATACGGCAGAGAAAGTTCAAAATTTATGTTTAAAATACGGTCTGTAATAGCGAGTGATATTGGTGATGGGGAAGGGGATCGGGTACACTACCGCCTTTGTCAGCCTAATAAGAGTTTTAAATGGAAACCCTAAACAGTTTTTATCCTGCTATTAAGCACGTTCATTTGACCTTCGTAGCCGCTAGCGTATTGTTTTTTTTAGTCCGTTTCGTGCTTCATATGCGTCAGTCTCCTATCATGGATAAGAAGCTGGTTAAAATCGCTCCCCATGTCATCGATACATTACTCTTATTATCTGGTTTGACCTTGTGTTTCGTCATTCAGCAATATCCCTTCGTCGACCCTTGGATCACCGAGAAGTTAGGCGCTGTTGTGGCATATATCCTTTTAGCTACTATTTCTTTAAAGGCTAACAAAGGAAAGCTATTCAAGGTGTTTGCTGCTTTCGGTGCGATTGCTTGGGTAGTATATGCCGCTAAGATAGCCATTTTTAAGCAAGCGGTGCTAATGGTCTAATGACAACTCTGACTCTGAAAGACAGTATTCAGTTGCCGGAAATGGCATTTGAAATTTCACAGCATCTGGGCTTCTCAAAACTCGAATCTGCCAAATGGGCTTGGTTAGAGATTGCGGGCTCAGTCTTGAGTCACTATGTAGCGGATCGTCATGAGAGATTAGATGGCCTTTTACATTGGTTTTACCACGACTTAGGTTTTTGCGCCCGTGAATCCTATTTTAGCGTTGAAGCCGCTGATTTGGGGGCTTGTGTCACCACGCGTCAGGGAAATAGTACGACTTTGGCCACAGTCTTGATGTTGCTCGCAAAGCAACTCGATCTAGAATTAGAGCCTTTGCTACTGCCTGGCACGACTGTGCTATGTAGCCGAATCGATGACAAGATCCGTTATATAGATCCGTTAACCGGTGATGACCTAACACGACATGAACTTCATGTGTTAGTGCGGGGAGAGCTCGGTAATGGCGTAGGCTTTAAACCGAGTTATCTTAAGCCTGTAAGCTTGAAGCGCCTGATCTCTAGAATGATACACGAGCTTAAAGCCGGCAGTATCGTCTCACATCAGTTTGAGCCAGCGATGGAGTGTTGTAATTTACTGCTTCAATGGCATTCAGATGATCTTAACCTTAATCGAGAACGTGCCTTTATCGCGCAACAGCTAGGTTGTATCAGTGTGGCCGCGGCGGACCTTAAACACTTTGTTGATAACAGCCCACATGATCCTGTGATTGAACTGGTTAAGATGCAACTCAAAGAGCTCAAGGGTAAACAAGAAGTTTATCATTAACATGTCTGTCAATAAGCAGGCTGTTACGGTTCAGAGGACGCATCGATAAGTGATTTTCATTAAATAACGAGTGGCAGGCAAGGATTCTGGTCACTCTCATTTAGCTCTATATTCGCCTGTATCGAGCCGTTAAACTAATCAAAAAGCAAGAAATACCAAAGCTAAACAATAACAAAAAAATAATAAGAATAATGCTATCGTAGGGGAGATAATACAGCATGAGTAGCACAGCCATAGTGACAAATGATGCCACGGCCTTGGGTCTGTTGGCAGCGGTTTTAGGTTTCGTTTTTTATACAAGTAACAGTAAACATCCTTTCTGGACTAAGTTTTACAAATTTATTCCCGCACTTCTCATGTGCTATTTCCTTCCCTCATTGCTTAACACCTTTAACGTCATCGATGGACACACCTCGCAGCTTTACTTCGTGGCATCAAGATACTTACTGCCGGCTTGTTTAGTCCTATTGATTTTAAGCGTCGATCTTAAAGCCATCTTCTCCCTAGGTCCAAAGGCCATAATCATGTTCCTGACTGGCACGGTGGGAATTGTGATCGGTGGACCTATCGCCTTGCTTATCATTTCAGCCATACATCCGGAAATTTTGGGTGTCACTGGGCCCGAAGCCGTTTGGCGTGGCATGACGACCTTAGCGGGAAGCTGGATCGGTGGTGGCGCGAATCAGGCTGCGATGAAAGAGATCTATGAGGCTGGTGGCGATATCTTCTCTATCATGGTCACTGTCGATGTGATTGTCGCCAACATCTGGATGGCTGTATTGCTGTTTATGGCTTCTAAGGCCAAGCAGATCGATGCCTGGACGGGGGCCGATACCAGGGCAATCGAAGAATTGAAAGACAAGGTAGAAAAGTACCACGCCGAAAACTCCCGAATTCCCAGTCTAAACGACTTGATGTTGATCGTGGCGGTTGGTTTTGGTGTTACGGGTCTAGCTCACGTATTTGCCGATTTCCTTGGACCCTTCTTCGAGGCTAACTATCCCTGGACCCGAGATTACAGTCTAACGTCTAAATTCTTCTGGTTGATCGTCACTGTAACGACTATTGGTCTGGCCATGTCATTCAGCCCTGTACGCCATTTGGAAGCTGCCGGGGCTTCAAAAGTTGCTTCGGTGTTCCTGTATATTCTCGTGGCAACTATTGGCTTGCATATGGATGTATCTAAGTTGGCAGATCCGGATAACTTATGGTATTTCGCCATCGGCATCATCTGGATGTTAGTTCATGCCAGCTTTATGCTCATTGTGGCTAAGCTGATTAAGGCACCGCTGTTTTATATGGCGGTGGGAAGCCAGGCCAATGTGGGCGGCGCGGCCTCTGCGCCTGTGGTCGCCGCAGCATTCCATCCTGCATTAGCACCTGTGGGTGTACTACTTGCGGTATTGGGCTATGCTGTTGGAACATATATGGCATGGATGTGTGGACAGCTATTACAGATAATCTCAACTCAAGGCCTGTAGGTTAAGAGTCGTGCTGTGAACTGGGTGAAGGTATATATAGCCTGGATATGTGGATAGCTGCTGAACTTATTTTGATTAACGCTAAGGCAATTGCCTTGGCCTTTTAGAGAGAATTATTGATGAGTAATAAAGTCATAGCTCTGGGTGCTATCGAGATAGCAAACGATAAACCTTTCGTGTTATTCGGTGGCATGAATGTGCTCGAATCTCGTGATTTAGCGATGAAAATCGCTGAAACATATGCCGAAGTGACGCAAAAGTTAGGTATTCCTTATGTTTTTAAAGCCTCATTCGATAAGGCTAATCGCTCGTCGATAAATTCATATCGTGGTCCCGGTATGGAAGAGGGGCTTAAGATCTTCCAGGAGATTAAGCAAACTTTTAATCTGCCTCTGATCACAGATGTGCACGAGATCCACCAGTGCGCGCCAGTGGCTGAAGTGGTCGATATCATTCAGTTACCTGCTTTTCTAGCTCGTCAAACTGATCTTGTGGTTGCCATGGCAAAAACCGGCGCCATCATCAATGTGAAGAAGCCGCAGTTTTTAGCGCCTCATGAGATGCGTCATATCATCACTAAGTTCAACGAAGCTGGTAATGACAATATTATTCTGTGTGAACGTGGATCTAGTTTTGGTTATAACAACCTGGTTGTCGATATGCTCGGCATGGATGAGATGAAGCAATCCGGCTATCCTGTTATCTTCGATGCCACTCATGCGCTTCAGCGTCCTGGTGGCCGTACTGATTCGGCTGGTGGACGCCGCGCTCAAGCAACCGAGCTTGCACGTAGTGGTATGGCATTAGGTTTAGCTGGTTTGTTTATTGAAGCACACCCGGATCCTGATAATGCTAAATGTGATGGACCATGTGCATTACCGCTGAATCAACTAGAAAACTACCTGAATCAGATGAAGGCTGTGGATGACCTAGTTAAGTCTTTCGATGCGATTGATACCAGTAAATAGTACTGGCCAACGGGTTATCGTAAAAGCCTCGGTCATTGACCGGGGCTTTTTTGTAGGTGGTTTTTACTCGGGATTAAGCTTGATTACAGATTGTGTCTGTATCCTACTTTAAAAAAGTCGCGTCTGTCTTTTACTGCAAAGAGCCTGAGCGCGTCAATAACAAAACAGAGGATGATGAACTATGGCAAATGAACAGATTGCCTCGGGTAAGCTTGGGCGGATTTTAGATGGTATCGAAAGGGTCGGTAATAAATTACCTGATCCGGCCATGTTATTTCTTATTTTACTTTTTGCGGTATGGGGATTATCAGCGCTACTGTCAGGAGTGAGTTTCGAGGCAATAGATCCTAGAACCAGTTCACCGATAGAAGTAAAAAACCTACTCAGTGCAGATGCGTTAACTCATTTCTTAACTAGTATGGTAACCACATTTACCGCCTTTGCACCCTTGGGGGTTGTGCTGGTTGCTATGTTAGGTGTGGGGGTTGCTGAGAATTCAGGTTTTATCAATACCGCGCTTAAAAAGATGCTTAAAGTGACACCGCTTAAGTTTCTTACTCCTGCTGTGGTTTTAGTGGGAATTATTTCTCATACTGCAACTGATGCAGGTTATGTGGTGGTTATCCCACTGGCTGGGGTGATTTTCTTTACCGTTGGTCGTCATCCACTAGCGGGTATTGCAGCAGCGTTCGCTGGTGTTTCTGGCGGTTTTTGCGCAAACTTTATTCCGTCAGGTATCGATCCACTGCTACAAAGCTTTACGCAATCGGCTGCGCAAATAGTCGATCCAGATATTCAAATTAATCCGTTGAATAACTGGTTCTTCGCGGCTTCCTCATGTATTCCTATTGTCTTAGTGATCTGGTACTTAACCGATAAGGTACTAGAGCCAAGGCTGAACCGCACCCACAAGGTGAATACTGAAGAGGTCGATGTGCCTTCTATGGAAGAAAGTACGCCTAAAGAGGAGAAAGCGTTTCGCGTAGCAAGTTTAGTCATGTTAGCAGCGATTATTGGTTTTTTCTCTCTTACTATTTCTGAAACTTCAACACTTAGAGATGCCAATGGCTCGTTAACCAGTTTCAGCGCCCCCTTGATGCAATCAATCGTGCCATTGATCTTCATCTTCTTCGTTATTCCTGGTGTGGTATATGGTTATATGACCGGTACCTTTAAAAACTCCAGTGATGTGGTTCAAGCCATGTCCAAATCTATGAGCGGTATGGCTCACTACATTGTGATGGCATTTTTCTGTGCTCAGTTTGTTGCGGCGTTTTCTGCATCCAATCTTGGGGCCTTGATTGCGGTAGAAGGAGCAAGTGGACTACAAGCGATGAACTTGCCTGCTGAGGTGACCGTTATAGGCATGATCATGCTAGTGGCGTTTGTGAACTTGTTTGTAGGGTCGTCATCGGCTAAATGGGCCTTGATCGGTCCGGTCTTAGTGCCTATGTTGATGCAGCTAAACATTAGCCCAGATCTCTCCCAAGCAGCCTATCGAGTCGGGGATTCCAGCTCAAATATCATTACCCCATTAATGCCTTATTTCCCACTTGTGGTGGTCTATTGTCAGCGTTATGTGAAAAACATAGGAATAGGTACCTTAATATCTATGATGTTGCCGTTTAGCTTATGTTTACTGGCGCTGTGGAGTAGCTGGTTATTGATTTACTGGTCGATCGGTCTGCCGCTAGGCTTGGGGGCCAGCTACACCTATTAAGCTGTGCATTCTCTGGTAAGCTAGCAATCATATTAAGCCTCGAACTTTTCGGGGCTTTTTTATGCAGATTATTCATTGTAGTCATAGTGAGTATATTTAACTTTCCCTGCTCTGATATCGCCTGTTGTTCATCTATGGGATATGCTTAGCCCCCTTTTTATTGTTTGTAAGAAGTAGTCGTACCCTATGTGGATCTTCTTTACCTTTCTCGCCGCCTGTATGCAGGCTTGGCGTAATGCATTTCAGAGTCAACTTAGCAAAGAGGTTAAGGTCGCCGGTGTCACCTTGGCACGCTTCCTGTGGGCAGGTCCCATAGCCGCACTCTATCTCGGCTGCCTGTATTTTTGGCAACCGGTGGGTATGCCTGAAATATCGCTTCAGTTCAGCCTATACGTGCTTGGTGCTTCAGCTGTGCAGATATTGGCAACGGTATTACTGGTGCAGCTGTTTAAACTTAAAAATTTCGCTGTTGGAGCCGGGCTTGCCAAGAGTGAGGCGCTTGTCGCTGCCGTGTTAGGCGTGTTGTTTTTTGGCACTCAGCTTACCGATTTAGGCTGGCTCGGTGTGCTAATAGGCGGCGTAGCGGTATTTATGATGAGTAGTGCCAAAGGGTTCAGAGGCATCTCATTTAAGACGGCTTTCATAGGTTTGGCCTGTGGTACTTTATTTGCACTGACTTCTCTCTGGGTTCGCCAGGCCAGTTTAATATTGGATTTACCTTTCCCTCACAGAGCTGCCTGGGTCTTACTTTTTGTCATCACTATTCAAACTCTGGTCTTGCTTGCCTATCTGTTAATCACAGACAAGCAGACATTAACGGCCTTGATAGAGCGACCCAGACTCACCTTACTCACTAGCATCACGAGTTGCCTGGGCTCTATTGGTTGGTTCAGCGCCATGTCACTTCAAGCCGTACCTTATGTGAAAACCTTAGGTCAGATTGAGGTTTTCTTCACCTTGTTAATAGCCATGTTTTGGCTCAAGCAGAAAGTAAAAATAAAAGATATGCTGGCACTGATACTCATCGCCTTGGCTGCAGTCTTAGTGATGTGGGGTTAAGACGGCGTCTAGATAATTACTTTCTATTAGGCTTGTTTATGCTTTTGGCTATGAAAGTGTTGTCTCGCTTTGTTACTCACTAGGATAACCATATGCGCGATAAGCGTACCCAATGTGGCTCCGGCAAGTAAGTCACCAAGAAAATGATAATTTTGTCCAAGTTGGCCGATGAACACTCCTAGCATACAGGCTAGCCAAACGGGTCGAAGACGCGGGAAGTGATACCAAAGCACTGTGGCTAGAGAGAAGGTAAATAGCGCATGGCCAGATGGGAATGAGTTGTAGGCAACACCCTGAGCAAAGGGATGAAATGCCTCAACGCCATCATTAATCCAAGATGGGTTGTCATTGACCCAGGTCTCTGGCCAGGTACGACCGAAAGCCATCTTGGCGGATACTCTCAATAAGCTGGCTAAGACAATAGTGGCGATGAGATTAATGATGAGTGAGCTAAAACGTTCGCGGCTGCGCTTAATTAAGACGCCTATAATGAAAATCGCCGCGATGACCTCGAGCACAGTTGGGATCTGGCTTAGTAACTTAAGTAATGTACCTGAATAGCCATGGGCATGCATGGCATCCGCAATGGGTCGGTCCCAGAAATTAATACTGACAATAGTCAAAGCCAACATAAAGCCGTAGCCAAGTAGCGCAGTCAGCACTCGATTCGATTCAAGTAAGGAGATATTTTTCATTGTTTTGCTGCAACGTAGAGAGTTTTCCCAGAAGATAGCCGGCTAATCTACCTGTTTGTGTGCCCAATTGCATCAAGACTTTGTTTAAGGGCTAAGAGACTGCTGTGTTGAAGTAAGAATACCGGTTAGCCTTGGGATTTTTTCCTCTTTTTCATTGCGATGGCTATGCATAAGGCAGCACCGCCCCAAGTAATGCACAGGGCCAAAGTCATCATGATAATGGCACCAGTTGTCATAAAGCGTCCTCCTTGTCTGATGTGAATAGGTTGATGATTAATGAGAGTAGCAGCATGGCTGCGATTAGCCCCCAACCCAGGATGATTTGATCTTTGATTGGATAGCCGCCATAACCGTCGGTGACGGTATTGATGAGGTTTTTTACTAAGATGATGGCGAGCATGGCGGGGCTGACAAATCGTAGACACAAGTCGAACCATAGGCCCACAGTAAATTCAGACAAGCGATTGGCATAATCCCTGATGTCGGCGATCTTAAATAACCAGGCGAGTATGATGAGTTCGATAAAACAGCTAAAGAGCAGGGCAACATTATTAATAAAGTAATCAACAAGGTCGAGAAGCAGTAAGCCGCCGTTGGTTGCAAAAGCCATAGAGGCAAAGAAGCCTGTACCGCAGACAAGGAAAGTAGCCTTTTTACGGGCCAGGTTTAGCTTGTCCATCACTGCTGATGTGACGGCTTCGATGATAGATATGTGAGAGCTTAACCCGGCAACCACCAATGCGAGAAAGAAGAGTGGCCCAAATATGTAGGGGGCAGGGAGTAAATTGATGGCAGCCGGAATGGTAACAAAGGCGAGACCTACACCAGAGGAAACTACTTCGGTCAGTTCCTTACCTTGCTCCTGTGCCATATAACCCAAGACGCCAAAAATCATGATCCCCGACATGATTGAGAAGCCACAATTAATTAATACTGTCATGAAGGCATTGTTGCTTATGTCTGATTTCTCAGGCAAGTAGCTTGAATAAGCCAGCATGATGGCAAAACCGACGCTGAGAGTGAAAAATATCTGTCCGTAGGCGGCGGACCAGACCTTAGCATCGAAAATTTTACTGAAATCTGGTTCAAACAGATAATTTAAGCCTTCCAGGGCTCCGGGGAGCATGATAATGCGTCCAATAAGTGTCAGCACCATGATGAAAAGTAAGGGCATCATGATCTTGCTGGCTCGCTCTATTCCGCCTCTGACCCCGGTGAAGATGGCGAGTGAAGTAATAGACCAGGCAATGGCCATAGGGATCGCGATATGCAGCTGAAACTGACCTAGTCGGGTGGGTGAGTTGTCTTCTAACTGTAAATACTCTTTGAAGAAGAAGGCATTGGTATCCGCGCCCCAACTCTGGGTGAACGAAAAACCGAGAAATGATATCGCCCAGCCAATGATGGCAACATAATAGATGGCGATAATGGCGGCGATAAAAACCTGAAACCAGCCTAACCACTCTAGTCTTAGTCCATAATTCTGTCCCAGCTTGGCAAATACCTTAGGGGCTGCGCCTCTTAGCTTATGGCCCAAGCTAAACTCCATGATCATGAAGGGGATGCCGGCTGAAATCATGGCAAACAGATAGGGAATGAAGAATGCACCACCGCCATTTTCATAGGCCATATAGGGAAATCGCCAGATATTCCCAAGGCCGATGGCGGAGCCCACAGCGGCGAGAATAAAGCCAACTCGCGAGTTCCACTGCTCTCTTTGCATAAACTAATCCATTGTTTTCAATCTACTGCCCAATGACCTAATAGTAGACTTAAAAATGAATTGCCGCATTTTGAAAATAGTTTATCAATTGGTCTGAAGGCAAAGTGATCAGCCTCCCAAATGGGATCAAACTAGGTAGTCAGCCTCGATTGCTTTTATGCGGTTTAGCAGTGAAAGGTTGACCTTGGCGGTTAACCCATGTTCCTTGGCTCTTTCGACTATGTAACCGTTGATACTGTCTATCTCAGTTCGACGTTTATTCGCTACATCTTGATGCATCGAAGAGAAGTTAGCGCTGGTGAGTTCGATAACACTGTACACTCGGTTGGTGAGTGCTAACTTGTTCAATTCAACCCCAGTGGCCATAGCGACATCCACCAGTTCAGTGACTATATCGCAGATTCGTTGCTCATATTGAGGTGCTGCGAGGGCTCCATTTGCACAGTTATCAATTGCTGTAAGCGGATTTATTGCCGCATTGATAGCCAGTTTCTGCCACAGAAACGGCAAAATGGGTTCGCACCACTCACCGTTGGGAATCGCGCTCAGCAACACCGGTTTCAGATCTGAAGGCATAGATGGACCACTGAGATGGCCTATCTGGGTGATTCCTGTGCCAGTTTGTTTGATCTGCCAAGTGCTTTGTTTGAATGCGCCCTGAGAGGTGGTACCTAAACTCAAACCTCTGCCTTGGAGGAAAGGCTCAACCTCAAGATGAGAACCTAAGCCATTATGAAGCAGGAGTATGTGACAGTTTCGGGGAAGCTGTGATATGACCGCTTTTAATGCGTCTTTGACCTGATAGGACTTTACACAGACGATGAGTAACTGAGTCTTGCTTAATAGTAGGCACTCACTTTCTTGTTTGTCGGAGGTTGTTATGCTGACAGTATGTGCTCTTGATTCTGTCTCATGACCGTCTAAATGGGTCAGGGTGAGCACTTGTTTCCCTTGGGTCTTTCCCCGGGTAATAAAATAGGGGGAAAGTTCGGCCCTGACTAGCTGATGATAAATCAACTGTCCGATGGCGCCAGCGCCAAGGATGGCAATCGATGGGTTATACATAAGTGTCCTTGCCGAGTTTAGGGCCATGATTAGCGTTTACTAAAGGCTAGCGATTACGCTAGATTAGCTATTTTCCAGATTAAGGGGATTCGGTGAGCTTAGTGGCACGAAAGTAGCGCTGGTAACTCCAAAGGCAGAAATAGAAGAGAAGAATACCTGCCATATCGGCGATGAAGTCTGCCACAGAGGCTGTGCGATAGGGCAATCTGGCTTGAACGAGTTCAATGAAGATGGCATAAACCGACAGCGTCGCTGTAAGCAGATACCACTTAGGCTTAAATGCTAAATATGTCAGTAAAGATAAACAGAAGAAGCTACCAAGATGGCCGACCTTATCCATATTTGAAAAAAGCTGAGGATAATGCGGCCTGGAAAAGACCAGGTAACTGATGACTATCAATGCTATGACCAGAATAAGCCTAAAAATATGTCGTTTAGAGATCAAAATTTCTTATGTGTCTTGTTGTTTTTTTTATCATAAAAAAATCGCGAGCCCTTGTCACTATTAAACTCTCGTTTCTAGTGGGTTATTAAGTCGAATTAATACACTGACAGGAAGAAGTCACCCAGTATAAATAACTTTAATAGCTTAAATACGGTAAACTAGCGCCACTAAATTATGCTAATAGGACACTTGAAATGCCATCAATGGATATAGTTTCTGAAGTCGACGAAGTTGAACTACGTAATGCGGTCGATAACTCGGTACGTGAACTTAAGAGTCGTTTCGACTTTCGCGGCAAAGAAGCGAGCATCGAATATAAAGATCATATCGTGACGCTATCTGCTGAAGATGACTTTCAGTGCCAACAATTGGTTGATATTTTACGCATGCAGATGAGTAAGCGTAACGTTGACCCGGCATCTATGGATGTCGATGATAAAGCGATTCACAGCGGAAAAACCTTCTCATTGAAAGTTAAATTCAAAGAAGGCATCGAAACCTTAATTGCAAAGAAGTTAGTTAAGAAGATAAAAGACAGCAAGCTTAAAGTTCAGTCTTCAATTCAAGGTGATTCGGTTCGTGTCACAGGTAAGAAACGTGACGACCTGCAGGCTGTGATGGCGCTGGCTCGCGAAGCCGATTTAGGTCAACCATTCCAGTTTAATAACTTCAGAGATTAACTTTTTCTACGAGAGAAAGTTAAAATAAAGACGCTTAAAGAACAGCACTTTAAGCATCTTTTTTGTTTTTAGATGAAAGAGAAATACCAACAGCCAAGGCTAAGTTTTAGTCATCTAAGCTTCACTTGATGCGTCAGTCATGCCGTCATTAACCTTATTCAGCTCATTATGGCGTGTGCGTTTATCGACAATATACACAAGCAGTAGAACCGGAAAGCCAATAAGACTGGCGGCGATGAAGAAGTTCACATAACCGAAGCTATCGACATAGACTCCGGAGAATCCGGCAATGAACTTAGGGAAAAGTAACATGATGGATGAGAGTAGGGCGTATTGAGTCGCACTGTATCCTGTGCTCGTTAAGCTGGATAGATAGGCGATGAAGGCTGCCGTGGCAATGCCTGCACTGAAATTATCGATAGAAATTGCCAAGGTTAAAAATGGCACGTTATAGCCTATTACAGCTTGCCAGGCGAAGAGTAAGTTAGTTACAGCCACCAACAAGGCGCCGATGAAGAGTATCTTCATGGTGCCATATCTGGCGATCAATAAACCGCCAAATCCTGCACCTACTAGCGTCATGATCAGGCCATAAACTTTACTGATTGTTGCTATCTCTGTCTTAGTGAAGCCCATATCAACATAAAATACATTTGCCATGATCCCCATGACGATATCTGAGATGCGGTAACAGGATATCAGTAATAAGATCAGTATGGCGTTGCGCCCATAGCGCTTGAAAAAATCCATAAATGGCAACACGCTGGCCGTGTATAGCCAAGATAAGGTATTGGCGATGACCTTAGGGTAGCGCTGTTTCAACTCTTGCATAATGAGCTGCTCTTGCTCGTCGGCCTGTTTAACCTCTACGTCCGGCTCTTTACAAAATAGTGTGGTCAGAATGCCTACGGACATCAGGCCTGCCATGATCATATAGGCCATTTGCCAGGACAATAGGTTGTATTCATCGTTACCTGGGGTGACCCAAGCTGCAATGGTTAATGCGCCCGCGGTGGCAATGATCATCGCACTGCGATAGCCCACTTGATATGCCGCCGCGAGAGCGGCTTGCATCTTCTCCGGTGCTGACTCTATTCTAAAGGCATCGATGACGATATCTTGGGTGGCGGAGGCAAAGGCGACCATAAGCGCAAACAGTGCCAGTCTCTCAAGATCTTTGACTGGATCGCTGAAAGACATGCCTAAAATGGCTCCCACCAAGAGTATTTGAGCAAATAGCATCCAGCCTCGTCTGCGTCCCAGTAACCTAGTGAAGATGGGTAGAGACAGTCTGTCAACCAGAGGGGACCAGGCCCACTTGAATCCGTAAGCGAGGGCAATCCAGCTAAAATATCCGATGGCAGTTCTGTCTATGCCCGACTCTCTTAACCAGAATGAGAGTGTCGAGAACACCAACATCAAGGGCAGACCGGCGGAAAAACCGAGCAGAAGCAGGACTAAGACACGTTTGTGGCAGTAAATCGAGAAAGCGTCTTTGACTTGGCCAAGCTTGGAAGAGACTGAAGAGGACATAGGGAGACTTAAGAGATACTAATCGACCTAGCTTAATACCAAATAGTTCAAATGACTAGCTTAAGTCGGCACAAAAAAAGCCCAAACGCTATGGTTCGGGCTTTGAGTTTACGTTTGTTCAGCTCTTAGAATAAAGATAAAGAGCGTTAGGAGTTAGGTCTGATACCAATGCAGTTATTTGGCACTTGGCCACCGAGATTAAGATAATCACAACATTCATCAACTTGCTTACGCAGGTATTGATTGCCGCGGATCATCCAATCGGGCCATCTGTCAAAGGCATGTAGTAGATGCCAGAACACTCTCTCCATATCTGACTGCGCGTCACCCTGATGATTGAACTGTTGCCATTCTTCTAGGGTGTCCCATAGATATAACTGGACCTCATTAAAATCGAGCTGATCTCTCAGAAACGCTTTTCCATATTGGGCCAGCTGGGGCGCTTTATTATCGATGAACTCATTTGGGGTCATCAAGTCGCCTCCTTATTACAACGTAATCAGTATAGGACTAAAAATTAAACCGTGAACAATATTTGTGAAAAATATTGAACGTTTTTGAATTGAATTCATGTTTGGCTATATTTTTTAGTTACTTATTTCGATACAGATTAAGTTTAAATATCTATTTAAGCGCTATTTTCGAGGTAACAGCGTCGCTTTCTTTAAAATGATATCTTCAACAGGAAAGTCAGGCCAGTCTAGCTTATTGTTGTGTTCTGTCGCCACGGCGGCCATTGCAACAAGCACCTCTTCGCCTTGGGTGACTTCACCAAAGACGGCATATCCCCAACGTCTCGATGACGGGTCTAAGCGCTCATTATCTGCAACATTGAAATAGAATTGGCTGGTGGCCGAATGAGGATTGTTATCCCTTGCCATGGCGATAGTGCCGAAGCTGTTCGATAGTCCATTACCGGATTCGTTAACGATAGGAGCATCATAGGGTTTCTCTTCCTGCTTAAGGTCGAGTCCACCGCCTTGAACCACAAAGTCGGCGATGACACGATGGAACAGGGTGTTGTTGTAATGACCTTTAACGACATAAGTGAGAAAATTATCCACTGTGATAGGGGCTCGGGTTCTGTCCAGCTCCACCACAATTTTTCCCATGCTAGTGTCGAGCTCAACTTGAGGGTAAAGAGTATTAGGCTGAATATCTATGGCCAAGGCCATGGAGCTTAGACTCATGCTCAAGCCGAGCATCAATAAGGTGCAAATTCTACGAAACATAGGGCTTCCCTGTTTAGTTCAAAATTATTTTGGAACTGGCTTAGCGCCGATTATTGTTGGATAAATTGATTGAGCTCAGGGTCGTTGAGTATGTCGCCGCTGAGTTGGCCGAGTAATTTATTCATTTCAAGCTCTAAAGTGGCAAAATCTGCACTAAACGGGCCCGATAATGTGCCCCGAGCCGAGTAACGCTTGGTCAACTCTTGACTAGAATTTTTGACGATAACATTAATGATGATATTGCTCTTGGCCTCGAAACCGAAGATCGATTCAGTCACATCGGTGAGCAGCTGTTCTAACTGTATCTGCATATGCTTGACTGAGCTTGGATCTATTTGATAACCCGCTTGGGTAAATCCTGCACGAAAGACACTATCAATCTGCTTTCTTGGGGCCTCTGAGGGACTGACTAATTTGGCCGCATCGTCACCATTGTTAAATCTTACGATGAAATTGGCCGAACGAGTATCTATTGTCTCGATGGCAAGTGCCTGATGAGAGTTCGTTTGTTTTTGAACCTCTGGCACTTGTGGATTCAAGGCGATATGACTCGGAGTTTGGCTGGCACAGGCCGAGAGTAAAACAGATGCAGTGAACAATAGAATGAGACGTTTCATTTGCTGATTTTCTTATTTGAGTAATATCAAAAACTAGGTGGTGTCAGCATACCAGAAATGATTTTGGTTTCCACAGCTAGTCTACTTGCTCAGTTTGTTAAGCTAAATGAATCGAAGATTTGACTTTGATCTCGAATCCCATCAGGTTAGAGTAAAAGTTCAAATTATATACAGGATGTGTTTAATGGGATTAGCGCAGACTAGCTGCGATTGGCAAGCTAATAAAATATCAACAATGGCAGCACCGAAGGAACTCATGGATGGTCAAGGTAAGCCTATTTTGGGTTATTTTGATGGGCCAGTAACGGACTTAGCGCTAGACAAGTTTGCCTACTTCAATGAAATGGATAAGCCAGTATCATCCTTGAAGAAGCACTTTCATTTCAAACAGTTTCAATTTGTTAGTCTGGTGACCCCCAGATACATCATAGGCGTGGCCATCGCCGATATTCGCTATGTTGGCAGCGCTTTTTGCTATCTCTATGACATCAGTAAGAATCAAATAACGGAAACATCTTGGCTTAAACCCCCTGGAATGGGTTATCAGATGGAGCCTTCTCCTCTGTCTTCCAGCGCTAAGATAAGCAGCAAAAAGGGGAGCATTGAATTTAACTTGCGCGAGGGTGTGTGGCATCTGGCTATCTCAACGAAGTCTATCGAGGCCGAGCTTGAACTCGAATCACCTCCCTTGAGTCTGCCCATCTCACTCTGTACCCCGACGGGATATAGTGGCTGGACCTATACCCAGAAACATAATGGCTTAAAGCCCAAGGGAAACTTGACCATTCACGACGAGCCTCAGCCACTGAACCAGGCACTGGCGGGATACGATTTTTCCGCTGGATATATGCGCCGTGAGACGAGCTGGCGTTGGGCGAGTATCAATGCCCATACACAAGATGGGATCATAGGCTTGAATTTAGCCGCCGGTGTGAATGAGACCGGCGGCAGTGAAAATGTATTTTGGGTCAATGGCGAGCGACACCTTCTAGGTCCGGTACATTTCGAGTTTACCCGAGATGCTGGCAGTGCTGAACCTACGCCTGCCGCGAGTTGGCTTATCTATTCCGATAATGGTCAAATAGAGCTGAATTTTCAGCCCAAAAACTGCCGCTCAGAGAAACTAAACCTCTGGCTGTTAAAGAGTAACTTCAGGCAGTATGTTGGTCACTATTCGGGCCAGATAATAGATAACTTAGGCAACAAGCATACCTTGCACAATGTCATGGGCCTCACCGAAGATCATTTTGCCCGTTGGTAGAGCCGAGTTTAGCTTTGGCATCACCGAGTGTCCTTAGTACTTAGATACAGAGGTTCTGATTTAATTTACTGCGAGTATTAAGAAACAGCAATAAAGAGTCAGTATCAACAATCAGTTTTAGAGAAAATAAGAATAAAAATAACAGAAAGGAAGTCTGATGGAATTTAGTTCACTGATCGCTCACCCTGAGATGCTGCTTATCGTGCTGGCACCTATCTTTTTTATCTGCATCTTGCTGGAATGGTATCTGGGCGATAGGCGAAAGAAATTACCCCATAGTGCGCGCTATCATCTTCCCGAGGTACTGTGTAACTTCGGTCTGGCGGGGATGCATCAAGGGGCGGATATTTTAACGGGCTTGCTCATCGCTAAACTCTATCTGATGTTTTTTGGTTGGCGTTTGTTTGATATCGAGATGAATGTCATCAACTTTGTGTTACTCATGATAGCTCAGGATTTCTGTTACTACTGGTTCCATCGTGCCAGCCACAGGGTACGTTGGATGTGGTCTGCCCATGTAGCCCATCACAGTTCGGAAAGCATGAATTTCAGCACCGCATTCAGACAATCTCTGATGTACCCCTTAGCGGGCATGTGGGTGTTCTGGCTGCCGTTAGTGGTGGTCGGCTTCGATCCAAATTGGGTGGTATTCGTGGTCTTACTCAATCTTGGGCTACAGTTTTTCGTTCATACTCAGGCGGTCAAAACCTTAGGTCCAATTGAGTGGATATTCAATACGCCGTCACATCATAGAGTTCATCACGGCCGCAACCCTCAATACATAGATAAGAATTATGCTGGCGTGTTGATCATCTGGGATCGCATGTTTGGTACCTACGTCAAAGAGGAGGAGACGGTGGAGTATGGCATCACTAAACCTATTAATAGTTTCAACCCGCTAGTGGTCACTTTCAGTGAATGGAAGGAGATGTTTAGGGATGTATTTACGCCTGGATTGTCATTGAAGGCGCGCTTGGGTCATCTGCTATTACCTCCACGAGGCAATAATGAGCCTTAATCATTAGTTGTACAGGCCATTGAGATATTGCTCAATGGCTTTTAACAAAATCAGCCCCCAACAGCACACCCTCCTATAAAACACATCAAGTCTACGGTGAAATTTACACTCTTCAATTTAGTAAACCAATACAAAGAGTAAAGCTGGTTTATAACACTGCTAATTTACACCTGTATGACTTATTATCCCTCGTTCAGCTTAGGCGCCTAGTATAACGCCTGTTAAATCAGCGTTGCTGGTTTGTTTTTTGTTTGGTTTCTGTCGCGTTTTGCGGCGTTTATGACCATTTTTAGGGAAAAGGATTTGTATGAAATTGTTATCGATAGTGATTGCATCTATTTTGAGTTTTGGTGCCATGGCTGGTGAGTCTAATCATATCATTGGCGGTAATATTGGCTATGGCGGCCAAGATTTTGAGGCCGACAATGGTGAGAAGTACGGCGGTGGAGATAGTGTTGGAATCGATGCATATTATCGATATATGCTTAATGACAACTTTGGCCTAGAGGGCAGTATCTTCAGTGGTAGTGGTGGTATTGCAAGTGCATTTACGGGCTTGATCTCTACGGTTGATAATATCAGTTACAAAGGTGTGCGAGCGGCAATATATGGTCAAATTCCGCTGTCTGAAAGTAATAGCCTGTATGCCAAGTTAGGTGCCAGTGCTAATGAGCTTAACTATGATGTTTCAGGTGTTTTCGGTAGTGGCACTACTGAGAGTATTGAAACAGACGGAACCGATTTCTATGGTGCGGTAGGCTGGGGAATACGCTTTCAATCCGGACTAGGGCTCAACCTGGAATACCAGTATGTGCCGATTCAAGAACTCATCGTACAAAATTTCAGCATCGGCATGAGCTATCGATTCTAATGTAGCCTTTGAATGAAGTCTGAGTACATTTTCTTTGTAGGTTGTTGGTATTGGGAAGTGTGTTTAAAGATCTTGTCTTCATTGTTATCTATCGCCTATCCGGCGAGGATTGTGCCTCTTTACTTTGAGGAGGTTCTACGAGTCGCCGCAAGCACTTTCCTGTGGGCTCTGCCAAAACATCTGACTGCCACGGATGGTGGAAATGTCGACAAATGTAAGGAACATTTTTCTGCCCTGTTTTGGAAGCTCACAGCCGCATTATCTACATCGGGTTATTAGTTTCTTCGATTTGGGATTATTGGTTGGTTCGCTAACAAAATAATGCTCTAAAGGTTGTATTATTAGGCATATTTTGGCTGCTAAAAAGTAACACTGCAATTACCTGTCTTTTTTTGACGTCATGGTGCATGGCAGTTCAATGATAGAGTCGATTTTAAGGCGGATAAAATGTTCGACGCTTAGCTGCAAGAAACGTAACATAGGCGTCATCTTTAAATTTAATAGAAAGGGTCAACAGTTGTTGACCCTTTTATATCGCAAACAGATTGGCACTAACTTTGTGTGCGACGTCTCCAAACGAATGGAAGCAGTAGCAGTAATAACCAGCCTAGTGAGCCGCCACTCTTTTTCTCTACAGTATCTGTCACCGACACAGAGATTAAGCTTGAGTCTTTGTTACCGTTGCCGTCATGAACCTCAACTTGAAAAGAGAGTGTTTGAGCACTGCCCCCCACTGTTGGCGCCACTATGCTAAGTTTGTCTGCAGAATCATTAAATGACACACTTGTTCCACCTAGTTGGGTCCATTTATAGCTTAAGGTGTCACCATTAGGATCTGAAGAGACACTGGCATCTAACACTAAGGTTTGGCCTTCTAGGATAGAGCTTGGTGCATCGACTTTAGCGACTGGCTTAGCTTCAGCTACATCGAAGTTGTAAACTTGTTCTAGTTTTTTAGCCGTTGGATTATCGACAATATTGGACAAGGTTAAGCTGTTTTGTGTGCTGGCTTTACGGGGGATAAAATCAAATTTAACATCTTGTCTTGTCATACCGGAAGTCATCTCGACACTCCAATTGATCACATTATCAACCAACTTACCGTCGTGAGTGATGTTGGTCACCTCATGGCCTTCAGGTATCTTGGCTGCCAATTTATAGATTCGGGTCTCCTGAGTTTTATTCGCTTCAATCTTGCTGATTACTGTTTTCGCTACACCTGCCGATAAATCACCTGAAAGGGTTTCTTTTAAGGGCATAATCACATCATCAGCTTTACGCTCGAATACGATTGGTAGTGAAACATCCGCGATCTTATCATCTGAGCTCATCAGTTTAATGACCGCTAACCCCTCATCACCCGCTAACATCTTTTCATCCCAGGCCAAGTTCAAGGCGAAATTTTTCATCTCTCCGCTTAGACTCAGCGACAGATTCTCTGATGTTTCATCATATAGCGTCAGTTGCTTGAGACCGAACGTATCCTCAGAGTCAGCTGCTGAGGCTTGATAGTTTTGCACTAGAATATAGTAATCACCGGGCTGAGGCGCGGTGATCAATACGCTTTCATTGGAGCCTGCAAAGGCGGATTTTGCTATTAAGCTGGTATTGCTGCCATCTTTTTTGTCTAACAAGACAAACATATCGAGATCGGGCGAAGTGGTATAGCTGATTGAACTTCTGAAATAGAGCGCATTATCATCCACCGAAAATTTAAATATCTGTACACCATCCTGTAAGTCATCCAGTGCGCTGCTGACATTTGAGTCCTGTTTTACCTTAGACTCAAAGCTGTCACTTAACTTTAACGATGTGACGCGAGCTGTGAGGCCTGGAAGGTCAATAGCTTTAAGATCTGTGTAGTTACGTTCGTCGGCATCACGGTAGGCATCAATGGTGAGGTGAGTGGGTAAGTTACGTTTAGCTATCTTAGTTACTATCGGCATATTGGCATCTGGATATGCATCAGATGTCAGTGTTAGTTGGCCAAAGCCCCAATCCTCTCCGACATCGGTGACATCTGCTGTGACCGTAATCGCTTGGCTTTCACCTGTTTTTAAACTGAATGTCTCCGGAGAGACCGTCAGTTTAAAGTGGTCTGTGATGCTGGTACTTGTGGCATTCCAGTTACCGTCGCCGGTTGCGGTGACCGTTCGTATCCAGCTGCAAGTATTAACACATTTAGAGTTGGCCATGCTGGGAATATTAAGCTTGTGTGGTTCACCATTGGTTGATGGATTGGCAATCACATAATTCAGTGCTAATTCATCCATGATAAGACCAGTCTTTGCGGCCAGATCAACACGAATACGTCCAGAACCCACATCAAAAGCATCGGCCATGGTGTTCCCGTCGGCTTTTTTCATCCCTTGGGCTGTAGTCGCGGTTAACATGAGTGCTGAGCGGATATTGTCCGGTGTCCAATCTTTATGCGCTGATTTCAGTAGTGCCCCAGCGCCGGCGACATGAGGGCTTGCCATAGAGGTGCCTGACATTAAGGTAAAGTCAGCGGGCTTTGTGCCTGATTTATCGTGACCAAACTGTTGATCAGAATAGGCTGCATAGATATCGGAACCCGGCGCTGCAACAAAGGGAACGATGACATCATTCGTGGCGTTAGGTCCGATTAATGAGCCTGGAGAGAGCACGTCTGCTTCTCTCTCAAGGATTTTTGGTTTAGGATCTATGCGGACTTCCAATACTGGGTTTTCAGCAAGCGTTGCAACTATCTCTAATCCATCAAGGTTACCAATGAAGATAGCTGGGATTGTGCTTTTTTCCAGACTTGACATGGTCAACCTGGTATTCGCTTCACCATCTTTATTGAATACGATAACGGCTGTAGCACCTGCTGCCGTAGCATTATTGACTTTATCGCTAAAGGCGCAGGTTCCTCGTTTAATGAGTGCGACTTTATTTTCGAACGCTTTCTCGGCAAAAGCATTACAGCCTTCAACATTAGTGATATCGAGACTGCCAGCGTATAGGGGAATAGCGGATATGCTCTGTGTTTGTACTGGACCAGAGCCAGGCGTAAAGTCATAGTTGGTGTTATTGAATTCAACGGATCTTGCGACATCTCTGTTATGAGTTGAGTTTGCCACAGAGGTGTACCAAGGTGCATTTTTTTTGGTTGAGTAGGGGACTTGAAATGGACCGCCTGTTCGGGTATTGCCTGCTGCAACGGCGACAAAAATACCTGCATTTCTTGCGCTAAGGAAAGCTTGTTCAGCAGAGCTCTGCCATGGGTTGCCACCTCCACTGATGGAGAAGTTTATGACATCGACTCCATCTTTGATTGTATCATCCAGGGCTTTTAAGATAGCTGTGCTTGAGCAGCCAGCATAGGTATCTTTATCGTCCCCTGGGCTACAGATCTGATAAGCGATGATATTAGCATGAGGAGCGACGCCTGAGATCTGTGAGAACTCAACGCCAGTTTCTATGCCGTCGCCCTCAAGTTTCCCCACCGCACCTTCGACCAGAGGGACATTTAGCAGAATATTACCCGCTGCGGTACTTGCTACATGGGAACCATGACCACCGTAATCCTCTCCGTTTTTGGCTGGTGGTGTATCGCCGAATACAGTTGCATCATCATAGTTATCGGTGATCTCCGAGTAACTATGTATACCGATCAGCTTATCGTTACACATTTCGATGAAATCGGTTTTACAATCGCCAACATAGACACCTTGTCCCCATGGGTTTGTGTGGTCATAACCGTCTTGGCCAATATCGGCGAAGGAGTCATGATCTGAGTTAATTCCGGAGTCAATGACCCCAACAATGACTCCCTCGCCCATGGCTTTGGTACCGGTTGCTGAACCATCCCACACCTTTGGTGAACCGATGAGAGTTTGGCTAACATCGGTTTCTAATCGTTCCAAACGTTCACGCTCAATAAAAGCTACATCCGGAAGCGCTGCAAGTTTAATCGCCTGAGCTTGTGTCATACGAACTGACATCCCGTTAAAAGCATAGCTAAATTGTGTGATGGCCTCGATATTGTGACCTGTAGTGGCTTGGGCCTTCATTAAAAAATGGCTTTGTTTTGATTGCAGGTAACTTCTGTAAGCTTTTACTTCTGATTTTGCTATGTTTAGTTTGCCACTTTGGTGCTTGTTAGTACCTGAGCTATTTTTGACAAACTGTGGGCTGGTTGCTTTTAGTCCGGCGATTTGGCCTTGATAATTCGCTACTGCCGGATCTTTTAATCGAATAATATACACATATTCATGCTCACCTAACCCGGACTCAGGAATAAACTTTACGTTTTCAACAAAATCTAAGCTATTTCTTAGTTTCTGTTTAACGAGTGAGTTTGGAATATTTAGTTCAACGGTTTCTCCGTTTGCAGTTTCAAAGCTTTGAGCTTTGATGCCAGCAGACAACAAAGCCAAGGATATGGCCACTGCTAATTTTTTTTTCATTGTATCTTCCTTAATATGTCAACTTGTCATGTTTACTTTTATTTGTATTTATTATTTATGTGTTACTCACGCACAATGATGTTGGAAACTATCAGTATCATTTACAGTGCGTAAAATATTTACCATGTATTGATACAAAATGAAACAGTTATTAAACGGAGTGTTGAGCGGTATGTTTCTTTGTGTTGCTTTTTTGGTTTGAAATTTAAATGCAAGATTAGTTAATTAGATGGAGCTCTCTTTCTATTCCTTGATCGAACAATCAGGTCTTTAACTACCTTATGTTAACATTTGCGTAACTTGAAATGATTTGATGGCTGCATAATCTGTCTTCATTGATTTTAAATTTCGTACTGGATTGATAAGCCTTTTCAATATTCCATAATCGGCTTATACCGCATTATCTAGATGGTTATTTTTTCGGCGCTTAAGCCTTTCTGGGCATTGACCTTCTTTCATTCGGTAATGGTTACCCCGTAAGAAGTAGCTTTGTCGGTATTTATAGCGGAGGTGCAGTGAAAGCTCATTAGTTTCAATGGCTTGAGGTGGAGTCGTTTGGCAGGTTTTACATTGCGCCAGTTCGATAAACCGTACTTTGGTCAACATTGATACCAGGTTCATGGAGCACCTCTTCGAGTTATTAAAAGTCGGTCCTATATTTACGATACTAAGGTACAGCCAAAATAATAATGCCATAGGAAAATTGTCGATACTTAAAGAGTGTCATGATGGAGTCGACCTAAAATAAAAGAGGCGCTTAACTGAATCGACAGCCTTTGCAATAGAGGCAAATTTGGAACTAACAATGGCCTTAGCTTCTAAGAGATTACTTTTACAAAAATGATACGAAAAATAATTAAATATATTTTATATAAATATTCATTCCTCTATTCTCCTGTTGTTTGAAATAGCCCTTTTAGTTTTAAAGGTAATGAAATTAATGGTTGAACAATATACGGCACCACTTCAAGTGTTGTCTTTATGTTAAGGGTTGTGGGTCAAATGTAACGGATGGCAGGGTTGTATAAAAATGAAATTTTAAAGTAAACACAGTAAATGGTGTATTTACTACTCATTTTTATTACACCGTAAAATGAAATGAATATGAAGTACAATAAAAGAACTGAGACATTCATAGTTGTTAGAATGTATTAATGTCTAAAAATCGTGTCACTAGTTTCTCATATACATAAATCGAAGAGATGAATGATCAGATATAAGTGAGTTCGAGGGCTTAGGTTTCAGGGTGAGGTATCGCGAAGTGATACTCTTCGAACGAGAGGCTGTGGCCGTTAAACTTGGACGTTGTTTGAAACCGCAGAGCGTATAGGGACCGATCTATTTATAAAGATATACAGCGACTCGCAGAGTATCTACATGTGAGGTCACTCATTCACATCTGACCCATAAGGCCTACGATATTCCAGATATCACTCAGGTATTTCCCACGTTCGTGTGGGTCAGATGGGAAATGTCTTGAGATGAAGGGAACATCTCTGACCTTGTGATCGTGACATTCGTAAATCCATTTGCAGCACCTGCTGCAAGCAATAAACATCAATGAAGCTTTGGTATTCGATACAAAACCAAATACCAAATACCAATTCTGCCCAATGAACCCAACCCAAAAGATACTTAACCACTTGTTATCGGACAAGTGGCTAGGATTTGTGATCCTACAAGTTACTTTCTTCCACCATAAAGCCCACTCTGTGGGTGTGGCTCGCTCGGTTGAGAGCTATCTGCCGCAGCACAGCTTGGCTCTATGTGTTCATCTTCATGGTTTTCGGCTTTCTTGCTGATCTTCTGCGCCTGCAAGATAACAAACTTGCCGTTGGACTCCACAGTGGTGCAGTTCTTAAAGATGCGCTGCAGCTTGACGTGATAAGCCAGGTGACGGTTACCTACTACATGCAATATGCCGCCATTTTTCAGTGCGCGCCAGGACTGGAGAAACATCTGCCAGGCAATATGGTCGGTAATAGCTTCGCCTTGATGGAAAGGGGGGTTACACAGAATTAGGTCTGGACGCACACCTTCGTTTAGGTGGGTTAAACAGTCATCCCAGCCGAAGCTGGCTTGCTCACCTACTAAACCTTCAGTGTCTAAGTTATTGAGGGCCCAGTTTTGTCTTGCCGACTCGACAGCCATCTCAGAGTCATCGATAAAATGAATATAAGCTTTGGGAAAGACTTGCTTAGCATGCAGACCCAGTACGCCATTGCCACAACCCAGATCTATGATAGAGGTGAACTCACCCTTAGGCATGTTATCCAGCATGATGCGGGCGCCGATATCCAGCTTGTTAGCGGCGAACACATTACTCAGGTTACTGATCTCTAGCTTTAACTCAGGAATCGACCAATTGACACCTTGGGGCAGGGAGCGAATCTTGCCATCACTGATGCAGGTTATTACTCGGGTTTTCTTCCAGGTAAGGCTGGCACTTGCCGGGCCTAAATTTTTGGCAAACACTTCGAGTAGTGACTTGTTGATCGATTTTGCTTTGGCGCCAATGAGTACCTGAGTTCCTTGAGGTAAAATCTGCGATAGTCGGTTAAGCTGGTGAGCGAAATAAGTCAGATTCTTAGGCAGCTTCATCAATACCAGTTCAACTGAACTGGGTAGTGCTTCACGACTATTAACCCACTGAATATTCTCGCTATTGAGTTTATTCTTGGTTAAGTTTTGCTGGGTACCCAACTGGCTGGTTTTGGCGTCAGTTTCTAATAGAAGTGGCCACTGACTGTCGATAGAAAGAAGACTAGCCGTTAGTGCGCCGAAATTATCATTGATGATAGCCGTGGTGACTGCAGTCTGCTCAATATCAGTCAGATGCTTGATCAGGTGTTCATCTGCAGCATCCCATGCCTGTAGGTTTGATTCCTGTTCACTTGGATAACGATGTAATTCAAGTTCGATATCTGCTACTGAAAATTGAGTTGTCATAAGTCAAACTGTACCAATAAAATGAGGGCGCGCATTATCGCAGATTTAATGGTTGAGGTATATATGGTCGATAGCTCTTGATAATTGTCGATAACTCTTGATATTAGTTGATAGTAAGTCGAATGTTCCATTAACCGCTTAAGGTTTATAATAAGTGATGAAACAACAAAGTTTAGACTTAAATAGACTCACCATCTCTGACTCTGAATTAGACTCTGGCTCTGAATTGGAAGTTGAATCGGAGCCGGTACTGGACAGACGATCAGAGCCTCCGGTAACTTGGGTCAAAGGCTATCTCGCACCAGCGCAACAGATGGCCTTACTGAGAGAGGTTCAAGGCTATCCATTTGAGTCTCCCGAAATCGAAGTCTATGGTAAACGACATCGCATACCCAGATCTCAAGTCTGGTTCGGAGATTCGGGCTGCGATACCAAGTATTCGGGTTTACTGGTCAAGGCGCTTCTCTGGCCTAAATATGCCGACAGACTGAGGCAAAAACTCAAACGGGATTTTAGTCTCGAATCCAACGGCGTGCTGGTTAACCGCTATGTCGATGGCAAGGACTCCATGGGCTGGCACTGTGATAATGAGCCGGAATTCTCAGCAGGCAGTGATATCGCTTCTATTACACTGGGTGCGACTCGAGACTTTATCATCAGAGATAAAGTCACTCATGAGAAGCAAACCTTTGCGCTGCAATCGGGCGACCTCTTGCTCATGCATTGGCCGATGCAAGACAGGTGGGAGCATGCCTTACCTAAGCGTATGAGAGTCACCGAGCCTAGGGTTAATTATACTTTTAGGCGAGTCATAGCAGATTATTTTGGCTAAAATTCTTGATTGTTTTTGACGAGAGTGCCTGATTGTTTTGACTGAGAGTGTCTGTCACTCGACTGGATTTTTATTGTCTCATATCAATCTATATAAACTTGTCGTTAATATAAGGCTAGGAGAGTGTGGCAAACATTGATCTTTTGTGGCTAAGGTATTAACCTGCCGCCATCGTATTTTGCTTGTTTGAGAATATCCCTATGTCAGTAGAGCAACTCATTACCGAAAAACTCACCGCGGCCCTGTCGCCTAGTCACCTGGAAGTGATCAACGAGAGTAATAATCACCATGTGCCTCCGAATTCAGAGACACATTTTAAGGTCATTATTACGAGTGCGGCTTTCGAGGGTAAACGCTTACTTGGCAGACACAGAGCGGTGAATGAGGCGTTAGCCGATGAGTTCGCTAATGGCTTGCATGCTTTATCTATGCACACGTTCACTCCCGAAGAGTGGCTTGTAGAGTCGAATGTCCCTGACTCTCCAAAGTGTAAAGGCTAGAAGCTAGCCCTAGACAATAATACCAGAAGCTAAATTTGGGACTCTAATTAGAATGAGTCCCACAGGCTTTGAATCAAAAATGTAAACCCCGTGTCCACTTTCTCTGGGCCGTATCACGCTTACCGCCTACAGCCTCGTCCCTAGAATCCTAGAACCTTATCGTTTCCCAGCCTGCCTCTGTATCCCTTTATTTCTGCACAAGCTTTTGTTTATCTATCGCAATAATTCTGTTATCAATATGTTAAGTGTGTTTTTGATGTTGAGAAGGGATGAATCAACTAGAGAAGATAACCGAGCTGATTGGCAGAGGGGTGAGCTGGTGTACCCTGTTTATTGTATTGATGACACTCGCGGTAGTGATATTGCGCTATGCCTTCAATACCGGTGCCACGGCGCTGCAAGAGTCTGCCTTATATCTGCATGGCGCCGTGTTTACTTTAGCCGCTGGCTATACACTGAAACATGATGGCCATGTCAGGGTCGATATCTTCTACCGTAAGTTTAGCGTTCGTAGCCGTCATTGGGTGGATTTTCTCGGTACGCTACTGCTATTGATGCCCGTTTGTCTCTTTATCCTCTATTCAAGTTTCGATTATGTTTTAGCATCCTGGCGAGTCGGGGAAAGCTCAGTCGAAGCTAGTGGCTTAGCCTATGTGTATCTGCAGAAGAGTCTGCTGCTCTTGTTGGTCGTCAGTCTATTACTTCAAGGGATAGTTGAACTGGTGCGCCATGGCGTTGCCCTGTTTAACAGTGATGACTGTGATTCTGCGAGTGGGAAAGACGGCAAGTGCGGGGGAGAGCAATAGTGGCTATTGTGCTTTTTATTGTCGTTTGCCTGGTGTTGATGCTTGGCTACCCTGTGGCACTGACATTAGCTGGGGTCGCGCTACTCTTCGCTGGGGTCAGTTCGCTCTTCGGCGTCTTCGACACTAGCCTGCTCGGCGTCCTGCCTAATAGGCTGTATGGCGTGATAAATAATCCCATCTTGATGGCTGTCCCCTTGTTTGTGTTTATGGGCGTGGTGCTTGAGAAATCTAAAGTTGCCGAACAGCTGCTGACTAGCATGGCCGAGTTATTTGGCCAGTTTCGTGGTGGACTTATTTTTAGTGTGTTCTTTGTCGGCATGTTGTTAGCTGCCAGCACCGGGATTGTCGGCGCTACTGTGGTGACCATGGGGCTGATGTCGCTGCCCAGCTTATTAAAGCGTGGCTACGATCCCGCCTTTAGCGCCGGCGCTATCTGTGCCACTGGCACCTTAGGCCAGATAATCCCGCCCTCTATCGCCCTAGTCTTACTCGGCGACGTCCTCTCTAATGCCTATCAACAGGCACAACTACAGATGGGGATCTTCAGCCCGAAATCTGTGTCAGTTGGCGATCTCTTTGCCGGGGCTTTACTGCCGGGTCTACTATTACTCGTGCTGTATTGCCTCTATACCCTATTACTTATTCGTTTTAAGCCTGAGCAGTTTCCCGAGCCTGGGGAGGCGAGGCGAGTGGACCTTGGCTTTATATTGCAAACTCTGGGCGCGCTGGTTCCACCTTTATTACTCATTTTTATGGTATTGGGCTCGATTTTGTTTGGTGTTGCGACGCCTACAGAGGCCGCCTCTGTAGGCGCATTCGGTGCACTGGTTATTGCCCTGATTAAGCGGCAGATGTCTGTTTCGATACTAAAAGAGGTGATGATAAACACGACTAAAGTCACCTCCATGGTATTTCTGATCTTGATCGGTGCGTCCATCTTCTCTCTGGTTTTTCGTGGATTGGGCGGAGATGAGCTCATACATCAAATTTTTAGCAATATGCCAGGGGGCGTTATCGGTGCCACCATATTGGTCATGTTGGTGATTTTTTTGCTTGGATTTATTTTGGACTTCATCGAGATCACCTTCGTTGTGGTACCTCTGGTAGCCCCGATATTACTGAGCATGGGACTAGACCCTATCTGGCTCGGGATCATGATAGCAGTAAATTTACAGACCTCTTTCTTAACGCCTCCATTCGGTTTCGCCTTGTTTTACCTAAGAGGAGTGACTAAAGACTTGGTGACCAGTGGTCAAATTTATCGGGGTGTGATCCCCTTCGTGATTATACAGCTGGTGCTAATGCTGATTTTGAGTGTGTGGCCAGGACTGGTTACCTGGCTACCTAGTGTCATTTATGGATGAGTGTTTATGGACTGTCAGATAAAAGGAATAAAATATGAACAGATTAAGGTTGGTCTTGATTGCAATGACGGGCTTGTTTCTCAGTGCTTGTGGGGGGGAGAGTAAGCAAGAAAGTGTTAGCAATATCGATATCGATAAAGTTGCAGCAATCGAATGGAAATTGGTGACCTCCTGGCCGAAGAACTTTCCTGGGCTGGGTATGGGGCCGGAGCGATTTTCAGTGCTGGTGGATGAGATGTCCAACGGCAGGCTCAAGATTAAGGTCTATGGTGCCGGTGAGCTGATGCCTGCGTTCGAGGTCTTCGATGCCGTCAGTCAAGGTTCGGTGCAGATGGGGCACAGTGCGGCTTATTATTGGAAGGGCAAGGCACCCGCGGCGCAGTTTTTTACTTCGATCCCATTTGGCCTAAATGCCCAAGAGATGAATGGCTGGTTGCATTATGGCGGTGGTATGGAACTGTGGGAAGAGGTCTATGAGCCATTTGGGATCTTACCCTTAGCCGGTGGTAATACCGGGGTGCAGATGGGAGGCTGGTTCAATAAAGAGATCAATTCCATTAATGATCTTAAGGGCTTGAAGATGCGTCTTCCGGGTCTTGGGGGGGAAGTGCTCAAGCGTGTTGGTGGGGTTCCGGTTACGCTGCCTGGGCGAGAGCTGTATACCGCGTTGCAGACTGGTGCCATAGATGCAACCGAGTGGGTCGGGCCATTTAACGACCTGGCCTTTGGTCTGCACAAGGCGGCTAAGTTTTACTATTATCCGGGCTGGCACGAGCCGGGAACTACGCTCGAGTTTCTTATCAATAAAGAGGCTTTCGCGACTTTGCCTGCAGATCTGCAGGCCATTGTCAGGGTCGCCGCTCGGGCGATTAACCAGGATATGCTCGATGAGTATACCAGCAAGCATGTGATAGCACTGGAGTCACTTATCAATGAGCATGATGTCATCATTAAGCAATTTCCGGATGAAGTGATGAAAGAGCTCGCTAAGGTCTCTAAGCTAGTAATAAAAGAGCAGTCCGAGCAAGATGACACCATGAAAAAAGTCTATGATGCTTATATGGAGTATCAAGTCGGGGTGAGAAAATACCACCTGATCTCGGAAGATGCTTATAGTAGGTTAAGGCAGTAGCTTTATTTCAGCAGCATTAGAGTTATGAAGGCACTAGTCTTGTTCAGACTCATATATGTTTTTTGGTACTATCGAGACTGGCCATAGTGATATTGGCTTATGCTAGAATACAAAAAAATAAAAATAAGGCGAATACTTTTAAATTGTTAAGCCTTACCCATGCCCTACAAATTTGGAGAGTAGAGATGCCATTATTAGATAGCTTTACCGTCGATCATACTCGCATGCATGCCCCAGCGGTCCGTGTGGCGAAAACCATGAAGACGCCTAGCGGTGATTCCATCACAGTATTCGATCTGCGTTTCTGTGTGCCGAACCAAGACATCTTGAGTGAGCGGGGCATACATACCTTAGAGCATCTTTATGCCGGATTTATGCGTGATCACCTCAATGGGGATTCTGTTGAAATCATCGACATCTCACCTATGGGCTGTCGTACAGGTTTCTATATGAGCCTGATTGGTACGCCAGGCGAGGCGGAGGTTGCCGAGGCTTGGTTGGCGGCGATGAACGATGTACTCAAAGTCGCGGAGCAATCTGAGATCCCAGAGCTTAATGAATACCAATGTGGCACTTATGACATGCACTCTCTGGATCAGGCTAAGGGCATCGCTCGGTCGATAATTGCTGCAGGGATAAGCGTTAACAAGAATGACGAGCTAAAGCTCAGTGATGACATCTTGAAAGGTTTGTGATTCAGGAGCAGACATAAATAAGCGGCTAAGCCGCTTTTTTTATGCCTAAAATTACTTTTTCAGTCTAATGTTAACTCGCTAATCTGATTATTGGTGCTCAAATAATCAGCGGTCAGGGTGCGCTAATCTTTGGTTAAAAAAATATTGATTAGGCTTCATTTGACTATTTGAAAAAGACAATATCCTTGCTAGGTAAAGGGCTTATTTGAATTAGTAGGCGCTGAATCAAAATAATTCACTAAAATGCGAGCTAAAGCCGAATTTAAAAATTCATAATCCTATTAAAACACCCACATTTTTCATGGCGATACCGTGATATTTACTGTAAAATGCGCGCGAACAGCGTGATTGCGATCGCATTTTCGTGATAAGTCTGCGCTAGCTCATCGAGGTGAGCTTTGTTTTAAACCTGTCGTACTAAGCAGGAACGCGGCGCATTATCTTTCCTTCATAACGTAGTGCTTGTGGATATGATTACAATAAAGAAAGGATTGGACCTGCCTATAGCAGGCGGGCCAGAGCAAGTAGTCCATGATGGCCCAGCCATTAAACGTGTGGCTATTTTGGGTGAAGAGTATATTGGCTTACGCCCCACGATGAAAATCAAAGTGGGTGATAAAGTTAAAAAAGGTCAGATTATCTTTGAAGATAAAAAGAACCTTGGTGTTAAATATACGGCTTTAGCAAGTGGCACAATTTCAGAAGTCAACCGGGGCGCACAACGCGTTCTGCAGTCAGTCGTCATAGATATCGAAGGGGAAGAGAGTGTCTCCTTTGCTAAATATGGTGCAGCAGAATTAGCGTCGTTGGATTCGCAGCTAGTTAGAGACAACCTTATTGAATCAGGGTTGTGGACAGCATTGCGAACTCGTCCTTTCAGTAAAGCCCCAGCAGTAGATTCTACCGCTGCCGGCATCTTCGTTACCGCGATAGATACTCAACCTCTTGCTGCCGACCCTGAAGTGGTTATCGGTACGCAAAAAGCTGATTTTGAGAATGGACTTAAGGTTCTGTCAAGATTGACTGAAGGTAAAGTCTTTGTGTGTAAAGCGCCTGGAGCCGATATTCCAGCCGCCAATGCTCAAGTCGAAGAGTTTGCAGGTAAACATCCTGCGGGTCTGGTCGGTACACATATACACTTCCTACTCCCCGCATCGGTTAACAGAACGGTTTGGCATGTGGGTTACCAAGATGTCATCGCCATTGGTCAGCTATTTACTACCGGTGAATTAAACACTCAACGTGTGGTAGCCATAGCGGGCCCTAAGGCGAGTAAGCCAAGATTAGTTCGTACTCAACTCGGTGCTTCTTTCACAGAATTAACTGCAAATGAAACCTTAGACGGTGACGTTCGTGTTGTTTCTGGCTCAGTTTTGAGCGGAAGAACTGCGATTGGGCCTCATGCTTATCTGGGGCGTTTCCATCTGCAGGTATCAATGCTTGAAGAAGGCAGAGAGCAGGAATTTATCGGTTGGGCTATGCCTGGCAGTGATAAGTTCTCTATCACTCGTTCTTTCTTAGGTCACCTATCACCTTCACGTCTGTTTAATATGACGACGAGTACCGGTGGATCTGACAGAGCTATGGTGCCAATCGGTAACTATGAGCGTGTGATGCCTCTGGATATTCTTCCTACTATGTTATTGCGTGACTTAGTGTCAGGCGATTCCGATGGTGCCGTTACCTTGGGCGCCTTGGAGTTGGATGAAGAAGATTTGGCATTGTGTACTGTCGTATGTCCGGGTAAGTATGACTATGCGACCTACCTACGTGACTGTCTAGATACGATCGTGAGGGAAGGCTAATGGGTTTGAAAGAGTTTTTTAAGGGTATCGAACCTCAGTTTGAGAAGGGCGGTAAATACGAAAAGTTTTACGCCGTTTTCGAAGCTGCATATACGGTTTTCTATACCCCAGGTCATGTGAACAAGGGCGCAACCCATGTTCGCGATAATTTAGACCTGAAACGTATGATGATCTTGGTGTGGGCATGTACATTCCCAGCCATGTTCGTTGGTATGTATAACGTAGGTTTGCAAGCTCAAGATGCGCTTGTAGCCGGTTTCGCGACACCAGACGTTTGGCAGGTTAGCCTGTTCGGTATGTTTGGTACTGAACTGAATGAGAATTCAGGTATTGCAGCCCTGCTGTGGTACGGCGCTTGTTTCTTCCTGCCTATCTATGCGGTGACATTCGCCGTCGGTGGTATCTGGGAAGTCTTGTTTGCGTCGGTGCGTGGTCATGAAGTTAACGAAGGTTTCTTCGTCACTTCGGTGCTGTTTGCATTGACTCTGCCTGCTACAATTCCTTTATGGATGGTTGCACTGGGTATCACTTTCGGTGTGGTTGTGGCCAAAGAGATCTTCGGTGGTACGGGACGTAACTTCCTTAACCCAGCACTGGCTGGTCGTGCCTTCCTATTCTTCGCTTACCCGCTCAGCATGTCTGGTGACAGCTCTTGGGTTGCTGCAGACGGTTTCTCTGGTGCTACTGCACTGAGTCAAGCGGCTCAAGGCACATTAGAATATGGATTCAACCAAAATTGGTGGGATGCCTTCCTAGGTTTCATTCCTGGTTCTGTCGGTGAAGTGTCTACCCTTGCTCTCTTGCTCGGTGGCGCGGTGATCATATACGCACGTATCGCATCATGGCGCATCGTTGCCGGTGTGATGGTCGGTATGATTGCTGTTTCTTACCTATTGAACTTTATCGGTAGTGACACGAATCCTATGTTCGCTATGCCTTGGTACTGGCACCTTGTTTTAGGTGGTTTTGCCTTCGGTATGATGTTTATGGCGACTGACCCTGTATCGGCTTCGTTCACTAACTCGGCAAAGTGGGGTTACGGGATCTTGATTGGTGCAATGGCAGTGTTTATCCGTGTCGTTAACCCAGCGTTCCCAGAAGGTATGATGTTGGCCATCTTATTCGCCAACCTGTTTGCTCCACTATTTGACCATTTTGTTGTTCAGGCAAATATCAAGCGGAGGATTGCACGTGGCTAGTAACAAAGATTCCTTTGGCAGAACCCTCTTTGTCGTGGTTGGTTTATGTTTCATCTGTTCGATCTTCGTATCGACTGCAGCTGTAATATTAAGGCCAATCCAGATTGAGAATAAACTGCTGGATAAGCAAAAATACATTCTTGAAGCTGCCGGCCTCACTGCTGATAGTGGAGCTCCTTTGACTAAAGCCGACGTACTTGAAAAATACAACAAGTATGTTGTGGCTAAGCTTGTCGACTTAAAGACCGGTGACTGGGTTGAAGGTGATGCAGATTCATTCGATGCCGATAAGGTTTCTCGTGATGTCGCTAATTCATTTAAGCCTGAGAACGATGTCGCCTCGGTTAAGCGTGTAGCAAACACTGCGGTTGTCTATATTGTCAGTGATGACCAAGGGCAACTAAAGACACTGATTTTACCGATTAAAGGCTACGGTCTTTGGTCAACCATGTATGCATTCCTGGCCATCGAGCCTGATATGAATACTATTCAGAGTCTGGTTTACTATGCATTTACCGGTTCGGGTGAGACTCCGGGTCTAGGTGGTGAAGTTCAAAACCCAATCTGGATGGCGAAATGGCATGGTAAGAAGCTCTATGACGCACAAGGTAACTTAGCGATTAAGGTCACTAAGAACCCAGTTGTTGCGGCTTCTGTCCACGGTGTAGATGCGCTATCTGGTGCAACCTTGACCGGTAACGGTGTTCAAAACTCACTTGATTTTTGGTTAGGTGAGGAAGGTTTTGCTCACTTCATCGAGAAATTTCGTAATGGAGGACTGAGCTAATGGCTAACGCTAAAGAACTTAAGCAGGTTCTATCGGGACCAATTGTTAATAACAACCCGATCGCTCTGCAAGTACTAGGTGTATGTAGTGCACTGGCTGTAACCAGTAAGATGGAAACTGCACTGGTGATGACCATTGCTTTGACTGCCGTTACGGCGTGTTCAAACTTGTTCATCTCTATGTTGCGTAATCACATCCCAAGCAGTGTACGTATCATAGTGCAGATGACCATCATTGCATCTTTGGTAATCGTGGTCGATCAGGTGCTGCAGGCATATGCCTACGACGTGTCTAAGCAATTGTCGGTTTTCGTTGGTCTTATCATTACTAACTGTATTGTGATGGGCCGCGCCGAAGCTTATGCGATGAAGACACCGCCTATGATGAGCTTTATGGATGGTATAGGTAATGGCTTAGGCTATGGTGCTATTCTTCTATCTGTAAGTTTTGTCCGTGAACTCTTTGGTAATGGTTCGCTATTTGGTGTTGAGATATTAAGCAAGATTTCAGACGGTGGTTGGTATCAGCCAAATGGTCTGCTATTGCTACCACCTAGTGCGTTCTTCTTAATCGGTACTCTGATCTGGATCATTCGTACTGTTAAGCCAGAGCAAGTAGAAGCAAAAGGGTAAGCGCGATGGAACATTATATAAGTCTATTAATTCGTTCTATTTTTATTGAGAACATGGCTCTCTCTTTCTTCTTGGGGATGTGTACATTCTTGGCAGTATCGAAGAAAGTGACCACGGCGATGGGACTCGGTGTTGCCGTTATTGTGGTTCTGGCAATTTCAGTTCCTGTTAACCAGATCATCTATCAGGGGCTTTTGGCACCAGGTGCTCTGGCTTGGGCTGGTGCACCGGATGCTGACTTGAGCTTCTTGAAGTTCATCACTTTCATCGGTGTTATCGCGGCGCTAGTACAGATCTTAGAGATGGTGTTGGATAAGTTCTTCCCGCCGCTCTATAACGCTCTGGGCATCTTCCTGCCACTCATCACTGTAAACTGTGCCATCTTTGGTGCAGTCTCTTTCATGGTTGAGCGTGATTACAACCTGCTTGAGAGTATGGTGTTTGGTGTGGGTTCAGGAGTGGGCTTCGCATTAGCTATCGTCTTGTTAGCAGGTATCCGTGAAAAGCTGAAATATGCTGATGTGCCTGATGGACTGCGTGGCTTAGGTATTACCTTCGTGACCGCGGGTCTAATGGCGCTTGGATTCATGTCGTTTTCTGGAGTGTCCCTATAATCGGGACCCATAGGGTTCCTGTTTCGGACTGTTAAGGATAAGTTAATGGATATTCTTAAATCTACTCCACTCGAGGTTTACCTCGGTGTGAGTATGTTTACTGCTATCGTCTTAGGTTTGGTACTAATCATCTTGTTTGCCAAGTCAAAGTTGGTAAATAGCGGTGACATTACAATTAGTATCAATGATGATCCTGAGAAAGGCATAAAATTGCCTGCAGGTGGCAAATTACTAGGTGCATTGGCCGAGAGCGGTATTTTCGTCTCTAGTGCATGTGGTGGTGGTGGTACTTGTGGTCAGTGTAAAGTACATATTAAATCAGGTGGTGGTGATATTTTGCCAACTGAGTTGGACCATATCAGCAAAGGTGAGGCTCGTGAGGGCTGTCGTTTATCTTGTCAGGTAAGCGTTAAAACTGATATGGATATCGTGCTCGAAGAAGAGATCTTTGGTGTTAAGAAGTGGGAATGTACCGTTATCTCTAATGATAACAAGGCCACTTTCATCAAAGAGCTTAAACTTCAAATACCTGGTGGTGATTCGGTTCCGTTCCGCGCCGGTGGTTATATTCAAATTGAAGCCCCTGTACATCATGTTAAATATGCAGAGTTCGAAATTCCTGCACAATATCGTGGTGACTGGGAGCACTTTGGCTTCTTCAAGCTAGAGTCTAAAGTAGAAGATGAAACAATCCGTGCATACTCTATGGCGAACTATCCTGAAGAGGCTGGTATCATCATGTTGAACGTGCGTATTGCAACACCTCCGCCACGTAACTTAACTCTGCCTTGCGGTAAGATGTCTTCGTACATCTTCAGCTTGAAAGAGGGTGATAAGGTGACTATTTCTGGTCCGTTTGGCGAGTTCTTCGCTAAAGAAACGGACAACGAGATGATCTTTGTCGGTGGTGGTGCAGGCATGGCGCCAATGCGTTCTCATATCTTCGATCAGCTTAAGCGTCTTAAGACAGACCGCAAGATAAGCTTCTGGTATGGTGCCCGCTCTAAGCGTGAAATGTTCTATGTCGAAGACTTCGATGGCCTGGCGTCAGATAACGAAAACTTCGATTGGCATGTTGCACTATCAGATCCTCAGCCTGAGGATAATTGGGAAGGCAAGACTGGTTTCATTCATAATGTACTGTATGAAAGCTATTTGCGTGACCATGATGCGCCGGAAGATTGTGAATTCTACATGTGTGGCCCTCCAATGATGAACGCGGCCGTTATCGGTATGCTGAAAGATCTTGGTGTCGAAGATGAAAACATCCTTCTGGATGACTTCGGCGGCTAATCACATCTTACACGCTTGAA
This sequence comes from Shewanella sp. YLB-07, assembly GCF_009377275.1. Classification (NCBI taxonomy): domain Bacteria; kingdom Pseudomonadati; phylum Pseudomonadota; class Gammaproteobacteria; order Alteromonadales; family Shewanellaceae; genus Shewanella; species Shewanella sp. YLB-07. The sequence goes on along the minus strand of NZ_VOQB01000003.1, from coordinate 549,566 downwards.
TCTTGAGATAGTTGTCATTCGAGTTTAAAAAAGACAGTGAGGAACTCTTTCTCACTGTCTTTAATCAAGCATCGAGTAGATCATAAGTTTTATAGTGATAAGGATTTAGGTCAAAATGAAAAAGACCTTAGTAAACTGGTTAGCCCTCGTATGGCTAGCCTTTTTTGTTTCTGGGTGCAGTAAACCTGCACAAATAATTTCACTTTCCGGCAACACCATGGGCACGACGTATCACATTAAAGTGGTACCGAGTCAGCAGCTTCCGGAAGCTAACCTACTTCAAGCTAAAATTGATCTCGCACTAGAGAAGGTCAATGATCAGATGTCTACCTATCGGCCTGAGTCTGAGCTGTCACGCTTCAATTCCATGAATTATGAAGAGACAGTGACTGTGTCGAGGGACACTGCTTTTGTTATTGCCGAGGGAATACATCTCTATGACGTTACGGACGGCGCATTAGATATCACCTTAGGTCCTTTAGTAAACCTATGGGGATTTGGACCCGATAAGCGACCAACCAGCATACCTTCAGAAGAAGTTATCGCTGCAGCAAAGGCAAAAACGGGCATGCAATATCTTCATCTGGATGGCACCAAGTTAACTAAGACTAATCCTGACTTATATGTGGATCTTTCATCGATTGCCAAGGGTTTTGGTGTCGATGTCGTTGCAGCAATACTCGATAAGTATCATGTCGATGGCTATCTGGTTGAAATCGGTGGTGAGCTCAGTGTATTTGGCAACAAAATGGATGGCTCGCCCTGGCGCGTCGCTATCGAGCAGCCGGATGTTGACGATCGTGAAATCCAACAGGTGGTCGAACCCGGTGACATGGCAATAGCGACTTCCGGTGATTACCGTAATTACTATGAAGAAGAGGGACGTCAATTCTCTCACCTCATCGACCCCAGAAGTGGCTATCCAATCGATCATAGATTAGCTTCTGTGACAGTACTGCATAAGCAGTCTATGGTGGCAGATGGTTACGCGACGGCCATGATGGTATTAGGTACCCAGAAGTCTCTGGCCTTGGCTAAGCAGGAAAACTTAGCCATCATGCTGATTGAGAAACAAGATAACGGCTTTAAAGTCTTTTACAGTGATGCTTTTAAACCTTATGTAAATCAGTAAACCGATCGGGCTTTGTGCTAATACTAGATTTTTGAATTTAGTATTAGGTCTGTTCTGGACGATAGATTTAGTCTACTCGAGTGATCTGATGATATAATCGGCTCACGCTACAGTTGGAGTATATGATGAGTACATTTATCGCGGCATTTGTTGTTTTATTGCTGTTTTTTCTTTTGATGTCTATTGGCTATCTCGTTAAGCGAACTGCAGTTGCAGGAAGTTGTGGTGGCTTAGGGGTGTTAGGGATCGATAAAGCGTGCGATTGCGATGATCCTTGTGACAATCGTAAAGCAAAAATGGCTGTCGAAGATGAGAGACGTGAAAAACTCGCCAAAGACCGCATCATCTAGCCAATTTCAGCTATTAAACAACTGAAAGGTATCTTGATCTCAAGATGCCTTTTTTTATGCCTGTCATATTTTAGTTTACATTTCCCTCGAAAACGATAGTCGCTAAAAAGAATCTTAATAAGAATACTTTTCATTATTAAGTTGTTGAAATATAACGGTAATTGCATTTTGTTCTTTTCTGTAATAGTCTCTGATACTTGATTTGGATCAAGTTTCATAATTAAGGGACGCAGAGATGAAAGGTCAACCTCAGGTACTCGGTCAGCTCAATAACATACTCACCTTCGAACTGACTGCCATCAATCAGTATTTTCTCCATGCTCGCATGTATAAAAATTGGGGCTTCGAAGAGCTGAATCATAAGTCATATAAGAAATCCATCCAGGATATGAAGCATGCCGATAAGTTAATTGAGCGTGTACTGTTTCTCGAAGGCTTACCGAATCTGCAGCAACTGCAAAAACTCAGGATCGGTGAGCACTGCGAAGAGATGCTCAGTTGTGATAAAACCATGATTGAGGAGCAAATCTTGGCGCTTAGATCTGCTATCGAGATTTGTGAGTCACTAAGAGATTATGTCAGTCGTGATCTACTCGCAGATCTGCTCGAAGATGAAGAGGAGCACTTAGACTGGATCGAATCCCAGCAAGAGTTGATCTCATTAACTGGTACGCAGAATTACCTTCAGTCAAAAATTAATAAGTAAGAGGCTATCAAATGAAAGGCAACCAAGAGGTTATCGATACACTCAACCAGCTGCTGACTGGCGAGCTATCAGCAATGGATCAGTACTTCGTTCACGGTTTAATGTATGAGGATTGGGGGCTAAATGAGCTTCATACCCGAATCTCCCATGAGTCGGATGATGAGAGAGTTCATGCTGGTAAGTTAGTGCAGCGTATTTTATTTCTCGAGGGCACTCCCGACGTCGCCAGTCGTGAGCCGTTAAATATTGGTAAGAATACTCAGGAGATGCTGCAAAATGATCTCAATTACGAGTATCAAGTAGCCGATAATCTACGTAAGGCAATTGCTTTATGTGAACAGAAGCAAGACTATCAGACTCGTGAGATCTTAGCGGTTTTGTTAGAGGAGACTGAATCGGATCATATGTATTGGCTAGAGAAGCAGCTAGGACTTATAGGCAGAGTTGGTCTGCAAAACTATCTTCAATCTATGATCTAGCCTTGGTTTTACCCGATAATAGGCTGTATTGAAATAGATGTATCGGGTTACGGCGAATATTAGACATTCAAGCAGAATCGTTTGAGTGTCTTTTTACTTTTTGTCTTCTGTCCTTCTGTCCTTCTGTACAGCTTGTATTCAGTAAAATTGGTTATCCTGATGTTATAGAATCAGGAGGGGAAAATGACCAGGCATAGAGACATCAATTCTACACTCGATCCAGATACCAGTCAGTTAAGTGAATTGTTTCCTGTGATCGTTAACTCACTATTGCTCAAGATTGCCAGCCTTGAGTTGCAACTCTTACAGGCCAAAGCTGAGCTTCCCCGTTTAGGCGCCATCTCTTTGCTCAGTGACGAAGAAAGAAAGATGCTTAATGAGCTGTTCTGAGTCCGATCATTGAGTTAAACAGCCAAGCCCTCTTTATTTCTCTTAACATGTTTTGCCATTGCTCCGCCTTATTTACAATACATAAAAAACACTTTTCACTATTTTATCCCGGTTAACTCTTCACACTTAGCGCAGTTCTGCTAGTTTGATGGGTTAATAATAAAAATAAATGAAAGGTACTCCATGAAGCAGCTTAAAAGCTCCCTCAGTCTCCAGCTAGTCTTTGCCATTGTCGGGGCATTAGCTATTTTACTCGCCATCGTTTCCGCCTTCCTCGTCAATGGCGAAAGTGACCGAACCCGTAAACAGATCGATGTCGATCTCTCCGCCCTGGTACAGCTGAAATCCAACGAAGTGACCAGTTACTTTGTCGAGAAAGCAAAGGTGATCGATTCTGTGTTTGCTTCACCTCAAGTATTGAATTGGTTAAGCCAGTACAATAAGCGACTCAGTAACTTAGATCGCGATGTCGAGTATCAAAGTGTTATCCAATACTTCAAACATTTCTCAGATAGTGACAGTGATATTAAGTCGGTGTTCTTTGGCTCGGCGAATACTTTCGAGTATTTCGATCTCAATGGCCGATACAATGATGCGGGCTACTACACCAACAAACGTCCCTGGTGGCAGGAAGGTATAAATAAAAATGGCATGTATGTGACCGATCCTGCGGTTGATGCCAACGATGGCTCTATCTCGGCTACGGTTAAGTCTGTAATAAAGAATGCTAATGGGGAGTTTATCGGTATCGGTGGCATGGATATCTTGATCGATACCATAGGCACCGAGCTGCTAGCCAGGATGAAGTACCATGGTCAGGGCCAGGCATTCTTGATGACTCAAAGCGGGCAACTGGTGTACTTCCCAGGATTTACTCAGCAGTTCCAGCCAGGCTCTCAAGCCAGCAAAGTCGATAGCTATTTTAATGATACCCAAGGTTTTGGACAACTGAGCCGCCTGATGAGTTCACAGGAGCAGGGCGTTGCCGAGGTGACTTTTAAGGGCGTAGAACAAAGAGTCAGCTATGTCAGCGTAGGCGGTGACTTCCCCCAGCAAAAATGGCACCTTGCCTTCATGTTACCTAACGCTGTGATAGAAGCGCCAGTCAACCAGGCTATGGTCAACGCAAGCTTGCTTGCCGTGGTCATCATGCTCTTGGTAGGCGCTACAGTTTGGATGATGCTGTTACCCTTTAGGCGTCAGATCAATCGTTTACTCGAGGCGATGGAAGATATTGCCCAAGGTGATAGCGATCTGTCTAAACGTATTCATATGGACAGAGAAGATGAGCTGGGCAAACTAGGTGATGCATTTAACCGTTTCGCGGCTAAGGTACAAGGGATGCTGGAGCAGACCCGAGAGCTGACACATAGAGTCGATTCCGGGGTAAGCGGTGCGGTCGCTATATGTGATGAGGCATTGCATTCGGTTTCACAGCAGAAGCAGGAGATATCCAGCGTGGCAACGGCGGCCACTGAGATGGCTCATACCTCTCAGGAGATGGCGAATAGTGCTCAACGTGCCAGTGATTTTTCCGAGAAAGCCCAGCAAGAGTCTCGTGATGGGATGGAGATTGTCGCTAAGGCCACTCAAGGTATGCAGTCACTCTCTTCTCAGGTCATTGAGGCTGCTAAGGTGGTTCGCCATCTGAGGACCAGTTCGGAGCAGATTGGCGAGGTGCTCAGCGTGATCCGTGGTATTGCAGAGCAGACTAACCTGTTAGCACTCAACGCCGCGATCGAAGCGGCCCGCGCAGGTGAGCAGGGCAGAGGTTTCGCCGTAGTCGCCGATGAGGTGAGAACCTTAGCTTCTAGGACACAAGACTCGACTGCCAATATTCAGGAGATAATCCAGACCCTGCAACAAAATGCACTCCAGGCCGAGCAAGTCATGGAAGAGGGGGTCGAACAGGCGAATGTGGGTCAGGAGCTGACGATTCAGGTCGAAGAAGCCCTAACCGGGATCACCAGTGCCATTTCGGCGATTCAGCAGCAGACGATAGAGATCACCTCATCCATAGGTCAGCAGGCCGTGGTTGCCGAAGAGGTGGCCTGTAATGTGGAGAATATTCGAGGCTTATCCGATGATTCATTGGCATCGAGTGAAGCCCTGTCGGTGAGTTTGGCCGAGTTCCAACATGTGACAGGGGAGCTGTCGAAGAATATCCAGCAGTTTACGATCTAGCAGCATGACCTTGAGTGCAAATCAGCGAAATGCCAGTTATATAGTGACAGGCATTTTTATTTTAGCTTTTCTGTCAGATGATCGATCAACATACGCACCTTAGGTGACAGGTGCCTGTTTTGTGGATAGATGGCCCAGATCCCATCATCGAAAGGCCTATGTTGTTCGAGTATTGACATTAACTTGCCGCTCTCGAGATAGGGCAAGACATAATAGTCGGGCAACTGAGTGATACCTATGGCTTTCACTGCTGCATCGACCAGAGCTCTGCCGCTGTTACAGCTCAGGCTACCCCTGACTCTGATATTTCTGGTCTTGCCGCCTTCCTGAAAACGCCAATAATCTAAGGTGCCTAGCAGGCAGTTATGTTGCTCTAGCTCAGATAAGGAGTGGGGGATACCATAGGTCGAAAGGTAATTCGGAGAAGCGCAGATATAATGTGTTCGCTTTCCCAGTTTCTTAGCCATCATGCTCGAGTCTTCGAGTTGTCCCAGACGGATAGCCAGATCATAGCCTTCATCGATCATATCTACCTTGAGGTTAGTCAGGTTGAGCTTAACTTCGAGCTCGGGATATTTGGCGATAAAGTCATTTATTAAGGGAGCTAGCGTTCTCTCGCCATAGGTCACTGGAGCGGTTATTTTCAAGCGTCCCCGCGGCGTGCTCTGCAGGTTGGTGATCGCTCTTTCAGCCTCTTCTAGCCCATCGAGAACTTGCCTGCAATGTTGAAAATAGACTTGTCCCGCTTCCGTTACCGAGACCTTACGTGTGGTGCGGTGGAAGAGTTTTGTGGCTAAGCGGGTCTCTAGGGCACTGACTTGACGACTGACTTGAGCCGTGGATATGCCCAGTCGTTTTGCTGCCTGAGTAAAGCTTTCGGTTTCTGCCACGGCGACAAACTCACTGACACCTTCCCAGTTAAACATTATTACCTCCTGGTAAAAGTGATTTTATAATTTACTAGATTATCATTATTTTGATTAGGAATATAATACACCCAATTCTTCGGTACAGCTTTTAATTTACGTCAGCCGATAAGTGCCTTCTCATGTTTAGGGGCTGATAGCATTGATATTACTGCTCTGCGCTTATGCCTTTAAGGAGTTTAAATGGAAAAATAGATAACGAACCTATTATCAATAAGCTGGGCCAAGCAGTGCACTATGCTGTAAGAGCTTTGGCGGTCCTAATGACTCTAGTCATTTTATGGGGCGTGATAGATGTGCAGATAGTGATAGCGACAGCACTGATGGCCATATCACGAAAGATCATAGTACTGGATTTTAAAGAGGTTGATGCCGAATACGTCTGGGCTTCTGCCGCGGTCATTATCGCCCTAGGTGTAACCTATTGGTTGATCGCGTTTAAACAGAAAGAAGCTTTGACAGATTCTTAGAAATAAATAGGAGAGATCCATGGCTGGAGGTTGGTCAAGAGATGGCGCGGTGCAAGAGCAAATAGATAGCAGTGTGGGTGAGGCCGTTGCACAAGCCAGAGGGAAATTAAGTGCAGGTTCGGGTCTGGCTCATTGCGAAGAGTGCGGCACCGAAATTCCACTGGCACGTCGAGATGCAGTACCTGGCGTTCGTTTGTGCATTAGTTGCCAAGCTGAGCAAGATAATCTACAGACAAAGATGGCTGGTTATAACCGACGTGGTAGTAAAGACAGTCAATTACGATGATTGTTACTCTAGAGTAAAAGTAATTTACCCATAAGTAGGATTATCATTTTAATCTTAAGGGATATACTTATCCCATATTCAAAACGACATGGTGCCAGGAATTAGATTTAGTATCTTTCTCTGGTATCGGTCCCATGATTTAACCCATTATATTTTGGAGCTAAAATGACAGCACAAACAATCAAATCTAAAGCCGCCGTAGCTTGGGCCGTTGGCCAACCTCTGTCTATGGAAATTGTCGATGTTATGCCACCACAAAAAGGTGAAGTGCGCATTAAGATGGTCGCTACCGGCGTATGCCATACCGATGCTTTCACACTCTCGGGTGATGATCCTGAGGGGATTTTTCCGTGTATTTTAGGTCACGAAGGTGGCGGCATCGTCGAGTCTATCGGTGAAGGCGTGACGAGTGTAAAGGTCGGCGACCATGTTATTCCACTTTATACTCCTGAGTGTGGTGAGTGTAAGTTCTGTAAATCAGGTAAGACAAACCTGTGTCAGAAAATCCGTGAGACTCAAGGTAAAGGCTTGATGCCAGACGGTACCACTCGTTTCTCCAAAGACGGTAAAGACATCTTCCATTACATGGGCACTTCTACTTTCTCTGAGTACACAGTTCTGCCTGAGATATCTCTGGCTAAGGTCAACCCAGAGGCACCATTAGAAGAAGTGTGTTTGTTAGGTTGCGGTGTAACAACCGGTATGGGCGCGGTGATGAATACGGCTAAGGTCGAAGAGGGCGCAACTGTTGCTATCTTCGGTATGGGCGGTATCGGTCTGTCTGCTGTTATTGGTGCGACTATGGCAAAAGCTGGCCGCATCATAGTTATCGACATCAACGAGAGTAAGTTTGCCCTGGCTCGTAAGCTTGGTGCTACCGATTTTATCAACCCTAAAGATTATGATAAGCCAATACAGGATGTCATCGTTGAGCTTACAGATGGCGGCGTCGACTACTCCTTCGAGTGTATCGGTAACGTCAACGTGATGCGCTCGGCGCTTGAGTGCTGTCATAAGGGATGGGGCGAGTCTGTGGTTATCGGTGTCGCTGGTGCAGGCCAGGAGATCTCAACCCGTCCATTCCAGCTCGTCACTGGCCGTGTGTGGAAAGGTTCAGCGTTCGGTGGCGTTAAAGGTCGCTCTGAGTTACCTGACTATGTTGAACGTTACATGGCGGGTGAGTTTAAGTTAAGTGACTTTATCACTCATACCATGGGTCTTGAGCAGGTCAATGATGCATTCGATCTTATGCATGAAGGCAAGAGCATTCGTACCGTGATCCATTTCGATAAGTAGTCGCTTTGGCAAATAGTCACTTTGACAAATAGTCATTTGGATAAATGCTCTCGAAGCGGATAACCCCGCTTCAACCTTAGATTAATCAATCGTCCTACTGCTATAATATTCCTGTAAACACGTTGGGAATAGGGATATTACAGTGGTAATAAGGATAAATAATGACAGTAGAAAATCTCAGTAGTAATAAGAGCTTTGGTGGCTGGAACAAGCAATATAGTCACCAATCCACGAGCTTAAATTGTGCCATGCGTTTCGCCATCTACCTGCCACCACAAGCATCGAATGGCCAGAAAGTACCAGTACTTTATTGGTTATCTGGTTTGACCTGTAGCGATGAAAACTTCATGCACAAAGCGGGTGCCCAGCGTTTGGCTGCTGAGCTCGGTATGGCTATCGTTGCGCCGGATACCAGTCCCCGTGGCAGAGACGTTGCCGACGATGAGGGCTACGACTTAGGTCAAGGTGCCGGTTTCTATGTCAATGCGACTCAGGCGCCGTGGAACAAGCACTATCAGATGTATGATTACATAGTCCATGAGTTACCCGCCCTGATTGAGTCCATGTTTCCGGTGACCGATAAGCGTTCTATTGCCGGGCACTCAATGGGCGGACATGGCGCCTTAGTCATAGCCCTGAGAAACAGTGCTGCTTACCAGTCTGTGTCGGCTTATAGTCCTATCAGCAATCCGATAAATTGCCCCTGGGGCAAGAAAGCCTTTACCGCTTACTTAGGCCGAGACACATCCGTTTGGTCTGACTATGATGCCAGTACCTTAATGCGTAACGCCTCAGAGGGAAATGGTTTGTCATTTGTTCCAGCTCTGGTTAGTCAAGGCGAAGCGGATGACTTCTTAGTCGAGCAGCTTAAACCTGAGATGTTGCAAGCTGCGGCTAAGGCGAGTGGTTATCCTCTAGTGCTTGAAAGCCATGAAGGTTACGACCATAGCTACTTTTTCATTGCCAGTTTCATGGAACAACACTTGAAATTTCATGCAGAATATCTTAAATCTAATTAGTCTTTGATGTAAATTTCACACCTCTTAATGCCATTAACGCTTATGTTGATGGCATTTTTGTTTATTCCTTGTTCATTTCTGCAACTAATCCTCTGTTTTGGTCCGATATTCGTTGGGTACTGTTTTTATATACAGTATAGTGGCGTGAGAGCTTCTTATTTAGAGAGTGTTTAGAAGAGTGTGTTGAAAACTGCTTTGAAAACTAATTTGAAGAAAATAATTCATATCGACATGGACTGCTATTTTGCCGCGGTCGAGATGCGTGACTTTCCTGAGTTGAGGGGCAAGCCCATAGCTGTGGGAGGGCGCAGTGATCGCCGCGGAGTGATCAGCACCTGTAACTATGAGGCGCGGGTCTTCGGTGTCCGTTCGGCCATGGCTTCAGGCTATGCATTAAAACTTTGCCCCGATCTGGTATTGGTGCCTGGGCGCATGTCGGTCTACAAAGAGGTCTCGATGCAGATCCGTGAAGTTTTTGCTCGCTATACCGACTTGATTGAGCCTCTTTCTTTGGATGAAGCTTATCTGGATGTCACCGACTGCACTTTATGCCAGGGCTCGGCTACCTTGATAGCTGAAGCCATCAGGCTGGAGATCTTCGAGGTCACAGGCCTTACGGCTTCAGCCGGTATTGCGCCGGTTAAATTTCTTGCCAAGGTCGCCTCAGATCTGAATAAACCTAACGGACAATATGTGATTACCCCGGATATGATCTCTCCTTTTGTGAAAAGCTTACCCCTGACTAAGATCCCTGGTGTGGGCAAGGTGACGGGCAAGAAGCTTGAGGATATTGGCCTTAAAACCTGCGGCGATCTACAGGACTATCCCCAATCGGCCCTGATTGAGCGTTTTGGGAAATTTGGCGCTGTCTTGATTGAGCGGGCTCAAGGCTTAGATGAGCGCGGTATCTCGCCACACAGAGAGCGTAAATCTGTGGGAGTCGAGACGACATTGGCAAAAGATATCTACACTCTGGAGCAATGTCATGGTGTGATGCCTCAGCTTATTCAGGAGCTGGCGGCTCGGGTGACGCGTAGCGCTAAAGATCGCAGCATCAACAAACAAGTGGTTAAGCTTAAATTTAGTGATTTTAAACAGACCACCATAGAGCACAGAGCCGATGAGATGTCGGTGAAGTTATTTTATGATCTGCTCTTACAAGCGCTGGAACGCCAGCAGGGGAGAGGCATTCGTTTATTAGGAGTATCTGTCGGATTAGCGAGTCAGTCGGCGATTAACACCAGAGCGGCAGAGAGTGGAGTGAAAGAGTCGCAGATGGACTTAGGATTTTAAGAAGGTTTTTAAAAGAAGTCGCTAGGTCTTAGGTTCGAGTTCCTAGGATTTAAGACGTAACTAGATGCTAAATTTGAGTGCCTAGGTTTATGGAATGAAGTTCGAGTGCCTAGATACTAAAACCTAGGCACTCGAAATCTTGTTTAACCTTTCTCTGGAATACGTTCCAGAACTGCTAATAGCAGCTTGTAGTACTGGCCTACCGTTTCTATGAGTACTTTCTCATCAGGACTATGTGGGTAGCGGATAGTTGGACCAATCGATACCATGTCCATCTCAGGGTAAGGTTTCTTGAACAGTCCACACTCAAGACCCGCATGGATCACCATGATCACCGGCTTCTTGTTGTAGATGTCGTCATAGGTTTCACGCACCAGGGCCATCACAGGTGAGCTGTTGTCTGGCTTCCATCCCGGGTAAGCACCGCTGAACTCTATCTCGACGCCGGCTAAGTTTGTCAGTGAGGTTAATACGCTCTCGACTTCCTCACGACCTGAATCTATCAGTGAGCGAATTAAGCATAGAATCTCAACGCTCTGTGTTTCTGTGCTGATGACGCCGACATTTAATGAAGTCTCAGTAACACCTTCAACCTCATCACTCATGCGAATGACGCCATTTGGACAAGTATTGAGTAGGTCAACCAGCATATTTTGAGTATCTTCGCTCATCACTTGCTTGGCCGCTGGCACTTCGGCTAGCTCGAGTAACATATCGGGATCGGCAATGGCTAGCTCTGCCCTTATTAGTGCCTGAAACTCTTGGATCTGAGCCTCAAGTTTAGTGATATTTTCAGCGGGTAGCATAAAGCTGACGCTGGCTTCACGTGGGATGGCGTTACGCAGAGAACCACCGGTGAAGTCAGTTAATTCCAGCGCCAAGTCATCGGCATGGTTAAACAGGAAACGGGCCAGCAGCTTGTTGGCATTACCACGTCCAAGATGTATGTTCACACCCGAATGGCCGCCTTTTAAACCCGAGAGGGTCAAGGTGTATGTCAAATTGCTCGACTCTGGGGCTTGCCACACCATAGGCACACTGATCTGGGCGTCTACACCACCGGCGCAGCCCATGTAGATCTCGCCTTCTTGCTCAGAATCTGTGTTGATCAGGATCTCGGCATCGAGATAACCGGCTTCCAGGCCAAAAGCGCCTGTCATGCCTGCCTCTTCATCGATAGTTAACAGGACTTCCAATGGGCCGTGAGGGATATCATCTGCGCCCAAAACGGCTAACGCAGACGCCATGCCAATGCCATTGTCAGAACCCAGAGTCGTGCCCTGAGCCTTAACCCAGTCACCATCCACGTAAGGAATGATAGGGTCTTTCTCAAAATCATGAACCTTATCTGAGTTCTTCTGTGGCACCATATCGATATGGGCTTGCAGGACCACTGTTTTACGGTTTTCCATGCCTGGCGTGGCCGGCTTCTTGATGATGAGGTTACCGACTTTATCTTCAACAACTTCAAGTTGCTTGTCTCTAGCCCAAGCTTGAATGTGCTCGCTGAGCGCTTGCTCATGCTTAGAAGGGTGCGGGATCGCACAGATCTGATCGAACCACTGCCAGAGTGCTTGAGGTTGTAGTTGGCTTATTGCTGTCACGGATAATTCCCCTTTAGAATACGACTTGGAGGCTAAATTTAACCGCATTCTATCACAGCTAAACACCAAGAATATCAGGCAAGAATTTTGCCTATGTAAAGGCTGTCATACAAAGTTTCCAGCAATATTTTATAAGCACTTGGCATCGGCTTAACTTAGGTTATTATTACTAACCAATAAACACACGCTAGTTGCTAATAGCTATAAGAATGTGTGTTCTGTAATGACTCATTTAAAACAAGGTTTTATCTGCGATTTATAGAATCAAATGACACGATCTCACAAGCAGAAGGATGGTTCATGGCTCAGGTTAATTTTGTTGATGTACTCGATGATGATGCAATCTTCGAAGGCAGTGGTTGGGATGCTTTGGTTATCATAGCCACAGATATCAGTAAATCTGGTTTTGACGAGGTGACATTGCTGGCGGAGCACGGCGCTAAGGTCGATAAGCGCGTAGGACAATCTCCGACGCTATTGTTTGCCCCAGGACTCGCTGGTGGCCGCTTGATCATCTCACCGGTGAAGAACAGTAAGGATGATTTTGAAGATGTGCGTATTTTTGCCGATGCGGCGAGAGCGGGCATCAAGCTAGCCAGAGATGCCGGTGCTATTCGTCCTTTAATGGTTGTTGCTGGTGACGGTCATGAGCGCTACCAATTTTCTACCCAAGTCGCTGCTTTATCCTGTGGTCAGGAATTGTGGCAAACCCTTGAGAGACGTGAAGTCAGTGGCGACACGCCAGCATTTGAGGCCATAGGCCTGTTCAATTCGACCCAAGCTAGCCAGAGCCTGAATGCCATAGAGGCTGGCAGAAACTTAGCCAGAGATCTATGTGGCACAGAGCCGGAGCGCATGTCTGCAGCAGCCTTTGCAGATTATTGTGTTGCTGCCTATCAAGATTCCGGTTTGAAGGTTTGTGTGGTGGAAGACAGAGATGTTTTGGAGCGGGATTACCCTCTGCTTAGCGCCGTAGGACGCTCGTCATTTGCGGTTTCCAGGCATCAGCCCCGTGTGGTTAAACTTGAGTATGTTGGCGAAGGTGAGATAGAACATACCTACTTCTATGCGGGTAAAGGCGTTATCTATGATACCGGCGGCGCGGATATCAAGGTTGCCGGTGGCATGGCTGGCATGAGCCGAGATAAAGGTGGCGCGGCGGCAGTCGCTGGCCTGATGAAGACACTTTCTATGCTTAAGCCAAAGGGGATCCGTGTGGTTGCCGAGCTTGGCTTGGTGCGTAATAGCATAGGCAGCGAAGCCTTCGTTACCGATGAGATCATCACAAGCCATGCCGGCGTTCGAGTCAGAATTGGCAATACTGATGCGGAAGGTCGCCTCGTACTGGCGGACTTGCTTTCTCATTTGCGGATCAAAGCAGAAAAATCTGTTAAGCCTGAGCTCTTTTCGGTGGCGACATTAACCGGCCATGTGGTGCGCTGTTTCGGCGGATATACTGCCACCGTAGAAAATGCTGTGGCGAAGCAGGCGGGCGTGGCTGCCAGTATGGCTAACTTAGGGCTGGCTTGGGGCGAGCCTATCGAGCAGTCTGTGCTGCGCCGTGAAGATTTTGCCAAGATAGTCGATCCATCGGGTGCGGCGGATATACTCTCATCCAATAATGGACCGTCATCGGTAACGGCTCGTGGTCATCAGTATCCAGCAGCCTTTTTATTGGAAGCATCGGGTCTGAGTGCCCATGGTCTTAGCTCTAATAAGGCAATGGCCTTCACCCATGTAGATATCGCGGGCAGTGCTACTGAAGGCCATCCACTTTATGGCAGCCCAACGGCCACACCACTTGTCGGTCTTTTTCAGTACATGACCAGTAAATGATTCAGGAATAATGGGTATCTATTATCGGTAACGGCTCGTGGTCATCAGTATCCAGCAGCCTTTTTATTGGAAGCATCGGGTCTGAGTGCCCATGGTCTTAGCTCTAATAAGGCAATGGCCTTCACCCATGTAGATATCGCGGGCAGTGCTACTGAAGGCCATCCACTTTATGGCAGCCCAACGGCCACACCACTTGTCGGTCTTTTTCAGTACATGACCAGTAAATGATTCAGGAATAATGGGTATCTATTATCGGTAACGGCTCGTGGTCATCAGTATCCAGCAGCGTTTCTGTTAGAAGCATCGGGTCTGAGTGCCCATGGTCTTAGCTCTAATAAGCCAATGGCATTCATTCTTATTAGCTATTCCTACAGCCGAGTGGTTTAATTCTTGTCATCAGTTTTCATTCTGTTACAACAGATAGACTTAAAACTTCTTTTTTTGTTGTAAAGTTACGCGTTTTATTGTCGATTCAGCCTGATTATTAAGCTTTATTAATCTAGATCAAATAAAGCTTGTAATAAAACTACATTTATCTATAATGGCTTTATTGATTAGGCAATCAGCCTCTTTCAATAAAGTCTATCCAGGAAGGATAATTCTCCAAGGAATCGAGCGACAAGTTGACTCTACCGTGTTTTCTTTTCTTTAAAGGCTTAACCCGCTGATAACAGGTAAGAATGGTTAGAGTAATTTAATTACAACTTTGTTAGGAGTGTTGACTATGTCTTATACTGGAATGCAGTACGTTTATTGGCAAAATACTTGGTTTTGTACCGAGGCTTTGCGTGGCGGCTTGTACCCGATGAACTTCAAGGATTAACCCTCCTTGTAGTTTCAGTTTCAAGGGCTGACTACCCTGTTATCTACTCACTATTTTTAATATTGAGTGATAGCCATCTAGTTACCATCCATCAACCTTAATCCCTTTTGGGATCTTTAGACTCAAGAGGTTTGTTGTTAAGTTATTCAATTTATGTTGAATAACAGAATGATAAGCCAGTGTAACTGTTAGCGCGGAAACTCTTTCCTTTCGGAACGCTTGAAATTAGTCGTTGCCTGCTCATTGAGCAGGCTTTTTTTTTCGATGAATTTTAGTGAGCTTCTTTCGCACTTATTCAACCAGTTTACTTAGCTCTATACCTGCCTTTTTACGATCAATCTCTAATAAGTGTGGGTTTGTACTTTAATTACTAAAAGTGACTGTTTTTTGCTTTATTTACGTTAAATTGAAATAAATCTTGTAATTAAATTACAGTTTGAATATAATCTCTCTCGTTGGTTAGGCAATGATGCCTTCCACCTCTAAGTCTATCCAGGATGGATAATTCTCCAAGGAATCGAGCGACGAGTTGTCTCTGAGGTATCGCGTTTAGATTAACGCCATACCAAGTTTGACTAGAGTATGTATTACAACTTTGTTTAGGAGTATTAATTATGTCTTATACCGGAATGCAACACACTTATTGGCACAGCGCTTGGTTTTGTACTGATGCTTTACGTGGTGGCTTATACCCGATGACTTTCAAGGACTAACCTTCCTTAGAAGCTAATTTGTAGAGTACAAAGGGCTGACTGTCCCTTCTATCATCTAAGTTAACCCCTTGTGATAGCAAACTAGTTACCATCTATCGACCCTTATCCCTTTTGGGATGTTATGACTCAAGTTGTATATTGATGATCGTTTTTGAGCGAGTCTATATGCCAGTGTAACTGTTAGCGCGGAAACTCTTTCCATTTGGAACACTTGAATTAGTCTTTGCCTGCTCATTGAGCAGGCTTTTTTTTGCCTTTTATTCTGCAGCTTGAACTTGTTTATTGTGCAAGGTGGCGACTCAAATCCAGCCAACTTCAGCTTGAAGACTGGTTACCTTTCAGTGTTTGCCTTATCAGTGTTTGTCATTTAGCTGGATTTCACTGACTATAGGCTTATTAGGACCACATGTTCCAACACTCATATTCAGGGATTGAGCGTCATGTTAGAAAGACTATTTAAACTTAAAGAGAACCATACATCGTTAAAACAGGAAGCGGTGGCTGGGTTAACCACATTTCTGACCATGGCGTACATCATCTTCGTCAATCCTATGATGCTTGCCGATGCCGGCATGGATCATGGCGCAGTGTTCGTGGCGACATGTCTGGCCGCGGCTATTGGTTGTTTGATCATGGGGATCGTGGCTAATTATCCAATCGCCTTGGCTCCTGGTATGGGTCTCAATGCCTTCTTCACTTATACCGTGGTTGGCGAGATGGGTTACACCTGGGAGACGGCGCTTGGGGCGGTATTTTTATCGGGCCTCTGTTTTCTGGTCCTCTCTTTAGTCAAGATCAGGGAGTGGATTGTCAACAGTATTCCTATGTCCTTGAGACTTGGCATCGCCGCGGGTATAGGCTTATTCCTCGCTCTCATTGGTTTGAAAAGCGCGGGGATAGTGGTGGCGAGTCCTGCAACTCTAGTGACCATGGGAGATATCACAGCCTTTCCTGCCGTGATGGCGGCTGTGGGATTTTTCTTGATCATCGCCATGGTACAGCGGGGGATGAAATCGGCTGTGGTGGTGAGTATTCTGTCTATTACTCTACTCGGATTACTGTTTGGTGACGTGCAATATACAGGGGTGGTTTCTATGCCTCCCTCTATCATGCCGACTTTTATGAAGATGGATCTTGCCAGTGTGCTTGAGATCAGCATGTTATCGGTGGTATTCGCCTTCTTGTTTGTCGACTTGTTTGATACCTCTGGCACCTTAGTCGCCGTGGCCCAGCGAGGCGGATTCTTGGATGATAAGGGACGTCTGCCCAGGCTTAAACGCGCATTAACTGCCGATAGTACGGCCACCATAGCCGGGGCCATGTTAGGAACTTCGACAACGACCAGCTATATCGAGTCTACTGCTGGTGTCAGCGCTGGTGGCCGTACGGGCTTAACCGCTGTGGTGGTTGGTGTTCTTTTCTTACTCTCGCTATTTATCTCACCACTGGCTGGCATGGTGCCTGCCTATGCAACGGCTGGAGCTTTGTTTTATGTGGCTATTCTGATGATGTCAGGCCTAGTACATGTGGAGTGGGAAGACTTGACCGAAGCAGCCCCCGTTGTAGTGGTTTGTATATTGATGCCACTGACATTTTCAATTGCGACGGGCATTGCTATGGGGTTCATTTCTTACGCCGTGATAAAATTGATGAGTGGTCGTTATAAAGATCTCAATGTCGGCGTGGTGGTGTTGGCTTTACTCTTTATCGCGAAATTTATCCATGGCTAACAATTAGTGAGATAAAGTGAATATTGCATACTATCAACGGATAGCGGCAGAAAATTAAAGGTCATACAGTGTATGGCCTTTTTTTATGGCTTTTATTCACTATTAACTGGTTTTAACGCTTCTTTTACCCCGCTGACTACCATTTGTCCTCAGGATTGGGTATAACGCTAAGTTCGGCTCTTTTTTTATAATGATAATGAATTTAAGTGAGATTGGTTACCGCCGCGTAGTGGTAAAATTGGGAACGAGTGTACTGACATCCGGCAGCAAGCAGCTAGATAAGGCACACATGGTCGAGTTAGCAAGGCAGATGGCGACGCTGATGAAAGCGGGCGTCGAAGTCGTCTTGTGTACTTCGGGGGCGATCGCGGCAGGGAGAGAGCACTTAGGTTACCCCGAACTCCCCGATACGGTAGCCAATAAACAACTGTTAGCGGCCGTTGGCCAGAGTCAGCTTATTCTAGCCTGGTCACAACTTTTCAGTATCTATGGCTTACACGTGGGTCAGATGCTGCTCACTCGCGCCGACCTTCACGATCGGGAGCGCTACCTCAACGCCAGAGATTCACTCAATGCACTGCTCGCTCATGGCATTATCCCCATCATCAATGAGAATGATGCGGTGGCGACCAATGAGATTAAGGTGGGGGATAATGACAATCTCTCGGCTAGAGCGGCGCTGCTTTGTGATGCAGACTTGCTTATCTTGTTAACGGATCAGCAGGGTTTATTTGATGCTGATCCCCGCTCAAATCCCGATGCCAAGCTTATCAAGCAAGTGGTCAATATCGATGACAGCCTGCGCATGTTAGCCGGCGGTGCCGTGTCTGGTCTGGGAACCGGTGGTATGGCGACAAAACTGCAGGCGGCGGATATCGCCCGTCGGGCTGGCGTAGAGGTGGTTATCGCCTCGGGTCATCATCCTCAGGTGATACAAAAATCTGTCTGTAAGGCGCCCGTAGGCACTCATTTCACCGCGTTGGAAAATCCGCTGGAGAGCCGTAAACAGTGGATTTTAGCGGGTCAGGCTACTAAAGGTAAACTGGTGCTCGACCAAGGTGCAGTATTGGCGGTGACGCAGAAGGGACGAAGCCTACTCTCTAAAGGCATAATTGAAGTGCAGGGCGAGTTTGAACGCGGGGCAACTCTGCAGCTTATTGACCGTGACGGTAAAGAATATGCCAGAGGCATGAGCCGTTATAGCGCCAAAGATCTTATCAAGATAGCGGGGAAACATTCAGACAATATTGAGTCTCTGCTCGGCTATGACTATGGCGATGCCATCGTGCATCGCAACGATATGGTCGTTCTTTAAAATGAAAGTGAATGGATCTTAGTGACGGATCCTTCGTAAATCTAGGATGAAGAGACGTGATAGAGAATAACCAAGTAAATATACAGACACTCGGTCAACAAGCCAAACAGGCAAGCTATGCACTTGCGGGGCTGAATGGACTTCAAAAAAAGGCTTTGCTCGAAGCGATTGCGGCTAAGTTGAATGAAAAAAGTGATGTTATTGTCGCTGCTAATGCGAAAGATGTGGCAGCTGCGAAAGATAATGGCCTCAATGATGCTATGGTCGATCGTTTACTACTGGATGAGTCACGTCTTAATGCTGTGATTACAGATATCGATAACGTGATCAATTTGAGCGATCCCGTCGGCACTGAGCTCGAGAGCCAGCTACTGGATAATGGTCTGCGCCTGTCCCGTCGTCGGGTCCCGCTTGGGGTCATCGGCGTTATCTACGAAGCGCGTCCCAATGTCACCGTCGATATTGCTGTGTTAGCGCTTAAGACTGGCAATGCGGTGATACTGCGTGGCGGCAAGGAAACCTTGCAGTCGAATCTGGCCTTGAGCGAAGCTATACGCGAAGCTGTGGTCGAGCAAGGATTACCCGCCGATGCGGTGCAGCTGATTAAAAGTCCGGATCGTAGTCTGGTATCGGCTCTGCTTAAGCTGGATAAATATGTCGACATGATAGTGCCTCGCGGTGGTCCAAATCTGCAGCGTTTATGCGCCGAGCAGGCGACGATACCTGTGATTTTGGGCGGCGTTGGCATCTGCCATCTCTACGCCGATAAAGATGCCGATATTGACAAGTCTATTCAAGTCATCACCAATGCTAAGGTGCAGCGACCTACCGTGTGTAATGCGCTGGATACGGTATTAATCCATCGAGATATTGCCGCAAAGATGTTACCTCAACTGTATCAGATACTTGCAGCCTTAGGTGTGAGCTTTTATGGCTGCGATAAGGCAATCGCTATTGCAGAAAAGCAAGGGGTGGCAATCGAGACTGCCACCGAAGAAACTTATGCACAAGAGTGGTTATCACTGGCCTTAGGCATCAAGGTTGTCGATGATATGGATGGGGCGATAAGTCATATCAGAATCTACTCCAGCGGACACTCGGAAGGGATATTAACCGATAATATTCACGCCTCGGCAGAGTTTATCAATCAGGTGGACTCGGCAGCCGTTTACGTCAATGCCAGTACCCGCTTTACCGATGGCGGCCAGTTTGGCCTAGGCGCCGAGGTGGCGGTGAGCACCCAGAAACTCCATGCTCGTGGTCCCATGGGGCTGGAAGCCTTGACCACCTACAAGTGGATCGGCGTAGGGGAATATACATCTCGGAGTTGATGGCTTGGAATGAAGCTGACGGCATTTTTGGGGAGCATTAATTACTTTATTATTGGTTGATGTGATTGAAGGTCGTTCCTTCATGGTTATCTATCGCTTGCAGCGGGCTTTATGCGGATACTTCTGCGAGTCGCTGTAAAGCCATCCGTGGCCGCTCTGCGGTTTCCAACAACTTCCATGTTTAACGGCCAGTTCGATATCCCTATCTCTCGCTCAGAGAGTTTCACAATGCGATACTTCGCCCTGAAACCTAAGCTCGCAGTCACATCTATACTGGATGATTTATTCTCTTCGATTTAGGTTTTCTAATTGTCGATAGTTTCTCTACGGCTCGTCATTCCCGCAATGCTTCTGGGCGGGAATCCAGCCTCTTTGGCGTATGATAATTTTTTGAAGGCCTGACCTTCATCGCTATTTATAGTCTGCGAGTCGCTGGCTCTTGATTTCATAAGAAGCATCCCTGGCCGCTATGCGGTTTCTTATGGCTTATCAATCAAAACAGCAGATTGCCATTATCGCGCTATAATTTCGCCACAATTGATCTATATATTGAGGGACATATTTACCGATAAGGTTTTGTTATGTCTAAATATCTAGGTTTTCTCGTTTCAATGTACCATTTCGCACTTTCCTCTATGCGTACATTCATTATTCCTACCTCCATTCTCATACTTTTGATGAGTATAAGTTCAAGTCAGGCTGCTCTGCACAACACATCTAATCAGGCTGATTGGTCTTCCGAGGTGATTGAGATAGAGATGGTGTTACCGACGCTTTACGTGGTGAGGTCTCATCAAGAGGTGCAGCTTTTTGCCGATAAACCTGCAGTCATGATGGATGCAAACTCCTTTATCTATGTCGACGAAAAGGATGCTTATCTTATCGACACTCCTTGGAACGTATCGGATATGCCAGATTTAATGAGTTGGTTGCATGTTAAAGGGTTAACGCTAAAAGGGGCACTCGTCACTCATTATCACTCAGATAGCGCGGCAGGCTTGGGCTATCTGGATAAGAATGGTTTCGTTACGTATGCCTCGGATATGACCAATACTTTACTGGAGCAAGATCACAAGCCAAGGTCGAACCATATATTTTTAGGTGATGAATTCGAGTTGCTTAAAGGCAAGATAAAGGCGTATTTCCCTGGTTCCGGTCATAGCATGGATAATTTGGTTGTCTGGCTGCCAGATGAAAAAATACTTATAGGTGGCTGTTTTTTTAAGTCCACTAATACCAATAGCTTAGGTTGGACTGGAGATGCCGACTTAGCAAACTGGTACTACTCTGCGAGTAAGGTTAAAGCCAGGTACCCGCAAGTGAAGCTAGTATTTCCTGGGCATGGAGATGGGGCCCAAGGCTCATCGATAATTGACCATACTTTGGCTCTCACCAAAGGTTTAGCCAGCTTGGAATGAAGCTGAGGCATTTGGGGGCTCATTTGATGTAGGGTAAAGGTTTGAAAGCTGAAACTTCATATCTACTTTTGATACTCTAATGTTTGTCCAAACTTCGTTTGAAATTAAAGTCGTGGAACTCCATTCCACACCAGGGCAAGGAGGACTGTTCGTCCTTATCCTCCTTGCATCCAACATGACGCCCCGGCGAAGTTGTTTTCCTACGTGTTTTTTGAAAATAGCTAACGCTTCCGATGGGGCATCTGATGTCAATGGATTTACAAATGCCGTGATGGCATGGATGCCAAAGAACGGCCAAGCCCCCGAAAGCTAGTCTCACATTCATGTGAGCCTTACACTATTTTCAGCAAACCACTTCGGCAACTTCCAACGGGGCCACTGTAATCCTCAGGCGTGTTTGATTATGGTAATGAATGAATCCGCTCGCCTCATTTATACTACGCCCTAAGTTGTATCTACACTGGAACATTTATAAGAAGGAACTTTCTTGGAGTCAGAGTCTATACGCTGGGATTCTTTACATTGTTCTAATAAGTAAATAGGGTTCTCTTTGTAGTTTATCTTGGCTTGGAGGCCATGTAGTGAAAATTGAAGTGATTAATGAAGAAGATAGTGCTGTTTTTGATGAGCTCGTTGCAGGTGTTCGAGAGCATAAATATGAAAATATGGGGCCGGAAGAGACTCTGCCTCTGTCTGTGGTTGCTCGTGATGAGGATAACGAACTCATTGGTGGTGTCTCGGGACAGACTATTTATAGAAATTTCTTAATTGACGTAGTCTGGGTAGATAAAAAGACCAGAGGGACAGGGCTTGGGCGCAGATTAATGGAGCTAGCAGAAGTTGAGGCAAAGAAACGAGGCTGCCTTACTGCCCAGCTAGATACATTGTCTTATCAAGCCCCCGTCTTCTACCAAAAGATGGGTTTTGAAATTGTAGGAACGGTGCCTGAGTTTCCAGGCAGTCCAGCTCGATATTTTATGCTTAAAAATTATAAGTAATTGGGGAAAGGTTGTTAATCCTCCCCCCACGTTTTCAGGAGCTGGAATAAGAAAAGCGGTTATGTATGTTTGTCCGCTGCAAGCTTTTTGATTAGCTCGCCGATCGATGCCATAGATTCCTGTACTGGTCTGGCGGGCGAGATCTTCGTTTTTTTGAATATTCCCGGGCAGGCGATACGCCACATGTTGACTACGTTCGATACATCTTCCACATTAGAGGCCTCGATGAGAGTCATGCCCCAGAGATCTGGCGTACTGTCGAATCTGAGTACCTCGACATTTTGAGGTGGAAATAGCTCGGCGGCGGCAAGTTTTTCAGCTGCTTGTAGCCGAGAAATCGCATCAATTTCTTCATTCAATTCCCAGTATATAAGAAATAACATTTTAGACCCTCCATAGGGACTGTAACAATCAACATAGGATCCATAATTATAGTTGCTGATGGCGATATTTGATTAAATCTAAAACTAGATTTTACTGATAACGCGAGATATCAGTTTTCATTCGCGAGTAGTGTTTTCAGCTCGGTGGGGCTAGGTTGGTACCTGAAGACTAACTTATCCTCAATGAATATGCTGGGTGAGTGTCTTATATGATTGGCATTCATCTGCTTAGGGTTATCCTCGATATAATCTATCCGGTATTGAATACCTACATTATTGAGTTCACGTTCTAGATTATGAATACAAAAATCCGTATGTGTCACTAACAGTTGTACGTGCATGAAGCGCTCCCATAAACCAAGCGTGATATTTGATTCGATACCTATCTGTATAAGTATAGTGGCTGAACATTAGTTGGTGCCGCCGAATCCTTCATTGATAAATTCACTAACCATTAGTGATATTGACTAGGTATAGGGGGATAAGGAGACTCTTTCATACTTGTTGTTGTGTAAGTCATTAAAATACTTGTGGATTAAATGTTGGCTTGGGTCTTGCTTTGTCTATGTATACCTCAAGGGATTTCAATATCAGGATGGCGAACATGAATAAGCTAATAAAAAAACTGCTAACAGCAACTTTGAGTAGTGTCATGGTGGTTACTGCCGCGTTTTCTTCTCTGGCAGTGACCTCTGCATTGGCTGATAGCGCCAAATCACTGAGTCGGACGTATGCCTATGATGGTCAAAAAGTATTGCTGGATATGGATATAGGTTCGGTTAAGTTTATTGCCACCGATGAGCAAAATATTCGTGTCGAAGTCTTGGTCACTCCTAGTGAGAGTAATTGGTTTTCTCTTTGGAGTAGCCTGGATATCGACGATGTTGAACTGGATGTCATTGAGGCGTCTAAAGAGATTGAGCTTAAGCTAACCGATCAAGATGATGTTAAACAAGAGTGGGTGGTTTACCTTCCGCGTCAAGCAGCGGTAAACCTGAATGTCGGTGTTGGTCAAGTTGAAGTGTTAAACATGGAAAGCAGCATAGATATAGATTTAGGTGTTGGACATGCAGAAATCAGGCATGAAATGCTATATCGCTCAGTGTCATTAGAATCGGGTGTTGGGGAGGTCTCGGTAGACCTACACGGACAGCAAGTAGAGGTTAGCAGACACTTTGTAAGACAGACTTATCACAGTGAAGACCAAACAGGTTTTGGTCAATTAAATGTAAATGTGGGAGTGGGTCAGATAGATGTACACCACAAATTCTAGTCAACAGTGTTTAGTTTTGATTAACAAAGAGCGAAATAGCGTTAATTAACAACACAAAGCCCACATTTCAGTGGGCTTCATTCTATCCGGAACTTAAGTTTTAGACTGATTCTCTGCTGTCTTTTCCTTTGAGCTTATTCAAATGAGGCAGCAGTTGTTGCAATGCCAGTGCCGTTAAAATTAAGGCCAGACCTATATAGGTAGACCTGGCTATCTGCTCTTGCAAAATCCAGGCGATAAAACCGATAGACATCACTGGGGACATGAAGACTAAGGTGCTGATGCTCGCCGTTCTTTCCGCTTTTTTAAGTGCTACTAACCAGAGTACGAAGGTGACTCCCATCTCGAACAGGCCGACATAGATACCCGCAGCGAACGCTTGTGGGTTCCAACTGGGCAGTTCCTGAGTCCATAATAGTGTGACCAAAATGAACGGAAAACCCACAAGGAAGCTGAGTAGTAGACTCACGACCGGATCTCCTTTGTCCTTGGTATTGACTATCCAATACAGAGACCAAAGTATTGTGCTGGTCAGTGCTAGGATGACACCAGTGCCACTCTCGAAGGAAAAGTTAGTGAGATTGCCTTGGGTAGCGATAACGAAGACCCCAAAATAGGCGACGATGGCCGCGGTCATGTCACTCTTTCTTAGTTTTTGGGAAAGAAGCGGCACCGACAATAGCGGCAGCAAGATGGCCCAGGTGTAGTTAAGTGACAGCGCCTGTTGAGCCGGTAGCAGGTCATAAGCTTTGAAAAGCACCAGGTAATAAAGGAAGGGATTGAGTAAACCTGTCTGTAGATAAAATAGTGGCTTGGCTTTAAATTGCGCTTTTATCAGGTGTAGCTTTCCTTGGAGCAGCAAAATCATGCTCAAGGCGAAGATAGAGGTGATGGTAGCGACAAACACTAACTGAAGTGGGCTAAAATGGGCGAGTGCCAACTTAAAAGCGGTGGCGACCGTTGACCAAAGGCAGATGGCAGCAATGCCATACAGATAGGCCTGATTTGATTGTTTCAATGATTTTACTCTTAACTACAGCAGAGACAACGACACGATTTCCTGGCTGCTTATTTAAGCCAAAGAGAGCGCACTCCTAGATTGCATTCATTATACGGTATTTTTTGTGTTGAGTTTGAGTCGAAGATCAAAAAAATGCCCCTGTGTGCAATTTTTATCTATTTACACTTGTAATTAATGTAAACGGCCCAATATAGAGGTTAAGGCAAGATTATGGGGCCGGTTAGCGCCAAAGTGAAACTTGATATAGCAAGCCATTCGCTGAGACCAAATTCTTAAGAACTATTTCTTACTAACTTAATTTCAGGCTTGAAATCGTCTTTACTAACCCCATATCTCCATCAGATAACAAATTTAGCATTACTTAAGAAAAGATTTCAGGAGCACCCCATGGGTAGAATTATTGGTATCGATTTAGGCACAACAAACTCTTGCGTAGCAGTATTAGACGGCGACACACCACGTGTACTCGAGAATGCCGAAGGCGATCGTACTACACCTTCTATTATCGCCTACACTGGCGATGAGATTTTGGTTGGTCAACCTGCAAAGCGCCAAGCAGTGACAAACCCGACTAATACTTTTTACGCCATTAAGCGTCTTATCGGTCGTCGTTTTAAAGATGACGAAGTTCAGCGTGATGTTGACATCATGCCGTTCAATATCATCGCTGCAGATAATGGTGATGCATGGGTTGAAGCTCATGGTAAGAAGATGGCTCCTCCTCAGGTTTCTGCCGAAACCTTGAAGAAAATGAAGAAGACTGCCGAAGATTTCTTAGGTGAAGAAGTAACAGAAGCGGTTATTACCGTACCTGCATACTTCAACGATTCACAGCGTCAAGCAACTAAAGATGCTGGTCGTATCGCTGGTCTTGAAGTTAAGCGTATCATCAACGAGCCAACTGCTGCTGCACTGGCTTATGGTATCGATAAGAAGCAAGGCGATAACATAGTAGCCGTATACGACTTAGGTGGCGGTACTTTCGATATATCTATCATCGAAATTGATAGTGTCGATGGTGAGCAAACCTTCGAAGTACTAGCGACTAACGGTGACACTCATTTAGGTGGTGAAGATTTCGATAACCGTTTGATTAAGTATCTTGCCGATGAGTTCAAGAAAGACCAAGGTCTGGATCTACGTAACGATCCACTGGCTATGCAGCGTCTTAAAGAAGCGGCAGAGAAAGCCAAAATTGAACTTTCAAGTGCATCACAGACTGAAGTTAACCTGCCTTACATCACAGCCGATGCATCAGGTCCTAAGCACTTAGTGGTTAAGATCACTCGTGCTAAGCTTGAGTCTCTGGTTGAAGACCTGATCACTCGTACATTAGAGCCATTAAAAATTGCTTTAGCCGATGCAGACCTTTCAGTGTCAGATATCAACGAAGTGATTCTGGTTGGTGGTCAGACTCGTATGCCTAAGGTTCGCGCCGAGGTTTCTGAGTTTTTCGGTAAAGAACTTCGTCAAGACGTTAACCCGGACGAAGCGGTTGCCATAGGCGCAGCAGTTCAGGCTGGTGTACTTTCTGGTGAAGTGAAAGATGTATTGCTACTCGACGTTACACCTCTGTCTCTGGGTATTGAGACCATGGGTAGCGTGATGACTAAGCTTATCGAGAAGAACACCACTATCCCGACTAAGGCTAGCCAAACCTTCTCTACTGCAGACGATAACCAGAGTGCAGTGACTATTCACGTACTCCAGGGTGAGCGTAAGCAATCGAGTGGTAACAAGTCTCTGGGTCAATTTAACCTGGAAGGTATCGAGGCTGCTCCTCGTGGTGCTCCACAGATTGAAGTGGCATTCGACATCGATGCCGATGGTATCTTGCATGTATCAGCTACCGATAAGAAGACAGGTAAAGAGCAGAAAATCACCATTAAAGCTTCTTCTGGTCTGAGTGATGAAGAAGTAGAAGCTATGGTACGTGATGCCGAAGCCCATGCCGATGAAGATGCTAAGTTCGAAGAGTTGGTCACGGCTCGTAACCAGGCCGATGGCATGGTTCACGCAACCAAGAAGCAGATTGAAGAAGCTGGTGAAGCATTGCCAAGTGACGAGAAAGAGAAAATTGAAACTGCTATGACTGCTGTTGAAACAGCGGTTCAAGGTAAGGACAAAGAGGCTATCGATAAGTCAACTCAAGAGCTGATGGAAGCATCTTCTAAGTTGATGGAAATTGCCCAGGCTAAGGCCCAAGCTGAGCAGGGACAGCAAGCACCTGAAGGCGAAGCACAAGCGGCTAAGCCAGACGAAGATGTTGTTGATGCAGAGTTTGAAGAAGTGAAAGAAGACAAGAAGTAATAAAGGCTAACTCCTGAGTTATTTGAATACGGGCGTTAGGGGAAACTCTAATGCCCGTAGTTGTGTTTTTAGCTACAAAATTAGCGACTAGAACAGCTACCACATCAGCAAAGAAAGCGTGAGAATATGTCAAAGCGAGATTATTACGAAGTATTAAGTGTCGGTCGTGAATCCAGTGAACGTGAAATTAAAAAGGCTTATAAGCGTTTAGCCATGAAGTTTCACCCGGATCGCAACCCAGGCGATAAGACTGCAGAAGCCAATTTCAAAGAGATAAAGGAAGCTTACGAAATCCTTACCGATAGCGATAAGAAGGCGGCCTATGATCAATTTGGTCATGCTGGCGTCGATCCTAATCGTGGCGGTGGTGGTTTCGGTGGCAATGCCGATTTTGGTGATGTTTTCGGTGATGTGTTTGGTGATATCTTCGGTGGTGGCCGTCGTGGTGGCCAACGTCAGGCTGCTCGTGGTAGTGATCTGCGTTACAACCTTGAGCTGTCTTTGGAAGAAGCTGTTAAAGGTCTGACTAAAGAGCTACGCATACCAAAGTTGACTACCTGTGATAGCTGTGATGGCAGTGGTGCTAAGAAGGGCACCTCACCAACAACCTGTGGTACCTGTCATGGTCAAGGCCAAGTGCAGATGCGTCAAGGTTTCTTCGCGGTGCAGCAAGCCTGTCCTACCTGTCATGGACGCGGCAAGATCATTAAAGATCCTTGTAACAAGTGTCATGGTGAAGGCCGTGTCGAGAAGAGCAAGACTTTATCAGTTAAGATACCAGCCGGTGTCGATAATGGCGATCGTATTCGTTTGTCTGGCGAAGGTGAAGCGGGTGAGTATGGTGCTCCTCCAGGAGACCTTTACGTGCAGGTGAGCGTACGCGAGCACTCAATCTTCGTTCGTGACGGTAATAACCTCTATTGCGAAGTACCGATTTCATTCGGTAAAGCCGCACTTGGTGGTGGGATTGAAGTGCCTACACTCGATGGTAAGGTGAACCTTAAGATACCTGCAGAGACGCAAACCGGTCGTATGTTCCGCATGCGTGGTAAGGGTGTTAAGTCTGTGCGCAGCCATGCCGTGGGTGACTTGTTGTGTAAGGTTGTCATGGAAACTCCGGTCAAACTTAACGAACGTCAGAAAGAGCTGTTACGCGAATTCGATGAGACACTCTCGGATGCTTCCAAGAAGCACAGTCCGAAAGCCGAAGGTTTCTTCGATGGCGTGAAGAAGTTCTTCCAGGATTTGAATACCTAACTTCATTTCAAACAGCAGAAATTAAGTTTATAGAGCCTCGCTTCGCGAGGTTTTTTTGTACATGGCCCTTCTTTAACAAGAGTTATCCTCGGGCGCAGGGCTCCTGAAATGCTCCCTCGGTAACAGCTCCATACGTTACTCTCGATAATTGCTCCTGCATTATTCTACCTTTAGCCATCCGTGGGCTCGTATCTCCTCCTAACTCCCTCATTCAAATAAATCCGAGGGTAACAATAAAGTGTTTCGTTCATGATAATAATGTTGCTGAAATTTGATAAACTCTAGCTCCTAGGACTTGTATTACAAAGGACCATCTCCTGATGAAATCTATACCTGCATTACTCCTCTCTGCCTTGATCTTATCTGGCTGTGCCACTCATCAATCACCTACTGGACGTGGGCAGACCTTGCTGTTTTCATCTCAGGAAATTAACCAGATGGGAGATGCTTCATTCGAGCAGATTAAAAAACAAGAGAAGATGAGTAAAGATAGCAAGTTGGTGACTTATGTAGACTGCGTCGCTAATCGAGTGACCCAGGTCTTACCCGATAAGTCGCTTAAATGGGATGTAGTGGTGTTCGAGTCCGAGCAAGTTAACGCGTTTGCTCTGCCTGGTGGTCATATCGGTGTCTATACCGGTTTGTTAAAAGTTGCCGAAAATGAAGACCAATTGGCCACCGTTATCGGACATGAGGTGGCTCATGTATTGGCTCATCACAGTAATGAACAGGTGTCTCGTGTACAAATGACCGGGCTGGGTATGCAATTGGCTGATGCGGCGCTAGGGGCTGGAGGGGTCAGTAATAAAGACCTGTATATGGCGGCGCTTGGTTTAGGTACTCAGGTTGGCTTTATATTGCCCTATGGTCGTGAGCAGGAGAATGAGGCCGATATCATGGGAGTGGAGTTGATGGCTCGAGCGGGGTTTGATCCGAGTCAAAGTATGCTGCTTTGGCAGAACATGGCCAAAGTCGGAGGGGAGCAAGGTCCCGAGTTACTGTCTACCCATCCATCTCACGGCCATAGAATTGATGATCTAAGCCAAATGCAGGCGCAAGTTATGCCTCTTTATCTTGCGAGCAAAAATAAAGTAAAGAATCGCTGTCAGATTGCGAAATAAACTTGAGCTTATAAAGAACACTTTTTTTAAATATGGTAAACTAGCGCGCGAAAATTAATTGAATAACTGGGAGTAGAATCATTATGTCTGACAAGTTCACTAGTATTGAAGCGCAAGCAAGTTATGGCGTAGGTCGTCAACTTGGCGAGCAATTGGCTGCTAACTCATTCGAAGGTATCGATATCTCAGCTGTTCAGCTAGGCCTTGCCGATGCGTTTGAAGGTAAAGAGAGCCAAGTTGCTATGGAAGACCTTCAAATTGCGTTTACTGAGATCAGTCAGCGTATTCAGAAAGTTCAGGAAGCAGCTGCTGAAGCGGCATCTGCTGAAGGCGAAACTTTCCTAGGTGAGAACGCTAAGCGTGATGGAATCGTGACGCTTGAGTCTGGTCTTCAGTATGAGATCCTCAATGAAGGCGAGGGTGACAAGCCAAGTCTTGACGCTATGGTCCGTACTCACTATCACGGTACTTTCATCAATGGTGATGTATTCGATAGCTCAGTCGCTCGTGATCAACCTGCCGAGTTCCCTGTGTCAGGTGTGATTGCCGGTTGGACCGAGGCGCTACAACTTATGCCAGTGGGTGCTAAGTGGAGGCTTTATGTTCCTCATCACTTGGCATACGGTGAACGTGGTGCCGGTGCTTCTATCCCGCCATACTCCGCATTGGTATTTGAAGTCGAATTGCTCGACATTCTTTAATTCAATATCATTAAATGCCTAAGCTAACGCTTAGGCATTTTTTTAGAATCAGAATTAACAGTTCCTCTTTTATGACTATAAAGAGTTGAACTGCCCGTTATATAATTTAGCTAGATAGCATTAAGGAAGTAATACGATGACAGAACAAGTAAGAGTGGCTATTACAGGCGGCAGTGGTCGTATGGGACGTACTCTTATTGAAGCTGCACGAATTCAGCCTGCTATCTATCTAGGTGCTGCGATTGAAAGAGCTGGCTCGACTCTGATAGGGGTTGATGCTGGTGAGCTTGCTGGTGTGGGGTCGATGAACGTACCTATTACTGATTCGCTCGATAAAGCTGTCGATGATTTCGATGTGCTCATCGATTTTACCTCCCCTGAAGCGAGTGTAATTCATGCCGATTGGTGTGCCAGACATGGTAAGGCTATTGTTATAGGCACTACTGGCTTCACCGATGCTCAAAAATCAAAGATCTCTGCTTATGCAGATAAGATACCTGTTGTGATGGCGCCTAATATGGCTGTCGGGGTTAACCTTATGTGGAAACTGCTCGAGTTAGCGGCAGAAGTCATGGGTGATTACACGGATATAGAGATCATCGAGGGTCATCACAGGTATAAGAAAGATGCGCCTTCTGGCACGGCACTCAAGATGGGCGAAGTGATCGCCAAAACTTTGGGTCGTGATCTTAACAAATGTGCCGTTTACGGCCGTGAAGGGATGACCGGAGAGCGTGACCGCGAAACGATAGGTTTCTCTACCAT
Organism: Shewanella sp. YLB-07; assembly: GCF_009377275.1. NCBI lineage: Bacteria > Pseudomonadati > Pseudomonadota > Gammaproteobacteria > Alteromonadales > Shewanellaceae > Shewanella > Shewanella sp. YLB-07. Next base: position 518,436 of record NZ_VOQB01000003.1, on the reverse strand, counting down.
ACGTGCAGGGGATCTTGTTGGTGAGCATACCGCCATGTTTGCCGATATTGGTGAGCGGTTGGAGATCACTCATAAGGCATCGAGTCGTATGACTTTCGCTAATGGTGCCATGAGAGCATCGGTCTGGTTAGTCAATCAAGATGTCGGGCTCTACGATATGCAGCAGGTATTGGGTCTCAAATAATTACTATTTTTTAAAACCGCCAATCAGGCGGTTTTTTTATACACGGAAGTATTTATCCCCGGACACCATGGATGGTGTAGGAGGGGGTTTATACACGGAACTGTTTTTGTAAGTATTTATCCCCGGACACCATGGATGGTGTAGGAGGGGGTTTATACACGGAACTGTTTTTGTAAGTATTTATCCCCGGACACCATGGATGGTGTAGGAGGGGGTTTATACACGGAACTGTTTTTGTAAGTATTTATCCCCGGACACCATGGATGATGTAGGAGGGGGTTTATACACGGAACTGTTTTTGTAAGTATTTATCCCCGGACACCATGGATGGTGTAGGAGGGGGTTTATACACGGAACTGTTTTTGGAAGAGTTATCCCCGAACGCCAAGGTGGTGTAGGAGGGGAGTTATGTTTTATCAAAATAAGTTGATAATTTAAATTTTTAATTTGTAGACAAGCTAAATAAACACGTATATAGTTGTCCGAATTTGCCAAAATTTCGTATTTATGTGAATATTGGTATTATTAAAGCAATAAAAAACATTATATTTTAGTGGCTTGGCTCTTTATGGAGGTCGCGTTGACAAAGTCTGCCTTACTCGTACTCGAAGATGGAACTGTATTCTCTGGCACAGCAATTGGTGCCGATGGACATGCTGTTGGTGAAGTTGTTTTTAACACTTCAATGACAGGATACCAGGAGATCCTGACAGATCCCTCTTATTCTCGCCAGATCGTAACTCTAACTTATCCTCATATTGGTAACACTGGAACCAATGATGAAGATACAGAATCCGATGCAGTCCATGCTTGTGGTCTGATCATCAGAGATCTTCCTCTTCTCGCCAGTAACTTTCGTAATCAGCAATGCTTGAGTGAATATCTGAAAGCTAACAATATTGTTGGCATCGCAGATATTGATACTCGAAAGTTGACTCGTATTTTACGAGAGAAAGGTGCGCAAGCGGGCTGTATCTTAGTCGGTGAGGATGACATAGCTAAGGCACTAGCCGAAGCGAAAGCGTTCCCTGGTTTAAAAGGCATGGATTTAGCCAAAGAAGTCACAACAGAAAAAGCCTATCAATGGCGTAGCGGTAGCTGGCGTTTAGTCGGTGGTTTACCCGAAGATAAGCCTGAATCAGAGCTTAAATACAAGATCGTTGCTTACGACTACGGTGTGAAGCGTAATATCTTACGTATGCTGGTAGATCGTGGTTGTGATGTCACTGTGGTTCCGGCCCAGACACCAGCATCTGAAGTGCTGGCGATGAAGCCTGATGGGATATTCCTCTCGAATGGCCCTGGTGACCCAGAGCCATGTGATTATGCTATCAAGGCGATTCAGGAGATCCTCAAGACAGAGATTCCTGTGTTTGGTATTTGTCTCGGTCATCAGCTGTTGGCTCTCGCCTCTGGCGCTAAAACCCTTAAAATGAAGTTTGGTCATCATGGTGCCAACCATCCTGTGAGCGACCTTGAGAAAGGTAATGTGATGATCACTAGCCAAAACCACGGTTTTGCTGCTGATGAAACTAGCCTGCCAGCCAACATCAAGGTGACTCATAAGTCATTGTTTGATGGTTCATTGCAAGGTATACATTTGACAGATAAGCCTGCATTTAGCTTCCAGGGACACCCTGAAGCGAGTCCGGGTCCACATGATGCAGCGCCTTTGTTCAATCACTTTATTGAACTTATCGAGCTATATCGTCAAAACGCCAAGTAATCAGGAGAAGGTTTAAGCAATGCCAAAACGTACAGATATTAAAAGTATTCTTATCCTGGGTGCAGGCCCGATTGTTATCGGTCAGGCATGTGAGTTTGATTACTCCGGTGCCCAGGCGTGTAAAGCGCTACGTGAAGAGGGTTATCGAGTTATTCTGGTTAACTCTAACCCAGCCACTATCATGACAGATCCTGAGATGGCCGATGCGACGTATATCGAACCAATTCATTGGGAAGTTGTGCGTAATATTATTGCCAAAGAGCGTCCCGATGCGATTCTGCCTACCATGGGCGGCCAGACGGCGCTTAACTGTGCGCTGGAGCTGGAAAGCAAGGGCGTGCTGAAAGAGTTTAATGTCGAGATGATTGGCGCGACAGCCGACGCCATAGACAAAGCCGAAGACCGTGGCCGTTTCGATAAGGCGATGAAAGCCATTGGCCTCGAGTGTCCACGTGCGGGTTTTGCCCATACGATGGCAGAGGCATTCGCGGTGCAGGAAACTTTGGGTTTCCCGTGTATTATTCGCCCGTCTTTCACCATGGGTGGCAGCGGCGGCGGTATTGCTTATAACATAGAAGAATTCGAAGAGATCTGTACTCAAGGACTGGACCTGTCGCCAACTAGCGAGCTGCTAATCGATGAGTCGCTTATCGGTTGGAAAGAGTACGAGATGGAAGTGGTGCGTGACAAGAATGATAACTGCATCATAGTCTGCTCTATCGAGAACTTCGATGCCATGGGCGTGCACACCGGCGACTCGATCACTGTGGCTCCAGCTCAGACATTGACGGATAAAGAATATCAGTTGATGCGTAACGCTTCTATTGCGGTTCTGCGTGAGATCGGTGTGGAGACGGGCGGTTCTAACGTACAGTTCGGCATCAATCCGAAAGATGGCCGTATGGTTATCATCGAGATGAACCCAAGAGTATCTCGCTCTTCAGCATTAGCGTCTAAGGCGACGGGCTTCCCGATTGCTAAAATCGCGGCCAAGCTGGCAGTTGGTTACACTCTAGATGAGCTTAAGAATGATATCACAGGCGGTGCTACCCCTGCTTCATTCGAGCCAGCTATCGATTATGTGGTTACCAAGATGCCACGTTTCAACTTCGAAAAGTTTGCCGGTGCAAATGACCGTCTAACCACTCAGATGAAGTCGGTTGGTGAAGTGATGTCCATTGGCCGTACGTTCCAGGAATCACTGCAAAAAGCATTGCGTGGACTCGAAGTCGGTAAGAATGGCCTAGATCCAATTATTGATATCGAAAGTGCCGATGCGATGAAAAGAATTCGCCACGAGCTTACAGAACCTGGTGCAGACAGAATTTGGTATATTGCCGATGCCTTCCGCGCCGGTCTTTCTCTCGATGATATCTTCGAGCTGACTAATGTCGACCCTTGGTTCCTGGTACAGATACAAGATTTGCTTAATTTTGAAACTCAGGTTAAAGACGCTGGCATGTCGGGTTTGAATGAGGTCTTCTTGCGCCAACTTAAGCGTAAAGGCTTCTCCGATTTACGTTTGTCGGACCTGCTCGGTGTCAATGAGGCTGAAGTTCGCAAGTTACGTCATAAACATGCGATTCATCCTGTGTATAAGCGCGTCGATACTTGCGCCGCCGAGTTCTCAACCGATACCGCCTATATGTACTCTACTTATGAAGAAGAGTGTGAGGCGAACCCATCTAATCGTGACAAGATCATGATCTTAGGCGGCGGACCAAACAGAATTGGCCAGGGTATCGAGTTCGATTATTGCTGTGTCCATGCGGCTCTCGCATTGCGTGAAGACGGTTATGAGACCATCATGGTCAACTGTAACCCTGAAACCGTATCAACCGATTACGACACGTCCGACAGACTCTATTTTGAATCTGTGACTCTGGAAGATGTGCTCGAGATTGTTCGTATCGAGAAGCCTAAGGGCGTTATTGTGCAATATGGTGGTCAAACACCGCTTAAGTTAGCCCGTGAACTCGAAGCTGCCGGTGTACCTATAATCGGTACTAGTCCTGATGCCATCGACCGCGCCGAAGACAGAGAGCGTTTCCAGCAGGCGATTCATCGTCTGGAGATGAAACAGCCAGAAAATGATACCGTGACTACAGTCGAAAGTGCCATTATCTCGGCCGAGCGTATCGGTTATCCGCTAGTCGTTCGTCCATCATACGTACTCGGTGGTCGTGCGATGGAGATAGTCTACGATGAGCAAGATTTACGTCGCTACTTCAATGAAGCCGTGAGCGTATCAAACTCCTCCCCTGTATTACTTGACCGTTTCTTAGATAATGCTATCGAAATAGATATCGATGCCATCTGTGATGGTGAGACTGTGGTTATTGGCTCTATCATGGAACATATCGAGCAAGCTGGGGTACATTCAGGGGATTCAGGTTGTTCATTGCCTCCTTATAGCTTAAGTGAAGATGTGCAGAACCGCATGCGTGAGCAGGTGGGTAAGCTGGCCATAGAACTTGGGGTTATTGGCTTGATGAATGTGCAGTTTGCCGTGAAAGATGATGAGATCTATATGATCGAAGTTAACCCTCGCGCCGCACGTACTGTACCATTCGTTTCTAAGGCGACTGGCGTACCTTTAGCTAAGATAGCCGCTCGTGTGATGGCGGGTCAAAGCCTTAAGTCGCAAAACTTTACCAAGGAAGTGATTCCACCTTTCTTCTCGGTGAAAGAAGTTGTTTTGCCGTTTAACAAGTTCCCGGGTGTCGATCCTATGCTTGGCCCTGAGATGCGATCTACCGGTGAGGTCATGGGCGTAGGTGATACTTTCGCCGAAGCGTATGCCAAGGCGCAACTGGGTGCCACCGCCTCCGTGCCTAAGTCCGGTCGTGCCTTGCTATCGGTTCGTGACAGCGATAAGCAAAGGGTAGCTGACTTGGCTTCGAACCTGATTGCTCTCGGATATGAAATCGATGCAACTCATGGTACTGCAATAATCTTAGGCGAGGCGGGGATCAATCCACGTCTGGTCAACAAGGTACATGAAGGGCGTCCGCACATTCTTGACCGTATCAAGAATGGCGAATACACCTATATTGTTAACACCACCGAAGGTCGTCAGGCGATTGAAGATTCTCGCCAGCTTCGACGCGGTGCATTACGATACAAGGTGGATTACACCACGACCTTGAATGCCGCATTTGCCACGTGTATGGCACATGCCGCCGATGACAGAAACACAGTGACTTCGATACAAGAGTTGCATAAACGCATCAAGTAAGACGCGTTACTTAATAAAAAGGCCGCATTCGCGGCCTTTTTATTGTTTCAGGATCTAAAATATCCCCTTTTCAGCGAGTTCGCGCATTTCTACTAAACTTTAAAGACTAGTCATGTTTAGGTGGTAAGCGGCTCATGAAAATTTCCAGCAAAATCGTGTTGGCGTCGGTGTTGTTATCCGGGATTGGAATTTTTACAGCAGGGTCGCTGGTTGGTTGGAAGTCTTCATCTATCGCATCAGTTGCCTTAGAGAAACGGGCGTTTGAGCAGCTTGTTGCCATACGAGAAATTCAAAAATCTCAGGTAGAAAGATATTTCTCAACGATTGAGAAAGAGATGATCACCCTGTCTAACGATGAGATGGTGATCGACGTGATGCATCATCTTCCTCAAGAGTTTTTCAAGTATGCTCAGCAGACCAGCATGAGAGATGACTCAGCTTTGAAGCGGTATTACACAGATCAATTCGATAAAGTATACCGCAGTCAGAATCCGTCGGCAGTAGGCAGTGCGGCGAGTAAACTCTCGATGTTAAATAGCAATACTAAAGCGATTCAGCATGCCTATATCAGTGGTAACGCTAATCCATTGGGCAGTAAAAATTCTTTAGAGTTTGCTAATGACGGCACCGACTACAGCAAGACTCACAAGAAGTATCACCCTCATTTTAATCAATATCTGGAAGCATTCGGTTTCTACGATATCTTTTTGGTCGAACCGGATACCGGGTATGTGATCTATTCTGTATTTAAGGAGCTGGATTACGCCACCTCCTTGATGGATGGTCCCTACAGGGACACGGGCCTCGCTCAAGCTTTTAGGGCAGCCAATAACACCAGAAATAAAAATGAAACCTTTCTCATCGACTTTAAACCCTATTTCCCCTCCTATGAGGCAGCCGCAGCATTTATCTCCTCACCGGTATTTTCCGCTGAAGGAGAGAAACTGGGTGTATTGATTTTTCAGATGCCAATCGATGAGATTAATAGTTTGATGACCTATGAGCAGGAGTGGGACAAGGTCGGTCTGGGAAGCTCAGGTGAAACCTATTTAGTGGGGGATGATAACTTGCTTCGTAGTCAGAGCCGTTTCTTGCATGATGATAAAACAGGCTATATTAAGGCGCTCAGAGAGTCGGGCATGGACGCTAATACAGTCGACAAGATTGAGGCAAGTGGCTCAGCCATAGGTTATCAAAAGGTTGATAGCGAGGGGGCTAGACTCGCATTATCTGGCCAGTCTGGCATTAAAACTGTCATGGACTATCGTAATGTTGAAGTGTTGTCTGCATTCGCTCCACTGCAGATAGCCGGGGTTAAATGGGCCATTTTGAGTGAGATCGATGTTGCCGAGGCGATGCAGGATAAAGAAGACATGCTTTCAGCTATCTGGTTGACTATCAGTGTCATTATGTTGATCTTAATTCCTATTACTCTACTCGCAGGTTTCATGGTCGGTCGGGGAATATCTAATCCAATCAATGATTTTATTGCTCAGGTCAATCGAGTCACTCAGAATAAAGACCTGACCACCAGGATCGATTATCAAGGTAAAGACGAGCTGTTTTCTCTAGCGAGCTCATTCAATCAGCTGCTTCAGGAATTACAGAGTATTCTCAATAGTGTCGAGGAGTTGGCCGCGACTCTGTTGCAATCGACGAGTAAGATGATGGAGGAAATCCAGGAAACGACCGATCAAACCATGCTGCAATCAGACAGTGCAGACAGTGTGGCGGTGGCAACGAACCAGTTGCTAGCGACAATCCAGGAGGTGGCACGCAATGCAGCTGGCGCCGCCGATTCGGTACGTGAAACCAATGATAAGTGTTTGGAGAGTACTCAAGGGGCCGAGCGTTTGGAACATGATATGGAGGAGTTAAACGCACAAATGGCTTCGGCGTCTCAGTCCATCGAAAAACTGGCTCAGGAGAGTGAATCAATTGGTTCTGTGCTCGATGTCATTCAGGCCATAGCGGAGCAGACTAATTTGTTGGCGCTCAATGCAGCTATCGAAGCGGCAAGGGCGGGAGAGCAGGGAAGAGGTTTTGCGGTTGTCGCCGATGAAGTGAGGACATTAGCATCACGTACTCAGAAATCTACCGAAGATATTCGGGAAAAAATCAACTCTTTGCAACATGAGACTGAGATAACCGTCAAGATGGTGACCTCGTCTAATGAGATGGCCAATGCCAGTATAGGTACCTGTGAAGAAAACAGAAAGATATTGGCCGAGGTGGTAGTGCTTGTGTCTCAGCTCAGTGATATGAATATGCAGATAGCGACGGCCTCGGAGCAGCAAAGTGCTGTGGTTGGCGAAATTAATCAAAATATTACAGAGATAGCCGATACCTCACAGAGGATCTCCACTAAGGCGGAGCTCAGTAAGGGAGATCTCGAAAACTTGAGTGAACTAGTGACTAACCTGGAAGAAAAAATGCGTGAATTTAAGCTTTAGATTGGTTAGGAGCTGTTGAGATTAACACTCCGTTTAATCCGAAAGTGTTGCATTAAAAAAGAGGCCTGTTCAGGCCTCTTTTTTGTTTATTTATATGGATTAGAGATCGATATCATAGGTATAAGAAACCACGACCTTATAATCGTCATCTATTTCATCTTCACTTACTTGACTGACTAAGAAGCTAAAACCACTCTTGCTGATGCTGACGTTATAGTCCTGATAATCGAGGCCATCATCGAAATCGTAACTACCGAAGTGTAGCCCGAGTTCGGCATCGCCTAATATTTCAAATGCCACATTGGCTTCAAAATAGATATCGTCACCAAAGTCAGATGACCAGTCAGAATGTGCCGTGGTAGAAATGCCTATTGAGAGTACACTCCAGCCGATTGAGCCATAAACCTCACCGAAGTTGAGGTCATCGCCGTCGGGATAACCGTAGTAGACATAACCAAAATCATAGCTCAATTCACCAAAATCATTGCCAAAGCCTAGATAGAGATCGAGTTCTGTGGTGGCATCATCACCAAAATCGACGTTAGATGCCCAGGTGCCTATATAGATGCCAGACTCCATAGCGTAATCTATTCCGCCAGATACCGCGGGCTTATCATCGGTCTGAGTTACACCACGCCAGATGTAATTATTAGTGACACTTATGTTGGCCGATAAGCCTTCTGTGGCTAATGTTGGTGGGGCTAATGTGAGAGTGCAGCACAATGCGACTGCATATCCAATGTGATGTTTCATATTCATTCCCTATTTATCATTATTGCTTATTTTTGTTTATAAGCTTAACCCTACTTCATCGATTTAAATGGGGTGATAAAGTGAGTTGATTATCCTTGGACTCTAGGTACAAGCTGGATAGATCAATTGAAGTGTAGTGCAGTTTTAACTTATTGCTAATTAACGAGTATTATAATTGCACCAAGATGGTGATAATTCCTTCGGTTCAGTTAACTCTTTTATTTTAAGAGACTTAGGACGCTTAAATGTTATTTATACTGGCTTGACTGTGCCTCGGCACACTTAAGACTTTGACTGAGACAAATAGTTATGTGGAAAAGTGGGATAGCATCTGAGGTGATGAACGTATAGAATGAGGTTATTCTCGAGATACTTTACTTTATTGGCCCAGCATGTGCCGATAGAGACTGCTTTTGTTTTAAGGAGACGAAAGAGGATTATGAATAAGGTTCCTATGACAGTTGTCGGTGCCGAGCAACTGCGAAAAGAGTTAACACATCTGAAATTCGAGCAGCGTCCCAGTATTACTCAGGCGATAGGCACAGCCAGAGAGCTTGGCGATCTTAAAGAGAATGCCGAGTATCATGCTGCGCGCGAAGAGCAGGGTATTTGTGAGGCGCGAATTCGTGATATCGAAGGTAAGCTTTCGAATGTGCAGATCATAGACGTGACTAAGATGGAAAATACCGGTCGTATTATTTTCGGTACGACTGTTACTATCTTAAATGTCGATACCGAAGCTGAAGCGACTTACCGTATCGTGGGTGAGGATGAGGCGAACATCAAAGATAATTTAATCTCTGTGACTTCACCTATTGCACGTGGTTTGGTGGGCAAAAGCTTAGATGATGAGGTGAATATTCAGACTCCCGGTGGTATCACCGAGTATGAGATTATCGCCGTAGAGTATATCTAAGCAGATCTTATATGTATCCCATTCATTGCTAATGGTGGGAAACACCTGTGTAAAATCACTCCATGTTAAAAAGCCGCTAATAGCGGCTTTTTTGTTGCTTAACTTTCGCTATTTGATGCGATACCGGAGCGGTTACTCGACTTATTTGTCAATCGAAGCCTGCAAGATGTTTAATTGTTAATTTGTTTTTTCGGTTTTTCTGGTTAGAATCAAAATATTGAATATCATGGGGCTTAATGTGTCGGGACTTTTTCGTATAGGGCTAATGCTGATCTTGCTGGGAGGAATATTTCTCTCCGGCACGAGTGCGAATGCTTCTGAATATATGAAAAAGGATAACCCTATTCAGTCCGTCCACAGCTTGTGTCAGGACTCAGGGTCACAGGAAGCATTTAAATCTAACTCTTGTGTATCGATGAACACTCTCTTTGGGCATCAAGATACACCTAGCACTCACACAGGACTCGAGCATCATGATCCAAGTGAGCAAGAGTTTGTTCCTCTTATCTCGATGCGCCTGTTAAGTTTTTCTCAACACGATCTACATCAAGTAAGGCCTAGCTATCTGTTGGCCTATGAGTTTGTTTCCCCTCCAAGTCCCTCTTTTTCCATTGGGTATCGGATAGACTTTGTCCGGAGTCTGGATTGGTCCCTCCATGCTAATGAAAAGCCTTCCAGACTTTCGGGTTGGAAGGAATCGAATCTGCTCTACCGCTTTTCTCAGCAAAAATCCGTTAGCTAACTTGTTATCGGCTGGCGTCGAACCTTAGCCAGCTAAATCTCTCTTTCTCAAGAAGCATCTTCCTATTGGCCATCCTTTGGGCTGCGCGTACTTGGTTGAGCCATTTATACCAATTCGTATAAATGGCGAACCTTGGGAGAAAGAGCGGGAAAACTCGTTAGAAAGCAAGGTGCCTTCAGGGCAAATTACGCTATGAAAAGACAAACAAGAAAAAAATTACTCAACCATAACTCTCCATGGAAATATGGGGTGTTAATCGTCACTATTATCGTCATGCTATTGAGTGCACTGCCGTCTCTGTTTGGTGAAGATGCGGCTATTGAAGTCAGTGATAAGGCGGGTTTATCTGTTTCCTTGATTGAGCTGCACAAGCAACTGCAGCTGGTTGGGATAGATATCAAGCGTATAGAGCAGGCCGATGGCCAAACATTGATCGTACTTGCTAAGCAGGCTCAACAAACGCAAACGAAGCAACTGCTGGCTAAGTTAGTCGCTAAACCAGAACATCTCACTCTGGCACTCGCTCCGGCGGCGCCATCCTGGTTACTCAGTCTGGGAGTTGCACCGATAAAGTTGGGCTTAGATCTTAGGGGAGGTGTGCAGTTTCTCTTGGATGTGGATCTGGAACCCGTTTATCGACTTCATGGTGAAAGCTTAGTCGATTCAATCAAACAGTTTTCCCGTGAGCAAAAGTTGATGGGTACTCAAGTGCGTTATGAGGACGATGACATTATCACCTTAGTGCTGGCCAACTCAGAAACCAGTCACCAATATCGACAATTTCTCCGTAGTCAACATCCTCGCTGGCAAGTGAAACAGGACGGGGATGGCATCTTGACGGTCAGTTTAAAGCAAACTGAAAAAGACCTGCTGCGGGATCTCACCGTTAAACAAAATTTACAGACCATGCGTAGTCGCATATCTCAACTTGGGATAACCGAGGCAGTAGTGCAGCGCCAGGGAGAGCATAGAATACGTATTGAGCTGCCTGGCGTTCAAGATCCTGCCGCAGCGAAGAGCGTTATAGGTGCAACCGCCAGCCTGGCTTTCTATGAAGTTAAACCGCCGGGTTCCGTTAACGCGAAAATCTTGCGTGATGACTCCCAGACCCCAGTGTATGTATCGCGCAAACCCGTGTTGGGAGGTGAGCATATTGTAGATGCCAGGGCGGGGATTGGTGAGATGGGGGGGGCTGAAGTGAATATCAGCTTAGACAGCGCTGGCGGTAAATTGATGTCGGCTTTTTCCAGAGACAACATAGGTCATCCCATGGCCACATCTTACAGTGAATACAGCCGTAATGCTCAAGGCGAGGTGAGTCAACAGACACGAGTGATTAGTATTGCCACGATACAAAGCCAGTTAGGCAATCGTTTCAGTATTACCGGAGCCGGAGATTACCAAGAGGCACAGCAACTGGCATTGTTATTACGTGCAGGCTCTATGACAGCGCCGGTGACCATAGTCGAAGAGCGAACCATAGGCCCGAGTCTTGGCGCCGAGAATATCGTCAATGGTTTTGCCGCGTTAGCCCTAGGCATGGCGATGACCTTAGTGTTTATGGGCTTCTGGTATCGACGTTTAGGCTGGGTGGCTAATGTGGCGCTTATTGCTAACATGGTGATTCTGTTTGGGCTACTGGCCCTGATCCCGGGGGCGGTATTGACCTTGCCTGGCATAGCAGGCTTAGTGCTTACTGTTGGCATGGCCGTGGATACCAATGTGCTCATCTTCGAGCGGATCAAAGATAACCTGAAACTAGGGAGAGATTTCGCCCACGCTATAGACAGGGGCTTCGATAGCGCCTTTGGTACCATTTTAGATGCCAATTTCACCACCATGATCACCGCAGTTGTGCTCTATTCTATCGGTAATGGTCCGATCCAGGGCTTTGCCCTGACACTGGGCCTGGGACTGCTGACTAGCATGTTTACCGGCATCTTTGCCTCTCGCGCCCTTATCAACTGGGCGTATGGACGTAACTTTAACCGTGATGTGAGGGTGTAATCATGAGTTTATTTAATTTGAAGCTGGTTAACACCAAGTTTACAGAGATGAAAACGTTAACTAAATTACGTTATTTCAGTAGTCTGATATCACTTAGCTTAATGATATTGTCCCTTTCTGTGATTGCGGTTAAGGGATTCAATTGGGGCCTGGATTTCACCGGTGGAGTCGTCACCGAGGTGAAGCTTGATAGCAAGGTGACCAGTAAAGATATCTCTGCTTTATTGAGTTTAGCGTCTGAGCAGGAGGTGAGTGTGATTTCCGCGGGAGAGCCTGGGCGTTGGGTACTAAGATATAGTCTGCCATCGACTCAGGAAGATGTCAGTCAGCATGCAATGGATATAGAGCAGGTATTGCAACCTCTCAGTAGTGAGGTAGAGGTGCTCAACAGCAGCATAGTCGGGCCGCAGATTGGCCAGGAGTTGGCCGAGCAAGGTGGTTTGGCCTTGCTGGTTGCCATGTTGTGCATCATGGCTTATCTGAGTTATCGATTCGAATGGCGTCTGGCCAGTGGTGCCTTGCTCGCCCTGTTTCATGATGTGATCTTCGTGTTGGCATTCTTTTCATTGACTCAGACTGAGTTTAATCTGACCGTGCTCGCGGCGGTACTGGCAATATTAGGCTATTCACTCAATGATTCGATAATCATAGCGGACAGGATCAGAGAGGGATTGCGAACGGAATCTGGCTTGCCGATAGCCGAGATCAATGACAGGGCTGTGAAGGCGACATTTTCCCGCACTATGGTGACCAGTGGTACTACCTTGATGACGGTCATCGCGCTGTGGGTGATGGGAGGGGGGCCGTTGGAAAGTTTTTCCATCGCCATGTTTATCGGTATCCTGACCGGCACCTGGTCGTCGATATCCGTGGGAACCTGTTTTCCCGAGGTGTTTAAGCTCAACTCGGAGCATTATCGTCTCGTGCCTGTTTCTGATACGCCTTAGCTAGTCTAGTTTAGAACAGGCATAAAAAAACGGAGCCAAAGATTAATTTGGCTCCGTTTTTCGATAGAAGGTGCTTACTTTGCCTTAGGAATGGCGATTTTCATCTCTTCAGACTGGCGGAAAAGTACAAGCACGTGACCGATAAGCTGTACTTGTACGGCTTGAGTCTCACGAACAATGGCGTCGACAATTGCTTTTTTTAACTCTCTGTCACCCGAGGCGACTTTCACTTTGATCAGTTCATGGTGAGTGAGTGCATTATCAATTTCCGCCAGTACACCTTCAGTCAGACCATTGGAACCAAGCATCACTACAGGCTTCAAATCATGCGCTAAGCCTTTCAAGTGTTGTTTTTGTTTGGTTGTTAAGTTCATTTATACCAACTTTATGCTGAGTTACTATTGAAAAACGGCTATTCTACCCTTATATACAGTTTATGTAACTCTCATTTGTTGCGGATGTTGAATGTCAGGTAAAAAACGAACAGCGAGTTCCTCCCGTTGGTTGCAGGAACATTTTGACGATCACTATGTCAAATTAGCTCAAAAACGGGGATTGCGCTCGCGCGCCGCGTTTAAATTAGAGGAGATCCAGGAGAAAGATAAGTTGATTCGCCCTGGTATGACGGTGGTGGATTTAGGGGCTGCCCCCGGTGGTTGGTCCCAAGTTGCCGTTAAACTTGCCGGAGACAGAGGGAAAGTTATCGCTTGTGATATTTTAGCTATGGATCCCATAGTTGGTGTAGACTTTCTTCAGGGTGATTTTCGGGAAGAAAAGGTACTCGATGCCTTGCTTACCCGAGTCGGAGATGGGAAAGTGGATGTGGTCTTGTCTGACATGGCACCGAACATGAGTGGTACCGGTGGTGTCGATCAGCCCCGGGCCATGTATCTGGTGGAATTAGCCTTAGACATGTGCCATCAGGTGATGGCTCCAAATGGCTGTTTCGCAGTCAAAGTCTTTCAGGGGGAGGGCTTTGAAGAGTACATGAAGTCGGTGAGAGCCGCATTTAAAACGGTTAAAACACGTAAGCCAGACTCTTCGCGAGCACGTTCGCGGGAAGTCTATCTTGTGGCGACTGGGTACAAGTTGTAGTACCCTAACGTCTGTTATCGCAAGACTGTATGAGGTCTAGTAATTTTGAGTGATATGGCAAAAAATTTAATTCTCTGGGTAGTCATCGCTGTTGTGTTGATGTCTGTATTTCAGGGCTACTCCCCCTCTTCTACCACTGCGTCGAAGATGGATTATTCTGCTTTTTTAGATGATGTTCGTAGTGGTCAGATAAACACCGTCGAAATCAAGAGCGATCAACGTACGATTGAAGGGACGAAACGTACCGGAGAAAAATTCACGACTATCATGCCCATGTATGATCAAGATCTGATTAACGATCTCGATCGTAAAGGCGTGAGTATGAAAGGGCAAGAAGCCGAAGAGTCCGGGTTCCTAACCCAGATCTTTATCTCCTGGTTTCCTATGTTATTGCTTATTGGTGTATGGATCTTCTTCATGCGTCAGATGCAGGGCGGCGGTGGCAAAGGTGCCATGTCGTTCGGTAAGAGCAAGGCTAAGCTGATGAGTGAAGATCAGATCAAGACAACTTTTAGTGACGTTGCTGGCTGTGATGAAGCGAAAGAGGACGTTAAGGAACTGGTCGATTACCTCAAAGAACCGACAAGGTTTCAGAAGCTAGGTGGGCGTATTCCCACTGGTATACTCCTCGTAGGTCCTCCGGGTACGGGTAAGACCTTGCTGGCTAAGGCTATTGCCGGTGAGGCAAAAGTGCCTTTCTTCACTATCTCAGGTTCAGATTTCGTTGAGATGTTTGTTGGTGTCGGTGCTTCTCGTGTACGTGACATGTTCGAACAAGCGAAGAAGTCAGCACCTTGTATCATCTTTATCGATGAGATCGATGCCGTCGGCCGTCAACGTGGCGCTGGTGTCGGTGGTGGTCACGATGAGCGTGAGCAAACATTGAACCAGATGTTGGTAGAGATGGATGGTTTCGAAGGTAATGAAGGTGTTATCGTCATCGCTGCGACGAACAGACCCGATGTCCTCGATGCCGCGCTACTGCGCCCGGGTCGTTTCGATCGTCAGGTGGTGGTTGGTCTTCCCGATGTACGTGGTCGTGAGCAGATACTTAAAGTGCATATGCGTAAAGTGCCTTTGGCTGATGATGTTAAGGCGAGTGTTATCGCTCGTGGTACTCCTGGTTTCTCTGGTGCGGATCTCGCTAACCTGGTTAACGAGGCTGCCTTGTTTGCCGCTCGCGGCAATCGCCGTATCGTCAGCATGGAAGAGTTCGAGAGTGCTAAAGATAAGATCATGATGGGCGCAGAACGTCGCTCCATGGTGATGTCAGAAGAAGAGAAAGCGATGACGGCGTACCATGAAGCCGGTCATGCAATTGTTGGTTGTTTAGTGCCAGAGCATGATCCTGTGCATAAGGTGACCATTATACCTCGTGGCCGTGCCTTGGGTGTGACCTTCTTCCTGCCGGAAGCCGATGCTATCAGCCAGACTCGACGTAAGCTGGAGAGTCAGATCTCTGTTGCATACGGTGGACGTCTTGCCGAAGAGATAATCTATGGCAGTGAAAGGATTTCTACCGGTGCTTCTCAGGATATCAAGTACGCCACTTCGATTGCCCGTAACATGGTGACTCAGTGGGGCTTCTCCGAGAAGCTAGGCCCTGTCTTGTACGCAGAAGATGAAAATGAAGTTTTCTTAGGACGTAGCATGGGTAAGACTCAACATATGTCCGATGAAACCGCGAGTCTGATCGATGCCGAAGTTAGGCTGCTCATCGATAACAACTTCGATCGTGCCAAGGTATATCTAAATGATAATATGGATATTCTTCATGCGATGAAAGATGCCTTGATGAAATATGAAACCATAGATGCCAACATGATTGAAGACTTGATGCAGCGTCGTGAAGTCCGTGCTCCGGCCGATTGGGACATGGATGATAATGGTTCCAGCAAGGATGATAAGGATGGAGATTCAGTTAAGACTGAGGAGGCAAGCTCCACCGAGAGTGAAGAAAAAGCCGACTCTGAAGTGACGCCGGATATCAAAGATGCCGACGAATCTACAGCTAAGTAGCTATCATTACTGAATAAAGAAAACCCCGTTATGGGGTTTTCTTGTTTTTAGTGTTTGCGATTTTGTTTACTTGAGTCTTATCGAAAAAATTATTACCTTTCATGGAGTTGATGTGTTTCGAATCGAAAGTGGTAAACGTACACTAATTTTAGATAAAACCTTGGTCATGGGCATTTTAAATGTCACCCCTGATTCTTTTTCCGATGGTGGTGAATTCTCCTCCTTTGATTTAGCCTGCCAGCATGTCGATACTATGGTGTCGCAAGGCGCTAAAATTATCGACATAGGCGGTGAATCGACTCGTCCAGGTGCAGCCGAGGTCACTCTAGATGAAGAGCTAAGCAGGGTGTTGCCCTTAGTCGAGTATATCGCTAAGCATCATGACGCTTGGATCTCCATCGATACCAGTAAGCCTGAGGTCATGGAGCGAGCGGTTAAAGCCGGGGCGCACCTGATTAATGATGTTCGAGCCTTACAGACTCCAGGTGCCTTGGAGCGCGCAGCCCTACTTGATGTGCCTGTTTGTCTAATGCATATGCAGGGGCAACCGGATACTATGCAAGATGCACCGGATTATCGGGATATCATTGCTGATGTCATCGATTTTTTTGAACGAAGAATCCATGCATGTATTGAGGCTGGAATTAAACGTCACAATATATTGTTGGACCCAGGGTTCGGCTTTGGTAAAACCTTATCCCATAATTATGAGTTACTTAACCGATTAGATGAGTTTAAGGCGTTAGAGTTACCGTTACTGATCGGCTTATCCAGAAAATCTATGCTGGGTAATCTGCTCAAGCGCGAGCCTAAACAACGCTTGGCGGCGAGTCTGGCTGGCGGCTTGATCGCGGCGCAGAAAGGCGCCAATATTTTAAGGGTACATGATGTGGCTGAAACTTTAGATTGTCTAAACGTATTCCAAGCTAGCAATGATTACCGACACTTGATTTGATTCTAAGTTGCTGTGGTTAACCAGATTAGACCAGTCTTTTTAATCATCATTCAGCTTGAGTCAGCAAATAAACTGTAAATTAGTACAAATTTCATCCCAGAATGGGATGACAAACGGGGTTGTAAAGTGAAGAAATTTTTTGGAACAGATGGTATACGTGGCAAGGTAGGTGCAGGTAAGATGACACCTGAGCTAGCGTTGAAACTGGGTTGGGCTGCCGGCCGTGTTCTGTCGAGAAGCGGTACGAATAAAGTCATCATAGGTAAAGATACCCGTATTTCAGGCTATCTGTTCGAATCTGCAATGGAAGCGGGTCTATCGGCGGCAGGCTTAAATGTGATGTTGATGGGCCCTATGCCTACGCCAGCAGTTGCTTATTTAACCCGGACCTTTAGAGCCGAAGCCGGGGTGGTTATCAGCGCATCCCACAACCCCTATTACGACAACGGCATCAAGTTTTTCTCCACCGATGGCAGTAAACTCGCTGATGAAATAGAGCTGGAGATTGAACGTGAACTGGAAAAACCTTTGGTCTGCGTCGAGTCGCACCTGTTAGGGAAAGTCTCCCGCATCGATGATGCTCCCGGACGCTACATCGAATACTGTAAAGGTAACTTTCCTGCCGATCAGACGCTTCGTGGTTTAAAGATTGTGGTCGATTGTGCCCATGGCGCTACTTATCATATTGCACCCAATGTCTTTCGTGAATTGGGCGCCGATGTGATAGCCATAGGTGATAAGCCCGATGGCTTGAACATTAACCATGAAGTGGGCGCGACTTCTATGGCTAAAATCTGTGAAACTGTAATAGCTGAAGGGGCCGATCTCGGTATTGCCCTGGATGGTGACGGCGACCGTATAATGATGGTTGATCGTCATGGGCGTGTGATCGACGGTGATGAGATACTTTATATTTTGGCGTGCGATGCTAAATCAAGAGGCGTGCTTCAGGGCGGCGTAGTCGGCACCTTGATGTCTAACTTAGGGCTTGAACTGGCTTTAGCCGATCTGGATATTCCCTTCCTGCGTTCCAAAGTGGGCGACCGTTACGTGATGCAGCTATTAAAAGAGAATGACTGGCGCATAGGCGGCGAGAATTCAGGTCATATCCTGAACTTAGATCATGGCACCACAGGAGATGGTATCGTTGCAGGGATATTGGTGCTTGCCGCTATGAGAAGACGCAATGCAAGCCTTGAAGACTTGACTGAGAATATTAAGATGCTGCCTCAGGTGTTGGTTAATGTGCGTTTTGAAGGCGAGCATAATCCGTTAGAGTCAGAAGAAGTGCTCGACGCTAAATTAGAGGTCGAGGCTAAATTGGGTGAGCGAGGCAGAGTTTTACTGAGAAAGTCCGGCACCGAGCCTTTGATTCGGGTCATGGTTGAGGGAGATATCGAAGCGGATGTCCTTATGCATGCAAATTATATTGCCGATAAAGTCAGAAATTTAGTTTAGGTTACTGCTAAATAGTAGGGGGACATCCATGATGGTTACCCCTATATAGTGCTATTTATACTCACAACGATGAATAATTAGCTTGGGGCGGCGGAAAAAGCAACGCTCCGACCATTAATCTAAAAAATTAGCGATTTAGCTATTGTAACTTAACAAGTGGTTCGCTATTATTCACGCCGCTTTCAGAGGAGATGGTAATGGCATTAAGACGTCCGATGGTTGCTGGTAACTGGAAAATGAATGGCAGTGCCCAGTTGGCACAAGAGCTTTTCAAAAAGTTTGCTACCAAGCTTCAAGATGATTCAGCGGAAGTGGTCTTGTGTCCACCGAGTATTTATCTCGAAAGCGTACGACAACAGCTAGACATGAACAAAGAAGCCTTAAATGGTTGTTTAGTCAGAATGGGCGCACAAAACCTGAGTCAACACGACTTCGGTGCTTATACTGGTGAAGTGTCTGGGCAGATGTTGAAAGATTCAGGATGTCGATATGTGATTATCGGCCATTCCGAACGTCGCCGTATGTACGGAGAGACGAGTGACATAGTGGCAGAGAAATTTGCTGCGGCTCAAAAACATGGTTTAACTCCGATATTATGTGTCGGTGAGTCTGGTCCAGCTAGAGAAGCGAGAAGAACTTTTGAAGTTATCGCCGAAGAGCTAGACATAGTCATTAAGAAAAATGGCACCATGGCTTTTGATAATGCAATTATCGCTTACGAGCCTTTATGGGCTGTAGGGACTGGTAAGAGTGCTACGCCAGAACAGGCGCAAGAAGTACACGCGTTTATACGCAAGCGTCTGTCTGAAGTGTCTCCATTTATTGGAGAAAATATCAGGATTTTGTACGGTGGTAGCGTAACACCGAGTAATGCAGCAGATCTTTTTGCTCAACCTGATGTAGATGGTGGATTGATTGGCGGCGTAAGCTTAAATTCAACCGAGTTTTTAAGTTTATGTTCCATAGCGATGAGCGCATAATATGTATGAAGTTCTAATGGTTGTTTACTTGTTGGTTGCGATTGGTCTAGTTGGACTAATTCTGATTCAACAAGGTAAAGGTGCTGACATGGGAGCCTCTTTCGGCGCCGGTGCTTCGGCTACTCTATTCGGGTCATCTGGTGCGGGTAACTTTTTAACTCGTTCTACTGCTGTATTAGCGATTGGCTTCTTTGCACTTAGTTTGATTATTGGTAATTTAAGTGCCAATCATACCAAGTCAGAAGACGCTTGGAATGATCTAACTAACGATGCAGCACAAGTTGTTGAACAAGTTAGTGAAGAAGTACAACAGACGGAAGATAAGATTCCTGATTAAGATAATCTGTGGCTAACCTCAAATTAGTCAGATAGATATAGATTGTCGATGTAAAAGTTACATGCGGATTTAGATATTCGTTATCTTAACCAGGATATAAAATATAGGTTAGTGTCACATACGGATGTGGTGGTGTCTTGATAGTAAGTTAGACACGCCAGTTTGTGGTAAACATCTAAACCAAGATGTAAAAACGGTCAGTCACATACGGATGTGGTGGTGTCTTGATAGTAAGTTAGACACGCCATTTTGTGGTAAACATCTAAACCAAGATGTAAAAACGGTCAGTCACATACGGATGTGGTGGTGTCTTGATAGTAAGTTAGACACGCCAGTTTGTGGTAAACATCTAAACCAAGATGTAAAAACGGTCAGTCACATGCGGATGTGGTGGAATTGGTAGACACGCCAGCTTGAGGGGCTGGTGAGCGCAAGCTCGTGGGGGTTCAAGTCCCCCCATCCGCACCAACTTTTGATTTCAATTTTGAGGTCGAGAGTAATAAAGCGAGAGCTTATTCGCTTTGTTATTGCAAGTGTAGAGATAACTCAATATACTTGCAGCAGTTGACGCGGGGTGGAGCAGTTTGGTAGCTCGTCGGGCTCATAACCCGAAGGTCATCGGTTCAAATCCGGTCCCCGCAACCAGCTTCCCAATATCAGGCTAAAATAGCCTAATATTGGTTACAGGTTTTAAATTCAACGACCTCGTTATTACGGGGTTTTTTGTTATCTGTAACTTATAAAATGCTGCTTTTGCAGTGTTATACCGGGGCTATCTAGCCCTTTTTTGTTTTTCGGGGGGTAACCTTGGCTACTATAGAAAAAAAACTGGAAGAGATGCTTAAATCTCCAGTTGAAGCATTGGGGCATAGACTTTGGGGCTTGGAATATATCCAAGCGGGCAAACATTCAACACTTAGAGTGTATATCGATAATGATAAAGGTATCTTTATCGAAGATTGCGCCGAAACCAGTCGCCAGATAAGTGCTGTGCTCGATGTTGAGGATCCTATTTCAACCGAATATACATTAGAAGTTTCTTCTCCCGGTGTAGACAGGCCACTGTTCAGTGCTGAGCAGTATGGGAGCTACATCGATGAGACTGTAAAAATTCAACTGACTATGCCTGTTGCGGGTAGTCGTAATTTAAAAGGTACCGTTATAGGGATCGAGGGGCAGACGCTCACGCTTTCTGTAGATGGTAACGAACTGATTATTGCCTTGGATAATATCCGTAGAGGCAACCTAATCGCTAAGTTTTGATGGATTCAAAAATCAACGAGGCAAGAGGATGAATAAAGAGATTCTGCTAGTCGCTGAGGCGGTTTCAAATGAGAAAGGTGTTCCTCGCGAGAAGATTTTCGAAGCGTTGGAAATTGCTTTAGCCACAGCAACAAAAAAGAAGCACGTAGGTGAGATTGAAGTTCGCGTCGAAATCGATCGTAAGACCGGTGCTTACGAAACTTTCCGTCGCTGGCAAGTTGTAGAAGATACAGGTGAACCATTAGAGAACCCTTATGGTGAAATAACACTAGAAGCTGCTCAGTATGAAGATCCTGAAATACAACTTGGTGACTATGTCGAAGATGATATGGAGTCAGTTACGTTCGACCGTATCACGACGCAGACAGCCAAGCAGGTTATCGTACAGAAGGTACGTGAAGCTGAGCGAGCTCAAGTCGTTGAGCAGTTTCAGGACCGTGAAGGTGAGTTGATCACAGGTATCGTGAAGAAGAGCAACCGCGAGAGTGTGGTTGTCGATCTTGGCGGTAATGCCGATGCCGTTCTGTTCAAAGAAGACCTCATTTCACGTGAGAACTTCCGTCCTGGCGATAGAATTCGTGCCTTACTCTTCTCGGTTCGCCCTGAAGCTCGTGGTGCACAACTGTTCATGACTCGTACTAAGCCCGAAATGCTTATTGAACTTTTCCGCGTAGAAGTGCCGGAAATTGCCGATGAGATGATTGAAATCATGGGCGCGGCTCGTGATCCAGGTTCTCGCGCTAAGATTGCGGTTAAGTCGAATGACCGTAGAATTGATCCTATCGGTGCCTGTGTTGGCATGCGTGGTGCTCGAGTTCAAGCGGTATCTAACGAGCTAAACGGCGAGCGTGTCGATATTGTGCTTTGGGATGATAACCCGGCTCAGTTCGTGATCAATGCCATGGCGCCTGCCGATGTGGCTTCTATCGTCGTTGACGAAGATAGCCATTCTATGGATATTGCAGTCGAGGCTGACAACTTGGCTCAGGCCATTGGTCGTAATGGTCAGAATGTCCGCTTAGCCACTCAACTCTCCGGTTGGGAGTTGAATGTAATGACTGTAGAAGATCTGCAGGAAAAACATCAGGCTGAAAGTGCAAAAGTAGTCAGCCTGTTTGTTGCATCTTTAGAAGTTGATGAAGATTTCGCTCAGGTACTTGCAGATGAAGGCTTTACTTCATTGGAAGAGATAGCTTATGTACCTGCCGCCGAACTGATGGAGATCGATGGTTTTGATGAAGATACCGTCGAAGCATTGAGAGAACGTGCTAAAGCGGCAATTTCGACTCGAGCATTGGCAACAGAAGAAGCACTCGACGGTGCAGAACCAAGTGAAGAGCTTCTTGCACTGGAAGGGCTGGAAAAACACCTGGCTTTCGTTTTTGCAAGTAAAGGTGTGATAACACTTGAACATTTAGCCGAGCAAGGCATTGATGACTTGATCGATATTGAAGAATTGACAGAAGAAAAGGCTGGTGAGCTCATCATGGCAGCCCGTAATATCTGTTGGTTTGGCGACGAAGAATAACTCGCTCAACAGAGGGGATTGAACATATGGCAGATACAACAGTAGAAAAACTGGCCGGCGAAATAGGAAAAACTGCAGACAGATTAGTCGAGCAGTTATCTGATGCTGGAATTAAAAAAAGTAAATTAGACACAGTTTCTGAATCAGAGAAGCAGCAACTGCTGGATTTTTTAAAGAAACAACATGGCGGCGATGCCACTCCAACTAAGATGACGTTGCAGCGTAAATCTGTTTCAACTTTAAGTGTGGGCTCTGGCCGTGACACTAAAGATGTCAAAGTTGAAGTGCGTAAGAAGCGTACCTTTGTGAAGCGCGATCCGGCAGCAGAAGCTGCGGCAAATGCCGAACAAGAGACTAAAGCTGCAGCCGATGCAGAGCTGAAAGCCAAAGCCGATGCTGATGCGAAGTCGGCAGCCGATGCACTAGCCCAAGAGAAATCAAAAGTGGCCGAAGAAGCGAAAGAAAAAGCGAAAGCGGCAGCAGCTGAAAAAGCTAAGCCAGTAGTCGAAACGGCAGAAGAAAAAGCTGCCAGAATTGAGGCTGACAAGTTACAAACTGCTCAAGAGCAAGTAGCTAAAGCTAAGGCTGATGAAGAAGCCAATGCGGCAGCTGAAACTGCGCGTAAACTAGCTGAAGAGAACTCGGGGCGTTGGGCCGAAGAAGAGAAGTCTCGTAAAGAGGCTGAGAAGACTGGCGATCACCATATCACCACTTCAACAGAAGCTCGTGCAGCGGAAGATACCGCCGATGCTAATGCTGAGAAGCGCGATCGTCGTCCTCGTAAAGCTCCGACTCCAGTTCCTGCCACTACAGGTAAAGGCAAGCGTCGCGGCGGCAGAGATAACCGTAACTCACGTAACTCACGTGGCGGCCGTAACTCTCGTAACACACGTAGCATAGCGCCTGAGTCTATGGACCATGCATTCACTAAGCCTGCAGTTGTCGTTAAAGCCGATGTGAGCATAGGTGAAACTGTTTCAGTGTCTGAGCTCGCTCAGAAGATGGCAGTAAAGGCAACCGAGATCATCAAGGCTATGATGAAGATGGGCTCCATGGTTACGATTAACCAGGTGCTTGATCAGGAAACCGCTCAGCTAGTGGCTGAAGAGATGGGTCACAAGGTAACACTGACTCGCGAAAACGAGCTTGAGCACCAGGTGCTAGCGGATCGTGATGGTAACATCGAAGCCGTAACTCGTGCGCCGGTAGTGACCATCATGGGTCACGTCGACCATGGTAAGACATCGCTGCTTGATTATATTCGTAAGGCAAAAGTTGCCTCAGGTGAAGCCGGTGGTATTACTCAGCATATCGGTGCATACCATGTTGAAACAGACAATGGCATGATCACCTTCTTAGATACTCCTGGTCACGCGGCGTTTACGTCTATGCGTGCTCGTGGTGCTAAGGCGACTGATATCGTTATCTTGGTTGTTGCAGCCGATGATGGTGTTATGCCACAGACTATCGAAGCGATTCAACATGCTAAGGCCGGTAAAGTGCCTCTGATTGTTGCAGTCAACAAGATGGATAAGCCTGATGCGGATGCAGAGCGTGTTAAGAGTGAGCTTTCTCAACACGGCATCATGTCTGAAGATTGGGGCGGCAACAACATGTTTGTTAGCGTTTCGGCTAAGACAGGTCAAGGTATCGATGAACTGCTGGAAGGCATTTTGCTTGAATCCGAAGTTCTCGAACTTAAAGCTATCAAAGAAGGCATGGCGGCTGGTGTTGTCATCGAATCTAAGCTAGATAAAGGCCGCGGCCCGGTTGCTACCGTTCTGGTACAAGAAGGTACACTTAAGCAAGGCGATATCGTTCTTTGTGGTCTTGAGTACGGTAAAATCCGTGCCATGCGCGATGAGAATGGTAGAGCAATTAAGGAAGCGGGTCCGTCGTTCCCCGTTGAGATTCTTGGTCTCTCGGGTGTTCCTGCTGCCGGTGATGAAGCTACTGTCGTACGTGATGAGCGTAAGGCTCGTGAAGTTGCCCTGTATCGTCAAGGTAAGTTCCGCGATGTTAAGCTAGCACGTCAGCAGAAGTCTAAGCTTGAGAACATGTTCGCGAACATGACCGAAGGCGAAGTAGAGGAACTTAATATCGTGCTTAAGGCCGATGTACAAGGTTCACTCGAGGCTATCGCTGACTCGCTAAACAAGCTGTCTACCGATGAAGTTAAGGTTAACATCATCGCACGTGGTGTCGGTGGTCTGACCGAAACTGATGCGACATTAGCATCAGCTTCGAACGCTATCATGATAGGTTTCAACATTCGTGCCGATGCACAAGCGCGTAAGGTTATCGACAGCGAAAGCGTCGACCTTCGCTACTACAGTGTCATCTACAACTTGATCGATGAAGTTAGAGATGCGATGAGCGGTCTACTTGCTCCTGAGTTCAAGCAAGTGATTATCGGTCTTGCTGAAGTTCGTGATGTGTTTAAGTCTCCTAAGATTGGCGCAATTGCCGGTTGTATGGTGACTGAAGGTACCATCAAGAAGAGTGCTCCTATCCGCGTACTACGTGAAAACATCGTTATCTACGAAGGTGAGCTAGAATCACTGCGTCGTTTCAAAGATGATGTGGCAGACGTACGTAACGGTATGGAATGTGGTATCGGTGTGAAGAACTATAATGACGTCAGAGTAGGCGATCAGATAGAGGTCTTCGAAACCATCGAGATTGCTCGCTCCTTAGAAGCGTAAAGCGTAATAGGGCGGCGAAAGCCGCCCTTTTTGTTTATAGCTGCAAACAGCAGAATAAAATATTAAGGCCAAATATTATGGCAAAAGAATTTAGTCGTACACGCCGTATCGGGCAACAGTTACAACAAGAGTTAGCCCAAGTATTGCATCGTGATATCAAAGATCCTCGTGTCGGCATGGTAACGGTCAATGATGTGGAAGTCTCTCGTGATCTGAGTTACGCCAAAGTTTTTGTCACCTTCTTCGAGGAAGATGACAAGATAGTGGCAGAGAAGCTTGAAGCACTCAGCAGTGCCGCTGGTTACATACGTTCTTTAGTCGCGGGTCGCATGAAATTGCGAGTGATGCCAGAGCTTAGGTTCATCTATGATGCATCCTTGGTTGAAGGCATGCGCATGTCAAACCTTGTAACGCGCGTTATTCATAACGATGAAGCTAAACAGAAACATGCCAATCGTGATGAACAAAGTGAAGATAAAGATCAGCAAGGTGAGGATTAATGGGGCGTCGTCAGCGTGGTCGCTTCATTGATGGGATCTTGCTCTTGGATAAAGAGACAGGGATGAGCTCTAACTTTGCCCTGCAAAGGGTAAAACGGCTTTTCGATGCCAATAAAGCGGGCCATACTGGCGCCTTAGATCCCTTAGCCACAGGTATGTTACCGATATGCCTGGGCGAAGCTACCAAGTTTTCTCAGCACCTTCTCGATGCGGATAAGCGCTATCTGGTCACGGCTAAACTTGGTGTGCGAACCGATACTAGTGATTCTGACGGTGAAGTGGTGCAGACTCGTCCCCTGGATTTTACCCAAGACTTATTGATTGAGTCTCTGGATTATTTCCGTGGAGAGACTATGCAGGTGCCTTCCATGTTCTCGGCGCTAAAGCATAAGGGACAGCCCCTTTATAAGTACGCCCGTGAAGGCATCGAAGTGCCCAGAGAAGCCAGACCCATCACGGTATTTGAGCTAAACTTTATCTCTTTAGAAGGCGATGAGCTGACCTTAGACATACATTGTTCTAAGGGAACCTACATTCGTACCATCACAGATGATCTCGGTGAAATGTTGGGATGCGGCGCCCACGTGATAATGCTCAGACGTACTCAAGTTGCAAACTACCCTTATGATCGCATCGTAAGCTTAACTCAGTTAAATGAAATGGTTGAAAAGGCTGAGGCCGAAGGTGCAGATCCTAAAGCTATTCTGGATGAGTTATTGTTGCCCATGGATACGGCGGTCAGTAAGTTTCAAGAAATCAACTTAGCCGACACTGTTGCACCTTATCTAATGAATGGCAATCCGGTACAGAATCCTGGAAATTGTGAGTTAGCCGATGGAGAACTCGTGCGCCTCACTATAGGTGAAGAGCATAAGTTTGTCGGTATAGGCTCAATTAATGATGATGGCTTGCTGGCACCTAAGCGCCTTATCGTACTGAGAGATAGCTTAGAAACCACTTAACGTTACCTTTTGGCGGTTATTTTACTTTGCTGGTTGCGTATCTCACCGGGAATGGGTAAAATGCCGCGCTCCTTTAGCTGAGTTAGTGATTGGCTAAAGATTTATTAATGCATTATTTGGAGAGACAAAATGTCACTAAATGCTGAACAAACTGCAAAAATCCTGGCTGACTTCGGTCGTTGTGAAAACGATACTGGTTCTTCTGAAGTTCAGGTTGCTCTTTTAACTGCTCAGATTAATCATCTACAGGGCCATTTCAAGCAGCACATCCACGATCATCACTCTCGTCGTGGTCTACTACGTATGGTTAGCACACGTCGTAAACTTCTTGCATACCTAAAGCGTACTGAAAATGTTCGTTACCAGGAACTAATCAAGAAGCTAGGTCTACGTCGTTAATTTTAACGATTAAACCTGGATAAGGAGGCTTAGGCCTCCTTTTTTATTGCCTGTAAAAAAGAAGGCGAAAGCAAAGTTCCTAGATTCTAGTGATTAAATCTGACTGATAGTCGCCGTATGTGGTTTGATAAATTTTTCTTCAAATTCATGCTGAGACAGAGGTTTACTGAAAAAGAAACCTTGTCCCATCTGACAATCATTGGCCTTGAGCCAATCCAACTGATCCTGCGTTTCTATTCCTTCCGCGACGATATTGAGCTTAAGTTGTTTACCTAACATTAAGATGGTCGAGGCTATGGCGCTCTCTTGAGGCAGGTCGGTAACGAAACAGCGATCGATCTTCATGGTGGTAATGGGAAGGTGACGTAAATAAGATAATGATGAATAGCCTGTACCGAAATCATCCACGGCAATACCAAATCCAGCCGATTTTAGCTGTTCTAACTTGGTAATGGCTTTCTCTACGTTATTCATCAAGGAAGTTTCGGTTATCTCTATCTCTAACAGCTCAGGCCTTATTTGGTATCTAAGGGAGAGCTGCTTTATATCTGGAACCAGACTTGGATCTTCAAATTGCTGTGAAGCTACATTGACCGCAATAGGTAACGCAAAATTGTAGTTTTTTTGCCACTCCTTGATTGTTTTACATGCCTGCTCTATGACCCAGCGACCTATAGGGATGATGATTCCGGTTTCTTCGGCTACTGGGATAAAGGACATGGGGCTTATCAGGCGACCATCTTTCTGCCAGCGAATGAGTGCCTCACAGGCAACGACTCTTCCAGTCTTGATATCGAATTTTGGTTGGTAATGTAAGACAAATTCATTGTTCTTTAGTGCATCGTGTAGAGAGGCCTCTGTACGTAATCTAACCGCTGCACGCTCTGTCATTTGTTGCTTGAAGAAGGCCCATTGATTTGAGCCGGCAGCTTTTGCGCTATACATGGCGATATCAGAATGGCGGATCAGATCTTCGGCGCTCATACCGTCATCGGGGTAGATAGAGATCCCGACTGATGCGGCTGGATGAATGGTGTGCTCGTTGAGTTGCATGGGGGTGTTCAACTGAAAAAGCAGGTGTTCAACAAAGTCGGCTGCTTGATCCGGGTTCCGTATTTCATCGGCTAATATTACGAATTCATCCCCGCCCAAGCGAGCCACAGTGCCTTTATCCGCAACGACGCGCTCGAGAACTTGAGCTATTCGGGTAAGAAATTGATCGCCTATGGCATGACCCAAGGAGTCATTGATATTTTTAAATCTGTCTAGATCGATAAATAACATGCAAAATTGGTGTTTATGTACACGGGCCCTTTGAATGGTAACCGCTATGGTTTCCAGTAGCAGCGTGCGGTTAGGTAACCCTGTGAGTGGGTCTCGAGTCGCCATTTTTCTTAGTTTACTTTGGGTCTGACCGAACTGAATCAGGATCTGGTTAAATTTTGATGTAACCAGACCTAGTTCATCGTCCATGTGAGCCTTAGATACCGGCAGTAAGTTCTCATCGGGTGATTCAGGATCTATCTTGTCAATTGCCTCACTGATCTCGGCGATGGGCTTGGTCAAGAAGCGATGAAAAACAATCGAAAGCAAAAGAGTGATAAGCAGGGCGCGGATCAAGGTTGCGACTAAACTGAATCTAAGTTGTGAAAAGAGTGAGTCAGTGAGTTCCTGGGTGTCATAGAAGATGGTTAATGTCCCTATGAGCTGCTGTTTCTCACTGTCTTTAAAATCAAAGGGTCGATAAAGGGGGCGCGAGATTTCTCTAAGGTCGCCAAAGAGTTTTTTACTTAATTGATCGAATATATTCGGAGAAGAGAGAGGTGAGGCGACTGAGACAAACATGGAGCCGTCATCGAGTTCGATAACTGCCGAACCCACATGGGCGACTTTTAACACCCCCTCTATGGTTTGTTTGGCTAAGTTATCGTCCAATGCCCAGACAGCGTTAGAGGCGGGTTGCTCTACCGAGTCTAACAACTCTTTCTGCGACGCTTTAAGTTCATCCCTGGTGGTTACACCGACTAAGGCAATTTCGACGATAAAAATGGCGACAGCGAAAAAGAGTGCCGAAAAAACGACAAGGCTGGTTTGTTTCCATGTAAGCGATTTAAAGCTGGCAGTCATTAACTCATCCATTAATCAGTGAACTGATATTAGAAACGGAACTATTTAGGCATTCCATAACAAAATAATCCTGATATTATTCACTTTAGAGAAAAGTTTCGGCTTTGTCATCAATCTGTGCCCTTTATCTCTTGAATAGAGATGAAGTATACTTACGCGCGTAATTAAGATAATTAAATTTAAGGAATGGTTCACGTGAATCCAATCGTAAAGAGTTTTGAGTATGGTCAGCACACAGTCACATTAGAGACTGGGGTTATTGCACGTCAAGCAGATGCTGCCGTTTTAGCAAGTATGGGTGATACTACAGTCTTGGTTACTGTGGTAGGAAAGAAACACGAAGAGCCGGGTCGCGACTTTTTCCCACTTACAGTGAATTATCAGGAAAGAACTTACGCTGCCGGTAAGATCCCTGGTGGTTTCTTCAAGCGTGAAGGTCGTCCATCTGAGAGTGAAACGCTGATCGCACGTCTTATCGATCGTCCCATTCGTCCTCTATTCCCTAATGGCTTCAAGAATGAAGTTCAGGTAATTATCACAGTCGTTTCTGTGGATCCTGAAATCAACCCTGATGTCATCTCTATGATAGGTACTTCTGCAGCCTTAGCTATCTCAGGTCTGCCATTCAATGGTCCATTGGGTGTGGCGCGTGTTGGTTACATCAACGGCGAATATATCCTTAACCCTGAAGTTAGTCAGTTAGCCGAGAGTGACCTGGACCTAATCGTCGCGGGTACCGAAGGCGCAGTATTGATGGTGGAGTCTGAAGCCGCCTCATTGCCAGAAGAAGTTATGCTAGGCAGCGTCGCCTATGGTCACGAGCAACAGCAAGTTGTGATCACTGCCATCAAGGAGCTTAAAGCTGAAGCGGGCAAGCCTGCATGGGATTGGTCTGCACCTGTATCTGATGAAGATTTGGTCGCCAAAATTAAGGCGCTTGCAGAAGAGAAATTCTCAGCTGCATACCAGATTGCTGATAAGAGTGAACGTCGTGACTCGGTTAACGCACTTAAGAGTGACGCTATCGAGAAACTAGTTGCTGAAAACGCGGATGTCGACTTACGTGAAGTCGGTAAGATATTAAGTAGCGTTGAGAAGCAAGTCGTACGTGGCCGTATCATAGCGGGTAAGCCACGTATCGATGGTCGTGAGCCAGATATGGTTCGTGGTCTTAACGTAATGGCAGGTGTACTTCCACGTACTCACGGTAGCGCGATATTTACCCGTGGTGAGACTCAAGCACTAGTGACTTGTACTCTAGGTACCGAGCGTGATGCACAGAAAGTTGACAGCATCATGGGCGAATACACTAACCGCTTTATGCTGCACTACAACTTCCCTCCTTACTGTGTGGGCGAGACGGGTTTTGTTGGTTCACCTAAGCGTCGTGAAATTGGTCACGGTAAGCTAGCTTGGCGTGGTATTAACGCGGTTATGCCGTCTGCAGAAGAATTCCCATACAGCATTCGCGTCGTATCAGAGATCACTGAATCAAACGGTTCAAGCTCTATGGCTTCTGTATGTGGTACTTCTCTTGCGTTAATGGATGCGGGTGTACCAATCAAGACATCTGTTGCCGGTATCGCCATGGGTCTGGTTAAAGAGGGTGACGATTTCGTCGTTCTTTCTGACATTTTAGGTGATGAAGATCACTTAGGTGATATGGACTTCAAAGTGGCTGGTACTCGTGACGGTATCACTGCACTGCAGATGGATATCAAGATCGAAGGTATCACGCAAGAGATCATGCAGATTGCACTTCAGCAAGCTTATGGCGCTCGAGTTCATATCCTTAACGTGATGGACCAGGCTATTGGTACACATCGTGATGATATTTCAGCTCACGCACCACGTATTACCACCATCAAGATCAACCCAGAAAAAATCCGTGATGTGATTGGTAAAGGTGGCGCTACAATCCGTGCGCTTACAGAAGAAACTGGTACCACTATCGAGCTAGAAGATGATGGTACAGTTAAGATCGCATCTTCTAACGGCGAAGCGACTAAAGAAGCTATCCGTCGTATCGAAGAGATCACTGCTGAAGTCGAAGTCGGTACTATCTATAACGGTAAGGTCGTTCGTATCGTTGATTTCGGTGCCTTCGTGACAATCTTGCCAGGTAAAGATGGTTTGGTTCACATCTCTCAGATAGCTGAAGAGCGTGTTGCCAACGTTTCTGATTACCTACAGACTGGTCAAGAAGTCAAAGTTAAGGTGATGGAAGTTGATCGTCAGGGTCGCGTACGTCTTTCTATGAAAGAAGCACAGCCTAAAGCCGAGTCAGCACCTGCTGCCGAGTAATCACTATTTAGTGAATTAACAAAGGAGACCTTAGGGTCTCCTTTTTTGTACTCGGTGATTGGGTTTGGTGATGTTTTAGTGAATAATTTGCAGATATTTATCTATGCTTGACTTCATTTTTTGTAAACTTATACTTTTTACTAGCAATAAGCTGAATGAATTGAGAAAAATTTAAATCCCTGATAGCAGTAGCGATAGGGGATTGCTATGATTAGCGTCATAGTTGAACTCAAAGGGTTAAATGGATGAATCAAAAAGTGCGGACCACCGCAATCGCTGTTTTGGCTGGTATGAGTATTTTCCTGACCGGATGTGTGTCGACTCAGTCTGGTGGCAGCGAGCAAGGTAAGGTGATGGTTGAGCCCGTCATGCCCGATTACAAGCTAGAAATAACGCTTGCCAAGTTAAATGAAATTTTATCCTCAGCCGATTTAACTCAAGAGCAAAAAGCACGATTCCATTATGACCGGGGTGTCATCTATGACAGCGTAGGTTTACGGATTCTGAGCCGAATCGACTTTCATCAAGCATTGAAACTTCAGCCTAATCTCGCCGATGCCTATAACTTCATCGGGATCTATTATACCCAGGAAGGTCAGTTCGAGAGTGCATATGAAGCTTTCGATGCTGTGCTGGAGCTGTCACCCGAATATGATTACGCATTCTTAAACCGTGGTATTGCCCTCTATTATGGTCAGCGTTACGAGTTAGCGGTTGCCGATATGCAATCATTCTACTCATTGGACCCTAAAGATGGCTACCGTGCCTTATGGTTATATTTGACGGAAAGTGCCCAGGATACTGAGCAAGCCAAAGCTAACCTGGAAGTGAACCAGGCTGAGCTTGTGCCAAATGCCTGGTCGAGTGTACTGGTGGATTATTATCTTGGAAAAAAATCCAGGGAAGCGGTATTTTCTGCGGCTAAAATGGGGCTTTCTCACCCCAATGAATATGCGGAACGTCTATGTGAAGCCTACTTCTATATTGCAAAGATAGCCCAAGAGCAAGGTCAGTATAGCGATGCGGCAAATTATTTCAGGCTGGCACTCGCGACAAACATCTATGACTTTGTCGAGCATAGATATGCGCGAATCGAGTTAGCTAAGCTAAATAGCATCATGCAGCAAGAGTTGCAGAGTCAATAATTGAGCTCAAGTATTTTGTTATTAAAAGCGTAATGCCATCCCAAAAAGATGGCATTTTTTATGTCTTTATTAAAATGCAGACTCTGGGATTAGTCACCTAGCTAATTTGCACGCTTGGCGCTATAATTGCCGCCTTTTTAGCACATCACCAATCTGCAGGTTACCATGTCAGGCAATACAGTTGAGGTCGGCAAACGTCGCACTTTCGCCATTATCTCTCACCCGGATGCGGGTAAAACCACCATTACCGAAAAAGTACTCTTGTTCGGTAATGCCTTACAGAAGGCCGGAACCGTAAAAGGTAAGAAGTCAGGTCAACATGCAAAGTCTGATTGGATGGAGATGGAGAAAGAGCGTGGGATCTCGATCACCACATCTGTCATGCAGTTTCCCTATAAAGAGGCTTTAATCAATCTTCTCGATACTCCGGGTCACGAAGACTTCTCGGAAGATACCTATCGTACCCTGACTGCCGTCGATTCCTGTCTGATGGTGATCGACTCGGCCAAAGGTGTAGAGCAAAGAACGATTAAGCTAATGGAAGTCACGCGCCTGCGTGATACGCCTATCGTCACTTTCATGAACAAGTTAGACCGTGACATTCGCGAGCCATTAGAGCTGATGGACGAGGTCGAAGATGTACTGAATATTGCCTGTGCACCCATTACCTGGCCTATCGGCTCAGGTAAAGAGTTTAAAGGTGTTTACCACCTATTACGTGATGAGGTGATTTTATACCAGAGTGGTCAGGGCCATACGATTCAGGATTCTAAGATCATCAAGGGGCTGGATAACCCAGAGCTTGATGATGCTATCGGCGCCTATGCCGATGAAGTGCGCGAAGAGTTAGAATTGGTTCTTGGTGCCGCGACCGAGTTCGATCTCGAGCTGTTCCTCAAGGGAGAGCTGACGCCGGTATTTTTCGGTACCGCATTGGGTAACTTTGGTGTCGATCATATCCTCGACGGTATGGTCGAATGGGCTCCTACACCTCAGCCTCGTGAAACCGAGGCGAGAGATGTACTGCCCCAAGAGGAGAAGTTCTCTGGCTTCGTGTTTAAGATCCAAGCAAACATGGATCCAAGACACAGAGATAGAGTCGCATTTATGCGGATCTGTTCTGGTAAGTATGAGCAGGGCATGAAGATGCACCATGTCCGTCTAGGTAAAGATGTCAATGTCAGTGATGCGTTAACCTTTATGGCTGGCGATCGTAATCGCGCCATAGTGGCATATCCAGGCGATATTATTGGCCTGCATAACCACGGCACCATGCGTATCGGCGATACATTTACCCAAGGTGAGAAGTTGCGTTTCACCGGCATACCTAACTTTGCTCCTGAGATGTTCCGTCGTATTCGTTTAAAAGATCCGTTGAAACAGAAGCAGCTACTTAAAGGCTTAGTCCAGCTTGCCGAAGAGGGTGCCGTGCAGGTATTCAGACCGATAGATTCGAACGATCTTATCGTTGGTGCTGTTGGTGTACTTCAGTTTGAAGTAGTTGTTGGCCGATTGAAGAGCGAATATAAGGTCGAAGCCATCTATGAAGCTATCCATGTAGCCACAGCCCGTTGGGTGTATTGTGACGATGAGAAGAAACTGGACGAGTTCAGACGTAAGTGCAGCCCTAACTTAGCGCTGGATGGTGGCAATAACCTGACCTATATCGCCCCGACTATGGTTAATCTTAATCTGTCTATGGAGCGCTATCCTGACGTTCAGTTTGCCAAGACTCGTGAGAATTAATCTACACTAGCGTTTGGTTCCCTGTGCCCAGATATTTTATTTAAGCCCCATTCGAAAGATTGGGGCTTTTTTATTGAATCGTTTATTATACCATTCCGAGTAAGTATCTGATTATTCAGCGGGAGTTCAAAGCACTGTAGGCAAGGCGAATGTTTGAAGCTAATAGTTATTCTCGGCAACAAGCTCCTGCGTTGCTCTACCTCCTGCATCCATGCAGTCGTATATCGAGAACATTCAACGTAGCATAAAGGGCTTTGAAACCCGCACTGCGTGAGGCTCTCAGTGTTTCCACTTCTGTGTTGCATTGACTTAAAAGGGAATAACCATTTCCTCATCAATGCGTCTTGAATTGAAAAAACTGAGAGCCTCTGAACTGACCAGATACTTATATGGAATGGTATTATCTATATATGTATCGGTTTTGTTACTGGAAGGTTTCTGGGCCATTTTCTTAAGCCACAAAAGATAAAAGCCGATTTTGGTATGACTAAATTAAATTCATTAAATGAGCGAATAATGTCGACGATGCGAATACTTGATAGCCATGCTCATCTTGACGATGACTTGTTCGATACTGACCGTGACGAACTCTTCGAGTCTATGGCTCAAACAGGCATAGAAACGGCTATCATCCCGGGAGTCAGCCCCGAGCGCTGGGACAAGCAACTGGATATAGCAAAGCGGTACTCATGTCCCTATGGGCTAGGCATTCATCCTTGGTTTTGTGAAGACAACCCTCAGCAGGCCTTGAAGCAATTAACAGATAAACTCAATCGCTATAGAGAAGACCCATACTTGGTCGCCATCGGCGAGTGCGGTCTGGATAAGATACGTAAAGATAATTGGGATGGACAAATCATTGCTCTGGAGGCTCAACTCTCTATGGCTCAGCAGCTAAATTTGCCGGTTATCTTGCATGTCGTTAAAGCACATAGTGAGATGCTGGCCATCTTGAAACGCTACTCTCTGCCCAGAGGTGGAGTGATCCACGGTTTCTACGGCAGCTTAGAAATCGCCAGCGAGTACATTAAGCTAGGTTTTAAGCTGGGGATAGGGGGTTTAATTTTAAATACGAGTGCCAGAAAACTGAAAACCTGTGTCGCTCAACTTCCCCTCGAAAGTTTGTTAATTGAGACAGATTCTCCTGCTATGACACCTCGAAATGCAGCAGAATCACGCAATACTCCCCTTATTTTGCAGTCAATCATCGCAGAAATAGCAAATTTACATAAAAAATCCAGTGTTCTGATTTCAGAACATGCGTTTCGGAATGCGGTGCAACTCTTTGACCTTAAATTAATTTTAATTTAAACAGATGTGAATCGCATCGTAAGTTGTGACTAAGGTGCTGAAATTAAACTTCAAAAACTTGATCGAAACGACGCTTTTGAGCTATTGCTCGGGTATAATCGACCTCGAAAAAGGTTGGTTAACAACATAATTAAAAAGTATTAACAATAGGGTGATGGTTAATGGATATTTTAATGAGTCTAGTAGGGGTGGTCACCTTACTTACAATTGGTTTCTTACTATCGAATGGTAAGAAGTCAATCAACTACCGTACCGTTGGTGGTGCGTTAGCAATTCAAGCTGCTTTTGGTGGCTTCGTGCTTTATGTTCCAATTGGTCAAGAAGTACTAGGTGGCGTTTCAATGGGCGTAGCCAGTGTCATTGGTTACTCTCAAGCTGGTATCAACTTCCTCTTCGGTGGTTTGGGTACTGACGCTATGTTCGCAAACGGTGTTGGCTTCGTCTTCGCTATCCGCGTTCTACCTGTCATTATCTTCTTCTCTTCTTTAATAGCAGTACTTTACTACCTAGGCATCATGCAACTTGTCATCAAGTTTATCGGTGGCGCATTGCAAAAAGCATTAGGTACAAGCCGTACTGAGTCTATGTCTGCTACGGCAAACATCTTCGTCGGTCAAACTGAAGCTCCTCTAGTTGTTCGTCCGTTTATCGCGACTATGACTAATTCAGAGCTTTTCGCCATCATGGTTGGTGGTCTGGCTTCTATCGCTGGTGCGGTACTTGCTGGCTACGCTGGCATGGGCGTTAAGATTGAGTATCTGGTTGCAGCGTCATTTATGGCGGCGCCTGGTGGTCTTATGATGGCTAAGCTTATGCATCCAGAGACCGAAGAAACTAACAACGACATGAACGACTTGCCTGAAGATGCAGACAAGCCAGCTAACGTTATTGACGCTGCCGCATCTGGTGCCGCATCTGGTATGCACTTAGCACTTAACGTTGGCGCTATGCTATTAGCCTTCGTTGGTCTTATTGCCATGCTTAACGGCATGATCGGTGGACTAGGTGGTCTTGTTGGTATCGAGAACTTAACTCTGGAGCTTATCCTAGGTTACATCTTCATGCCTCTTGCATTCCTAATCGGTGTACCTTGGAATGAAGCACTGGTTGCCGGTTCATTCATCGGTCAGAAGATCATCGTGAACGAATTCGTCGCTTACCTGAACTTCGCTCCTTACCTTAAAGATATTGCCGATGGCGGTATGGTTGTTGCTGAAACGGGTCTTGCTATGACTGATAGAACTAAAGCTATCATCTCATTCGCACTATGTGGATTCGCTAACCTATCTTCAATCGCTATTCTACTTGGTGGTCTAGGCGCCATGGCTCCAAGCCGTCGTCATGACTTAGCTAAGCTAGGCGTACGTGCCGTTATCGCAGCATCGCTTGCGAACCTAATGAGTGCGACACTAGCGGGTCTATTCTTAGCACTATAATCGTCAGGCAGTTCATATGAGCTGCCTTGTTTTATGTCTAAGGTAAATCCTGTGGGGATTCCCACAATTGGGCTCTGTTCATGGGGGCAGGGTCCAAGTTAGCTCAACCATTTTTCACAGTAATACAAGATTACATCTAGTTCTTCCTTACCTTTGCGGGAAGAGCTGTGTTCGAATAAACACAGTTAAAAATCAGGTTTTTCGCGATAGCTGTTGTTAAATAGCATGAAGAATCAGAAGTTTGTTCATTTGTTAGAATTTTGTGTTCGCATTTTCACACAAATTATATTGTGCTTTACGATAAATTGGGTAGAATGCGGCGCCATAAGAAAAGAACGCTGACTCGAAAAGAGCGGCATACCATA
This sequence comes from Shewanella sp. YLB-07, assembly GCF_009377275.1. Lineage (NCBI taxonomy): Bacteria > Pseudomonadati > Pseudomonadota > Gammaproteobacteria > Alteromonadales > Shewanellaceae > Shewanella > Shewanella sp. YLB-07. The sequence goes on along the minus strand of NZ_VOQB01000003.1, from coordinate 480,835 downwards.
AAATAAATGGGGTTGATGATGAAAAACGTTAAAACTATAGCACTAGCTACAGCACTAGCAGCAACAGCTGCTATGTCTGCACCAACATTCGCAGCAGACCGCGGCGATGATATCCGTTCTGGCGATTACAGCTGGATGCAGTTCAATGCAATGTATGCGTTCAACGAGCTACCACGTACTGATGCTGATGATGGCGGACACGATTACCTGGAAATGGAATTCGGCGGCCGCGCTGGCTTCGTAGACCTATACGGTTATGTTGATGTGTTCAACTTAGCTACGGGTGATTCAGGCGACAAGGCAGATGGTTCTGGTAAGAGCAAGATGTTCATGAAGTTTGCCCCGCGTTTCTCTATCGATGCAATCACAGGTTGGGATCTTTCAGCTGGTCCTATCCAGGAAGTTTACTTCTCGACTCTTTTCAATTGGGGTGGCGGTGCTGTTGGTGAAGATGTGAACGCATCTTTCTGGGGTATCGGTGCTGACGTTATGGTTCCATGGTTAGGTAAGACTGGCATGAACCTTTACGCTCATTACGACATGAATGGCAAAGAGTGGAACGGTTACCAATTCTCTATGAACTGGTTTAAGCCTTTCGTTAACTTTGACAACGGTAGCTTCGTTTCATTCCAGGGTTATATCGATTACCAGTTCGGTGCTGATGACGACTACGGTAACGAATTTGTTCCTATGTCTTCAAACGGCGGTGCTGCTTACTTCGGCGTACATTGGCATTCAGACAACTACGCATTGGGTTATGGCTTAAAAGCATACCAAGACGTTTACCTACTTGAAGATGGTGCCGGTATTGTTGGTCTAGAAACGACTGGTTTCGCACACTACCTAACAGCTACTTACAAGTTCTAAGACCCGCTCTTAGGCTGGTACTTAGAAATAAGTAAGTAGATATAGAGCCAGAGTTGCTGGCTCTACTTAACACTCAATACTCGGAATCGAGTCCGGTATTGAGTGTTAACATTTACTTAAGTATGCAAGATTTAATGGCATATTTACGTAAATGTTAAACACGTTTTACGCGCTAAAATGGATTTTTCGCGGAAAGGCAGGAACCTAGCACTCTAGTTGTAATGACTCAGTTCCCCTTCCCGGTCTTCAAGGATTCAAGTCGTGACCTAGTGTCAGGATTGTTGTTACCGATTATGATTAAAAAATCGCGAGCAACGCTGAATACCTGAATAAACAGATATCGAATTTCGATATCTTAGGCATTGCCCGAAGGCCCGGCCATAACAATAATCAAAATGCCCCCTATTGGCACTGTCATAAGTAGATTTCTATTTCAATTTTACTATTTGAACTTTTACACATTGAATATTGTTTCGGAGAACTATTATGAGCGATTTAAAACAAGCTGCACAAAAAGCCATTGAATTAATGGACTTAACTACCCTTAATGACGACGATACCGATCAGAAAGTGATCGAGCTTTGTCATAAAGCCCAGACTGCAGCAGGTAACACCGCCGCTATCTGTATCTATCCACGTTTCATCCCTATTGCCCGTAAGACACTGAACGAAATGGGCGCTGAAAGCGTACGTATCGCGACAGTGACTAACTTCCCACACGGCAACGATGATATCGCTATCGCAGTATTAGAGACTCGTGCAGCCGTTGCTTACGGTGCAGATGAGGTCGATGTGGTTTTCCCATACCGCGCCCTGATGGCAGGTAACGAAACTGTTGGTTTCGAGCTAGTTAAAGCCTGTAAAGAAGCCTGTGGTGAAGATGTTCTGCTAAAAGTTATCATCGAGTCTGGTGTGCTTCAAGATCCAGCCCTTATCCGTAAAGCCTCTGAGCTTTGTATCGATGCCGGTGCCGATTTCATCAAGACATCAACCGGTAAAGTCGCGGTCAATGCCACGCTAGAAGCGGCTGAGATCATGATGACAGTGATCAGTGAGAAGAACACTAAAGTGGGTTTCAAGCCTGCAGGTGGTGTTCGTGATGCCGCAGCTGCCAAAGAATTTTTAGGCGTAGCCGCTCGTCTTCTTGGCGATGATTGGGCTACTCCACGTACCTTCCGTTTCGGTGCTTCTAGTCTACTAGTTAACCTGCTGCACACTTTAGAGCTTGGTGAAGCTGCTAAAGGTAAGCAGGGCTACTAAGTCACAATAGCCTTATTCTTTTAATGTGAAGAATAAGGCTAATCTTTTTAGTTAAGTGTGATCTAAATCTAATTGAAGGCACTGAAACTCGGCTAGTATCAAATGTAGCAAAGTTACAGTTTTAGTGTTTTATAAAAGAGTTTGTGGCTTAAAACTGAATTTTAGTTACAGACTTGGAGGCAGTACCATGTTTCTAGCACAAGAGATAATTCGTAAAAAACGCAACGCAGAAGCCTTGTCTAAAGAAGAGATCCTATTCTTCGTTAAAGGCATCACCGACAATACTGTTTCAGAAGGTCAAATTGCGGCCTTTGGTATGGCAGTCTACTTCAACGACATGAACATGGATGAGCGTATTGCGCTGACCACATGCATGCGTGACTCAGGCACAGTACTCAACTGGCAGAGTTTGGACCTTAACGGTCCTATCATAGATAAGCACAGCACTGGCGGCGTCGGTGACGTGATCAGCTTGATGCTTGGCCCAATGGCTGCCGCTTGTGGTGGTTATGTGCCTATGATATCGGGTCGTGGCCTAGGTCATACCGGTGGCACCTTAGATAAGTTTGATGCTATTCCAGGTTATCAAACCGAGCCAGATAGTGCCCTGTTCAGAAAAGTGGTTAAAGAGGCGGGCGTGGCCATCATAGGTCAAACCGGCGATCTGGTTCCTGCCGATAAACGTTTCTATTCTATCCGTGACAATACCGCCACCGTCGAATCAATTTCCCTTATTACTGCTTCAATTCTTTCTAAGAAATTGGCAGCGGGTCTCGATGCTCTGGCAATGGACGTCAAAGTCGGCAGTGGCGCATTTATGCCAACCTATGAAGCCTCTGAAGAGCTGGCTCGTAGCATTACTGCCGTAGCGAACGGTGCCGGGACTAAGACAACAGCACTACTTACCGATATGAACCAGGTCTTAGCTTCTTGTGCCGGTAATGCCGTCGAAGTGAAAGAGGCGGTGGATTTTCTTACCGGAAAATACCGCAATCCACGTTTATACGAAGTCACCATGGGTCTATGTGCAGAAATGCTGCAACTCGGTGGCCTAGCCGCAAATGAAGCTGAAGCGCGAGTTAAACTGAATAAAGTACTCGACAATGGTAAGGCTGCTGAAATTTTTGGCCGCATGATATCAGGACTCGGTGGTCCGACAGATTTTATCGAAAATCCAGGTCTGTATCTGCCTGAGTCTAAAATTGTGCGCCCGGTTTATGCCGAGCAAACAGGTTTCGCCTCAGCCATGGATACCCGAGAGCTAGGTATGGCTGTGGTCACCTTAGGTGGTGGACGCCGTAAACCTGGTGACGCACTGGATTACAGTGTCGGCTTGACTCAGGTTTGCGCCTTAGGTGATGAGATCACCAAGGACAAGCCGATTGCCATGATCCACGCTCAGTCAGAGAGCGCTTTCGAAGAAGCGTCTACTGCTGTAAGAAATGCTATTCAGGTTGCAGAGACTCGCCCCGAGAAGACGCCTGAAATTTATCGTTATATACGCGCCGAAGATCTGTAAATAGGCTGCGTAAGAGGTTTTTATGAAAAGAACAATCATCATGATGATGGACTCATTCGGTGTAGGAGCTGCAAGTGATGCAGCATCTTTCGGCGATATAGGATCCGATACTTTCGGTAGCATAGCTAAAGCTTGTGCCGAAGGTAAAGCCGATATCGGCCGTCAAGGACCACTTAAATTACCTAATCTTTGTCGTCTTGGTCTAGCCATGGCGGGTAAAGAGAGTACTGGTGAATTTGCCGCGGGTTTTAGTGACAATGTCGAAGTGATCGGCGCCTATGGGCATGCCGATGAGCTGAGCACAGGTAAAGATACGCCTAGTGGTCATTGGGAAATGGCGGGTGTGCCAGTCTTATACGAGTGGGGATACTTCTCCGATCTGACTAATTCTTTTCCGAAAGAGCTGACCGATAAGATTCTAGCCCGTGCTGGACTCGACAGCTACATGGGTAATTGTCATGCGTCTGGTACGGCGATATTAGAAGAGCTGGGCGAAGAGCATATGCGCAACGGCCAGCCTATCTTCTATACTTCGGCTGATTCAGTTTTTCAGATCGCCTGTCATGAAGAGTCATTCGGCCTAGAGAATCTTTACACTCTATGCCAAATTGCGCGAGAAGAGCTTGAGCCATATAATATTGGCCGTGTGATTGCGCGCGCCTTCGTCGGTACTTGTGCCAGCGATTTTGAGCGGACCGGTAATCGTCGTGATTATGCGGTAGAGCCACCTGCGAAGACGGTACTGGACAAACTTGCTGCCGATGGCGGGGAAGTGGTCAGTGTCGGCAAAATTGCCGATATCTACGCACACTGCGGCATTACCAAGAAGGTGAAGGCGACTGGCCTCGAAGCCTTGTTTGATGCAACGCTTGAGCAAGTTAAACAAGCGGGTGACAGAAGCATAGTTTTCACTAACTTTGTTGATTTCGACTCTCATTACGGTCATCGCCGCGATATCGCCGGTTATGCCAAGGCGCTGGAATATTTCGATTCCCGTATGCCTGAGATGCTTGAACTGCTCAACGAAGATGACCTGCTGATATTAACAGCCGATCACGGCTGTGATCCAAGCTGGAAAGGCACAGATCATACTCGTGAACGTGTGCCTGTATTGGCATTGGGCGCCGGACTCGAAGCCGGTTCTCTGGGACGTCGTAAGAGTTTCGCTGATATAGGTCAATCTATCGCAACTTATTTCAAGTTAGAGCCGATGGAATATGGCGAGTCTTTCGTTAAGTAATACATTTTAGTACTAAGTTGATATCGATTAGCTTAGTACTGCTTTTAAGTTTGGCGGTTTAGATGATGGCCGCCATAAATAAGACTTAATACTAATTTTAGTACTAGTTTAAGTTACAAATATATAAGGGGTTATATAGATGGCTACACCACATATTAATGCTGTTGACGGCGCATTCGCGGATACTGTTCTTTTTCCAGGCGATCCACTTCGCGCTAAATACATAGCTGAGACGTTCCTGGAGAACGTTGAGCAAGTGACTGACGTGCGTAACATGTTTGGTTTTACCGGTACTTATAAAGGCGTTCGTATCTCAGTTATGGGTTCAGGCATGGGCATTCCTTCTTGCTCTATCTATGCTACTGAACTTATCAGAGATTACGGCGTTAAGAACCTGATCCGTGTTGGAACTTGTGGCGCTGTTAGCACAGACGTTAAAGTACGTGACGTATTGATCGGTATGGGTGCAAGTACTGATTCACAAGCTAACCGTCTACGTTTCAAGGGCCAAGATTTCGCTGCTATCGCCGATTACGGTCTGCTTAGCGCTGTTGTTAAGGCTGCCGATGCTAAAGGTATTAAGTACCGCGTCGGTAACTTGTTCTCAGCAGATCTTTTCTACACACCGGATCCAGAGATGTTCGACGTGATGGAAAAGATGGACATTCTAGGTGTCGAGATGGAAGCTGCCGGTCTTTACGGTGTAGCGAAAGAGTTCGGTGCTAAGGCTTTATGTGTCGTTACTGTATCTGATCATATCCGTACTGGTGAGAAGACGTCTGCCGATGAGCGTCAGTCTACCTTCAACGAAATGATCGAAATGACACTAGAAGCGGCTATTACTCTGTAATTTCACTTTTAGTTGTTTATAATCCCCTCCATCGCTATCCGTGCGATCGGGGATAAGTACATTCATGTACAAAATAGGGGCTCATTAGAGCCCTTTTTTGTGTCTGACATTAAAGTCAAACGTTTAGACGAAGGCCTTCGGCCTATCGTTGCAGGGACGGCTACGCCTGTACGACGTGCTTTGCCCTAGTGGAAAAGACAATAAGCTGTGTTCCAAAACTATGCTTAATTGTCTATTTACTTAGAACTCAAATCGAGTTCCTAGGTTCTAGGAACTCGTCCCTTCTTCCTTTTTCACTTTATTCTTCTTCAACAGCTTTGGCTTCTTTCTTAATTTTGCGCGAGTCTTACGTCTGTCGAAATCGGCACGTTTAAATGACAGTGAACGGGACAATAGCATGCCTATCAGACCCGCTATGACGAGCATCATCTGCTGCTGTTCCATATGGATCTGATGGGCTTCTTTTATCTCATTGAAGAAGAGTCTGGGTTCCAGTCTCACCTCGATAAAACCCAAGTTATTACCATCTTGGGTTACCGCTTCGACATAAGGTGGGTAGCGTTCCAATAGCTGGCTCAACTCCTGTGAGTCTGGCTCCAACTCCTCATCGGTAACGCTCTGGGCAAATGCTAGCCTCTGTCCGTCCTCACTGAAAATGCTGGCTGACATCACCTTAGGGTCTAAAACCAGTGTGCTGGCTAACCATTGTAGTTGTTCATCATTTTGCAGTTGCAGCGCCGGAGCTGCGCCATAAGCCGTTTGTTGAACCAGTAATCTGGCCATCTTTTGTGTTTGGGACTTTAGAAGCTGCTGCCCTTGTAGTAGGCTAGTTTCCCACAACTGGATAAGACCCACGGCTAAGGTGATGGCTATTACCATCTGCACTAGCCTGCTAATTCTATGGCTCTTTTTCAGACCTTTAAGAAAAAACACTATATACCTGTATTTTTGAAGGGTTTAGCTAATCATAATTGATTATTGCCTTGCCCGGTAGTTGGAGAAGCATTACTAATGAAAAGTCTGAGCCATACCTTGCTGTTTTCTTGGTTATCGAGTGGAGAAAATAACCGTTTTCAATATCAGAGTCAGACTTTGGCCAAGCATACGGAGACCCATGCTCCGCTCTGCGAGATGAGAATTCGTTGTGTCTTTGATAATAAATCAGATGAAGCTGCACTCGTCGCGGCCATAGGTCAGTTGCAGCAAGATTTGAGTTTAGCGATTATTGAGCGTAAAACTGGACTCAATTGCATCGAAATTTGTGCCGCTGAGCCGCTAAATCAGGCACAGATGCAACTGATATCCTCCATCCAAGGGGTTGAGACCTTTCCTATTTCAGATAAGCAGGCGAAGTTAAATCAGCCTGGCCTTTTAGTGATGGACATGGACTCCACGGCGATAGAGATCGAGTGTATCGATGAGCTCGCCGTGATGGCCGGAGTCGGTGCAGCGGTTGCCGAAGTGACTGAGCGTGCCATGCAAGGCGAATTGGATTTCGAAGAGAGCCTGCGTGCGCGTGTGGCTCAGCTCGAAGGTGCCGATGAGAAGATCATTCAAGACTTGTGCGATCGGCTGCCCTTGATGCCCGGACTCGTCGAGTCAGTCGAAGAGTTACAGTCTTATGGCTGGAAACTCGTGGTGGCCTCCGGCGGCTTCACCCCTTTCGTTGGTCATCTGAAACAGCTTCTGGGTTTAGATGCCGCATATGCAAACGAGTTGGTTATCGAACAAGGTAAACTTGCCGGAACCGTTACCGGCCAGGTTGTCGATGCGCAATTTAAGGCCGACACTGTGCTCAGCTGCGCCGAGCGGTGGCAAATTCCTGTGGGTCAAAGACTCGCCATCGGCGATGGTGCCAATGATATCCCCATGATCGAGACCGCGGATTACGGTATCGCTTACCATGGGAAACCTAAACTCGAGCAGGCGGCCGATGTCGCCATCAGCAAGCTCAACCTTAAGGCTCTACCCTACTTGTTGCTACTGAGTTAGTGGGTAACATTAGTCTAGTGGTGTGAGATGTTATTTGGTCGGAAGGGAGGTTTATCTCTTCCGATCGAGTGTATTTGTATCGTATTTCATTTTTCGTTTAAAACTGTCCTCTATAACCTCTGATCACTTAGGTTTTCCTTCGTCGCTTGTTTGACTCGAGTCAGATTGAGTAATTGCGCTTGTTTTTTGTTTGTTGACTCAGTAATTTATTAGCTAATTTAATCTCTATATAAAATAAGATATACGCCGTGGCCATTGAACAACACTCGATATTTATTCCCTATCTGGATGGGAAACTGCACCTTCGACAAATTAAGCCTGTGAATGCAGACATGAGCAAACCGCCAATATTCATGCTCCATGGTGCCATGTCTAACGGTCGGGTATTTTACAGTGACTCAGGTAAGGGCTTGGCCTGTTTTCTGGCAGAGTCGGGTTTTGTGGTATATGTGCTCGACACATATGGTCGTGGATTGAGTACGCCTAAATTACGGCGGGGATCTAAACCCGGTCAAGGTCAGGTCATTCGAGATCAGTTACCCTTAATACATCACTATATCGTTTCCCTGCATCCGAATAATCCACCCATTCACTGGTGCGGCCATTCGTGGGGCGGTGTGCTGATGGCCAGTGCCATATCCAGATTCCCGTTGTTCCAAGAGAGCATAGCTTCTCTGGTTACCTTTGGTACTAAGCGTAGCATCAAGATTAAATCCCTGAAAAAATGGATGATGGTCGATATCGGCTGGAACAAGGTGGCGCCGCTAATAGCTTGGTCTCATGGTTATCTGGCCGCCGATCGTTGGCGTATGGGGATGGATAATGAGAGTCGCTCCTCTCTGGCTCAGAGTATTGATTGGGTGCGCGGTGATTGGATCGATCACGATGATGGTTTCGATTATGGCAAAGCCGCCATCAACACGGCTAAGCAAGGCAAGTGGCCCAAAGCCTGGTTTATTGCCGGACTTGGAGACGAGGTGTTGGGACACCCAGAAGATGTGCTAAGAATGATTCAGGAATGTCAGTTCTCGGACGTTCGCTACACCTTGTTGTCAAAGGCTGAAGGTTATCGCCATGATTACGGTCATGCCGATATGTTGACTCACAGAGATGCAGCGGGTGATCACTTCGAGCAGGTAAAGATGTGGTATGAACAGTCTGAAGGGGCGAGTTCCTAGATCCTAGGAACTCATATTCTAGATAATTAATTTAACCAGCATCTGCTGTGAGGCCTGGCTCTGTCTGATGAAGCTGCGGGTATCTCAGTAATACTTCTTCTGTGATGTCCAGTAGTTCACCGACACCTATGATCCGCCACATTAGCTCTTCGAGCTTCTTGCATTTGTGATGAGCGTGAATGCCGATATATTCCATTTCACGTCGAATATAGTTGAGGTCGGGTTTTCCTGTCGCACCTCGGTAGATCCTGAGGGCCATAAACCGACCTAAATTATTGCTCTGGCGGATAAAGTGTTGTCTGGCATTGAGATCGCCTATCTCATCGGGTGAAATACACTTTACTCTGACTTTTCCCTGAGATTGTCTGGACACCTGCAGATAGGTTTCAAAGTATTCTAGGCCATCCTGGGGCTTAAGAGCGCGGATCGGATCGATAAAATCTCTCTTTAAACGACCATCTTTGAGCAATGACTCTAAGTTATATTCCAATGATTGGCTCGTTGAAGCGGCAAATATATCTGTGATGACATTCTTATGAGTACCGACTCCAATCATCGAGATTTTTGCCGATTTTTGTGTTTTTTCTACAAAATAGGGTACAGAGTCCAGGTGACGCATCAATAAGTTCTTTAAACCATCGGCGAGCTCTTTCTTCTCGCTGTTGGCTTCGGTAATCTTCTCTAACTTGTCTCTGTTATGAATGATGAGCTTATTGATAAACTCGACTCCGATATGGGGAGTATGTCCCATTACCGCAGCGAGATGAACTGTACCGCCTTTTTTACGGGTCTTGATCAATCGATAGGGAAGATGGCTGAGTTGAACCTTACCCGATATCTGCTGTAGCTTTGGAAATCCAAGGTGTATCGGCGCCGTTTTATCAAATTGAGTGGCTTCATCTAAGGTTAATTGTAGTCCCTTGCTCGATATATCATGGGTCGACCCTGTGATTGATAGCTTACCTTGGCTTAACTTCACCTGAGTCTTGAAGGAGTAGCGTGCCTCATTTCGGCGTTCACTGAACTGAAGCGAAAGCAGCTTTATCGGATTGCTTTTGACTTTCTGTTGTCCGAAAACTTTTAATTCATTAGCTTTGCTTTTACATATGTTGCCCCAAGACAGGTAATCTTGCTGGGATTCAGCAGTCGTGAGGTCCATAAGCTGTAGCACATGGGTAAAGCGTTTTAGCTGGGCTTCAGTTAGGGCGCTGTAATTGACGTCATCACCGGGGAGCATGGAGGCCTTGTAGGATTTTGCGTGATCGATCTCATGGTGTGCCAGCTTAAAGACTTTCCAGGAAGGCTTACTGGCACCGAAACTAAAGAAGAGTGCCAGTAAATCTTGCTGTTTAAGCTCGGCCAATGTCGCTGAATAGAAGTAGATGTGCCCTTGAGTATGAAAGGTAAAGCAAAAAAATAGTTGGTGGTCTTTATTTTCAGGCTCATTAAACAGGGTTTTCAAGCGACTATCGGATAGCATCCCCGATAGCTGGCTAATATCATGTTCGTCTTGAAAGTAATACTGTAGTTGTTGGTTATCCCGACTGAGCAATTTATGGGTAATTTGATACGTATCCTCAATGGATTCAAGATACAGAGGCAAATGAGGCAGGTGAGGCAGATAGTGGCGTTCGAAGCCTAAGCCGGTAGCCGCCACTAGCACATCGTTGATATCGACTTTATATCTGAATTTATAGCCTCTGATCAGGTTAGATAGCATTTCTGATAGAGCGTCGGATCCACCGACACGTTTGAGCCGCAACCAGCAATATTCATTGCTGGTTTGTGTATCGACTATTTCGTAGTCGACTCCTTGTTGCAAGTCTTCATAATAATATTCTTCACCTAGTTCGAGTAACTTAACTCTGATGGGTTTATCCAGCTCGAAATGATGTTTTAGGGGGAGCCGAATTCTGGCTCCGCCGACAGACAAGTCTACCGTGATCCCTTGTATCTCTGTGCGGTTAGGCTGAAGTACCGAGATACGTATGCTGTAGTTCATTCTCTCTTCACTACGATTGAAATAACTGCCTAAGACAACCCCTTGTGCCAGGTAGGGAGCGAATGGAAGATCATCCTGGTTTTTCCCCCCCCTCAGTTTTAGCTTTCTGAGTTTGTGGGCTTCGATGACATTCTCATAAACACCTAAGGTGTACTGATCACGGTAGAGTGCCACCGATTCGAGGAAACTCTCTTTGGCTGGATCATCTAAGAAGTGCTGCTGCTTACCATGGATAAGTTCTTCACAGGGCAATTCAGATTTGTCTCTTAGATCTATGATGCGAGTGCAGAGCGAGGAGATGCGATTGAGCTCCATCTTGAGTAAGAAGCGAGTTGAATTCGATTCGTCTGTGGTCAGACTATCAAATAGCTCATGGAAATCGGGTTCCATTAGCAGGGGCTTGAGCTGTTCAATTAGGGCACTATGTTCGTCTAAACTCATCTACTCGCTTCTTCTTAGAGGGCTTATGCAATCGTATCTACTAGTCTTGTGGGCTGAAAACTAAGGCGGTTAATAGTATCATGTCGGCAAAATCTGGTATTACTTGATACTTAATAAGGCCAGTTATCGTATTTAAGTCGTTATTATTATTGACGAACACTGGTTATCTGTGTTGCCGTATATCGGCATACCCACTTAAGCCTCAAATAGTATGTGTTCATTCACTTTTATTTTAAGTCATTATTGGCTTTCGTTGTACGTTATTCTTCTTGAACTTATGGGTTAATTGTTAAGTTAACTCAATTTTTTAACTTATTGTAATAAAGAGCTATGGCTAAAAATAAAACAGCATTTGTATGTAATGAATGTGGGCAGGATTTTCCTCGCTGGCAGGGGCAGTGTAGCGCCTGTACCGAGTGGAATACCATCACAGAGGTACGCTTAGGGTCAATCAAGTCAGCGGGTTCTTCTGTGTCTGGTTATGCGGGTGCGGTTGGCGGTGGCTCTAAGAAACTCAACGAAATTAGAGAAGTCGAAGCCGAGAAGATGCTCACTGGCATTGGTGAACTAGACCGGGTGCTGTGTGGTGGTTTAACCACAGGCTCAGTGAATATTATTTCAGGTGACCCTGGAGCGGGCAAGACGACTCTGTTATCAGACCTTATATCTCGCATGTCCCAAGTGATGCCATCGCTATACTGTACCGCTGAAGAGTCCTTGTCACAGTTTAAGAATCGTGTGAATCGTCTTAAGTTAAGCTGTAATGAAGACAACTTGTACCTGATGGCTGAAACGAGCGTCGAAGCCATCATTGCCGAGCTCGATGCTAAGCAGATTAAATTTGCCGTCATCGACTCGATTCAGGCGGTCGTCACAGATCTCGCCAATGGGAGTCCAGGCTCCCCCTCTCAAGTGAAGAGCAGTGCTCAGGCGCTGACCCAATACTGTAAGCAAAATAACGTCACCATGTTCCTCGTGGCCCACGTCAATAAAAATAATGAAACTGCCGGCCCACAGACACTGATCCATATCGTGGATTGCCTCACTCATCTCGAGTGCAACGATGGTCAAATTCGTACCCTCAGAGCTAATAAGAACCGCTTCGGTGATGTCGATACTGTTGGTATCTTCAAGATGACTGAACGGGGCATGCTCAGTGTCGATAACCCCAGCGAGATTTTCCTCTCGGGTTCGACGACTGAATCTCCAGGAGCGGCGATCACCTGTATTCGCAAGGGTAACCGTAATTTGTTGCTCGAGATCCAGTGTTTAACCACGGAAACTGAAGGTGAGTTTCCGCAGCGAGTCTGTGTCGGCCTCAATATGAACCGTATTAAGATGCTGACTGGCATACTGCGTAAGCATACTCGAACTAAGATTTTTCATGATACCTACTTCAACTTAGTCGGCGGCTTGAAAATCGATGAATCTGAAACCTGTATCGACTTGGCATTAGTCACCGCATTACTCAGTAGCTTAAATGATTTTGTGGTGCCCAGAACCACCTGCATCATGGGTGAGCTCAGCTTGAATGGTGATGTGCGCCCCATAGATAGCGGTGTACCTAGAGTGAAAGAAGCGGTGCAGCATGGCTTTACCGAGATCTATATTCCGCACCGCAACTATCATAAGTCGATGGAAGGGCTAGGGGCTAAGATTCATCCGGTGAAGACTATCCATGATTTTCTTGAGTTAATAAATTAACTCTACTAATTTTTTTGTGGCTTCATTTGGCAGGTTTGGTGTTAGTTTAGTTTATTGAAGTCCATAGCTTTAATTTAACCTATCATCTGCGGTGGCTGTTGTGTACGGATATACGTATGTCCGTACACATGGTCAGAGATGCTCCCTACACCTCGAGACATGTCTCATATCCTTATGGGATAGATGTGAATGACCTTATGTGCAAACACTTATGTGACGCTAAGCTTTTTATATTTAACGGAAAAAGTGGTCCTGCAGCCTCTATGGCTGCGTCCCTACTGTAGAAGAGCACAGCCGCTTTACACCTCATTATTTATCTCTTCGATTAAAGTCTTCTTTTCTGAAATATGCAGGTTATAAGTCACTGTTGCGGTCATAGAACTGGCCTCTAAAAAATGCGGAGCAGCCCATAAACGTAACACCCTAAGCGGAGTTCATTTTATGAGTTCGCCCTGTCCAGAATCGGGTCGTGCTACTGCCGTAACCATTGAAGCATTTTGACATTGGCCGCGTTTGTTACCTAAAACACACCCTGATTATTTCCCCCCCGACGCCGGAAGAGGTGAAATCGCTGGGAAACCAGTATTGAGAGTCAATAGCATAACCCGATAGATGGGCGATCCTAATATCTTATTACCTTCTTTTCGATAGACACCATATGCCTCTCAAATAGAAAACAGATCATAACAAGGTAATTCAATATGTTTTTTAGCTAAGCTAAACTCCTTCAAGTACTTCATAAGTTATTATTTTAGGTGCTTGGACAAGGAAACTAAGTAGAATGGAAAAATCACCGCTTTTCTCTCTCCAATCAAGATATTTTCCTAAGTGACTTTCAAGCTCCCAGTAAGCAATGATAATGAATTCACTCTCAGATAAACGTGAAGTCTCAACTCCTTTATTGCCAGGGAAACTCCTTGTTGCAGGTAATATTTTTTTAAAGAAAGACAGTAAAGCTTCTGATTGTCCTTCTTTTGCCTGAAATTCAAATGTTGTCATTTTCTGCATTGTTTATTGCCTTAACTATCAATATGAAATCTATTAACTTAAAACAGGGAAGCATAGCTTCCCTTGCACTTTGAATATTGTCAGTGGTTAGGGTTACTAACCAACTAAGTCTAATAATTTATCGGTACTGTCTACATTGCAATAACCAAAACTTAATGCCGCCATAAAAGCATGATGTACGTGACTGGCTGGTACTGTGATGCCATTAAACTCGAGATCCAATGTTGCGCATGCATCGTGAGCTACGTTGCATTCATAGCCCAAATCAACTGCTGCACGAGTAACAGCGTCAATGCACATATGACTCATTGCACCAAGGATAACTAATTTACCTACATTTAATTCATCAAGGATATTTTGTAACCCTGTACCTCGAAAGCTATTAATCTGATGTTTCAAGATAACGGGTTCCCCCTCAAGCGGTGCTACGCTGTTGTGAATTTTTGCACCTTCAGATTCAGGCAAAAAAAACGGCGCGTCAGACGAAGGAAACTCATGACGAACATGTATTACAGGCAAACCTTGCTTACGAAACGCTGTTAATAGCCTTGTTGCATTTGATGCGGCTGCTTCTGTGCCTGATAAAGGCCATTTAGCACCAGCATATGATGGGTAATAGTCATTTTGAAAATCAATGAGTAACAAAGCGGTATTAGACATAATCATCTCTCTTGTGTTGTTCAGGTTGTTTGTTGAGGCTATTATGCAAAACACCAATCAATTGTACCTATGGCGAAATAGCCAAAAATCAGTCTAAAAATGACAAAGTGTATTCATATCGTAATTATCGACTACCCTAATGCCCTGCAAAGTGCAGTACAGGGTTTCAGAGAGCTGTTTTTATTAGCCAATAAGGTCATTCAAGACAATCAGCTTGAAATTCAGTTTACTGTCGAGCTCATTCAACCTGACAGAGACTTAGATGGAATGAGTCGGCATGATATTGTTATTCTCCCGCCGAATTTCGATGGCAATTATTACCTCACGCCTCAACCAGGTTTATTGCAATATCTCAACGATGCGCATCAAAAGGGAGCAATATTATGCTCTGCCTGCGCGGGGGCATATATACTTGCCAAAACGGGTTTGTTAGACAATCGAGTGGCTACAACACACTGGCAATTAGCTGATGAATTTAATGAACTTTTCCCCAAGGTATCGCTTGAAATTGAGAGTTTGCTTGTCAATGATGGAGATATAATTAGTGCAGGAGGCCTAATGTCGTGGATTGATTTAGGGCTAGAATTAGTTGCTCTTTTCGCCAAGCCACACATTATGCGTACACTTGGAAAATTTCTTATTGTTGATACTGGTAAAAGGGAGCAACGTTACTATGGCAGTTTTACGCCAAAATTTAATCACGGCAATAAACAAATATTGCAAGCTCAGCACTACATCCAAGCAAATTACAGTGAAACACTGAATGTTCCCGTGTTAGCCACATTAGCCTGTATGAGTGAGCGAACATTTTTACGTCAATTTACCAATGTAACAAACTTAAAGCCCATACAGTATATTCAGAAGGTTAGGGTTCAAAAAGCGTGTGAATTATTAGAAACTACTCCTCAGAGTTTTGAGAAAATAGCCCAGAATATTGGTTATGATGACGTAAATAGTTTTCGTAAAGTGTTTATAAAAATTATAGGGTTAAGTCCATCAGCATTTAAAGCTAGATTCGTTTGAATGGTCTGTGAATAGGTTTCTTAACTGATAAAGATATCCGCCCTACATGCTTTGCATGACTTGTTGCTGATGGATACAACCAAGTTGAAAGCTGAATGTATTACGCTCGGCTAAGAGATAAATACTCGCTAATCTCTCTATTGGTTTGGTTCAGCAAACTGTTGAATGACAAGATTTGCTGTTTATTCAAGGCTACTGATTTAGATTCAATCTCATATTTTGAACTAAGTTCAGCTAATGCCGTTGCCCCTATGTTGGATGCAACACCTTTTAGTTCATGTAGTAAGTTGCTGACTTCATTATTTGTTCTATGAATAGATGACATATCTAAGTTGGAATAACTCTCAATAAAATATTCGAGCAGCTCTGCATATAGCTCCTCGTCATGATCTGTTATCCTTAATCCCGCATCCAGATCTAAGATCAGCTTATCTTTTTTGCTTACATCTTCTAAGTCGACATTCATCGGCAAACTTGCATCGTGGGGCTGAATCCAAGGTATATCATCTTTAGTCAGATGTTGAGCCAGAGAGGCGAGAAGTTTTTCGAAATTGATAGGTTTGCCTATGACATCATTCATGCCTGATGCAAATGCTCTCTGCTTATCTTCGTACATGATGTTGGCAGTGAGGGCGATGATAGGGAGTTCATGTAACTTTAGTTCAGCCCTTATCCTCTGTGTTGCATGATAACCATCTAAAACAGGCATTTGACAATCCATTAACACAGCATCGAATTGCTCTCTTTCTAAAATTTTAACCGCCTCAAGTCCATTGTTCACTATGGTGATATTGAGCCCTTTTTTCTGAAACAAAGCGTTTATCAACCTCTGGTTTGTTTCATTATCCTCTGCGAGTAAGATTTTTTTCCCGCGAATGGCGGCAATATTGTCAGCCATAGCCTCTTTAGTTGCATCAGCAAGCCCATCAGAAATAAGTGTAGAAATAGGGGATTTAAAATAGACGTTAACCATAAATTTGGTGCCCACGCCTTTTTCACTTTCGATGCGAATATCCCCATCCATGGACTCGACTAGCTGTTTGGTGATAGCTAACCCTAATCCCGTCCCTCCAAAGTGACGTGAGGTAGATGAGTCAGCCTGGGTGAAAGACTGGAATAAATTCTCGGTCTCCTGTTGGCTCATTCCGATACCTGTATCTTGGACTTCTATAAACAATCCTAAACGAGCTGGGTCACTTGTATCACTGATATTGCTTACTGATAAGCAAACGCAGCCTTGATGGGTAAACTTAACCGCATTACTCCCCAGGTTGAGCAGTACTTGATACACACGTAATGGATCACCTCTTAAAATATGTGGGACCTTATCATCTATGTTAACTCTTAAGGTCACACTCGATTCCTGGGCCCTGTTACGGATAACAGTCTCAAAATCTCTGATGACATTTCTGATATCAAAATCGACCTCTTCCAGAGTCAACTTCTCGGCTTCAATTTTAGAAAAATCTAAAATATCATCAATGATCCCTAATAATAATTTGGCCGAATGATTAGCATCACGGATATAAGAACTTGTTTCAGAGTCGATATCATTTTGAAGTGCTAGATCTGTCATTCCAATAATGGCATTCATTGGGGTGCGGATCTCATGGCTCATATTTGCCAAGAAAAAGGATTTTGCTTCTTTTGCCCGCTCCGCGTCAGTGATGGCTTGATTTAAATTCTGGGTGAGCTCTACTACTTCATTATGAGAGCGGCGAACTGACATTAATAAGGCAGTCAGAGACATAAAAAACAGCCCTGCAAGCCACCAGATATTTTGAGTTATTTTATTCGCTTGTTTAATGCCTTGTGATTCTTTTTCTTGCATGTCAACTAGATAACTGTCTGCTGTAATCGCAGAAGCATGCATACTCGCTTTTATAGCTGCTATTTCAATTGACTTGTTAATGGATGATTCGAAGTTCTGTCTATATTGATCCAATGCATGAGTTATTACGCTTAGCAATTTAGCTTCTTTATCTCCAATACTTTGCTTCGTGACTAAAATAGCTTGCTCTTGCGTATGTTTGAGGTGTTTTAGGACTATATTCTTATTGAAAAAAGAGTTTTCACTCATAGATGTGTAGAATTCATCTTCATACAATCTTAATTCGGTAATATCTAAAGTAAGAAGGTTGACCTCCTTTAGTGAGCTTACTTCGTTTAACATTAATTTTTCAGCATTTAAAACTCGATGTTCAGCCCCGCTTAACATTTCATGTTGAAAATTGTCAAGAATATTTACCGCATCAATAAGGCTTACACCTGCAACTTGTAATTTATTTCGCGTTGATTTTCCCAATAACAAGGTTAAAAAACTATTTGCCTTGTTGATTGTGATTAAAAACTCTTCTTTGTTTGTCATGGATAAATTTTCAATTATTGAACTCACTTGAGAAATCATGATGTTTCTATCAGCATCATCCCCTTCATAATTTCTCAATAAGTTCATTATTCTTTGCGCTTTAATTCTAACGTCAGCAGTTGTTTTAACTACATTGTGTGCAATGTCCGCACTCGATGATAATTGCTTTATTTTTATAAGGTTGTCATTTGTTTCATCTTTTTTAAATTGAGTTAGTTTTATCAGGTTAGAAGTTAAGTTCTTTGCTGATAATATGATAGATTTTTTGCCTTCGTTGAACATACGTTGGTGTTCTATAAAAGTCTTAAATTGTTTCTTATATCTTTCTAGCGCAGTAGTGAATTCTTTTTCTTTATTTGGGTAATCATTAAAGTATCCAGTTAACTCCTGTCCTTCAAAGCTCTTCATCAGCACATCCATGTTGAACTTAATTTCATCAGAAGAGAGTAATCTTCCATCTATGGTGTAAACAAGTTCATTTAATCTTGCTTTATCTAAAGCGGTTGTTGCCTTGTCAATAATAATATAATCATCGATATGAGAACTCAGGTTTACAAGTAAACTCGAACCTATAATACCAATAACAAATAATACAAAAATTAATAAGTAGAAGCGAATGGATATTTTTCTTATGACAAGCTTGTCCTTGCTTTTATATATTCCCACCATACTCCACCCTCATAACGTCTTAGTGCTTCTGTGTTGCCTGGTTTTTAAGGCATTAACTAGCTTGTTGGAATTGGCCTATGCCACATCCCCTACATTCACTTATTCTGCGCTATTGGCATTTTCTATGCTATAGCGATTTGTATCTTTACTGTAGCTATTTATTTAAAGGTAGGCAAGGTAAGTGCTTGATATTAATTGTTCTTTTACGTATTCCCCCACTGGGTTTTGACGTCTGCTTTGTATTTGTAGTCAGTTTCAATCACCTTATATTGTCAACTATTTTTACAGAGACTTTCCCCGCTTATTTTCAGTTGTTGTAGGTTTGTGTGTTTGGTGAAAACTAGAATTTTAAATAACAGAAGCGTGGAAGCTGAACAGACCGTTATGCATGACATTGTTTGGAGTCGCGGAGCATGTCAGTTGCGGCTCTTTTGAAATCAAGAACCAGCGTCTCGCAGACCCTTGTAAAAGTAAGAGTGCACATCCCTCGCCGGAGGCAATAGATAACAATGATGGCTAGACCTTCAAACACACCGCCCAATATGAAAATAGTTAAATGCACCCAAAACAGAAATTTTCATCTATCTACTGCATGAAATATACACACTGCATAAGCCAACAGGCCAGAACTTATCACTCTAGCCGCATCTATGTTCATAATATTTTTGAATAATAATCAACTCCCTTAAGGTAGGCGTAGTCTAACAGTTGTACTACAGCAATGATAAATGGCGCTTTTGCTCAATACTTATATGAGTGCTTCGTGGTCTGGGCAAATTTACCTCCTACTTAAGCGCATCTTTCAATGCTTAGTAAGAGGTTCAAAGGCATGCCATTAACATTGAGTGGTTTAATTTGTTGTTAATTATGCTCAAGGAAGACGAAATTATGTGGTTTGGCAAAGGTGGCCTGAAAGAATGTTGATCTACCTAACATATGGCGCGATAGTTTTATGCCATATTAAGCATATTCTTAGATATCACTGCTTAACACCAGCGGGGTCATAGCGAATATTTTTTTATGACTCTACTAAATTCATGGCACAAACTAGTTAACCAGTGCAAGCACACACTAACCATTCCATATAATGAGATAACACCCAATGAATATATTTAATACAGTCCTATTAGCCTCAACCTTAAGCATTGCAGCAGTGACGGGTGTGGCGCAGGCAAGTGACCTAACATGCAAGATCAAAGGTGGTGATATTACTATGACTAATATTAATATTCTGCGGTCGAATGAGTCGATAGTTAAGATTGATGGTGGGTACAAGTCACCTATACTAGGTAACATTTATCGAATCGATGGGGTTGATGGTCAAGACATTAGCGCAACGCCTACCTATCTTTCATACAACCAATATCCGTTAGCTGACCACAAGTTGTTTGCTACAGTACAAGTTTACGATGAAGAGGCGGTTACAGGCCTTTGTATAGTGACAGATGAAATGTAAGCAGTAGAGTTTATCGCTTCTGTCGCAAATAAAGGTGACAGTTTATGCACTTGCATACCTTTCACGATTCAGATTTATGACTTATTTCATTTCAAGGAATTGAGCTAGCTTTTGCATATCTTTGATGTGGAGTTGATTGTCTAGCTTCTCGATAAGATCCATTTCGATGAGTTGATTCACCACGCGGCTATAAACTCGCTCCGAACAGCCGAGGCGCTAGAGACTCCTGTTCGCTATGGTGGCATATTTACCAATGATTTTTTCTATGACGATCCCGATAATCTGCTGCCGGCATTACTTAAGATGAATATCTTGGCTTTAGATATGGAGTCGGCAGCTCTGTTTGCTATAGCAGCAGAAAGTCGCGTACAGGCATTGAGTATTCTTACCGTGTCGGATCACGTGGTTAAGGGCGGGGAGATGAGTCCCTTAGAGCGACAAACCAGCTTTAATCAGATGCTGACGTTGGCACTAGAGACGGCAATTAAAGGCTAGCGTTAGTCATCACGAATGTGCTGCCGACTTCACTCAGCCGTCATATAGTTTATCAGGGGTTTACCCTTAACATAATATGGCTAAAAATGAGCAGTTACGAACTTTCGTGGTCTGCAATAAATAGCTCAAGTTCACGATTAAGCATAGATGAATCACCAGTATTGAGTTCGATCATGCGGCGAAGGTGACTGATGCTATCTACATCAATATGTGTACACCTAAGACCTAGGTGGCCAGATTTTTGATGGATAAGGTGAGTCTCCATCTGCACTTCGATATCCGAGCCCTGTAGAGTGAAACTGAGAATGATGGGCGTATTATCTACTGCAAAGGAGTCGGGTTCCTCAACGAGTGCCCCATTGAGACTGAGATCGAGAATCTTGGTCGCCCAGACCTTATCTGCTTGAGTTAGCTGTGCGCCTGTAGCAAATAGGATCCTTGAAAATTTACGTTTCTCGTCCATAACGCTTCCTTTATAACCTTTAATCATAAATGCTTTAGCTTTAGTTCAGCTATAGCATGGCATTAGTATAAGCATATGCCAACTTATAATGAGTGTAAAAATTCTTAGCGTTTTTATTAGGAAGAAGTCGCTAAAAAGAGGAGAAACCAAAGAAAGTAATGCCCAAGTCGCTATTTTCACTCTTGCTTATATGCAATTATGAAAAAATGTGAATAATGTAAGGTGAGTGATGTTTACTCGCTTTTCAAGACGCACTTTTCATCAGGAGTGAGCCTTCGGCTCTAGAGACTATGGCTAATTCAATTGCACACTCTACACCTCATACCGTATTGGTTGTCGATGACGAAGCCGTTATCAGAGCCCGTCTTAAAGGATACTTTGAGAAAGAGGGCTATCGCGTCCTCGAGGCCGAAGATGGTGAGCAGATGTGGTATGAGTTCGGCCGCCAACACGTAGATCTGGTCATGTTAGATATCAATCTTCCCGGGGTCGATGGCTTAAGCCTGGCAAGAGAATTACGTAGCCGTTCAGATGTTGGCATCATCTTAGTGACCGGACGTGATGAGGCCATAGATAAGATAATCGGCTTAGAGATGGGCGCCGATGATTATGTGACTAAACCATTCGAATTGCGTGAGTTGTTGGTCAGGGTCAAAAATCTACTTTGGCGGATCTCTCTGGTCAAGAAGGCTGAACAAGCTGTGATAGAGCAGCTCGATGAGAATGATGATGTGATCGCTTTCGAGGGATATATTCTTGAACTCAACAGTCGCAAGCTTAAGCATGGTGATGAGATAATCAAACTCACCAAGGCCGAATTCGAATTGTTGGCGACTTTTACATTGCATCCCCAGCAAGTGCTGTCACGTGAACGTCTGATGCAGAATACCAGTCACAGAAACCAAGATGTCAACGACAGGACCATAGATGTGATCATCAGAAGACTGAGAAACAAACTCAACCCTGAGCTGTTTACCACTATTCATGGTGAAGGTTATCTGTTCTCGGCAAAAGTCGGGGAGTAAATGTTAGCCAAGGAACTAAGGTCTAGAACCTAGTTCCTTGGATTTACCCTATATATCGGATAAAACTCTGCCGGTGCCAGGCTATTTTCAAGCTTATGTTTTTTCAACACATCACCTTGTAAGCCTTGAATCGCCGGACCTATATCACCGAAGGGCTTAGCGCCTTCAAGTTCTCGAACGACGACATCTATCGCCAGTTTTCCCTGGAGTACCACAGAGTCATCAGCACTGAATGCGACTCTGTGCCTGAACAAGCCCCTGAGTACGGCGGGGGACAGGTAACTGCTCACTAGCTTTATTTGAGGCATTTCACTTAGCTGAGGCTCTAGCTCAGAGTGTGGTGACTTAGAGCCATGGCGCGCCTGTCTGATGGCCAACTCTCCGACGGCCGCCTCGATAGCAACCGCACTGCCTAAGATATAATCTGGAGTCTGATCTTTGAGCAGGTGGTAGAGTTGATCTCGATAGAGGTTACGGTTGTTATCGGCATGGCGGATAGAAGAGATAGTGATCTTGCTGCTTTTCGAACTGGTATTAGCACTGTCACTCGAGCTCGATGTAGAGTCAGGTTGCAGAGCGGCCATGATCCCTTCCTCGACCCAATCGCTACCTCCTTGCTTTTCAGGGCCGGTCAGCAGGGCAACACTTGCCTGTTGAGCTTTACTATGTTCGACATCTTGTTTGATGAAGTTGCCAGCAAACCAACCCATTCGGTACCAGTTGACACCGATACGGGTCGTCACCTTGTGGTTGTCTATTCTATTAACCAGGGCGATAACGGGCTTAGTGATGGGCTGGTGAAAAGAGGCGAGAAGTTTAGGATCGACAGTGCCAAGCAATATGGCATCATAATCGCCATCCATGCAGTGTGATAGCTGGCTGAGTTGTTTATCTTTTCCGTAATAGCTGCCAGCCTCGAAGAGCTCTAATGTTATATTCAGTGCTCTGGCGTGCTGCACTAGACCATAATCTATGCCGATCCAGTAGGCGTCTTTAAGATGTGGCACCAGTGTACATATTTTCCAGGCTTGTTTGGCGCGTTTAAGGGGATAGTATGCTTGAGTTTTAGCCTGTTGGACTTTGACATTGAAGGGGCTACGCTGCTCTAATGACCAGGCCGAAGAGTTTGTGCTGGCATGGGCGAAGTTTCCGCCCAAAATGGAAAGTACAATAAAGAATATTAGCCCGGCAAGAGCGGTTACGTATCTATTTGTGTCGGTTCTTATATTTAAGGTTTCGACTGCTAATATTCTGGTGATCTTGGTTGCAGTATCTATGAATGTTGAGACTCTGATTTTAGCTGCTGAGGTTCTGCTAACTGGAATTTGAGTATCTATAAGAGTCGCACCATTTTGCAGCGTCATTGCCATGCCATCATTGAAGGTAAAATGTCTAAATTTATTGTATCAGGTTAAGGAAAAAGATGCCCTTCACGCTATCGGGAAAGAGTCTAGTTGGACGTCTCATGTTGTCCTTCTGCTTACTCGCCTTCTTGCTTATGTTACTCGTATCCGTGGGAAGCTTGAGCCTCTACTGGGTGAAGTTGGCGGATAAATTTCTCTATGATGAGGCGCTACCTGCATCACAGGCTGCGCGTAGTTTGGTGCAATCCTCTAATGCATTGGCTGAAAATGCACAGGCACTCGGCACCGTCGAGGAGGAGGCACAAAGACAGTTCATTGGCCGAATGCTGTCGATTAATAGCAGTAACTTACTCGGTACCATTGCCAGCCTTAAATCACTAGGGGTGCAGAAGGATCATAGGTTAGAGCTCTCTGCTGGAGAGATAATTCATGAACTGGCTCGCTTAGGTACGCAGGTAGGTAAGCGTCTGGAAGTGGCGGGGCAGTTGTCTCGAGTGGGCAAGGCTCTGGTTGATTCAGCCAGTCACAGCACTGAGTTGCTTGAAGCCGAGCTTGCTGTTGTTAACTCGGCCATCTTGGCCAAGTTGAGTCTGGCTTATCCGCAGATCGCCGGTAAGGTTAACAGTGCACATCTGCTGGACGACGTGATTGAGCAAGATCTAGATATTCAGGAGCGCCTCAACCGTGCACTCAAGGTGATACATCATATTGCTCTGGTGGGCCAATTGCTGCAATCACCAGAGCATGAGGCTGCGCTGGCAACCTTGCTCAGTTCACTGTCACAACAACAGACTGTCAGCTTGTCTTCAACCTATCAGATCATTAATAGCTCTCAAGGCCTGCCTAACTCTCCTGATCTGAATAACGCAGGACCTCAAATCGATCTGATGGCGTTGGAGTTACTCAAGGGCTTGATAAGAGATCCTGTCAGAGAGCATGAGTTGACCGCAGAATTAGTGGTATTGCGCCGGGTTGGCGAAGGGTTGGCGGCTCAGAGACAGTATGTTCATTTACTGAGGGCTCAGGATAAGCTGCTGAGATTACTCTCGGATAAATTAACCGGCTTGAACCGTACCTTAGACAGTGCTATGGCTAGCCAACAGGCCAAAGCCGAGTTGGCTCGGGGAGATTACCTACAGCAACTCTTTTGGGCAAAAACAGGTCTTTGGAGTACGGGAGTCTTGATGCTGCTGGTGATCTTGTTTGTCATGTATAGGGTTATCTATAAAGGTATTGCCGTCAGGCTTAACGAGGCGACCCATGCCTTGTCTAGGTTGAGCTTGGGAGATACAGATGTGAGCCTTAATTCCCATGGTGATGATGAATTGACCGCCATGGCCAATGCGATTCAAGCATTTAAGCAGAAGACCGCTCACAATCAAAAGCTACAGGCTCAGCTGCTCGACACTGCAGCCGAGCTAACTCAGCACAAGGCAGAGCTGGAGAGTACCGTCGAGGCGCGAACTCTGGAATTAGCCATCGCCAACAGACAATTGGATGCCGAGGCCAGAGGCCACGCTCAAGCCAGAAAGATGGCAGAGCAGGCGAGTCAGGCCAAGTCACTGTTTTTAGCCACTATGAGTCATGAGATCCGCACTCCCCTCAATGGCCTGCTTGGCACCTTGACCTTACTCGGCCACTCAGACTTGCCCCTTGCACAGAAGCAGATGTTGGCTCTGTCCCAATATAGCGGCACCCTGCTGCAAACCGTGCTTAACGATATCTTGGATTTCTCCAGGTTAGAGCAAGGCAAGCTCACCAATGAAACTAGGCCAGTGGCCATCAATGAACTCATCGATGAAGTGGTGGCTATAATGCTTGCCGGGGCTGGTCTCGCCGGTTTGCAGCTGGTGCTCGAGAGTCCGCGTTTACCCGCATGGGTCAGCTTGGATGGCCCCAAACTTCGCCAAGTGCTGTTTAATCTTATTGGTAACGGTATCAAGTTTACCCCGGAGGGGGAAGTGAGGCTGAGAGTCTCTTTCGATGAAATCCAATTGTATTTCGAGGTGATTGATACTGGTTTAGGTATAGGTGCTGATGCCATGCCGCATCTGTTTAAAGCCTATAGCGCTCAGCTCAATAAAGGGCGCTCTAGAGGAACCGGTCTGGGGCTGGCAATCAGTAAAGAGCTGGTGGACTTGATGAAGCAGGTCCCTACTTCACATGAAGTTTCAAATGAGGCGTTACAAGAGAAGACACTAGAGAGGGCTGGCCAAGTCAATTGCCAGGTGGATTCCCTTTGGGTTAAGAGTCAGTCGGGTCGTGGCAGCAGTTTTGGCTTTAGCTTGCCTCTGATAGAGTGTCAGCGAGTGAATGATAGCGGGGCTCAGGACTTGGAACATGTGACGAAAAAACGTGTCTTAGTGGTTGAGGATAACAAGGTCAATGCCATGGTGGCCCAAGGGTTCCTGGCCCACTTAGGTCATGAGTCAGTCCTGGCGAGTAGCTGTGAGCAGGCGCGTATACTATACGGTGAGAATACTGCTGATAAATTTGATGCCATCATGTTGGACATTCAGTTGGGGGATGGCTCCGGGTTTGAACTCGTTAGTGACTTAAGAGCGGTAAACTATAAAGTGAATCAAAGGGCCGATCATCGAGTGCCTATTGCTGCATTTACCGCTCAGCTCCAGGCCGATGATCTCTCCCATTATCAACAGGCTGGCTTCGATATCGTGTTAGGTAAACCCCTCAACATGCAATCTTTGGCCGCCTGGATAGGGCTGGCGAGTGAGACAAATGTCGAAGACGCAGAAAATATTGCAGTCATAGCCGAGACGCTCACCCAAGCAAGAGCAGCAGGTGAGATATCTCACCTGCTGGATCTGACTCAGATTGAGCAAGATATTGAATATCTGGGACAGGAGGCAGTGATTGACATGCTGGCTCTGTTTATTGAGTCGAGCCAAGCTCAGCTCTCTGAGCTGCAAACCTTTACCGCTAACAGCCCAAGGTTACTCCATGCCCTCAAGGGCAGCAGTGCAAGCATGGGGCTGTTAGCCCTGTCTAAGCTTTGTCAGTCACTGGAGAAAAATCAATATCGAGCCAGCCAACATGAACAGTTGAACGGCTGCTTAACTCGTTCAATCGAAGCGCTGAGAGTATATTTGGAAGCATAAGACGTCGTTGAATCCTTATTCCAGCTAAACAGTGATACAATTCGCGGCAGTTTCTTTCTTGTTTTAATCTAGGTATTCCCCCGTATGTCTGATCGCGCTAACCCTGCTGCTAATCATGGATTTTCATCTCTATCCCTAAAACCAGAATTGCTGCAGGTGTTGACTGAATTAGGCTATAGTCAGCCTACACCGATTCAGACTCAGGCGATTCCGGCAATTTTAGCCGGACAGGACATCATGGCCGGTGCTCAAACCGGCTCGGGAAAAACCGCCGCGTTTGCGCTGCCCATTCTCAATAGGTTAAGCGCACAAACCTGTCTGCAAAAGCCTGAAGCGCAAAACTCTGTCGACAAACCTGCTATTCATGCCCTAGTGTTGACGCCAACCCGTGAGCTGGCTTTGCAGGTCCATGGGAGCTTCGTTAAATACGCTAAGCAGACTCAGCTTAAATCTGCTCTGGTATATGGCGGTGTAAGCATAGATGCTCAGGCTCAGATCTTAGCGGCTGGGGTCGATATCTTGGTTGCCACCCCTGGGCGTCTGCTGGATCACTTAAGGCGTGGTTCTCTGAGCCTTAGTTTACTTGAATTTTTGGTATTCGATGAAGCCGATCGTATGTTGGATATGGGCTTTAAAGATGAGATAGATGCCATCGTCAAACAGCTGCCTAAGACTCGCCAAACCTTGTTGTTTTCTGCTACCTTCGATGAATCACTCTATGGCTTGAGTCAATCACTATTACGCGATCCTAAACTTATCGAGGTAGGTGAGCGAAATGCCGCGGCTGTCGAAATTGAGCAGCGGGTTTATGCCGTCGACAGTGACAGAAAGCTTGGCTTAATCACTCATCTTATCGAGTCGGGTAAGTTACAGCAGGTACTCATTTTTAGCCGTAAGAAGGTGGCCGCCGACAAGCTGGCCGCTAACTTAATCAAGGCGGGGATTTCGGCTCAGGCTTTTCATGGCGATCTCTCTCAGGGCGCACGGGAAAAGGTGCTGCAAAGTTTTAAGGATGGTGAAGTTCGCGTGCTGGTGGCGACAGACGTTGCTGCAAGGGGGATCGATATTATCGACCTTAACTATGTGGTCAACTATGAATTGCCCTATAAGGCCGAGGATTATGTTCATCGTATCGGCCGCACGGGCCGCGCTGGTAATAAGGGCGTTGCAATCACATTACTCTGTCGTGAAGATGAGCATCTGCTCGAAGAAGTTGAAGCCGTGCTCGATAAGCGGCTTCCTCAGCAGTGGTTAGCAGGCTTTGAGCCTGATCTGACTAAGAGTGTAGATACACCCAAGAAAGGGGGGCGAAATGCCCACAAGCAGCGCGCCAAGAAGCGAGCTAATGGCGGTAGGCGAGGTCGTTAATACTAGAGTCGAACGTTAAAATTACTGATATTCTGTTAGCTCGGCTGCGTAAATGAGATCAGATGGGGGTAAACTTTGTCTGATCTAGATATTAAGATCACCAAATAAAACCTGTATCTGAACTCCTTGTTTTAAATCGGCTGAGGATCAATTTTTTACCCTAAGTAAGCTGTTAGTCTCATCTCCCGTTTGTGAACAGAAACGGAGCCTCACATGTCTAATCCTATCCATAATGATAATACCTCATCGATTGAAGCTGTTAATCGTTGCGTGAATAAGCGCATCAGTACCAGCATTGCACAAGTTCCATTAGCGAGTTTTATCTTCAATGCATCGGGCCCACGTTGTACCGAGGAAGATGAACTTAACTTGCTTGGAGCCTCAGCTTCTGCTGCCATCATGACTAAATCCTGCACTCTGAAGCCCAGAGAGGGCAATGCCGAGCCGAGATACCAAGCTTTGCCTCTGGGCTCTATACAGTCTATGGGGTTACCTAACTTAGGTTATCAGGCATATCTGGAGATGCTGCCTAGGTTAAAGCAAGCTATCTCTCCCCAAACCAATAAGCCGATAGTGGTGAGTGTTTCAGGCTTCTCAATCACTGATAATGTGGTCATGGTTAAGGCGTTTCAAGCCAGCTGCGCCGACCTTATCGAAGTCAATTTTTCTTGCCCCAATATCGAAGGCAAGCCTCAGGTCGGATACGATTTTGAGCAGACTGAGCGAGCATTGGAGCAATTATGCCAGCTAGGCAGTAAGCCTATAGGTTTAAAATTGCCACCTTATTTCGATTTTTCCCATTTCATCACCATGGCTAATATCATCAAGAAGTTTCCGGTGAGCTTTATCACCTGCATCAACTCCGTGGGTAACACCTTAGTGATAGACCCGGAAACCGAGAGTGCCATCATCAAGCCAAAGGGCGGCTTCGGCGGCTTGTGCGGTGATTACATTAAGCCTATCGGTCTTGCCAATGTTAGGGCTTTTAGTCAGCTTCTGCCTTCGAGCATAGATATCATAGGAGTTGGCGGAATCAAAACCGGCACTGATGCGTTTGAGTATCTGCTGGCTGGCGCGTCGGCGGTACAAGTCGCGACTTGTTTCGAGAAGGAGGGGGTTGAGTGCTTCGATAGGATTGCTAAGGAGCTCGATAGCATAATGGTCGCTAAGCAGTATTCAAGCATCGCGGCCGCCAAGGGCAAGTTGAAAATGATTTAATACATTAAGATCCTAGGATCTAGGTCCTAGGATCTTTGCAGCAGATTTAACTTTCTTCTGTTAATCCTGCTAAGTCTGAGTTGACCCAAGATTGCGTCAATCTTGCTAATGCACAGTAAAAGTCGCCACTGTCACACTGAGTCACTTTAGCGGCAAACTTGCCTAGCCAGCTGTTGAGGTATGACTCGATAAAGCTGAGCTGCTCTTCGTCGCTAGCCGATAAGCATAGATGCTCAACATAAGCCAAGATCACCGCTAAGTGATCCGCAGGCTCAGGGAAGCTGGTTTGCACCTGCAGCTGGCTCTGTTTAAGAAACAGCACCATCAGCTGATGCTGCTCACCAAACAGTAAGGGCTGATCGCCACCCTTAGCGCTCTTGCTTGTATCTTGGAGATAGAGGCTGGCATAGGGTGAGGCACTGTGTTTGGTGCCCACCAAAAACAGGCCGCAATAATCTGCGGCAAGCTCCATCAGAGCCTTATCTGACGTTAAGCTTTCCAGCACGCTAACCATGGCATCGACATCTTGCTTAAAGCTTGGCTCACTGGCGAGCTGAGCCCAGAATGCTTTGGCAGGCTCACTGGTCAGCTCATGGAGCAGTTGATGATCGATCTCCTTAGCAAACAGGGAGGAGAGCAGGCGATAGACCATGGCTCGTGCTTTATTCATGTCTGTGTTATTCATCTGATCCTCTGATATTGCCGGGTTAGTTATGCTGTTTTCCATATTATCACTATTCTTTGCTGGTTATACCAAGGTCTCAACCGGGCCATCGAATGAACTGACCTGAGGCACCTTGCCACGGAACTTCTCAAACTCAACCTGGCAAGTGTAAGCGGCGCAGGCTTGAGCGAGCTTAGAGGTGCCGATATCTTGGGTTAGCGTGTTTGGATCGCCATAGCTACACAGGGCGCCAACTTCGGCTCCGCCTTCCTTGCTGCCATCTTTACCAACTGGGCCATACCAAGCGCCTTCGTGGATGCGTATGATGCCTTTCGGGAAGCTGTCCGATATCACAGCGCCGGCAAGTAGTTGACCACGGTCGTTAAACACCCGGACGATATCACCATCCTTGATGCCACGAGACTTGGCATCTTCGGGGCTCAGGTATACCGGCTCACGGCCTTGAACCGTATAGGTTTCACGGTACTCTTGCGACTCACACATCTGTGAGTGGAGGCGTTTATCTGGATGACATGACTGCATCCAAACCGGGAACTTGTTTGAACCCGGACCGCCATGGCTACGTTCTGTCTTCTCCATCCAGGTTGGATGGCCGGGACAATCATCATAGCCAAATTGAGCTATCTTGCGGCTGAAGATCTCGATAAGCCCCGATGGGGTGCCCAATGGATTGATCTCAGGGTCTTCTCTGAAGTCCGCATGTCGGGTCCATGGCTTACCTTCACCGAAGTGAACATAACCATCCTTCCAGAAAGTATCGAAGTCCGGCATAGCGAACTTGCCAGCATTGGCTGATTTACAATCGTTATACAGCTTCTTCAACCAGTCCTGCTCGCTCATGTTACGAGTATATTCTTTCTCTTTACCCATGACCGCGGCGAAACGGGTGAAGATCTCGAAGTCAGACAGACTCTCGAATAGGGGCTCAACCATCTTGTGCATCGCGAGTATGCCGCGGTTGGCGTAGCTGCCGTACACATCGATATCGTTACGCTCAAGCGTGGTACAAGCCGGCAGAACTATGTCTGAGAAGCGGCAGGTGGCGGTCCAGTTCATATCGATAGTGACCACACACTCAAGCTTATGGAACGCCTGCTTCATCTTGTTTCTGTCTTGATGATGGTTCCAGGGATTGTTGCCCGAGAACACCATCATCTTGATATCAGGGAAGGTGACCTTAGAGCCGTTGGCATCGATAGTCTTGCCGGGTTCCATAATCGCGTCGATCCAGCGGGCAACCGGAATGGTGCTGCTGGCGCCCTTGAAATCATTGCTATCGAACAATGGCTTCTGATCTTCATCCAGGTTACGTGGAAATGCCCCAGGTGCAGCAGCGCCCGATGAAGGCACACCGATACTCGAGTAGTGGTGTCCATAGCTGATGCCGCCGCCGGGTAGGCCTATTTGGCCAATCATGGTGGCCAGAACCGCCGCCATCCAGTAGGGCTGCTCGCCGTGTTGCTGGCGCTGAATACACCAGCCCATCATCAACTGAGTACGGCCCTGGGTCATTACCTTAGCCAGATCGCGGATGATCTCTGGGGTTACCCCTGAGATTTTACTGGCCCATTCGGGTGTCTTGGCTACGCCGTCGCTCTCACCGAGCAGGTAAGGCAGGAATCTGTCGAAACCTAGGCTGTAACCATCGATAAACGTCTTATCGTGTAAACCCTTAGTAACCATCTCATGGGCGATACCTAGCATAAGTGCCACATCTGTCTGTGGATTAACGTAGAGCTGCTCACAGCCCAGGTATTTCTGAGTCTTAGTGATCACAGGATCTATGCTGATCACGCGGATCTTACCTTGCTTAACCTTCTCCTTGAGCTGAGCAAGGTAAGCGAAGGACTCATGGGTCTCAGCGTTCCAACCCACCTGCAGGTTCTTGTAAGGGTCGTTTGACCACAAGATGATGGTCTTAGATTCCTCGAGGATCAGTGGCCAGGAGGTGCCCTGGGCATAGACTTCGGTGGAGCCTAAGATGTAAGGCATGATGGTCTGTCCGGCACCTGTGGAATAGTCGCCAATCTTCTTAACGAAGTTGCCATGCATGCCGATGGCGCGCTGCATATGGCTGGTGCTCGAATGCAGTTGGCCGGTGGCGCGCCAGCCGGTTTGACCCGCATGCAGGCCAGATGGACCGTACTTAGTTTGCACCTCATCGAGTGAATCTTTCAGCAGATTAAGCGCCTTGTCCCAGGTGACACGGACGAAGCGAAAATCGCCGCGCTGTGTGGTGTCACTCTTATGTCCGTTTAGCAGGAAGTCGAGACGCACCATAGGGTAGCGAACCCGAGATGGGTTGTAGACCAGGCCCTTGATGCCGTTAATCATATCCGTAGGATACTTGTCTAAGTCGAATGGCTTAACCTGATCGATAACGCCGTTCTTACGTTTTATCTTAAACGCGCCGAAGTGAGTGCCCGTGGTTAACCAACCATCTTTCGACTTAGCGCCCGAAGCCGCCAGCGCATTGAGTGGTGCCAGTACCGATGCGCCGCTCAGGACCACATAAGATGTCGATACAAGTCCTTTTAAAAAGTGTCTTCTGTTCATGTCTGTTGTCCTAAATTAATGCGCTGACTTGTCGAAATTTGGGTATGATGCGTTGCAATCAGACTGATCATTTCTATTTTGATATTCATAGTTCCAGTCCTCAATACTAGTGCGCTGACTTGTCGGAATTTGTGTATAAGTGCGCTGCAATCAGACTGATTATTTTTTATTTTGATATTCATAGTTCCAGTCCTTATGATTAATGCGCTGACTTGTCGAAAGTAGATGAGTGCTCTTGCAGGTACTTCTGCACTAAGGCTTGCGTATCTTGGTCCATGTTGACGAAGGCTATCATGCCCTGGAACATACCCGGCCAGCTGTTGGCATCGAAGTGATTCTCGTCAGGCTGGGTGTGACATACGCTACAGCTGGTGGAATATGTCGAGCGGGCATAGTCCCACAGAGGTTGAAGATCGGTGACAAGATAGTCTTTTTCTGTCCAGATCTTAGCCTCGACACGTTGCCAAGTCAGGCCTGTCATAGGATCTTCCTTCTCTTCGAAGACCTGCATCACGCCCTCTTCGAGCGCCGCATCTTTGGTCAGTTGCGCAGACAGTATGTTGAGGCCGAAATCGTAATAGATGACGCGACCCGCACCGATCTTCTTACGCCAGCCGTCTATGCGTACCTTAACGCGGTTGCCTTTGGTCTCTAGTACCTTGACCTTAGTGGCTATGTTCAGAGTTCCCGCTTCAACGTCTGTCTTATCGTTGTAGAATAATGGCTTAGTTAACGCGGTGAAGTAGAACTGTTCGGTTTGCAGTGACCTTTCACCAGAGCCTACTTGAGCGATGAGCTCCGGGGCGCGTGAGGTACCCATATCGGGTAACTTGTGTGCGATTCCCTTGTGACAATCGATACAGCTTTGATCTATCTCGGCGGCTCGCTTCATCTGCTTCTGAGCCAGTTTTGACATGTCTTCCCACTTCATCGAGTCGTAGTTATGACAGTTTTTACAGGCGAGAGAGTTATCACGATCGAATCGTTTCCACTCACGGCTGGCCATCTCGAGACGTTTATCTTCAAATTTTTCTGGGGTATTTACCGTCTGTAGCATCCAACCCCACATGTCGTGAGAGGCCTCAATCTTACGGGCAATCTTACGGCTCCAGTTGTGTGGCACGTGACAATCGGGGCAGGTCGCTCGCACGCCGGAATGATTCGACCAGTGGACGGTTTCCTGTAGCTCCTTGTATGGCATGCTCTCCATACTGTGACAGCTGATACAGAACTCTTCGGTATTGGTCATCTCAAGAGCCGTGTTAAAACCGCCCCAGAAGATGACACCCATAAGAAAGGCCGAGAGACTGACTGTGCCTAAGGTTAGGTACTTGGCAGGCTTGGTCAGTGTGCGCCAAATGTTGATAAACCACTTCATAACAGCATCCTTTAAATCTAAAAATTTGTTTCGTCGTTTGAGTTTTTTTACGTGTTGTTAATTCGCTATTAGTGGCCGACGACTCCGCCAAATGCCTGGATCATCCAAATAATGAAGCCATAGGCACTGATGCCTGTGATGGTGACGATGGGAAACAACAGGAAGATGATAAAACCTAGGGCTTTAAGCTCTTTGGTTTTAACTTGCTTGACTGATTCTGATGACGTTTGCTGTGTCATAGCGGACTCTCTCTAGTGATCTTATCTCTGATGACACCAATATAGAGCAGGAATATGAACAGGAGTCATGCATGGAATGAATGAGTTTTGACAAAATATGAAGAAATATGAACAAAATCTGCCACCGGCTAACTCTCGCTGACATGACCATAAATTAGGGCTCTGAAATGGCTATCGATATTAGAGAAACTGGGATAATATCCAATCCACTTTTGGCCATTTTTATTAGGTTGTTGACGATGAGATCTTTCACCTCATTTATGCTCATTTTACTGTTGGGTGTATGCTCTTTTGGGGCTTGGAGTCACGATACAAACCCAAGTGCTCATGATACAAATTTAAGTGATCATAATAGACATTCAGATCAAGTCAGAGTGGCACAGCTTAGTTTTATTTGGATTTCTCAGATCGAAAAAGGTGCTGAGATCCTGGAGAAAGGGGAGGGTGATCTTGAAAACATTATCGGGTTTCGTGGCAATCATTACCGCTTTCTTGGAAGTGAAATTATAGGAAACCAAGATATATTAAGACTTGAAGCTCATTCAGCTAACGCTGTGAGCATAGAGCTGACTCAAAATGGCGCAGCTAAGTTATCAAGTGCAACGGCAAATAATATTGGTAAGCAGATGGCAGTGTTGCTTGATGGGAAAGCAGTAAATGTTGCAACCGTTCAGATGAGGTTAGGTGCTGTAATGATTATTACAGGCCTGACAGAGGAACAAGTAAACGACTTAGTTCTTAGATTCTAGAACCTAGGAATTAGATATTTATCGCCACTAACTGCCAAATTGGAAAGTTATTTGAGATGCCGAGTCTATGGAAGTTCATTATCTGATACATACAATAGCAATACGGTATAAACCTTAGGCTCAAAAAAACCATAACAGAATAGTCGCACTCGTTCGTTTTTTAGAACAATTGTAAGATCAGCCACTCATTTTCTAGGTCTAAAGTATTAGATGCTGTAAACTTCGGCGTCAACAAAGGCTGTGATTTAGCGTGTTTAACGCCGATGATAGTTAACCAGAGTGTTGATTATCCGCAGGTCACAATAAAATACAATCAAGTATTCGTGGATCTCTCACCCGTTTGATTAACGGGGCTCTCACCTGCCACAGCCTTATAAATTTAAGAGATCAAAGGTATAAAATTATGCAGTCTGAACAGACGAGCCCTACACAAGATACATCGTTAGATACACAAGCTAATTCCAGTTCTTTCCTGGATAACTACTTCAGTATTACTCGACGTGGCAGCACCCTAAAGCGTGAACTCATCGCGGGATTAACCACCTTCCTGGCTATGGTCTACTCGGTGATCGTGGTGCCTAATATGTTGGGAGCCGCGGGCTTCGATCCCGGCGCCGTGTTTATTTCCACCTGTATGATAGCCGCATTCGGCTCTTTATTGATGGGCTTATGGGCTAACTTACCCATGGCCATAGGTTGCGCCATTTCATTAACGGCTTTTACCGCTTTTAGCATGGTGTTGGGTCAGGGCATCTCAATCCCCGTGACTTTAGGCGCCATTTTCTTGATGGGAGTGGTATTCACATTTGTGAGTGTGACCGGTCTACGTCAGTGGATACTGACTAACCTGCCAAAGGGCATAGCCCATGGGACTGGTATCGGTATCGGATTGTTTCTATTGTTGATCGCCACTAACAGTGTACAGCTCATCGTCGGCAGTGATGCCGGGCTGCCTGTGAAACTGGGTGATATTACCAGCCTGCCTGTGATTGCTGCCATTGTCGGTCTGGCAGCCACCATAGGTTTCGAGCGTCGCGGCATACCAGGCGGGATATTGATCGTGATCGTTGCCTTGTCAGTTTTTGGTCTGATATTCGACCCTGCAGTTAAATATCAAGGTCTATTCGCTTGGCCGGATCTTATGTCTGAGCAGTCTCTTATCGGTCAGCTGGATATCATGGGCGCCCTGAATCCAGTGGTCTTGCCAATTGTATTAGCCTTGGTGATGACGGCGATATTCGATGCGACCGGCACGATACGCGCCGTTGCAGGGCAAGCCGGCTTGCTGGATAAAGATGACAAGATAATCGGTGGAGGAAGGGCACTAACTTCAGACTCGGTCAGCAGTATCGTCGCCGGTGCCGTTGGGGGAGCACCTGCCGCCGTGTATATCGAGTCAGCCGCTGGCACCGCAGCCGGCGGTAAGACGGGACTTACTGCAACCATAGTCGGTCTGCTGTTTGTCATGATGATGTTCCTCGCACCGCTGAGCTATCTGGTGCCAGCTTACGCCACGGCGCCAGCGCTTATGTATGTGGGTCTATTGATGCTGAGTAATGTCACTAAGCTGGATTTTAATGACAAGGTCGATGCTATGGCAGGATTGACCTGTGCCATCTTCATCATCTTAAGTTCGAACATCGTCACCGGCATCATGCTGGGGTTTGTCACTCTGGTGATTGGCCGTTTATGCAGCGGTGAATGGCGCGCGCTCAAGCCCGGTGTAATAGCCATTACCTTAGGCCTAGTTATCTTCTATATGGGTGGTTGGGCGATATAATGGAATATAGGTCCTAGGAGTAAGTTCCTAGGACCTATCTCTTAGCTCGAAAAAGCTTTTAACAGATCTTTCCAGGTGATGATGCCCACAAGCTTTCCCTTATCTAAAACGGGTAATGAGCCTATATCATGCTCGAGTAGCAGCTTACTGGCCTGCTTGATGGTTTTATTTGGGGCTATGGTGACTGGTTTTCTTGTCATCACCTGATGAGCTCTTCTTTGCAGGGTTTCACTGTCGCGTTCGGTTTCGTTGATATTGCCTATATTAGGGCTCAACGCTCGTAGATAGTCGCGTTCAGACAGTATTCCCTGCAGTTCATCGTGTTCGATAACCAGTAGGTGATGGAAGGGCGCATTATCAAATATCTCTTTGGCCACTGTGAGCCTATCGTCCATCTCTATGGTGACGATGCGGGTGATCATGATCTCTGATACTCTTATATCCAGCTTTAAGTCCATATAAGCCTCCCTTCACAAAACATAAATGTGAGTGTTTACATATTTATAACAGTTAGATAAGGTGGAGGGAAGTTAATCTTCTATGGGTTATACCAATGTACTCATAGGCAGTGAAATATTAAAAGTGCAGCCGGCACCGAGTTCCGAATGCAGGCGTATTTCCCCCTCTAGTTCCCGAGTCACTAAGTTATAGACGATATTCATGCCTAAACCACTGCCTCCCTTACCTCGCTTAGTGGTGAAGAAGGGATCGAATATCTGCTCTTGAACTGATGCAGACATACCACAACCATTATCTTGGTAGATCATCTCGATACCACTCTCAACCTTAATGACGTTGAGGGTTAATTTCCCTGAGTGACCGTCAGGAAAGCCATGTACGACCGAGTTATTGAACAAGTTACTGATGATTTGATAGAACACCCCTGGGCGGCTCTTAACCATGAGGTTATCGGGGCATTGATAGGAATACTGATGCCCGGTTCTCGACAGTAAAGGGTTTAGCGCGAGGAAGATCTCATCCAGGTAGACTTTTAAGTTGAACTCCTGAATATCTTCATGGGATTGATCCACCGAGACCTGTTTAAAACTCTTAATTAGCTTAGCTGCCCGGTCTAAATTGGAGAGTAAAAGTATCGAGGCCTCATAGACTTCATTTTGATATTGCTCAAAGTCTTCATGGGAGACATCGCCTTCGGTATACTTCTTGTTAAATACCTTCACGCTTTCTTGTAGATGAGATGCCGCTGTGACACTGATGCCTATTGGTGTATTGATCTCATGGGTGATACTGGCAACGAGTCCACCTAATGTGGCCATCTTCTCTTTGTTAATGAGCTCACTCTGAGTAAATTCGAGTTTTTCTAAGGCCTGCTTAAGTTCATCGTTGCTTTGTTGAAACTGTAGCGTTCTCCCCAGTACTCTTTTTTCTAAATCTTGATTCAAAGTGATGAGTTCTGCCTCAGTCTCCTTCTGTGATTGAATGTTCTTAATAGTGCCAGCTAGCCTGGTTGGAGCGCCCAGATTATCCCTGTCGATGACTTGACCTCGGTTCTGTACCCATAGCCAGTGGCCATTCATCATCTTGCCACGATAAATCATCTCGAACTTATCTATACCTTGATTTATACATGCATCCATTTTGGGTTTGATATCGACTAGATCGTCAGGGTGAATACAGGTTTTCAGCGTCTCTTGCAGGTGAGTTTCATTGCTTGGATAATTGAGAAAAGTATTGGTGCGTACCACCTTGCTATTTTTTACATCCCAATCCCAGAACTCATCTCCGCTGCCCCACAATGAGAGTTGTAGTCTCTGCTCACTCTTCTCTTTATCTCGAAGTAAACGTGCCTGCTGATTGAACTTATTCACTCTTGAGTAAAATGTCATTGAAAATATTGAGATTAGTGCCAGCGAATATAGCGCATAAGCCCACCACGATCGCCAAGGGGAGGGCAGAATTTTTACGTTTACTTGTCTGACCGGACTAGATTGGCCATTAATGTCTTTAGCTTTCAGGAGGAAAATATAGGCACCAGCAGCTAAACCCGTGAAATGGACCGATTGATCTTTATTGGTGGCTAGCCATTTGTCATGCAGGCCTATCATCCTATATTCATAACTTAAGCGGGTGGCCCGGTGAAGCTCAGGACTATGAAAATGAAACGTGAATAGGTCATCTTCATAGGTTAAGGTTAACTTAGTTTCCTGGGCTATTGGTGAATGCTGTATACGAGCAGGGTCTGTTGAGCTTCTCACCGAGAGGCGATTAATTACCGGTTTTCTTGGTGCTGGTAATTTGGGAAGTTGAGAGGCAAAGAAATAATTAAAACCATTGATTCCTCCAAGGTAAACACGATTGTCATCGTCGATAAAACCTGCCCCATAATTAAATTCATTATCCTGCAGACCATCAATAATGGTGTAGTTTTTTATATTGAAATTCTGGGTGTTTAATTGGCTTAGACCTGATGAAGTACCAATCCAGAGTCGCTGCTGTTTATCTAAGATGGTGAGGTAGGCCGTATCGCCTATGAGGCCATTATCCATGTTGAACACTTGGCTTTCATATGTGATGGGATCGAAAGAGAAAACCCCTTCGGTAGACCCAAGCCAAAGCAGGCCGGTATCGCTTTCAAACAGAGCCAATAGATGCCTGTTGGGGATGGGGGATTCTGTGTCAGTGCTGAAATGGGTGAATTTTCCTTCCGGGGATAGTTTACTTAAACCT
This sequence comes from Shewanella sp. YLB-07, assembly GCF_009377275.1. NCBI lineage: Bacteria > Pseudomonadati > Pseudomonadota > Gammaproteobacteria > Alteromonadales > Shewanellaceae > Shewanella > Shewanella sp. YLB-07. Next base: position 441,471 of record NZ_VOQB01000003.1, on the reverse strand, counting down.
GCGGTATATGAAGCAAACCAATAATTATTCGCTTTATCTTGTATCACCGCATTAACTTCGTTACTCGCTATGGAGTTTGCGTCATCCCGCTTATGTTTATATTGGGTAAAGCCATGCTCTTCGTCTATATACTTAGCGACTCCGGCATTGCGGGTTGTGAGCCAGGCATTGTCTTGATGATCGAAGTATATGCTCAATACCAGATCGCTTGGCAGGCCATTGGGGTTATTAGGCTCATGCTTATAATGCACATAACTTTGCTTATCTGCAGTGAAGATGAATAAGCCTTCACCTCGGGTGCCGACCCAAAACCTATCTTGTTTATCTTCTATGATAAAACTGATAAAACTCTGGGAGAGCCTAGATCCTGGCACCTCGAATAACTCGAAGCCAGTGATCTTTTTGTGCTTATTTTCTTGTGCACGATAGAGCCCCATAGACGTACCAATCCAGAGTTGCTGATGCCTGTCTCTGTAAATACTCCTGATATTACCGTTGTGTAGATTATTATCAGTGAAACTGAAGGGATGTATATGGCCGAAGGTTTCGGCTTCGAGATAGATCTTATTGAGCCCACCTCCTTGGGTGCCAATCCAGAGCTGATTCTCACTATCTAAGCTTAAGGCTGTCACTATCGGGCTACTCAAACTATATGCCTTGTCTGGGTCGCTGATGAAATATTGGATTGTTTTGTTCTGAGGTGAGTATCTGGCTAACCCGACGGATTCTACTCCAAGCCAAAGTTTACCGAATCTGCCTTGTTGTATATTGGTTATTTTTCTTCCTCTGAGACTAGACGCAGACGTGATCTCTTTTAGTGAACCTGTATAGATATCGAATAAGTATAACCCTTTGCTTTTCGTTCCAATCCACAGGGTATTGCTGTGTCCTACTTCGAGGCTGGTGATGCTATCCATGATTTTAGATTGAATATTGGGGTAATCAATCACTTCACCCTTGCTATTTATCTGGGATAGGCCTTTGTCTGTGATTAACCATAGCCTGTCGAACTTATCGACGAAGACTTGTTTGACATGATTGCTGTTGAGCTGATCACTCGCTTGGCGATAATGTTTGATAATTTCATTGCTTGCTGGAGAGTATCGGATCAGTCCTATTGAGTTCGTTGCTAGCCATAAATTTCCTTGGCCATCTTGGCCTATGTCTGTATACATCGCCTTGGGGAGTAGGGTATTTTCACTGTTGTAAGATTTAAAGGTGTCGGTCGACGCCTGATAAAGATTTAATCCATCACTTTTGGTGAGTAACCAAAGTTGTTTTTTTCTGCCGAAGAATAGTTTTTTTATGTGTTTTTCGGTTGGACCGCGATTATCACCGGTCACCCGATAGATTTTAAATTGTTCTCCGTCAAACCGATTTAACCCATCTTGGGTCGCGACCCACAGGTAGCCAGCATCATCAGTAGCGATATCTGTGACTGTATTCATGGACAAGCCATGCTTAGCTTCATAAAAGTCGAATTTGACTGGGCTGGCCCAGGCAAGATTCGCCACGAGTAAGAAAGACAGAAAGGTAAGACTTCTCATTATACTGAGTTTAGGGTTCTATAAGTGATTTAGTCTTTAAGTTTAGAAGCTAACAATAAAAGTGCGTACAAGAGGGGCAATAAAAAATAGACAAAAAAAAAGAGTGGCAGAGCCACTCTTTTTTTGGGAGGAGGTAACTTAGAATATCAGATGCGCTACACCAGCAATGATAGGCAGAGTGACCAGAGTACGCAGGATAAATACCACGAAAAGCTCGAAAATGTTGATTGGGATCTTGCTGCCCATCAATAGCGCGCCAACTTCACTCATGTAGATAAGCTGAGTCACAGACAATGCGGCAATGATGAAACGTGTCATATCCGACTCGATTGAGCTAGCAAGAATCGAAGGGATAAACATATCGGCAAAACCGACCACTATGGTTTTGGATGCTTCGGCCGCTTCAGGGACCTGTAACAGCTCTAAAAGCGGGATAAAAGGCATACCTAAATACTGAAATACTGGTGTATATTCCGCGATAATCAAGGCAATAGTGCCGATCCCCATGACAACAGGAATAACGCCAAACACCATGTCGATGACATTCTTTATGCCATCTGTAAATGTCTGCTTGATACCGTTGGCTTGTCCAGCTTTGGCGAGAGCCTGTTCTAAGCCCCAGGAAAATACACCGTGTCCCTGTGGGATCACTTCATCATCTGGGTGTCTTGGGGTGTTGTCGATATAGTTATCTTTCTTCCAACGCAGGGGAGGGAGTTTAGGGACGATAATCGCAGCCAAGATGCCTGCTAAACAAACGGTTAAGTAGAAAGGCACAAACATATGCTCGAGTCTGACCTGAGAGATTACTACCAGGGAGAAGGTAATTGACACCGCAGAGAAAGTGGTGCCAATAACCGCGGCTTCTCTCTGAGTATATAAACGCTTCTCATATTGCTTACTGGTCATTAAGATGGCGACGCTGCCATCACCTAACCAAGATGCCATACAGTCGACGGCGCTACGTCCTGGCAAGTTAAATACTGGACGCATTATTTTAGTTAATAACGTGCCGATAAATTCGAGTAAACCAAAATTCATCAGTAACGGCAGTAACATACCTGCGAAAATGAACACACTAAATAGTGATGGCAAGAGGTCATTTAAGATCAGCGCACCAGTATCACCAGATGTGATCGCTTCAGGACCCACACCGAAGAAGGTCATCACTACGAATATGGCGCCAAGTAAGCGAACAACCAGCCAGGCTGGCGTGACATTGAGCAGTGAGTTGAAGAATGCATGATTGATGATCATCGCAGGCTTAAACAGTTTAGTGATCACACTCGCCGTGGTTGTTATCGCGATAATCGCGGTGACTATAGCTGTGATCGTGTTACCAAGTAGGCTCTGTAGCCCCTTAGATACGATAGCGATTGGGATAGTGATAGCGTCGTTATAACTGATAGGCGTCATAAACAACAGTAGACCTATCAATGACGGAATAATAAACGTCAATATCGTTTTTATGTTATGGGTTTGTTTTTCAGCCACTTTTTTTACCCTAAATTACCGTTTTGGCACAATTGCAATAAGTTAACATTTCATCCGATTTGAAATTAATTTTGAATATCCATTCAAATCGAGGGGGGCAAGATTACCCCCTTAAATCCTGTATGTAAAACGATTCTCAGGCTTGATGGGATTAATCACCGTTAAAGCATAGTTATTACACCTTTCTGAGTATTTATATCTTAGTGAAATAGACAAGGATACATGATGTATGTTTTTGGTTTTGCTGTGGTTAATTTTTGTGGTTGCAGGTGTTTGGTTTGTGTTTCTTTTATGTGTTTGGTGGCGTTTTTGCAAAGGAAATCGACGTGCTCATGGAGTCACGCCGCTATTGTTCGAGGTGATAAAGCAAGGTTAGCCGAAAGTCTCTCTCATGCTCTTGGCTTTGTCGGCATTCATCTTCAGTTCGAGTGCCTAAGCTTCGGGGGATTGATATGAATGACACTGCCACCTCTAATGATAATTATTCTGTCAGTTAGCATTAAGGCATTATTGTCAGTGATGGCTAAACTTGATAGATAAAAGGTGGCGCCACCTACATGTTAATGAATAAGGAGAGGAGTAGATGAAACTCAAACTTAGGATCCTAGCGCTAATAACCTTACTTATTCCCTCATATCTTTTCAGTGTCGAGCAACCCCTATCTATCGCCTTTGTTGAGTATCCTCCTTATCATTTCACTTCAGGTGATGGCGTTGAAGGGATATCGATTCGCATAATAGAGGAGGCTTTTAGACGAACTGAGACCCCTATTGAGTTCAATGTCATGCCTTGGAGTCGTGCATTGATCTGGCTCAGACTTGGTAAGATTGATGGCATGGTAGGGGTATTTATTCGTCCAGAGCGACTGGAGTATATTGACTACAGTAAGCTTCCACTCTCGAAGGCACAGATACACCTGTTCGTTACTGAGGGCTCAAATATTGAATATAGCGAAGATCTGACTAAGCTTAGTCACTTTCGCTTCGGGGTAAAAAAAGACTTTAGTTACGGACCTTATTTTGATGATTTAGTCGCCCAGAATAAGCTCACTAAACTCACTTATGAAGTGGATATACCGCAACTACTAGTGAAACTATGTACCGGGGTCACTGATATCATGGTTGGGGAGAGGCGTAATAGTGAGTATGTGTTTAACCAGCTAATCAAAGAAACCTACCCGCAGTTGACACGCTGTAAAAAAATTATAGCGTTAACCCCAGCTATAGATGCAAGGCTTGCTTATTTGGCATTCTCTAAACAAAATCAACTTACCGATATTCGTGATAGGTTTGATGAGGCGATGAACTCAATGAAACAGGACGGTAGCCTTAATAGGATTATTCAATCTTATGACCCTCAACTAAGCAATTAACCTGGCAAGCCTCCACACCACTTGGTCATAGTAAAAGGGCAAGTTTTAAAGCTTAACTTGCCCTTTTACTAATCAACTAACTAACCGAAAGTATCTCTCATGCCCTTGGCTTTGTCGGCATTGATCTTCAGTTCGAGTACCGATGCTTCGACGGTTTGCACGGCGCGTAAGTTATCGTTACTGGCTAGGCTGATAGCGGCAATATTTTGATTGATCTCATCGACCACCTGCTTTTGCTGATCTGCGGCTACCGAGTTTTGCTGTGCCAGTGAGTGTATGGTGCTGATTGCCTGATAGATAGTATCTATCTTCTGTGCCGATGCTTGGGTATCGGTGGCACACAACTCGGCTTGAGCCCGGCTCAAATCCATCTGACCGGCCCAGCTGGTTATCATGGCGAACATCTTATCGACGCTGTGGGAGATACTGTTAGTCGATTCTTGTGTGCGTTTCGACAGGGCTCTGACTTCATCGGCGACCACGGCAAAACCTCGTCCCTGTTCGCCGGCGCGCGCAGCTTCTATGGCGGCATTGAGCGCCAGCAAGTTTGTTTGCTCGGCGATGGCATCAATTTCTGACATGGCTGAAGCCACTTGTTCGGCTTCCTTGTTGAGTAAGTGTGCGTTAGCCGCCGCTTCAGTTACTGCTTGGGTGAGTGAGGCAATATTACTGGTATTAGATTGCATCTTGATGCGGCTGTCATGACACAGCTGATAGGTTTCGTCGATGCTGTTCGAGGTCGATTGAGTATTGAGTGCCACCTCGGCTATGGTTGAACCCATCTCCTCCATGGCGCTGGCTATCTGCTCCACTTGCTGACTCTCATGTTCTAAACCTGCATGGGTTTGATTCGCTGCGACGATGAGCTCATCGGCTATTTCATCGATATGTTTGGCATTGTCTTGAGAGCGTCCCAAGACCCCCTGTAGTTTTGCTTTTTGCATCAACATCTGAAAGTCGAGTAGGGAGGAAGTATCGCGGCCGCAATAGACGAAGCGGCTCACGGAATCATAGTCTTGCTTCATCTTCATTAATTTAGCGGGGATTCTGAAGGCTTCGTCGTAGAAGATGGCTAAGTTGAGACCCATGAGCAGCGCGCCAGCTAGAATGATGCCCCAACCCCAGAGAGCCCCCGCCACAGCCAGGCCTGAGGTGGCACAGATTGCGGATAAGATGCGTTTTTGATTTAAACTCAGGGGATCGGAGACGGTTTTTCCCTGATTGAGGCGAGTGTAGATCTGCAGAGCTCTGGTGATAAGCTCATCAGAAGCTTTTATGCGAACCGATTGATAACCTATTATCTCGCCTTTCTCAACCAGAGGAGAGACGAAAGCATCGACCCAGTAATAGGAACCATCCTTACAGCGGTTCTTGACCACGCCCCGCCAAGGTTGACCCAACTTGAGTTTATTCCACAGTTCTTTAAAGGCGGCAGCCGGCATGTCTTGATGCCTGACTAGATTGTGGCTATGGCCGATCAGTTCTGATTCCCTGAAGCCGGAGATATCGATAAAAGTTTGGTTTACGTAGGTAATGACCCCACGTCTGTCTGTATTTGAGATCAGTTCTTCACCAGCTGCGAGTTTTATCTCTCGGCTGGTGGTTCTTGTAAGGTGATTTTTCATGCTACTTTCCGTTCAAAACTGCGAGATCCGTATCAGATTTTTTGTCGGTCATTATTTTTATTAATAAACTATACCGCTTATGTGTTTGTTTTATTTGCATTTTATCAGGTTTATCTTTATGGGGGATAATTTTGTCATAGAGAGTTACTATCAAATAATCGCCTAAAACCATGCAGTAATAAAGATGATCTGTCGGACGGTTGATTTAATTTAGACTATGATATCTAAGGAGTTATACCTTTTCTTGTAAATAAAGCGACCGTTCTCGATTTAAATGGCTAAAAATCAGTGCTAGACCTCTTTAATCAATTCTGCTTCCATGTATGTTAAGGGAGTGTGAGATGGGTGAACTAAGGAAAAATGGCAGAGAAGAGCAGAAAGCTATCCAGTTTAGCGTTTAAGTTTGGTGTACTTGGGAGTGTCGGTTTAATTATCGGCACTGTGTTATCTGTGATTGGATTTCAGGACTTTGAGGGGCATGGCTTTAATTTTCTCAACCACACGCTCAGTGAGCTGGGGCACTATGGTCATTCTAAATTTGCCGTGGTTATCAATGGCGGGCTATTTTTTGGTAGTTTAAGTCTGATTATGTTTTGTCTTTTCTCTATCCAGCTTATGGATAATAGAGCCCTATATCCATTATTAATTGCACTCGTTTGTACGTTTATTTCACTGGCAGCTGCGGGGTTATTTCCTGTTAATGTGTACCATCTGCACACAGCGGCATTAAAGTACTTTTTTTATTCAGGGGTAGTGAGCTCATTCCTCTACCTTATTTATATTCTGATGAGGGGCAGGCTCTTCTATTCTCGCTGGAATGCACTCACAGGTATTTTGACCTTCATCAGTTTCTTAAGCTTTCTATTGTTTCCCCATAAACCTTTGGGGTTAACGACCGCAGGTAGACCCTTTTATCAGGAGATGGTGATGAGCTTGCCCAGACCGGATATCTGGTGGCCTGCGACGTTGGAGTGGATCTGTATTGGGTTATTTATGCTCTGGACCTTAGGCCTGGTCACTAGCTTAAGGTCCAGAGGATGATTTAGTCGCTCGAAGGCTTGAAGGCTTGTAACCTTCCAGTCTTATAGCTTTCTTATCTGGTCTTGTGCCTTACAGCTAAAAACTGGATTCCGGCCATAGGTATGCGGAATGACGTATAGTTTTTTGTGTGTCTGCTTTAAACAGTGCTGAAGCCCGCTTCCTGGTGCCAGTAACCGTTGCAACTGAGCTCAGAGCCGCTCTTTTCTTGTTGCACGTGCAGCTGATGCTCGTCATCAAATAGTTTATCCGCAAGCTCGACACTTCCCATGCCCGAGGGAGAAAGCCTGAAATAATCTATACCCATTTTTTCCATATCGGCTTTTTCTGACGAGAGATCTATGCAGGCCGCGGACTGAGTCTGTATGCCGTTGAGGCGTAACAGGGGCTCCGATTCCTGAGTCTGAGCTAGCAGTCCCTTAGGATTTGAGATACAGATGGTCTGACACTTATCTTTGGTCAGTCCCTTGTGTCTGGCGGTAAAGCAGCGCGCCGAGAGAGCTAGGGGCATAAAGCCATGGCCAAACACCTCGATTTCGAAAGCGGGTGCTTCGATTGAGATAACTTTGTCGAGCCAATGTTTAGAGAGTTCCACCGGCATGACGAAACGCTGCATGCCCCAGCTATGTAGTTTCTTCAAGCTGGCTAAGTTGTAGTTATTGACCGTGGGACCACAGATAAAGGGCAAACCCAGCTCTTTGGCCGCCTGTACCGCGCCCATGTCGTTGGCTTCGATGGTAAACTCACCATTGTCGACCTGTTTCTTCAGTTCGGTATATTCAGATGGTGCTTCCAGCAGTGCCAGAGTAGAGAGTACCACCTCTTTTCCCGAGGCTTTGAGCATACGAGCTAAGTCCATATAATCAGTAAACTTAAGCTCCCGGCGGCGACTGCATATGGTCTCGCCCAGATACACCAGTGGGATTTGGCTATCGGCAACGGATTGATAAAATTCGATAACCTTCTCTTTCGGCCAACAATATAATAATGGCCCGAGTGATACTTTCATCTGTTTTCCTATGTGGTATGACATCTGCCAGACTGCCTGATATTCAGGTCTTATTGCCACCAGTGTTCATGGTTTGGCCATGGCACCTTGCAGTTTCATCGCGTGTTTTCTTGAATGCTTGCTTGAATCTTAACTTAAATGCTTAGCGCATAAGGTCAATTCAAAGGTAATCGTAGAGGTATTGGCTAAGGTTATTGCCAAGTGCGCTCATAGGCGCCTAATGTGGTGGTTTGCCCCTCTGAGACCTTAGATAGCGCTCTGTTCCATTCATCTTGGGTTTGATATTGGTCCGGGTTATCGAGATAGGTATCGATGGCACGTCGCCACACCGAGGTGACTTGCTCTACGTAAGCCGGGCTGCGTTGTCGGCCCTCAATTTTTAAAGACACCACTTTTGCTTTGGCGAGCTCAGGGAGTAGGCTTAATGTATTTAAACTTGTGGGCGACTCGAGCAGGTATGTCGGCTCACTGTTATCCTGTGTGGTATATCGCCCCTTGCAGACCACGGGGTAACCCATCTGTTCGTCTATGGAGGATTTATCAATAAGGACCTCGTTGAGGCGTGTCAATCGGGTGCCATCTTTCTCCTGCCAGCGAACGTGCTTAGCCGGTGAACAGGAGCCACCTGTGTTGGGTGACTGGCCAGTCACATAAGAGGAGAGGTGGCAGCGGCCTTCGGCCATGATGCAGAGGCTGCCAAAAGCAAACACTTCCAAATCCACCGGAGTGACCTTAGAGAGATCTCTCACCTGTTTCATCGATAAGACCCTGGGCAATACGGCGCGCTCTATGTTGAACTCTTCCTTGTAGAGCTTCAATGCACCCAAGTTGGTGGCACTGGCCTGCACAGATAGATGCAGTGGCAGGTGAGGGTAGTGGCTGTGGGCATAGTCCAGCAATGAAAGGTCGGCCATGATCAAGGCATCGATCCCGGTATTGGCTGCAATATCGACCGCTTCGTACCAACGTTTCTCCTCTCCGGGTTTGGGAAAGGTGTTGATGGTCAGGAAGATCTTCTTTCCCCGCTTCTTAGTGTATTCGGCTGCTTGCTGAAGTTTTTTCGGGGTAAAGTTGAGACCCGCGAAGGATCTGGCATTGGTGTCATTCTTTAAACCTAGGTAGACGGCATCGGCCCCTGCATTGAGTGCAGTTTTCAGCGATGCTAAATTACCTGCCGGACACAGCAGTTCCATATTCTTACTCCAAGGTACTCCCAAAAATCGAAAAGTGAGTGTAAAAGGGATTGGCTATCCAATACTTGATGTAAAACAGGTTTGTGATCATAAAATATGGGTAAAATCGTTTTCTTTTTGACTCTCCTGCTGTAGGCAGAGTGTTATATAGGCTATCGGATACCAGATTAATATGCAGATACCACTTTCAGGTAATATCGCCAAGCAACTCCTCAATCTTGCGCCTAAGCTTATGCGCCAACCATTGGCTATGGTGCCATTCAAGTTGAAGGCCGATGTGTTAGTTCGCCTGCTGAGATTAATGCTCAAGCAGCAGGGGGAAGATGAAGAGTTGGAATTTTTATCTGGACGTTGGGTGGCTATTCATGTTGAGGACATGGGATTGGAGTTTGAAGTCAGCTATGACTCTCGTTGGTTGGTACGCCCAAGAACCGATGCACAAGTGGTGTTTACGGGACATTCGAAAGAACTGCTCCTGATCGCGGCGGGGAAAGAAGATCCCGATACGCTTTTTTTCCAGCGTAAGTTGTCCATCGAAGGCGACACCGAGCTGGGATTAGAGGTGAAGAACCTGCTGCTCAGCGTCGAGTTCGATACCTTACCATCACCGATCAGGCACAGTATTGAAAAGCTGGCACTGGTTATCCGCCAGCTGCAGATTAAGGCCGAACCTGAGATGGCGTAAGTATAACGAGTGTCAAATGGCATAAATGTGAAGCTTATTGCTGAGCTCTAGGGAGCTGGGTATTATACCATTCCGAGTAAGTATCTGATCATTCAGCGGGAGTTCAAAGCGCTGCAGGCAAGGCGGATGTTTGAAGCTAATAGTTATTCTCGGCAACAAGCTCCTGCGTTGCTCTACCTCCTGCATCCATGCAGTCGTATATCGAGAACATTCAACGTAGCATAAAGTGTTTTGAACCCCGCACTACGTGAGGCTCTCAGTGTTTCCACTTCTGTGTTGCATTGATTCTAAAGGGAATAACTATTTCGTCATCAATGTGCCTTGAATTGAAAAAACTGAGAGTCTCTGAATTGACCACATACTTATATGGAATGTTATTATAGGGGTAACCACAAACGTTATCCCGAGGCCATATGTTTACTATTGGACAACTCGCTAAAGCCGCCGAGGTTAATGTTGAAACGGTGCGCTATTATGAAAGACAAGGCTTGATAAAGCAGCCACCTAAACCCGTTCAGGGTTATCGACGTTACCCACAAGATGCCCTGCTCAGGCTGATGTTTATCCGTCGTGCCCAAGGACTGGGTTTTACGCTCAATGAGATCGCTTCCTTGATCTCCTTGAGCGCGGGACACTGCAGCGATATTCAGCTACTGGCCGAGAAGAAGTTACTAGCGGTGCGGACAAAGATAGACGATCTGCAACGACTGGAGCACAGTTTGGCCAATCTGGTCGATGAGTGTCGCCATAATCCCGATGAAGCCTGCTGCCCCATCATCAGCTCCTTGGTTCCCGAGCATAGCACTTCTTAAAACTCGCTATGGCATCTTAAAACTAGCCATAGCACCTCTAAAACGAATTTTAGTACTCGTCTATTGACTCCGTATCTAGGTACAGGCTTTACACTCTGAATATAATCACACTTCCTTGTGGATAGACTTGATAACTAGAGCCTATGAATACTGAGACAGATGATAAAACCTTGAAAACAGACTCTCCTGCCTGGCCTATGGTGGGTGGAGTGTTGGCCGCTATAGGTGCCAGCCTATGTTGCGCCGGTCCTTTCGTGTTGCTTATGCTGGGGATCAGTGGCTCATGGATTAGCACCTTAGCGGCATTTGATCCCTTAAGGCCTTACTTTATTGCCCTTGTCGTCGGCCTGTTTCTTTGGGCGGGCTGGAAAGTTTATCGCCCGCTAGATCTGTGTAGCGCTGACGGGGTCTGCTCGGTACCAGATAATCGCCGCCGCTCTAAGGTCGTGTTCTGGCTGACGAGCCTTATCGCCGCCATTTTGGTCTCGAGCCCCTATTGGCTGGTTTGGCTGATGGCATAATTTTGATTGGATCTGGAGAAAGAGATGAAACCACGGATATTGATGAGTAAAAAGAGCACTGCTACCACTGTTATGTCCCTCGTACTGCTGGCCTCAGCACTGGGCATCATGCCTACAACGGCTCTGGCCGAGACCCGCAGTGTTAACTTAATGGTGCCAACGATGGATTGTGACATGTGTCCCATCACAGTGCGTAAGGCATTGGAAAATCTCGATGGTGTGGAGCAGGCTAAGGTAGATTTTGGCGATAAGACAGCCTGGGTTATCTTCGATGATGACAAGGTTAGCGTGGAGCGTTTGATGGAGGCGACCAAAGATGCAGGTTATCCCTCCGAAGTTATAGAAGCGCGTAAAAACAATGACAGTAAAGAACACAGTAACGTTAATAAAGGGAATGAGTCATGACTGATAAGGTGATTTTGGAGTCGGTATTAACCTGTCCTGAGTGCGGTAATAGCAAGATGGAGACCATGCCAACCAATGCCTGCCAATGGTTCTATGAATGTGAGCGATGTCATAGCCTGTTAAAACCTAAGACCGGAGACTGCTGCGTGTATTGCTCCTACGGCTCAGTGCCTTGCCCACCGATCCAGCTGGCACCGGCTCAGAAAGGCAAGGGTGCTTGTTGTAGCGTTTGACTCGTGCTTCTTTCTATTTGGCTTACTTTTAATGACATGAAACGGATTAAAATAGATCGAACTAGTTTAGCTATCCAGCCAAAGGCTTAAGGGAAGTAACAGATAGGCGGTAAACATAGAAATGATCAAAATAGCGCTACTGAACCATAGTGCTCGTCGTTGCCATTTCAGTGTGTTTTGTGAGCCTGGTTCACATGCCGTCATCCTAGTGAGCCTCCAAAAACAGTAAGCCAGTATGATAGCTGTGAGCGTGAAGGTGATGTGTTTGTATTGAGACACCGTGACTAACCAGGGTAAGGTCGAGACCATAGCGACGACGGCGCTGCCCATACCCAGAGCCACCAATAGTATCGGTAGGGCGCAGCAGGTCGTGCCAATCAGGGCTAGACTAAAGCCTCCCAGTAAGGAGACGTTGGTGGTGAGCTTGTCTCGATTAAGCATCTTTGTACCGTCTCATTCTATTACCTATAAATTCACGTCTCTTATAAAACTCATGTTATTTAAATAACGCTTTCAAAACACGAAGCCTATGCCGAGCGTAAACTCCTCGCCATATGACACTTGAATGCCCTCGACATCTTCATACAGGGGCAACTTATATTCGGCGCGAAACATGATACCGGCGCGATACCAGACGAATATGGGACCGGCGGACAATCGTTTTCCTCCGGTCGTCCCTGCAGAGTCTCGGCCTTCTTGTTCGAGTCTGGCACTGATATCCAGCATCAGAAATATACCAGTGTTACTTAGGTTATCGTGATAAGGGTGCCAGCCTATGTTGATGTCCAGGCCGAGCTCATCGCCTTTATCTATTCCCTTGTCACCTTTGTTATTTACCCAGTAGAAGAGATCGTAGTATTGATACAGCTTGGCCTGCTCGAAGCTGGCTGAGAGGCTTAAGCCCAGATCTATGCTGCCATCTCCAACTGGAAAGCTAGCATCTGTACTGCCCGTGGGCAGGCGGATGCTGGGGGTGATGGCAATATTTCCCGTCGAGTTTGCTTTATTCTTATATCGTTTCAGAGGCAGGCCTATGATCAGATCGCCTATGCCCGATCCGCTTTCATGTACAGGACCGATATCTTTAATCACAGTGCGGCTCTGTTTTATATAGGGGAGTTTGAAGCTGAGCCTGACTTCACGTTTAAAGGTATAGATGCCTTCGAGCCAGAGTGTGTTTATGCTCCTGCTGCATTTGGCTTCATTGGCCATTTTCGATGTACCGTCGAGCAAGACATCCGAGCTAATATCTTGCCAGCGTAGCTGAAAGCCCCAGCCATCTTCCCAACGAGGAGCCATATCCATCACGGGCTGGTGGGCGAGTGCTGGCTGGGAAGTGAAAATCAGAGTCAGTGTCAGCAACATCAAGTAAAGCAGGCACGACAGGCGGATATTCATAAATCATGGCCTGAACTTAGCTTGTGGATACTGCATTCTTGGCTCACTGAATTCGTAGACATGGGATACATGAAACTTAGAGACTAAGACCTCTTCGGCGTTACTGGCCTTGGCTTGAGCCGCGGTGAGGGTGATGTCGATCAATACTCGTTTTCCGGTAATATCGGTTAACTCGGCCGTTTGAGGTAAGTTATAGACTTGCTCTTTATCTTGGTCGACCAGGTACAATGTGCCGTCACTGCTTTGGATCCTGCCTTCGATAACGCCATGATAGGAGACGGGATCATAACCTCCCTTGATGATAGCCGTGGCTATGTCGGCATAGGCTACGAATTTATCGGCTAGTAAGGCTAAGGTGATTTCTTGGGTGTTGATGTCTATTAATACCCCGTTTTGGCCAAATTGTGTTTTATCTAAGAAGGGGAGCTTAGACAGGTTCTTTTCGACCCCAAAGGCGCAGAATGAGCAGACAATGCCTTTCACTTGTATAGTGAGTCTATCTAGGTTGATGGTTTCTGTACTGGCTTGTGCAAGGGGAATAACGCTTAGCAGCCCGAGCAATATCGAGATAAGCACCTGTTTGAGGAACATATATTTAATCACTGTCGACATCCTTAGAATACTCAGATCACCCCTAATTTAATTTTAGTCTCCGGACGCGGCTACAAGTCAATATTTTTGTAAGAAAAACCAGAGATTTTAACCTTGGCTTCTCTTCAGCTTGTTAACGAAAGCTTGGTGTGCTCGTTGTTAATTGTTAGATAAACTTGGCTGGGAGACTCCCCCAGAATAAATGTCACTTTCATGTCATTTATATTGCTGTGAACCCTTTCAGCAAGGTGCTTTAAGGGATTAACACTCTTGCTGTTGGATTCAAATGTAGACTGATTGTTGTGATGCATATGTGTGAGGGTTTATGGGATAAATAAGTCATTACACACCTTTTATTACAGTCTCAACAAAAGGTTATTTAATCTCTTTATGATCTTCACAGCTCAATCTTTCACTTTTTCATATTTCTACTATATTTTTATTGGACTTATGGTTGTTTAGGTGCCGATGAGGTATTGAAAAAATCTGCTCTGATATTGAGTGACTTTTTTAAAGGTAATAATGTTTCAAGGCTTTATAGAGCTGAGTTTGTCTGTTTGCTTTCTGGGGAAAGTTTACAGCAAAACAAAAGTAGATTGACGGCGTTTTTAGAAACAAGTAGCAGGAATAAAGCGCCCTTTAATGAAAAGCATAAGTTATTGACTAAAGCGAGCTGATTTTAGTCAATGAAGTAAAAAATAGCTAAAGGTTTACTCGACAGGCTTGCCTGTGATCAAATGGTATTTTGCTAACAGTTCATCGTCAGTTTCTTTGCGAGCAGGGTCAGGGTCGATACAGTCGATGGGGCATACTGAAATACAGGTCGGCTTGTCATAGTGACCGACGCATTCGGTACAAAGATCTGCATCTATCTCATAGATCTCTTCGCCCATAGTGATCGCCTGATTAGGACATTCGGGCTCACACATGTCGCAGTTGATGCAGCTGTCGTCGATCAATAATGCCATTCTTCTATTTTACCTGTTGTACATGCATAAATGTTTAGTCTTAGGTATCAACTGCCGCAGTCGATACCTGGTATATCAGTGGCGTCGATCAATAATGCCATCTTTTCGTATTTTACCTGTTTTATCTTTACCTAAAACTTAAAACTTAGGTCCTAGAGCCTAGAACCTAAGATCTAAAGCCTAGTATCTAGGCGTGTGGATTACGGGTATCTTGTCCCTGGGCCAAGTTACGCAGCAGAACCGCCTTATCTATGTCTACACCATCGGGCAGAGCCAGGAAGACGAAATGTCCCGAGCCTAATGCAGATTCGACGTTTGCGCCTTTGCGATTGATCAGCTGCTCAATCTTGAATGTAAGATTGCCCTGAGGAGTCATCACCTCGACGCTATCGCCGACGGAGAACTTATTCTTAACGTCAATCTCGACCATGCCGGCATCGTTACGCTTGCCAGTGAATTCGCCGACAAATTGTTGAGTGTCGCTGATCGAATAACCATAGTCATAGTTCTGGTACTCGTCATGGACGTGACGACGCAGGAAGCCTTCGGTATAGCCTCGGTGTGCCAAGCCTTCGAGGTTATGCATCAAGGTGCGATCGAAGTTTTTACCCGATGCCGCATCTTCGATTGCCTGACGATAGAGCTGGGCCGTACGTGCTACATAGTAGAAAGACTTAGTCCGGCCTTCGATCTTCAACGAGTCGATACCCATCTTAGTCAGGCGATCGACGTGCTGAATGGCGCGCAGATCTTTGGAGTTCATGATGTAGGTACCATGCTCATCTTCGAATGCCGGCATATACTCGCCGGGTCTGCCAGCCTCTTGTAATAATACCACCTGATCGGTCGGTTGCCCTTCACCTAATGTCGGCTTCTCAATTTGGACACCATGTTGATCCACAAGAGCTTGAGGGTTTACGGCAACTATGTCACCTGTCTCGGTCTGCTTCGCTTCATGGACGTCGTACTTCCAACGGCATGAGTTGGTGCAAGTGCCCTGATTAGGATCGCGCTTGTTGATATAGCCAGACAGTAGGCAGCGGCCCGAATACGCCATACAGAGTGCACCGTGAACGAAGACTTCCAGTTCGATATCCGGGCAACGCTGACGTATCTCTTCAATTTCATCCAATGAAAGTTCACGGGATAAGATCACTCGTTTGATACCTTGCTGCTGCCAAAACTTTACCGAGGCCCAGTTGATGGCGTTTGCCTGAACCGATAGGTGGACCACCTGTTCCGGGAAGGCTTCTCTGACCATCATGATTAGCCCTGGGTCGGACATGATCAAGGCGTCGGGTTTCATGGCGACAACTGGCTCCATATCCCTGATATAGGTCTTTAGCTTAGTGTTATGGGGGGCAATATTGCTCACCACATAGAGTTTCTTACCTAAGCTATGGGCCTCCTGGATTCCTGTTGCCAGGTTTTCCATTTTGAATTCATTATTTCTCACCCTAAGGCTGTATCTTGGCTGGCCTGCGTAGACAGCATCTGCACCGTAGGCAAACGCATAACGCATATTTTTCAGTGTCCCAGCGGGAGACAGTAACTCAGGTTTAAACATAATGATTCTCTATTAACAGTTAAAGGCGCAACAAGCGGGCGGGCATTTTACTCGGAGCCTGCATTCTTAAGCAAATTGAGCTTACATTAACTTGATCTAAATCAAGTCTTCGGATTTTGGTAGGTCTTTTAGATCTAGCTTTAGCAGAAATTTACTCCCTAATAATCCTAAAGTTAGCTAGAATCTAAACAAGATGTTAACTGCATGGATACTTTTTACACCTCGAGTTAACGTAACCACTGATATACTCGGCAAACTCATTGAGTTAAATTTGGTTGCTAAATAGATAATGGGAGCACGAATGTCTACTGAACATGAACTACTGGTCAGGCTTTTAAAGAAATTAAAGGCTGACTCCCTAGTTTTGCCGACGCTACCTGAGGTGGCTATGCGAGTTCAGGAGGTGGTATCCAGACCCGATTCAAGTCCGAAACAGGTTGCCGAAATTATTGGCCAAGATGCAGCTATATCTGCAAGAATGATCAAAGTGGCTAACAGTGCCCTGTATAGCCGAGGAGTGAAAGCCGAGAACATTAATAGCGCCGTCACTCGTATAGGCTTGACTCAGATTAAGGCCATAGCAACATCGGTCGCCATGGAGCAGCTGTTTATTTCGACTAACGAGATGGTGTGGGAGGTGATGGATGAGGTATGGTGTTCCTCTATCGAGGTGACCTCAGCAGCTTGCGCCATGTTACAGATCTACATTAAGTCTCATAAAGGTTGTGGCTTGAGTTTTGATACTCTGACACTGGCGGGATTGGTGCATAATATCGGCGCTCTGCCTGTATTGACGGAAGCCGAGTCTCAGCCTGAACTCTTTACCAGTATCGATCAGCTTAGGGCGCTAGTGCGAAAGATGCAGGGGCCCATAGGCCGCGCTGTGCTGAAAAGCTGGGATTTTGCTCCGGAAGTGATGGAAGTTGTCGAGCGGTGGTCAGATCTTTCTTACCTGCCTGATAATGTCTCTTATATGGATTTTGTTCGAGCCGCAGCCTTCTATACCGGCGAGCTCAGATCTGGAGTCAATCTTGGAGAGAGGCTAGATGTATTTGTGCAGCGTGGATTACCTGTGTCGCCAGATGAGTTAGCCAGCGATGAATTCCTCGATAAGTATCATTCGATTAAGTTGAGCTATGAGTAGCCCGCTAATTTGACTCATGAGCTAATGTAGAGTCATTGACTGTTAGAGTATGGATCAAGTATCTAAGTAAATATTTTTTAAGGAGTTAAATTACTCGCGTGGAAAGCGGCTGGCCCTATTGGGTTTTATGGTTAATTTGTATCGCTGGTATCCTCATTTGGTACCGGCATAAAAAGCGTGAAACAGCTTTTCTGCAACATCTTCTAAGCCTGCTTCAGCAACAAAGAGATAAGCTTGGGATCAAGCCATTGGTTGACTCCCAAGGGCATGTCATTTCATCTGATAAAACCCCCAAGAAATATGCCCGGCTGTATCATGAGCTGCAACGACTCATCTTCGAGCTACCCGGTCCAAGCGATAAAGATAAGTTGACCGGACTCCCTAACCGTCTGGGGGTGAAATCACGTTTAAGTGGATTGAGTACCATTAAGCAAGGTAGCTTAGTCTTAATCGATATCTACCGGTTTAGGTTTGTTAACGATCTGTTTGGATTCTCCGTCGGCGATGAATTACTCAGGCAAGTGTCGAAACGACTCATAGCTCCAGCCTCTCAGGCTGTGTATGTGGCGAGAATGAATGAAGATGAGTTCCTGCTTTATTTTGAGGCGCAACAGAGTGAAAGCATCTTGTTGACACTGCAAGAGCAGCTACAAACTCCCTATGAAATAGAGGGGAGTACTATTTCCGTACAGATTCAGATGGGGGTTGTCGATCTCAATTTGCATCATACTCATGTCAGCGCCCTGTTGAGGCGTCTCGATCTCGCGCTGATAAAAGCCAAATCACGTAAACCTTTCTTTGCCTGTTATGTTAAAGGAGATGATTTGAGTCAGCAGCGTGAACTGAGCATTATTCATGACCTTCCCAAGGCACTCCAGCAAGGTCAGCTTTACATGGTTTATCAGCCCAAATTAGATGTGGCATCGGGAA
Source organism: Shewanella sp. YLB-07 (assembly GCF_009377275.1). Lineage (NCBI taxonomy): Bacteria > Pseudomonadati > Pseudomonadota > Gammaproteobacteria > Alteromonadales > Shewanellaceae > Shewanella > Shewanella sp. YLB-07. The sequence continues at coordinate 422,939 of NZ_VOQB01000003.1, read as the reverse complement.
CCTACACCCAAGTAGAAGCCTTAATGAGATGGAAACACTGTGAATTAGGTCATATCTCTCCCGCTGAATTTATTCCTTTGGCCGAATATGCCGGCATGATCGAGCTGCTCAGCCAGTGGGCGTTAGAGCAAGTGCTCTCTCAACAGGCCAAGTGGCAGGCCATGGATGTTCGTCTTCAGGTTGCGGTGAATCTTTCGACCCAAGATATGATCAGTGCCACCCTGTGTGACGATATTCAGGCTAAGTTGGGCCGTTATGGTGTGTCAGCCGATTCACTCTCTATCGAGATCACTGAGAGCCATCTTATGGATGATATGGGGTTGGCGATAGCCACAATTGAGAAGTTAAAAGAGATAGGAGTAAGCGTTGCTATAGATGATTTTGGAACTGGTCATTCCTCATTGGCTTACCTAAAAAACTTTCCTGTCGATGAAGTTAAAATTGATAAGGCCTTTCTCGATGACCTTTTGACTGACAAACGTGCCGCACATATCATGAGATCTAGCATAGATTTAGCGAAAGGTCTGGGCTTTAGTATCACAGTTGAAGGGGTTGAAACCCAAGCGGTGAATCTTGCTCTGATTGAGATGGGGGCCGATAAAATCCAGGGCGATCTCTTTGCTAAACCCATGACAGCTAAAGAGATTGAAGCAGAGCAGATACGGCCCGCCTAATATCTGCAGGTATTATACCGTGATCTGCTTGGCGCTCTTTGGGATCACAGAGGCGACACACTTTGGTGACTCTCGGTAAATGACTGGCATAGATGTGCCAATAAGTCTGCCGACATAGGCGTCAGCTGTCTCGCCTTATTCATGCACACCATTTCGATGTTGGCGGTGACAGCTGGCTTTTTCGCATTCGGACGCCAAATTTCCTGGTGCCAGACAGTTCTGTATTTACTCTCGAAGTAGAAACGAGTCCTGATGTCTATAATATCGGCGAATTCAACGCCGTCATGACACAACATATCACTGCGATAGACAGCAAAACCTAATCCTTGTTCATCCCAGAGTCTAGCTAATGTTTTAGCTCCGATGACATGCTCTCTCGCTCGCTCAAAATATTTAAGAAAATTAGGGTGGTAAACCACGCCTGAAAAATCCGTATCTTCGTAATAGATTTGAACCGGGAAATGGAATGTAGAACTGTAATTCAGCTCTTTAGGGCTTTGAACTGTCTTGTGCATGATGATTGTTTGAGCCAATACTTCTGAGAATTGGCGCTAGTCTAGCACAGAGATTTTAATACTTGTCTCTAATTAGTAGATTCGATAGATGTCATTATTTTTTGATAACTACCATCTTGCTTGAGTGAGTTCAGGCCGGTATCCAGAAGTTTTGCCAGGGTTTCAGCCTGTGGATTGTCCTTAGAAAAAGCCAGATAGACCTGGCCTGTATGATTGGTGAAGGTCTTCTCTATATCTGCGGCGACTCCCATGCGTTGAATATATTGGTCGGCGACTAAATCATACATGATAGCAAGATCAATTCTGTCCAGTAGTAGCAAGTTGATCAGCTGGTTATGATTGGAAAGCTTAAATATGTGAACATTTGGCAGCAAGTTAAGTTCATCACCATATTCATAGCCTTCGATAATTCCCACCTTAGTATTTGGCGGGAACTGCCATTTATCTATGGCTTGGACTGGTTTTTTTACATTCTGATAGAAAGAGGCCGTTGCAGAGAAGAGAGGTTGTTCACCGAAGACAAAATGATTTTTGGTGCTTTTTTCCTTAACCAGATTGAAGACACCATCGACGAGCCCTTTCTTGGCCATGACTACAGCTCGTGAGTAGGGCACTACTATGCTCTTGACTTCAATGCCTACCCGAGAGAAAGCCGAATTGATGATGGAATGAGAGATACCTGTGCCGGAGGCATTGGCAAATGGCGCCCAGTTATCTTCTGCCGCAAGCTTGATGACTCGACGGGACTCTTGGTTAGTGTCATCTTCATGAGCATAGCTACATGGGCTGAGCAAGGTTGAGCTAGCAAATATAATTGCCTTCAAAAAGGCTAAGTTTGGTCCTGACATGAGTCCGTTTACCCTGAATATCCATATAAGTTGCCGTGCCATCTTAATCCATTTTTGATTGACGGTGACTTTTATTTATATGTTTTTTTTGTTTCGTTCCTTTAGCCTGAATTAAGAAATCTGTGGCGGAAATGAGATACTCCAAGTTTATGTTTGTCTTCTATTTTGAGCTTAATTTGACCCATCTCATTAATGGTATGCTTCTGCTACACTCAAAGCTGTAAACTTCCAAATATACTGAGGAAAAACTGCGACTCATGGATTCAGAAGTGATTTTTTCCCTGGTACAGAATGCCGCATTACTGTTAGCTATGGTGTTTGTCTATGATGCCGTGCCTAGAAAGCAGCAGAGTGAATACTTTTTCATATGGCGGATATCGCTCGGAGCCATCATAGGTGGGATCACCATCACGACTATGATGACGCCCTGGGAGTACCAGAGTGGCATATTTTTCGATACACGTTCGGTGATTTTAGGTATTTCGGGCCTGTTTTTTGGCGGTCTTCCTACTTTTGTCGCCGTCTGCATCGCTGCTACCTACCGGCTAATGGAGGGAGGCGTTGCAGTTTGGGCAGGGATAGGAGTGATTATTTCTTCGGGTCTGTTTGGCAGCTTATGGCGCTATAAGCGTAAGGCGGTGATCGCCGAGCTTAACTATAAAGAGCTTTATCTTTTTGGCTTTATTCTTCACCTGATCAGTTTAAGTTGGATGTTTGTGCTGCCCCTGGAGATGGCTATTAATATTCTGATACAGCTGAGCTTTTCTGTATTACTGATTTTCCCAGTGGCCACCACCTTACTTGGCTTACTCCTGTCCAGAAGACTGGAGATAGAACGCGATGCCAAGATACAGTTACAAGATGACTTTATGTTTCGCTCGCAGTTTAATATCGGCAATATCGGCATTGGCATCTCTACGGTGGATCAGCATTGGGTAAAAGTGAACCCTAGGGTCTGTCAGATGCTGAAATATACCGAGGCCGAGTTGTTAACAAAAACTTGGGTTGAGATGACACATTTTGAAGATCTTCAAACAGATTTACTTCAGTTTGAACGCATGTTGCGAGGTGAGATTGATGAGTATGAGATGGACAAACGTTTCGTCGCTAAAGATGGGAGCATAGTTTATACCCACTTGACCGTCGCTTGCCAAAGGATAAACGATAAGGTGCAGCTGATTATTTCAGGCTTGCTGGATATCACCTCCCAGAAACAAGCCGAATCGGCGATGCGTTCGAGCCAGGAGCAGCTTGCCTTAGTGCTTAGTAGCAGTGAGTTAGGCTTATGGGATTGGGATATAAAAACTAATGGAGTCGACCGGAATGAACGATGTGCGGAGCTATTAGGTTGCAGTGTCGATGAGCTTAAGCATAACGAGAGGTTGTGGATAAATGGCATACATCCACAGGATAGAGTGGCTGTGCTGCATTCTATAGACGCTCATTTAAAAGGGGAGAGTGTTCAGCATAGTATCGAGTATCGACTCGTGTCTCTTTCGGGAGAGACTCGTTGGATTTTAGACAGTGGTAAGGTCGTCAGCAGAGATGCCAAAGGTGTACCCCTGCGTATGTGTGGCACCCACACAGACATTACCGATAGAAAAAGGGTCGAGGAGTCGTTAAAGCTAGCGGCTTCTGTTTACAATAACTCCAGCGAAGCCATGAGTGTGCAAGACAGTCAGGGGAAAATCATCACCATCAACTCGGCTTTTTCTGAGATAACAGGTTATAGGGAAGATGAGATTATCGACCAACATATTGAAATTTTAAGATGTGAAAGGACCAATAAATCTCAGTTTGAGCAGATGATTTTTCAAATTATGGAGACTGGAAAGTGGCAAGGTGAGCTCTGGCTAAAACATAAGAATGCGACGGAATATATCGTCTGGTTAACGATGAATACCATCTATGACAGCCGAGGCGAAGTCTATCGACGTGTCGCGCTCTTCTCCGATATCACAGAAAAAAAACAGACCGAACAGATCATCTGGAAACAGGCGAATTATGATCCTCTGACGGGACTGCCCAATCGTCGCATGTTGCTGGAATATCTGGGTACTGAGTTGCTCAAATCTGATCGTAATAACCAACACTTTGCCTTGATGTTTTTAGATCTGGATTATTTCAAGGAGGTCAACGATACCTTAGGCCATGATGTGGGCGATCAGCTATTGATTGAAACGGCCAAGAGGCTGAAAAGCTGTATACGTGAATCCGATGTCGTGGCTAGGTTGGGAGGAGATGAATTTACGATCGTGCTTTCGGCCATAGAAAATAATAAAGGCGTCGATAGGGTGGCGGGTAATATTCTATCCCGTTTATCTGAACCCTTTAACCTGGGGAATGACACGGCCTATATTAGTGGGAGTATCGGTATTACACTCTATCCCGATGATGCTTCAACGATAGATAGCCTACTTAAACATGCCGATCAGGCTATGTATGCGGCTAAAGATCTGGGCAGAAATCGTTTTCATTACTTTACTGCTTCGATGCAGGAAGAAGCTCGTTATCGGATGATATTGATCCGTGATTTACGCCAGGCCGTGAATAAGAAAGAGTTTGAGATTTTTTATCAGCCCATTATTGATCTGTCTACCGGGGAGATGCATAAGGCCGAAGCCCTTATTCGTTGGCATCATCCTGAAAGAGGCATGGTGTCGCCCAGCGAGTTTATCCCTGTTGCCGAAGACACTGGCCTTATCATAGATATAGGTAATTGGGTGTTTTCCCAGGCGGCAAAACAGAGTGCACACTGGCGAGACAAGTTTGGCGTCGAGATCCAGATCAGTATCAATAAATCCCCAATACAGTTTAGAGACGAGGGGGACAGCTTCGAAGATTGGATTGTGCAACTAAAAGATCTAAATCTTGCTAGCAACAGTATCTGCGTCGAGATCACCGAAGGCCTGTTACTTGATGCGAGCATGGGAGTATCGGAGAAGTTATTAGCCTATCGCGATGCGGGGATACAAGTGTCGCTGGATGATTTTGGCACAGGGTATTCCTCATTGGCTTATTTGAAAAAATTTGATATTGATTATCTCAAAATTGATCAGTCCTTCACCCGTAATTTAGAATCTGATACCGATGATGTGACCCTGTGTGAGGCGATTATTGTTATGGCACATAAGCTAGGCATGATGGTCATAGCCGAAGGGGTCGAAACTGAGTACCAAAAAAATCTTTTAGCTAAGGCCGGGTGTGACTATGGTCAGGGCTACCTTTTTTCAAGACCCATTCCTGCAGCCGATTTTGAGCAGAAATATATACGGGCTATCGCAGAGATGGGACATGAAAAGGTATCGTCGTAGCCAGTGAAGTCGGTTTTTGATAGACTCCGCGCTCATTTATTATCCCACGTGAGTTTTCCATGAAATTTGACGCCCTCGACTTGAACCCCTTATTGATCGATGCCATCGATGAATGTGGTTATCAGCAACTCACACAGGTTCAGTCAGAAGTCATACCGGTTGCCTTATCCGGGGTCGATCTTATGGCGTGCGCCGAAACGGGAACGGGCAAGACGGCCTCATTTGCCTTACCTTTATTAGAACGCTTACTCAAGGAAGAGTATGAGTCGCCTTGTCTTCGCGGCCTTATTCTGACGCCTACCCGAGAGTTGGCTATTCAAGTGGCCGAGAATATCACTCGCTATGGCCAGTTTACCTCTCTAAAGACATTAGCCGTCTATGGTGGGGCGAACATGAACCCTCAACGTAAGGCATTGAATGCCGGTGTCGATATTTTAGTGGCTACACCGGGTCGATTGTTCGATTTTGTCGGCCAGCATGGACTCAATTTATCTGACGTTACCAGCCTTATCATAGATGAAGCGGATAGAATGTTGGACATGGGTTTTGTCCGTGATATTGAGAGAGTTAAGTCTCTGGTTGCATCACAACATTTAACGCATTTTTTCTCGGCGACCTACAGTGACCAAGTGAAGCTATTAGCCGAGAAGATGTTGATCTCTCCCCAATGGATTAATGTCGCTCAGACTCGCTCTGCTGCCAGCGTCGAGCAGGAGGTCTACCTGGTCGATAAACGCCGTAAAGCTGAGCTGCTCTCTGAACTCATCGGGCGTAATAACTGGCAGCAGGTATTAGTCTTTGCCACAACCAAGGAGAGCGCCGAGCATCTTAAGAGTGAGCTAACCTTAGACGGCATCAAGTGTGGCGTGTTTCATGGCGATAGAACGCAAGGGGCGAGAAACCGTACCCTGGAAGAATTTAAGTCGGGTCAACTCAGGGTCATGGTGGCTACAGACGTAGCGGCGAGGGGGATAGATATCCAAGCCTTGCCTCTGGTGATAAACCTTGAGCTGCCATATGGGGCTGAGGATTATATTCATCGAATAGGTCGTACTGGCCGCGCTGGCTTAACCGGGAGGGCTATCTCTTTTGTCTGTCCGTCCGATGAGGAGATGCTCGATGAGATTGAGAGTCTGATTGAGCTTGAGTTGCCGCGCATCGTTCTGCCCGGGTATGAGCTTGGCGCGCCTCTGCCAGCTCGATATCGGGAGACTCAAGACGTGACGACAACTAAAAAGAAATTTGAGAGACGTAAAGGCAAGCCTGCCAATAAACATAAGGGCAAACCGTCGAGCCGAGCCGATGGTGCTAAGTCGAGCTATGCTAGCCGTCGAACGGATAAGAAGCGCTAACTAGTATACCAAAGGGTATCACCAGCTGATAAACATGAAAAAACAGCTCAGGGATGTTTTTTTATTTATGGTGTTGATGGTATTAGTGAGTTAATACCATTCCATATAAGTATCTGGTCAGTTCGAGACTCTCAGTTTTTTCAATTCAAGGCACATTGATGAGGAAATGGTTATTCCCTTTTAAGTCAATGTAACACAGAAGTGTAAACACTGAGAGCCTCACGCAGTGCGGCTGATCTTTAAAGCAAAGGGCAAAGCCCTTTATGCTACGTTGAATATTCTCGATATACGACTGCATGGATGCAGGAGGTAGAGCAACGCAGGAGCTTGTTGCCGAGAATAACTATTAGCTTCAAACATTCGCCTTGCCTACAGTGCTTTGAACTCCCGCTGAATGATCAGATACTTACTCGGAATGGTATAAGAAGTCTTCGACGCCCGTGACACCGAAGTATTGTATCGAACGTTTAACCACTATTTTCTTAGCGATCAGCTGGCCGTCCTTGAAAATTTTCACCACCTTCTTGCCGCCTTTATCATCGGCGCTGTATTCGTGAGCATCGTTTAGTCTCAAGTCATCGAACTGGCTCTTCATTATCAAATGCATAGTCACTCCAGTGTGAATGTATCGATTTTGCTATCGAGCCAATATTGAGCCCGAATATTGAGTCACCTTTCGATATTAGTCCTATTTCCCGTTGAGCGCATTAGAGAGTTGCACTCATTTATAGTCGTTATTTAGATCTGAGATTGAATATCTCACATTTAAACAGTGTGTTTTTGTTTGTTTATTGTGATTTATTTGTTTGCGTGTTGTTTTATTTTGTTGGTGATGGTGTAAAAACCACTTGTTTGGTTAAGTTATTTGGCTTTTGATGGTTTTTTTGTTTTGATTTTTTTATGGTTTAGATTATTGTGTGCGCCGCTAGGAGAGCACTGAGTCTGATGTAATTAAATTAGACTCTGGATAATATCAAGGATTGATAAAACCTATCTTTATAGTCATATATTATCTCTATACATCTATTTTTCTCCTAGCACTACAATATAAGGGAATAAATTGATGAAACACACGACTACGGCGCTAGCCATCCTACTTAGCCTTTCTAGTATGAGTGCCGTTGCTGCACAAGATAACGATTTTCAACATGAAGCCGGTCTTAATTACGGTACTAATTCTGAAGAAGTCGGTGATGGCATCTGGAATGCGTATTACCGTTACTATTTCAAAGGTGTTGACCAGAGCAAGAGCCCATATGCGCTAAATGGCTTCCTGGCTCAAGAGTCTAATATTGGCGCTAACTACAGTAACTTTGATACTCTGGATACGGATACTATTGGAGTCGATGGCACTTTCGTCTTCGATTCAAACTGGTTTGTATCGGCTAACTACCAAAGATTTGATATTGGCAGCTTTGATTTTAATACCTATGGCGCAGAAGTAGGTTATTACTTCAATGATTCTTCTGCTGTCTCTGCTTTCTATCAAGATGGTGACAACAATGTCGAAGAGAGCTACGGATTAAAGCTACGTAGCTATATCGCGCTTCAATCCACAGCGGGTGTCGATCTTCAGGCTAATTGGAAACATAGTGACTCAGATGACATGTTCAATGTCAGTGCAGATTGGTACGTGAATAACTCTTGGTCTGTAGGTGCTGGTTATACCAATAATGATGATGACGATGCTTTTGATATTCGTACTGCTTATTGGTTACGCATCTCTGATAGCTTCTCGGCTAACTTCGCAATATCTAAAGTGCTAGATTCAGATGTCGACGGTGTCGGTCTTGGCTTAGGTGTGGTTGGCCGCTTCTAATCTTACCACTCTCCTTTGATGCATCAGCTATTGCGGCATTTGCCACCTAGCTGATGATGTCTGAAAGATTATTTAAAGGGCGCAACCATAGGTTGCGCCCTTTTTATTACTGCTAAGCCAACTGGGGCTGCTCTTTGGTTTGGTGTGCTTCGAGTCGAGGCCGAACAAACAGTAAGTAATAAACTAAGGTTGCCACAAACCAAGATATGGCCAGGCTCCAGATCCCATGGGAGAAGAAGTGTGCGCCTCTTAATTGCTGAGTCAGGCTAAATAGTCCACCTAAGCAGAGACCAAAGGCTAAACCTAGCTTACGATATTCAGGTTTTTCCTGGAGGAAAAAATAGTACAAGGCTACCCAGGCATAACCGCCGCTGGAGTGTCCCCCGGGGAAACATTGACCAAATTGTGCACCCACGGGTAGGGCGTTAAAGATAGGCACGTATGGAAGGCTGCCACCAAATTGAATCACATCCCAGGGGCAGCTGACATGTGTGAAGTCTTTTGCAAATTTTATCAGCAAAATACTGGTTAATACGCTGATAAACAAGCAGATCAGGCTGCGCCTGTATTTACACCATGTTGAGCGTCTAAAGCTGGTGCCTATGATACAAAGCAGTAACACGCCTAATAGAATAATAAAGTTTCGTCCCCCCTCGTGCAGCACATTCTCGGTCAACCAGTGATCTCTTAATGGCCAGTAATCGACTCCGCCCTGAATATTGAAGATGAACTTAGCTATCGACAGATCGAATTGAAAGTATTCGAACAGGCCAGCGATTAACAGAAATGTTATCAAGGGGTAAGTAATGTGCCTACTGATAGAGAAATGTCTGGGGTTAGTCGTTGAAGTCATTTTATGCTCATTGGGTTAAACTTTCGCTACTCTTGCTCTTATTTATCAATCCAAGTTCGATAAATGTCGTTACGTTTTGAGCTTGTCTTTGCGTGAGTCTATTAGCTTTGAGTGAAAAAAATGTCATATAGCTCGGATAACTTAATGTCAGAGAGGTGTGTACTAGGATTAGAAGCAGTGATTTAGACCATTCAAGGGGACATGTCACAGATTTAACAATAAAGGTTAAATTCAGAACTATATTGATTGTTATGTGTATGACTCAGGCATAAAATAGGCCTAAATATAAAGATGTATAAATAATGCCTGTTTAAGTCCGGAGTGACCTTGATGCTCAATATTGATGATCCAGCAGTGACAGAAAAGACGCCGGCCATTTGGCGATTGGCTTTTAGACCTTTCTTCTTAGGCGGCGCGACCTTAGCTGCCTTGTATATCCCACTCTGGTTAGTCACCTGGTTTATGCCGCAATACAGCCTGTTTCAGACTGAATTCTGGAGCAAGGTAGTGCCACTCTGGTGGCATCCCCATGAGATGCTGTTTGGCTTCGCCATGGCGATTGTCGCTGGTTTCTTGCTAACGGCGGTGAAGAACTGGACCAATCAACCCGGCTTGACTGGCATTGGCTTAGCGGTGACTTTCTTCTGCTGGCTCACCGCCCGTGTCTTGCTCTTGCTTCCTTTCGATATTCCGCTATTAGTGCCCGCTCTGTTTGATTCACTCTTCTTAGGGTTAACCGCCTTCAAACTCTGGACTAGCATCTATAAAGTTAAGCAGTGGCACAATATTGGCTTTCCTATCATGTTGTTTCTGGCCTTGTGCATTAACCTGCTGAGTTACTATGCCTTAAATGAGAGAGACTTTACGCTTTCAAACCATATCTGGCAGGCGATGATCTGGTGGATGGCACTGCTCATCACTATCGTTGGTGGTCGAGTCATTCCTTTCTTTACCGCTATTCGAATTAAACAGGAGAAGCCCGAGTCTATTCCCCTGTTAGAGAACGCCTTAATCTTGGTGATGTTACTGTTGGTGATCCAGGCCATAGGTCAGTTTTTACCTAAGACTGTAGAGCAGTGGTTATTAGTGGTGGCTGGGGTACTGCATCTAATACGATGGGCTCGCTGGAATCCACACAAAACACTGAAAGAACCCATGCTCTGGTCGCTGCATATAGGTTATCTGTTACTACCTGTAACCTTGCTAGCGCTTGCCTGGAACATAGATAACCTGCTGGCTTATCGCAGTCTGCTGCACCTTTTTGCCATAGGAACCTTGGCAGGTATCTGTTTGTCGATGATCTCTCGGGTTTCTTTGGGTCACACTGGTCGCAATATCTATGCAGGACCTAAGATGTCGATAGCCTTTGCCAGTATCGCTCTCGCGGCAATATTTAGAGCACTGATGCCTACCCTAATGCCGGATCATTATCAGACTTGGTTGTGGATCTCCGCTGGTCTCTGGTTTATCGCCTTCGGTCTGTTTGTCTGGCATTACACCCCTGTGTTATTTCGTCCCCGTATCGATGGAAAACCGGGTTAACATGCTAGTTTAAATACATTTATTTAATTCTACCTATTTAGGTATAAATTGTAGCGCTGGTTATCATTTCTAACTGGCGCTCGAATCTTCTTTCCCCCCTTTCATCTAGACTAGTGATAGTAATAAAACTTTAGGTAATTCAATCTTATGATAAGACGGATTTCTCGGACTATAGTAAGCGTGACTCTATTGACGAGCGTGATGTTCTCAGGTCTATCCTTGGCCGATGCTGAAATAGATTCGGTGCAGTTAGCAGATAAAACTCAGTTTCCTGCTCAGTTTGATAGCTGGGCTGCCACCGAGGAACAGGTTGAGCGCGAAGATATGCTCGCCAATTATCCGGCTAATATCATCTTGTGGGCAGGCTCTTCATTCGCCAAGGAATACCATAGCCCAAGAGGTCATCAATTTGCCGTAGCCGATGTGACTCATACCTTGAGAACCGGTGTGGTACCTGAAGCGGGAACTAAAGGCCTATCGGCCAGTTGCTGGACCTGTAAGACGCCCGATGCACCGCGTTTAATGAATGAGCTTGGGGTTCAGGGATTTTCGGGGAAAAACTTCACCTCCCTCGGCAGTGAGATTAAGAGCGTGGTCTACTGCACCGATTGTCATGTTAAAGGCTCTGAAAAGTTAGCTTTGCCCAGGCCTCATGCACAAGATGCCATGACTAAAATCCATCTGCCGTTCGATAAACAAGACACTAGTATGCAAGGCGCTCAGGTCTGCGGCCAATGTCATGTGAGCTATTATTTTCAGCCTGAGAGCAGTAATAAGGTCAACATCCCCTGGATATTTGGTAACGACGCCGACAAGATTGAGAAGTACTACGATACCCGTCGCTTCTATGAGTGGATCCATCCTATCTCTAAGACCCCAATTCTAAAGGCCCGCCACCCGGAATTTGAACATTGGAGTCGCAGCAAGCATGCTAAGCGTGGCGTCACCTGTATCACCTGTCATATGCCGGCAGCGACAGATAAAAATGGCAAGGAATATACTAACCATAAGGTGGGTAATGCACTAGCGCAATTCGATAAGGCCTGTAGTAGCTGCCACTCTAGTCAAAGTAAGATAGAGAAGGCGTTAGACAGAGACAAGCAAGCCATCGATAAGGCCGCACGACATGTAGAGAACGTGTTGGTAAAGGCGCACTATGAAGCCAAAGCCGCCTGGGTAGCCGGAGCGAGTTGGCCAATCATGAACGATGCCATTATGGCCATTCGTCATGCTCAGTGGCGCTGGGATTTTGCCATGGCATCCCACGGTCTCTATGCTCACAATCCACAAGAAGGCAAGGCACTGCTGGCTAAGGCTACTGAGCAGGCAAATTACGCCCGTGAAAAGCTGAAAGAGATATTGAGTAAGCTGGAGGTTAAGCATGTTTACTATCCTGATATCAGCACCAAGGAGAAGGCCCATCAAGCCATTGGGATCTCTGTCGAGGAACTGACTAAAGAGAAGCAGGCATTTCTTAAAGAGGAAGTCGAAAAGAACTGGTCACCGATAACTGCCAGAGGTTACTAAACAGCGGTAGAGATACGCTCAAAATGCCGTTCACCTGAGGTGAACGGCATTTTAAAAAACATGGCTATCCTTCGACACTCACGAAGCGATTTTCCATCGGATTGGCATCTAAGATGGTGAGTTCTGGGTGAGTAAATTTAATTTTATTAAATTTGAGCGCACCTTCACCCGCCTTGGTGGCGATAAAAGTGAAGCGGCGAGTGCCGGGGACTCCTACCATGCCCAAGGGGTTGGAACCATGAATGTAGTCATCGCTTATTAGGGCGATGCAGCTGGGTAATTCAGTGAGGCACACATTGAAACCCGTAGAAGGGTTATCCTCGAGTGTGATGACTATTGGCTCGCCGATCTTGACTGTAATTGGAGCTAACATATAAATATCCTTATTCATGAGTTTTAAAGTTGATTTTACTTGGTTCTTACTGGGTTTAAACAGCTTGAGAAGTTAAGTATCTAAAATAAAAACTGTCAAGTTGTATAGTTTGTTTTTTCTGATTATTCACTTTCTGGTTTGTTCCTATGATACTGGTAAGTGGTTGTTTTAGATTGCATTACCGTATTTTTTGTTTTCCCTTTAGATTAATCAATGCTTTTGGTATTAGAAGGGGGAGTAGTATATTTAGTTGATTGTTTTTATAATTAATTTTGGTTGTTTGATTCTCGTGATATTTTATTTTTTCTAGTTGTTTTTATTAAGTATTTAAATATTCACATTAAAAACACTGCTCTTTTTTAGGCATGAATATATACGGGGTGATATCTATTAGTAGTATACTTATATGCTGATAAACATGGGTGTCGATAGAGTATATAAAACAAAAGTACTAAGTCTAATTACTTATTTTTAAATTTGATAATATTTAACCTAAGTCTTTAAGACGGTATCTGGATATCTACAATGGTCTATATAATATGCATGATTAATTTATTATTAACCGTTAAATATTAATGCTAGTGTAGATTAAATTTCCCCAGATGCAGTTATCGAGAGTCACAGAGTTAAAATAATGTGCGCCCCTCGACAAAACGAATAAATATCAATAGATAATCATCAATCTCCCGTCGATACGACAGTTTCTCTGCCTCAGTTTGATTACCCTGAATTTTCCTTATCTCTCTTAACACCATTTGGCACTCATCAAGATCAATATGAGGCAAACGGTATTCGTTCAAAGGTATTCAAAAATGACGCATTTTCTCTCGAGGACTCGCCTGTATCTGGCCACAGATAGCCTGGATTGGATGATAAATCGCAGTATTAAACAATCCCTCTCATTACAAGATGCCGTGCCCTTATCCTCTGGAATTGACTGTGTTCCGGATAAACCCATAGAAACCTTGTATATTCATATTCCCTTCTGTCACACCCTGTGCCGGTTTTGCTCATTTCATAAGGTTAAGTTTCAAGAGTCTCTGGCCAGAGAATACTTCCAAGCATTGAGACAGGAGATACGCCAGGTCATAGCCAAAGGCTACCGATTTAACCGCGTGTATATCGGCGGCGGTACCACCACTATCCTCGAAGATGAGTTGATAAAGACCATAGAGCTTATCAAGAGCCTGACGACAATCCGTGAAGTCTCCTGTGAAAGTGACCCTATCTATTTCAAAGAGGGACACCCTGAGTTACTCAAGGGGCTAGTGGACCGCATGTCTATCGGGGTGCAAAGCTTCGATGATGCCATACTCAAGATCACGGGCAGGTTTGAGAAGTTTGGCTCCGGCTTGCAACAGGCCGAGTATGTTAGTCGCGCCATCGAGCTGTTTCCTACGGTGAATGTGGACATGATGTATGGCTTTAAGATGCAGACCGCCGACTCGGTGCACGCAGACCTGTTGCAGACCATGGCGCTCAACCCAGATCAAATTACGACTTATCCTCTGACGATTGGCATAGGTAAGAACCGTAAGAAGGCCGGCTGTTTGGCAGGACCCGCCCATGAATTATGGCCGCAGTTTCTGGCTGCGAAGCAGGCATTGGCTGATCGCTATGTGATGGAGTTTCCCTGGACCTTCAGTCGTAGTTTCGGCCAGTCGGTGCAAAATAAGTACGTGCTCGATGGCGAGGACTGCCTAGGTGTCGGCTCCGGGGCCTTTGGCCGTTTCGGCGAGCAGTTTCGCATCTCAAGCTTCGATATCGCCGATTATATCCGGCTTATCGATCGAGTCCAATCTGGTACCTGTTACATCAAACCTCTGGAGAGCAAGGCATTGATACAGCATTATCTGATGATCATGATGGGGCACGGACATCTGGATAATCAGGTGTTGAAGGCCCATACAGGGCGGTCTTTGTGGCAGGCGCTGCCGTTGGAGATGAGTTTTCTGCTGGCGTCCGGGGCCATTGTGAAACGGGGTGATAACTACCGCACCACGGAGCAGGGGCAATTTATCGCCTTGAAGATGTTTGTCGGCTTTCTCACCGGCATGGATCATCTCAGGGAGCAGGCGAGGGAGTTGCCACTGATATAAACACTAGTCTGGATAAAATAAGTCAGGGATTAAACGGACCCACAGCGTATCAATGACGGTTAAGAGAGTGGGCACAGAAATAGCCTGTGCCCCATTTGGTATTATTTGCTAGTGCAATTAGCGTAGTAAGTGACGGTTGACGGCCAATCGGAGAATACCCCCATCACACCGACATCTTTAGCCAATACATCGAGTAACTCGAACACATCGCCTTCATTGTCTATGGCATCAGAGATACTTTGGTAGTACCAGCCACCACCGTCGATCAGTAAGCCAGAGCGTTCCAGTGACCAGGTGATTATCTTCAGTCCGGCATCGTTGGCGGCATTGGCATACTCAGAAGGGATTAGCTTGCCTTCGTTATCCAGAGTGACCAACACCCACAGAGGCGGAGCGATAATTTCCACGCCCTGAGCCTTCAAGTCCGCCATCGAGGGAGTCCAGCTAGTCTCACTTAGGGGATCGAAGCCCGCATCATCGTATCTGTCATCGAGAAATACGGTTTGAGATGCAAACTCCGGGGCATTAGCTATCCAATACTCTATGTCTTCGAGATGGAAAGATTGAGGATAGACACGAGCCGGGTCGATACCCGCTGCCGTGTATTCGTCGAGCATCTTCTGGGCGTAGTCTTGCTGGCTAAAACCATCGAAGGGCATCTGCACCATGGCCTCTTTGAGCTCCGGGGTCATCTTAATGCCTGCCTTGTCGAACATCTCGATACTCTCGACGTGGGTCATCAGGGTGCCATTGCCGGAATAGAGATCGGTTCGCCAGTTGGCAGTGCCGTCCATATATTCTTCGACGCTGGTGGCATTGGTATTGGCACCATCCATCTTGCCTCTTAAGGTTTTAAATTCGGCCAAGGTAATATCACTGGTGCAGCACCTTGCGCTAGCCGTTACGCCATTGAGGGGATCGGCGGGGATGAAAGGGCTACTGCATTGGCTGGCAAGCTCAGGGATGGCCAGTATATTGGTGGTGGTAGCCAGATCGCACTGAGAGTGGCGACACACTAAGGCTTTGTCAGAGGTGAAGGTGACATCGCACTCCACTATGCCGGCGCCCGAGTCGATGGCCGCCTGATAAGATTCTTTGGTGTGCTCGGGGAACTGCATCGACGCGCCTCTATGACCTATGGAGAAGTCACTGCGATAGAAATTGTCACTGGCGCACTGCTCAAGTTGTGTCTTTAGCTCACTGTCTTGCATCTGACGCACTAGAAACAGAGGTCTGGGGCCAACTTGGGCGGCAACTTTTTCCTGGGGCTCAGTATGGTCGTTATCATTACAGGCCGTCAGTAACAGGCTTGTGGCGAGCGTCAGTAGCAGCGCGCAGGGCCTGAGGTGATTCTTATTCATAGGTACATCCGTTATTTTAGAGAGGGCAATTCATGGGGGAAGGGACTTGAGGTGTCGCCTCCTTCAATTTTGCGTCAGCTTAGGAGGAGAATATTAAGCTATGACTAAGGATTTATGACGTTATATCTATATATTAGATAAGAGGGCCTGTGGTATCTATTTGAGAGGGATTATTCATAGGCCTCGGGGGAGAGCGATTAGGATGGCAGCGGGTCGATATGACGTCGCTGCCTGCGTGTTTTTACACTAAAGGGTAAACTCTCGGTAGGACTCATACCCAGGCCCAGACTCAAACCCTGACCTAGAACAAGGCTCAGATATCGGAGTCGCTGATTTGTGGTGGTACTAGGCGGCCTCCAAAATGTTGATGAAGTCTTTAAGACTCATCTTGGCATTGGATTTTTTCTGCCTGACAGTCACCTTAGCTTGTTCGACTTCTTCATCGCCTATGATGAGGCAATAGAGACCCTTGTGCTTGAAATGTTGCCTCAATTTATAGCCTACCGAATCTTGGCTCTTATCTAGGCTAACCATGTAACCCAAGCTTTTAAGCCTGTTACAAACGACATTGGCCTGGGCGATATGGCTATCTGAGATGGGCAATATAGAGATGGCATTGGGGTTTAACCACAAAGGTAGCCTGCCCTGATAATGCTCGAGTAAGATGGCAATAAATCGCTCCAATGAGCCAAGCACCGCTCGGTGGAGTATGACTGGATATTCAGACTTGCTCTCCTCGTTGATAAATGTTGCATCCATCCTTTGGGCTAGCACAAAATCCAGCTGAAAAGTGCCGCACTGCCATTGACGTCCCAGAGAGTCTTTCAGGGCAAACTCCACCTTAGGGGCGTAGAAGGCGCCTTCATTGGGTAATAACTTGAAAGGAATATTGAGCTGCTTGAGGCCATCTTGCAGGTATTGCTCGGCGCGGTCCCAGGCATCTTCGCTACCGGCCTTGTTATTAGCGCGCAGTGAAATGCTGACCTCTATGCTATCGGCATCGAAACCGAACTTGTCATAGACCCGATAAAGCATTTCGACGAAGGACATCAGCTCAGATTGGATCTGATGTTCACGGCAAAATACATGACCATCATCTTGATTGAAGCTTCTAAGCCTTAACAGGCCGTTCAGCGCTCCGGATGCCTCGTTGCGATGGCACAGACCAAACTCAGATAACCTCAGGGGTAGCTCCCGATAGGATTGACACAGCTGATTGAACATCTCTATATGAAAAGGACAATTCATCGGCTTAAGCGCCTGTTCTTGACCGTCATTTTGCAGCAGAAACATGTCGTCTCTGAACTTTTCCAGATGGCCGGATTTATCCCATAATTGGCTGTTGGCCAGAATGGGGCTGCGGATCTCGCGGTAATGATATTGTTCCTGAATCTCTCTGAGGTAGGCCTCTACCTTGCGATAGATTGCATAGCCCTTAGGATACCAAGACACCATGCCGGATGCATAGTCCGAGAGGCTAAATAGCTCAAGTTCACTGCCTATTTTTCTGTGTTCATTTTTCATCTTGTACATCTCCGTTTCTTCAGTGGAGACCAACATGAAATCAAAATAAGCGCGGTAAAACTAAAATGGCTAACATGAAATCATGTTAGCCATTTTTTGCGTAATAAATCAGTAATTACAATGCCAACACAACAACTCTAGGTTGATGTGGTGGTGGTTATCTCAACTGCAATTAATCGTTTCATTACTTTCCTCGAGGGGATCTAATTCGTTCCTATTGTTATAGCAAAACCTGTATAAGAAAGACAAGAGTTAAATTGTTATTTTGGATTTATATTCAGCCAACTTAACATTTATCGCCATTAACATATTGAAATTGTTGGGTTAGAGAGTTAACGAATTCGAGTATATTTTAAGGAGGGGGAATCATCAACAGGAAACAGTATAACTAAGTGGTTAGATGCACTGTTACTCATTGCGATCTAGCAGATACGGTCTTATAAGTGGGCCTCCAAGCCCTCAACCGATCTCAGGTTACATTTGGATACAGAGTCCTGTCTGCAAGTGGAATATAGTGCCTCCACAGTCATTCGACAGATGTAATAAGGATCAAAAAATGAAAAAGTTATGCTTAATTATCTCAGTAACCTTGATGTCCAGCCACGCCATGGCAGAAAACAATACCTATATTCTCAACGGTAATATCTACAGCCATCAGGGCCAATTTTTCGCCGGTGCCGGCGTTGCTACTGGAAGCGAATTTTATAAAGATCAGGACCACAAGACCGGTGTCTACCTGAACGGAGGCTACCATGGTGAAGACTTCAACATAGATCTGGCCGGTATTAACTACCGTTTTTTCGGCGACAACGACAGCCTAGTCAATTTCAGCGCCTTTTTGGTTGCCAATCCTGGTTTCGACTCCGACGATGCCGATATTTTAACAGGCATGAAAGATCGCAAGATTAGTGGTGATTTGGGTTTAAATGCCGATATCCATCTGGGAAAAGGAACCTTATCGACTAAATTTCAACACGACGTTACCGGTGTTTACAAAGGCTATCAGGCCGACATCACCTATTACCACCCAATGGATCTTGGCTTTGCCTCTCTGGTGCCTTACGCCGGTGTGCACTACTTCAGCAAAGACTACGTAAACTATTACACTGGCGTATCTAGCTCGGAAGTCACCCCAAAGCGTTCGGCTTATCAGGGCAGCGGCAGCCTAGCCTACAATGTGGGTTATGCTATGGTCATCCCAGTCACTAAACACTTGGACATCACTCAGTCTACCGGGTATTCGCATCTGGCATCCAACATGGCTGACTCTCCTTTAGTGGACAGCAGTAACCAGTGGGTAACAACTCTGGGTGTGAACTACAGCTTCTAACTAACTTGATGAGCCAAGAGATGAAATCGATAAGAAACTTATGGGTGTGTGCTGGACTGGCCTTGATGCTGGCAGCTTGTGCAACTCCCTATGATACCGAAAAGCAGTTCTGGTCTTTCGGTAAAGGATTTGAAACCGTGCAGATTGCCCCGGATGGTTGGCAGATAAGCTTTGTGGGTAATACCAGCACAGATCGGGCATTAGCGCGTAAGTACATTATGCGCAAGTCGGCAGAGCTGTGCCAACAGGCTGGCTACCCTTACTTTACTTTCACTCGTGAGCAAACCGATCGCGACTCTGTGGGCCAGTTCGGGATAGGGGACAGCAGCAATAGCCTGCTGTGGGGTAGTTCGACCATTGATAAAGAGACCTCGGTAGTGGTCGAAGTGACTGGCCTGAGCAGCAAACCTAGCAATGCCGCTTCACGGGTGTATGACACCAACTACATTCTTAACCATGTGAATGTCGAAGACTAATTTCCAATACTAAGCTGCGCCTGCCACTGTTGACAGGCGCTCTCTACTCTATCCTTTCTTGTACTACCTCCGACACTCACTGGATAATATTTACAAAAAACCGTATTGCTATGCAGAAATTAACAAGATGATGGATTGTGGTAATGAGGCATCGAAATCATTGATTGGCATGGTACTTAACTTCATTAACGCCTGCTATTTTGGGGGGCAATTTTTATAAGGTAATAAAAATGATTAAAAAAATCGCAACTTTTAGTTTAAGTATTATATTGCTATCGGCTTGTGGCGATACTGGGTCAGCAGCTTTAAAAGAACCTAAAATCGATTATGATTTCACCACGGATAAAGAGAACATAATTTCAGAGCGTCATAAAATTTTAAATTCATTTAAATTATCGGTAGGTGGTGATTATTTTTCTTTGTTATATGGGAAAGAAATTCGCTTTAAGGATGAAACAGGTAAAATTAATGTTTTTGATTTACTTAAAATAAAGAATGATACAGGGGATGAGATAGATATGATTATTCCATCCTTAGAAAATACGAAGGAAGCTCAGTATTGCCAATTGTTTTTTCAAACTGAAAGTAAGTTATTTAGCTGCTCTGCCGATAAACGAAGTGAAAATGAGGATTTAACATTTATTCAATCGACTTTAAATGGAAATGATGTGGGATTAGAGTTTTCACAATATATAAACGCGATAGGCTCTACTTCTTTTGAGGTGCGAGACTTGACTGATACTAGCGTTACTTTGAAAACTGTTAATGTTTTCCCTGAGTTTGGCGATAGTTCTGATCTCGGGTTTACAACCTACCTTAAATTAGAAAAATTGGTTAATAGTTTAGATCCAGCTTTAAAAATGACGCTCGTCTTTGACAGTGTCATTGACGGTTCCAGTGATGATGATATTAACATGTATACAGGCCTACTGATTAGGGACCGAGGAATGAACACTGTAGTTAGTGCTAATGGTTCTGTATTTTCAGGAGGAACCGATTTATTCTCAGCAGGTGTTGAGAGGCTAGTTAACAGTAGAAATAGCGACATTGAAATTAGTCTACATAAACAGGTCGGAGTTCATAGTTGGGCTGGTGATGAAAAAGTTGCGTTAGATATTCCATTTTCCGACGAAAGTCATCATAAACAAGGGTCTTACTTCAATAAGATGCTCGGTAAAAAAGGTATTCCATTTTATTTGTTTACACTAAACGCTGCTCCTGCAGAGGGCGAGCATTGGATGACCAGTGAGGAATTTAGTCAATTTGGTTTAGCGAAAGTAAATTAAAAAAATTGTGCTATATCGGTTAAAAATAGATCGCGGGAGTAGACCTTTCCATATATAAGGTTAGGTCTCTGTTTTCGACATAACCCAAACAGCTTAACCTTTAACGGTATAGGGTTTGAAAGTAAACTTCAAAGGGAACAAGCATCTCTTCATCAATGCCTTGAATTGAAAAGCCTGAATGGCTCTGAACTGATCACCTACTTAGTGGGACTGGTATAAGTTGCTTGCGATAATGGCTCAAACCTTAGTGACATGCGGGCACCACCTAATTCTGGAGCTCGGCCAATACGTAATTTCGATCCCATCCAAGAGCCAATGCGATCGACAATGGCCAGGCCCATGCCGTGGCCGGCATTGTCTCGGCTTTGTTGGCCTCGCACAAAGGGTTTTATCACCTGGTCTGCTTCCTGAGCATCGATGCCTTGGCCATCGTCGTCGACATGTATCCATACAAGGCCTTCTTCAATAGCCACTGTTAACTTAATCTGTGAATGCCCAAAACGTTGAGCATTACTGAGGAGATTATTCACCTGCATCGACAGGTATTTGGGATCTGTGCTGACAGTCAGTGATTTTGTACATGGCACGAAGTCGATTGGGTGAGATGGGTCGAGTAGGCATGCCAGTTTTTCCTGCAACCAGGCATTGAGTTCAATGGACTGCCAATCCGGCTGGATATTGGCCTGATCCAGGCGGGCATAACTGAGTAGAGTCATCACCAACTCTTCCATGGTGTCAAGATTCCGGTTTAGCCGTTGGAAGTACTTAACCCGTAGCTGTTCATTTTGAGTTTCTTCCAGAGCCTCGATGCCAAATCTTAGCCGTGCAATTGGTGTTTTCAGATCGTGGGATACCGCTCGACTGAGCAGTTTGTTGTCATCCAGCAATTGCTGAATACGATCCGCCATGCGGTTAAATTCGGTTTCAATGGAGCCTATATAAGATGTTTTGCTGACCGTAATTCGCTGCTGTAATTCACCCATGCCAAACGCCTGTGTCGCCTTGCTTAGGTTCACCAGCCGCCGGATTAGGGGAGATACCCATAGCAGCATAATCAGCATCACGCCAACGTAGAAGAGCATGGTATACAGTTTATTCAGGCTCCAATTGGCATCTATTGGTGTCATCAGTTCTGTATTGATGTTCAGTATTTGACCTTTGTGAGGCATTCGGTAATGCAGGGAGATCCCTTCGTCGGACTCGAGTAGCAGGGCTGCCTCGGTATCGAATTGTGCCTTCAAGGGGGCAGGTAAGCCGAACTCAGCTTCGGTTATCAAAGACAACTGCTCGGAATTATGCCGATTCCAGTTATCAATAAATAGATCAATGTGGGTGGTGTCGTTATCTAGGCTCAGTGCCAGCGTGCTGCCCATGAGTTTCAGTGCCGTAAGACGGTTGGCTACACTGGGATTATTTGTATCAGGGTTCTGAAGGGCTGCAAACTCGCTGATTGACCAGCCTAGGCTGGCGATGGTGGTGAGTACCACTAACACCAGAGAGGCTATCAATTTTTTCATGACGCTGGCTCACTGTCATCGCGACAGAAAAGGTATCCTTTGCCACGGACTGTTTTGACTTTATAAGGTTGGCTCTGGGCTTCCTGCAGTTTCTTACGCAAGCGCGAGATGCGGATATCTATTGAACGGTCCAGACCGTCGTATTCGATCCCTCTCAGCTGGGATACCAGTTCGATGCGACTGACTATGGTGCCCGCCTTCAATGCTAACTGCCACAATACATCGAACTCATTGGCGTTCAAGCCCACCGACTGCTGGTCAATGGTGACCGATTTGGCGGTCGCGTTCAGGACCAGCGAGCCAAACTTCAGTTGTTGTTTAAGTTCCTCGTCACAGGTACGGCGTAACAGGGCTTTGATGCGCGCCAGTAGCACCCGTGGACGAATTGGTTTAGTGAGGTAATCATCGGCCCCAACCTCCAGCCCCTGAATCTCGTCTCCGTCTTCGCTGCAGGCAGTCATAAATAGGATCGGCTTGGAATAAAACTCCCTCGCTTCTTTGCACACATCGAATCCGTTTTTCACCGGTATCATTACGTCCAGCAATACCAGATCTGGCTGCTCTTCGGCGATCATCTCCAGCGCATAGTCACCCTGGCTCGCCAGTGTTACCCCGTAGCCATGGTCCAGTAAATAGTCACAAATCCATTCCGCTAGCGAGGCATCGTCTTCCACCACCAATATCTGCTTTGTAACTGGCATGTTTAGAATAACCTCCAGCCGGATCCACTCTGTTTTGGGGCCTTATAAACCCAAGTTACCACCACTTTTAGCTGTGCCAGCGGTTGTGTTTCATCACTGTGGATCAGACTAAAGCTGGTGGTCTTGTCCCCTTCAAAACTGTACTGGTACTGCTGAATGGCTTTGCCATTCCAGCATGTCAGTTTGCGATGATCTTTGCTCAGTACCAGACAATACTGGCCGAGCTCAGGTGTCTGCCAACGAAACAGTACATCCTGATAGCAAGTCTGGCCTTTGTGTAAGGCGATACATCGTTTAGGAGTGGCGGTAAAGGCTATTGAATCGTCTTGACTCCAGGCCGTCATGGGAACTCCCAACAACGCCAAAGCCAACCATTGAGTAAATTTATTCATGTCGTCCGCCTAAAACACATAACTGATAGAGGCGTTAAAGAACGACACATAGCCAGTTTGGTTAAAGGGGCTGTCAGTCACTTCATTGGACAGCACGTTAAGGCGATACATGGCACGGAATACAAAACTCTCACTCAGAGGATAAGCCACTCCCAACTCCATGCCGTAACTAAAGGAACTGCCTGGCTGATATTCGGGGAACAGCTCAGTAGCTTCCTCGTCGCTGACGCTAAAAAAGTGGCGATTCAAAGTGGCTGATGAATATTCTATGCTGCCTAGTGCGTGGAAATTCCAATTACGAACCTGCCAGGATGTCCCCAATCTGGCGGTACTCGATATCCCCTGACCATCGTAATAATCGCTCACCAATCTGTATTGGAAAACGTAGCGGTCCCCCCAATAGCGGGTGGCGCGGAAACCAGCACCTACGTACCAGGAGTCCTCCGACATCAGGTAGGCGTTGCGGTCGGCTTCATCAAGCATGCTGGGATCCACACCTTCCGGGCGGCTCCTGGAGCTTTGCAAATTGGCTAGCAGTAGATCCAAGGACCAGTTTTCCGAATTCCAGAAGTTAAATCCTAGGTTAATTCCATCCTGAGATTGGTGGATCATCTCCACAAAGAGCCCTTTGTACTGGTACATACCACTGATCAACAGCGAAGGTTCCACAGATTGATGATCTATTTGGCGGATATCGACTTTATTGACGCCATAAACGCTGACACCGAGTTCAAAGTAACCGCCATCGGCAAGGCGATCTTCTACGCCACCGCTGACACTGCTGGCAATGTCTGACGCAGCTGAAACTCCTGGAATAATCATCAAGGTTAAGAGAATTGCTCGAATAATACGCACGCTCATTTTATTCACATTATTGCTCATTTCGTTCTTCTAACTGTGGTTGTCGAGTACCGCACTTTCTTCTTACAGCCTTAGCAGCTAACGCCCAAACTTAGGCGAACCCCCAGATAAGTTTTTACAACCAATCAATAGGCGCACATCTTGTTATTAAATTCGATCTGACTAGTAAAAAAACCAATAAAATACACTGGTTTGGGTGATGTT
This sequence comes from Shewanella sp. YLB-07, assembly GCF_009377275.1. Classification (NCBI taxonomy): domain Bacteria; kingdom Pseudomonadati; phylum Pseudomonadota; class Gammaproteobacteria; order Alteromonadales; family Shewanellaceae; genus Shewanella; species Shewanella sp. YLB-07. The sequence continues at coordinate 398,371 of NZ_VOQB01000003.1, read as the reverse complement.
TGGGAACAAGATTACTCTCTCATTATGCAATGTATTATCGTACACAATGAAGCCTTGATATTCACAAGATACTAGCATATTAACGGCATTGGTTACATCTGTGTCGCGATAATCCTATGCCAGTCATTAACGCAATATCAGAACCGGTAAAACTCGCCTTTCTTGGGCGTTTTGGTTGTCTATTTTTGTGTTCGATGATTCAAGATTGAGCTCTGGAATGCTGCTTATTCATTTTAATCAGTCTGTTAGTGGATAATTCTGAATCGATTGTTTTCTTATTGCCTATAGGTATAAAGAAGCCTAGGTAATTTGAATTCCTCTTGAGATAAGAGCCTTGTTATTGCTCCTGCTTACATACGCTTACTGAATACCGAACCCAGAATTGAGAAGCTAGCCATAGATCGAATCGGGATCCAAATATTGAAGCTAGCATTCAACATGCAAGTGCAAGTAATAGTTAATTGGATTGGTATCGTAAATAGCCACTTTTTAAAGAAAGAGATTTGTATGAATGTCACTGGAATAACAGCTAGAACGTTTGCAGAAGAAATTGAAACTGATCAAGGAGCTGTTGAAGGAATCAGTCAGAGATAAGACTGAATCCGGTAAAGAAAAGAGCAAGGATCTCAAGCTACAAGTAGCCCAATTAACAATTCAACTTGCCGATTTTGTTAAGAAATCCAGCACTCAGGCGAAAACAGCTTAAATGGAGCTAGCTATTGCTTTTGAGTGAATAGCCACTTGGTATACGGCAGCTGAAACTGGCCCCCCCTGCCGAGTTGCTACTCATGCTCAACTCACCGGACATGCGTTTGGTCGCGGCCTTGGCGATAGCTAGGCCTAGGCCTAAACCGCCGGTTTGTTGATTTCGGCTCTTGTCTAAGCGGGAGAAGGGGATAAAGATGGTGTCGAAATCTTCCTTCGCTATACCCGGGCCATCATCTGCCACTGTGATGATGAGCTGTGTGTCGGCTTGATTCACTCTTTTGCTGGCGGCTTTCCATTTTGATACTTTCCATTTTGAGAGTATCCACTCTGAGCTTTTCCCTATTAAGGTTTTACTCGTATCTAAGTCCTCTTTAATCTCAACAGAGATGATCACGGTGGACTTGGCATATCTGATGGCATTCTTAACTAAGTTATCGAACATTAATCTGAGATAGGCAGGGTCGCACTCCAGCTCCTGTTGATGACAATAGAGGATAACTTTCTTGGTCTGATCCTGGTTCAACTGAGCTATACGCTCGTCTAAATAGGGTTCGAGTTTAATGACTTGCTTGCCTATGGACTTGTCTTCATCAATTGCGGCATTGAGTTTAGAGAAAGTCAGTACTTGTTTGGTGAGCTCATCGATATCATCTATATAGGTATCGATATTGTCGAGTAGGGCGACTTGTTGTGGCTGGGTACTCCTCTTTCGTAACAGGCCTGTGGCCAGTTGTATGCGGCTCAGAGGAGTACGCATTTCATGGGGTACGGCCTGTGCGAATATCTGATTCTCTTTCACGGTTTCGGTAATTGATTCAGCCATCTGGTTAAAACTCGTCGCCAAGGCCTTCACTGGCTCTGATAACTTGGGGGAGGCGCGTACCATAAGCTCGCCGCGACCAAATTTATCATTGGTGTCGATAAGCTGGTTTATCTGTTTCTGTAATTGTCGGATAGGAAAATAGAGGGGGGCACTTATCGCGAATATGGCTACAAAGAGCAGTATCACTGGGAGTATGTCTTCCGGATGTTGTTGCCATAAGATGGCTAAGTTTTGCAGCTTTATTTCATCGTCGACCTCAGAGTGTGTACCATCAAAAAAGTGATATTGGTCGCTGATAAGTATCGCACCTTTAGCATTATCCAGGGGATAAACGGCTAACAATCTTTCATCATCGAGATTGTAGATTAAACTGTTATCACTGGTATATAAGTACTCACATATATTACATTCTGGAGCGCCATCCCATGTCTCTTGCCATTTTATATCGAAAGTAAGCAGAGTTTTTGGCAAGGACTGAATATATTGTTCTGGATCAACATCATTGTTTTCCAAAGCAACAGATATTTCATTGAAAATGTAATCGGTATCGGCATTAAAATCTAGTAGATCGCTTTGTTCCAGAGCTTCATAGCTAAATGATAAAGTGATAAATACGCTGCCGCCCAGAGCGAGTATTATCCCCAGATAGAGGCGGGCGAATAGGGGAGGAATAAATTTAGCCATTGACTAACATATACCCCTTGTTACGCACAGTTAAGATAAGCTTATAAGGTGAGCTGATATCGCCAAGTTTTTTTCTTAAGCCTGAAATTCGCATATCCACAGATCTGTCATTAGCGTCATAATCTATGCCGCGCAGGGAGCGGCAGCAGTCATCTCTGGAGACGATATTGCCAGGATTCGAGGCTAGCAGGAGTAAGATGTCATATTCCGCTTCTGTGAGCACAGGCTTGAGTCGGCCAAGATTGACTTCTCTCGTGGCGGTATCAAGCCTTAGCTGGCCTATCGCTATCACTTCCGTACTCGGAGGCTGATTGCCAACCCGTCTGAGGAGAGCGTCAATGCGCGCAACCATCACATGGGGGCGTATGGGTTTTGTCAGATAATCATCGGCCCCCAGTTTTAACAAGCTGACTTCGCTCATATCGTCGGCGCAGGCAGTGAGTACGAGTATGGGTCCAAAATAGAAACTGCGGGATTGCCTGCATATTTCGATACCATTTAAGCCGGGTAACATGAGATCGAGTATGACCAGATCAGGCTTATAGCGCTTAATGGTATCGACTGCGAGTAGGCCATCATTGACAATCTTAGTCTCATAATTTTCCGCCTCCAGATACATGGCGGTCAATCGTGAGATCTCTAAATCATCTTCTATGATGAGTATGTGCGCTTTTACCACAGAAACTCCTAATACCAAGTGCTATAGGTGAGCAGCTAGAAGCGCTTATTTTTACAGACTCTCACCGTTAATGATAGCGCGCTTACACCTGCTTACATTGGTTGTCCCTTAGCTTACAGCCGCTTACTTTCTATTCTTTCTTCCCATGATAATTTTGTTCATACGATGATTCCGGGGACATATTATGATTAAAGTATTATTGGCAAGTCTGCTGATAACAAGTTTAGTGACAGTGGCGGCGTGTAACTCAGATTCTTCAAGTACCAAATCAGCCCCTGATTCGACGGGCACAGAAACAGACACTGACACTGACACTGACACTATGGTCCCGGGAAGTAAATTGTCGGCTGCAACCTTAGCCTTGGATATCACCAGTGTGCCGGATTCTCTGTCGGCGACATACAGCTCAGCGCTTAAATTTAACCGTTACACCCAAATGCAGGCCGCTAATGGCAAGTCGATACACCTTATCGCTCAGGATAAACTGTCTGACAATCAAATTGTCAGAGCGCGTTCTATCTTGATTCACTATCTCACCGATTATCCGGGTTCAGAATATGGCAGTGATAAGTCTGCTGTGGCGATTAAGATGGCAGATAACGGCGCTATATTATTACTGCTCAATGGCCAGGATGACGGTACTAATCCGGCGACAGATTTAGGCGGTCAGCCGCTTTATCAGAATGAAATCCAGGTCGAGGGAGGCAACTGGTATATCAATCAAACTTATGATGGTCATCGTGATGCCAGTTTCGAAGAGATACTGCACTTGGTTCATGATTACGGCATTGGCGTCGATAAAAACCCTGAATTTGTTGGCGCGTTAGCCGATTATCAGGCCGAAATTCGCAGCGCTCAGATTGTCGCACTTAATGACAAGTTATGGGGTATTGGCATGCCTGATTGGATTGCCGAGCTCACGCCGGAAAACAGCCTGACTCAGGAGTATTTAGCCTCAGTTATTGACTCATATTATGGCCTCTGGGGGGCCTGGAGTGAGAGTTCAACCCACGGCATGTGGGGAGGTTATGTGGCGAAAACCAGAGCTGAGATCACCAGTGAAGATCTCTTGGGAGCTAAGCTGATGGATAACAAATTCTTTCATCCTTATCTGACCTATGATGCCCGCATTGATGCGAGTTTTGAGGGCAATTTCAGCCTGAGATTTAATGCGGATTTAGGATACACCTATCATGCTCAGTACCTTAAAGATGTCACCTTAACCGGTGATAAGAGCAGTAATGTCATAGTCAATGGCTTTGATAACCGCATCACGGGTAATGCGGCAACCAACATCGTGTTCTTTAGCGGTAGCTCAGCTGAGTACACTCTAGATAAACAGCCCGATGGTTCGACTCTTATTTCAGATATGGTCGATAACAGGGACGGAGTAAGCCGGGTCATCCATATAGAACAGGCTGCTTTTAGCGATATTAATATCGATTTATAACCTGTACTTTTTATCAAGCCAGATGCTAGTTTGAGGGATTAGTTGGAATAGGTCTGTGGGGGAAGTGACTGAAAAATATGATACCTGCTTCCGCCAAATCATAATGCGTCATTGAATGTAAAAGGAGAGGCAAGATGACTGCCGATGAACTGGTGTTGGCGCTGAAGTGGGCCTAATCAGTGGCTGGAATCCAAGGATAATAGCTAGGTTGTTCTGAGTAAAAGGAGAGGCAAGATGACTGAATTGAAATTACTGATCCGCAATATGACTGCCGATGAGCTGGTGTTGGCGTTGAAGTGGGCCCTAGCCGAGGGCTGGAACCCTGGTCTTAACGATGCGGCTCTGTTTTACCGAGCCGATCCCAATGGCTTTTTTGTCGGTGAGCTAGAGGGGGAAATTGTCGCGGTAGGCAGTGCAGTAACCTATGGTAAGGACTTTGCTTTTTGTGGACTCTATATCGTCGCACCAGAGCATAGAGGCAAAGGTTACGGCTTGGCACTCACTAAGCACAGGTTAGCTTACTGCGGTGAGCGTAATGTTGGCATCGATGGCGTGCTTGAGAATGTCGAAATATATCAGCGTATCGGTTATCAGCCTTATTACCAGAATCGCAGATATCAAAAATTAGCTTCATATCGTTCTCAGTCAATTGAAGCCATTACTGTCCTAGATAACAATGTGAGCAGTACTGAGTTAAATACCATTAACCTCTATGACCGCCAATGCTTTCCTGCAAATCGTGAGACCTTTCTAAAGGCTTGGATGACTCAGAGCGATGGATTGACGTTAGTTTACCGCTCAGAGGGGAAAATCAGTGGGTATTTAGTCAGACGCCCTTGTATCGAAGGCTATAAAGTCGGGCCGTTATTTGCGGATAATGCTGACATTGCGGGCGTGTTATTGAATCAAGCTCAGTCAGGTATCGAAGGGGAAACTCTCATTTTAGATGTGCCTGAAAATAACCCCGCCGCCGTTGCTTTGGCTGAACGTGAAGATATGCAGGTGGTGTTTGCAACAGTGCGCATGTATCAAAAAGGGATGCCAAATATCGATAATGGAAAGATATTTGGCATCACTACGTTTGAGCTTGGTTAGCTATCTTGGCACTGTTTTCTTGCAACAGTGCCAAGGTTTAGTTTTACACTGAGTAAGCAAGATAAGCCTGCACTCAAGATGAGTACCATCCCCAGATTTTGTAATATCCCAGTGAGCGCAAGACCCGCACCGAACAGCAAGTAGTAAGTTAACCCAAACAAGGCGCCAGCTGTGCCAACCGCGTGTCGATAATTTACTAACGCTTGACTCATTATATTGGGCAAAGCCATGCCAATACAAAGCAACATACCTACCATAGGTATTAGGAACAAGAGATCAGACCTGAGTAACCAGACGCCAAAGGCGCAAGTTAAGGCCAGAACTGAGGCGGCAGAGATCAAGTGGTGTGACTGCCAGCCTTTCGATATCAAGCGCTTATTGAGCATGCTGCCCAGTATCGTTCCTATGGGTAACACGATGCCGCTATAGCCAAACTCGGTCGATGTCATGCCTAAATCATTAAAGATAAAGGGACCGAGCGAGTAGTAGCTATATAGCATGATATTAAAGGTTGCGATCAGACCGGCGTTGCACCATAAACTCGAGTCTCGACTCATCTGCTTGGCCAGCTGAAAAACGCCAATTTTTTGGGGATTTACTGACTCGGCGTTAGCATTCACTTTCGGATTGGTCTCGGATAACGTGATAAGGGCAAGCAGCCAGAGTGTGATGGCTAGCATCAGCAAGCTGCAGAATATCCCGTTATAGCCAAAATGAGTCACTATGATGCCGCCACTCAATAATCCAATAACCGGACTGATCGAAACGCCCATGGTGATCACCGAGAATACCTTCGTCAGTTCGGTTCCCTGGTAGCAATCTCTTAGCATGGCCTGAGTCACGACTGAGCCTGTGGCCGCACCGAAAGCCGATATGATCCTTGCCAGCATCAGCGCCTCAAAGCTGGTTGCAAAAATAGCCAGTGTGGCACCCACGCCATAGGTGACTAATCCAAGCAGCATGGCTTTTCGACGACCTATGGTGTCACTCAGCCTTCCCCAGACAAGTACCCCGAAGGCAAAAGCGATAAAGTACACAGATATGGTTTGTGAAGCGGTCTGGGCTGTTACCCCGAACGCCTGTGAAATATGAGGTAGAGTCGGGCTATAGATGGTTTCGACAACTTGTGGAAACATAACTAAGGCTAATATAAGCCAGAGATTTGGCATTGTTTTCATGGGAGGTGACTCCGTGGCATTGAATATTAAATTTGATGCCGGGAACTATAGCGATCAGCCGCGTGTCCGATTACAATGATAAGGACATTAACTATCAAAAATAAGACTTATGGCGATCCTAAACTCAGATTGTGCAGCAGAGGTGTTGGCAAGCTTAGATGATTTTGAGGCTCAGGTGGTCGGTATCGCATCTGGGGTGGGAAATTATGACTCAGGCGTACATAGCCATAAGAAGGCCCAGCTGCTCTATGCGCCCACAGGGTGTATAACCATAGCTCTGGAGCAGATGCAATATGTATTGCCACCGACCAAGGCCGCCTGGATCCCCGCAGGAATAGAGCATTGCGCCAGAATGCAGATGCGTGAGGTGGTGACATGTCGCTCCCTATACTTCGATACCGCCTCCTTTATCGATTTGCCTGACAAGATCAAAATCATCGGCGTTAACGATCTGTTTAAACAACTGATTGAGCGTATGTCTCTGTGGCCCTGGGACATGCCAGCCGAGCAACAAAAGAACCTACTGTCCCTGTTTATTGAGGAGTTGTTGGTTGCGCCGGAAGAGATGTTACCTCTGCCTATTCCTGATGATCCTCGTTTGAAACCTTGGCTGGCACAAGTGATGTCTGGAGAGACCTTGCCCCAGCCATTGAATCAAATGGCCAAAAGGATTGGTGCCAGTGAGAAAACCATTTCGCGTATCTTCATCAGGCAAACCGGGATGCCTTATCAAGCTTGGCGCCAGCAGTGGCGGTTACATGGGGCAATAGTCCGACTCGCCGAGGGTCGAAGTATCTCGGAAGTGGCTTTTTCTCTGGATTTTTCCAGCGATAGCGCCTTTATCAGCTTTTTTCGGCAGCATATGGGGGAGACGCCCAATCGGTTTATTAACGCTTAATTCGCTTGAAGCAGCATATATGTGGATATTCGCTAGTCATGGTTTTTGACTGTTATAATGATGTTTAGAACGTCGATACTGAGCATACTTGATGCAACTAAAACCTCTGTCTAAAGGGCGATTCCAATCACTTTGGGAACAGGAACACGATGAAATTGAGCAGATCATGCTCGAGTGCATCAGTGAAACTAAGTTAGTTCCGGCACATCAAAAACTGATGCGGCAGGGGCAGAAAGTGGATTCGCTTATCTTAGTCAAGCATGGCCGGATCTCTATGGGCTATACGGCCCGCAATGGCCGCTGTTTTCAGTTAGGCACTATGGTGTGTGATTCTCAACTGTTTGGTGAGATGGAGTTTTTCAGTGATTATAAGTGTCAGTTGGATATCGTGGCCGAAGATGACGTCGAAATTGAGGTTATCTGTGGTGATAAGCTGCAGCAGGCGCTCATCAAGCAGCCTATGTTTGCCCTGTTTTTTGCCAGTGCCATCGCCGTCGATTATCAAGATACCGTCGATATCCTGACTCGCAGAATGCTGTATCCCATCGCCTATAACATAGCTTACGACCTCTACCATCAATATTTAGACGATCTGCCTGTAGATGGCTTCACTAAGTGCTACCTGGAGGCTGAGCGTTTTGCGACGACAGATCGTGTGTATCGCCGTGCCGTCAAGAAGCTTGAGGAATTAGGCCTGATCCACAAGGATAAGGAAGAGGGGATAGTGATAAGTAATCTAGAAGGACTGAAAGCCTATCTTGAATAGCCGAATTGCCAGCATTATAGTTTGAATAAAATTAAGCCCCGGCAGTCAGACTACCGGGGCTTAATGTAATAGGGAGTATTATTTTTCTTGCAGCTTGAGGCTCCTCTGCTGCTCATCTTGCTGACAGGCCTTCCTCATCAACAAACAGAGTATACTCGCTCGCCTCTTTCTGATTTTACGTACTCTATTCTTAACTCTAATCGTTCTTGGTTTGCGCATGGCAGTTAGCTTATCTGTCATTATCTACATTAAAGTTACCGGTATTATACGGATTTTTAATACCAATTTTAAGTCCCAATCTAAGCCATGGCTAAACTGTTTTCTGCCGCTTGGCGACGAGACATAACTAGCATGCCTAAAATGATGGCGTAAATGACGGGGATGGCGTACATCACAGTTTGCAAACCTATCACGGATTCAAACATGGAGCTGATAGCCGGGCTAAACATGGCGCCAGCGCTACCGCTGATTAAGATGTAAGACACATTCTTACTGCTGGCCTGTTTCACAAATGACACCCCGTAGGCGATAAAGGCATTATAGAGGGCTGCACAGGCAAAACCATAGCCATAGGTCAGATAGCTCATCCACTCCAGTTTGTCTGTGGTGACAATGAGACTGGTGATGATTAAGGCTAAGGTCATCATGCCCATCAGGAAGTGTTGGATCTTCACTCTGGACACGATAAGTGTCGAAATGAGCGCGCCGACAAGGGCCGCTGACCAGTATTGGGTGATGATGTTACCGGCTTCTTCGAAGGGAATGTCAAACTTCTGCTTAACAAACATAGGTGCCCAGGTCAGGAAGGTATAAAGCGCCAACATGCCTAGGAATAAACCAATACCCGCACTGATGATTGAGAAGTTCCACTCCGATTTTTCGCCGCCTGAAGCTGTTTCATTCGAGTTTTCACTTTTACTTTCGCATAAGTCAAAATTAGTCATCATGGCCATCATAGCCGTGCCCAGCGCCACTAATCCTACCGCAAGGTAACTGTAACTCCATGACAGTGCATGGCTAAGTGCATAAGTGGTAATGAGTGGGAAGACCACGCCAGCCACATTGAACGTAGCGTCTTGTACAACGAGCATGGTGCTCTGGATTTTGTCTTTCCACACCGACACCACGATGGTGCCGGCAATACAGAGTCCAACACCGCCACACAGACCGATAATGGTCATGGCAATCATCACCACATTGAGTGACGAGGTGAAGTGAAGTGCGGCAGCACTTAAGGCAATACAAAGGTAACTGAGTAAGGTCATGCGCTTGACGCCTATCTTCTCAATTAAGAAGAAGGCGGCTATGGTCCCGGCTAACGCGCCCCCGTTGAGCAGAGAGAAGATCGAAGCGACTTCGTTGACGTTTGCTGCAAACTTGCTGGCGATAGGTTCAATCAACATGCCGAACTGAGTCGCAAAGCCCGCCATGATAAAGTTGGCGAGGAAGCTTAAAATGGTTAAGGAAATTTTGTTTTTCATCATCTATACCTAGTTATCGTTTTAAAGGCTCGCAGTTGATTCATTAGTTATTTTTTTATTGGCTAGCGTTAAGGTTAACCCTGCCATTAATGATATCGGTTTACTGCGAGCATAAGCTGAAATAAATTGCTTATTAAAAGTGTCTTACAAGGGGCTAAAGTCAGCAGCCTGTATTAGCCACAAGCCGTCTCTAAGGCCAACTCTATCATCTGATTAAATGATAGTTGACGCTCCTGTGCCGACGTTTCTTCGCCGGTTAAGCAGTGGTCAGACACTGTCAGAATGGCTAAAGATTCGATACCATGCTGATGGGCTAAGCCATAAAGTCCAGCCACTTCCATATCGACTCCCAGAACGCCAAAACGCTCTAAGGCCGGGATCATATCTTCATCCGGGTCATAGTACATATCGCCACTGAAGATGTTACCTACCTTGACGCTGATCTTTTTATCTAATGCCGACATATAGGCTTTATGAAGCAACTCGAAGGTGGCCGATGTGGCCATCTGATAGCCGCTGCTACGTTTAGCATTGGTTGGAGAGTCGGTGCCCGCAGCTTGGGCCAGAATCACATCGTGCAATTTCACATCTTTTTGGGTCGCGCCTAAGCTTCCCACGCGTATGATGCGCTTCACGCCAAAATCATTAATCAGCTCATGGGCGTAAAGTACCATGGAAGGGATCCCCATGCCGTGACCCATCACAGAGATACGTTGACCCTTGTAGAAGCCTGTGTAGCCCAGCATATTACGAATCTTGGTTACTTCTACAGCATCATCTAGGAAGGTCTCGGCAATATATTTCGCTCGCAGTGGGTCACCTGGCATGATGATGGTTTCGGCAAAGTCGCCTTTCTTACCGCTGATATGTGCAGTCATACTTATCTCTCTTTTTACAACTCTTATAAGTTGGTCGGTTGGCAGTTCGAAACATCTAGATGAGTAAACTCATATGCAGTTGAGCTTATGCTGAGTTTATTGGATGGGTTAATCAGCTAAATGTTGTTTAATGCTCTCGATAGTAAGGCTGTCTGAAACAAGGGGATTAGGACAAAAGTCCGCATGGAGTGTAAATAAGCTGATTATTCCTATCCAGAACAATTCAGTGCTTTGGATAGGGAATGCCTAACGTGAGGCATGAGTGTGACTCATTAGCTCAATAAGAACTTAAAAAGCCGCTCTTAGAACAGAGCGGCTTTTTTATATTGGACTAATTCCTTAGTTAAATCTTGTAGCTAATGCCAAACTTCAGCGTTCTCGGTTTACCCACATTCACCTCTCCATTTTCACCGCCACCTAAGTAGTCGGCATCGAATAGGTTCTCGATTTTCAATCTTAGCTGCAGGTCGTTTCCGGCCACAGGTAATATATAGCTGATGCCAGTGTCGATACGGGTGTAGGCGGATTTTTCGAAGGTGTTATCGGCGTCGCCGAAACGGGCTCCTTCGTAGAAGGCACCTAAGTTGAAGGCGGCGCGATCTGTGATCGAGTATTTGGCCCAGATAGAGGCTGTCCACTCGGGGACGTCTTCGGGGCGGTTACCCTGAAACTCATCTTGGGTTTCATATTCAGCATCAAGATACATGAGTGAGGTGATCAATGATAAGTCATCGTTGATCTGGCCGATAGCGCCTAACTCGAAGCCCTTGTGACGCTGAACGCCGCCTTGGGTGGTGATAGGGTCATCGAATGTACCTTGGTTGACTATGATGTTGCTGCGTTTGATATCAAATAGGGCGGCGTTGAGGCGAAGTTTGCCCGATAGCAGTTCCCACTTAGTGCCTAGCTCATACATCTCGCCCTTGATTGGATCCAGCTCCATGCCATCGTTGGCATCTTCATCATCCATTACTCGGCCCTGTGGCTCGAAGCTCTCGCTGTAATTGGCGTAGATAGAGGCATAATTTGTAGGGTGGTAGATGATCCCAAACTTAGGCAGTACCGACTGACTGTCTGCATTGGTTTTTTCCTGCTTGTCGTAACGTACGCCCAGGAGCAGCTGCCACTGATCGTTGAAGGTGATCAAGTCTTGGGCGAATACACCATAGTATTTGTAATTCTCTGTTTCTGACTTGCCGTCGGCGTAGTCCAGATCGGGCTGAGGCACTATGATGCCTGTATCGATATTACCAGAGTCCATCTTACCTTTGACTTTCAGTGAGCTGTACTCGTGCTTGAGATAGTTACCACCGACCAGCAGGTCATGCTGCATGCCGCCAACTTCTATGGTGCCGACTAAGTCAAAATAGGAGGACTCTTGCTGCCAATCTTCCAGCTTGTTATAGGGTTTGTTCTTGTAGCTGCCGGTATCAGGATCGTAGCTGCTAGTTTGCGGCTTGCTTTCCCAACGCTCACGCTCGTTATGTTGTTTGTTATAGCCCGCATCTATATTCCAGTCGTCGCTTAACTGGTAGCTGATGTCGGCGCCATAGTTCTCGCTCTGAGCATCGATCTTAGTCCAGGGCATATCCCAGATGGTTTCATCGCCGCCGATGACATTGCCTTGGTCATCGATAAGAGAACCGCTGTCCTGGCCTGCCACTTCGTCAGACGTGTCATAGTGTAGTGACAGGGTGAGATTGTCACCTATGTCGAAGTCTGTCATCAAGCTACCGACGAAGAAGTCACTCTCTTGTGCGCTGCCATCTTGGTATTCACGCCAGTTCTTGTTGTCTTGCTTCTCGACAATGGCGCGGTAACGTATGGTTTGTGCTTCATTTAAGCTGCCACCCGCATCGAGCATACCTCGCAGCGAGCCATTGTCATCACCTTTTACGCCGACTTCTAAAAATGAATCATAGGTTGGCTTCTTGGTCACCAGGTTAACCAGGCCGCCGGGAGTCGACTGACCATAAAGCAGACTGGATGGGCCTTTGAGGACTTCGATACTATCCACGAGTGCCATAGGTAAACGGTATTTTGAGAAGTGCTGGTGGCCATCTTTAAGCAGGTTAGTGCTCTCATCTAAGCTAAAGCCTCGCAGCCTAAATCTCTCTCTGTCTGTGGTGACACGGCCGATGGATACACTGGCGTCATTTCTCAGTGCATCGCCCAAGGTGAGGATCATCTGGTCATCCATGATCTCAGTTGGGATCACGGTCACCGACTGAGGGGTATCAAGCAGAGACACATCTGAGCGCATGGCGGCATGAGCCTGATCAGTTTTGTAGTGCTGCTGGCGACCAAAGACTGTGATCACCTCGATATCCTGACTGGCTTGGGCATTGCTGGCCACTATTGTCTTATCTGGAGTTTCACTGATTTGTGGGGCGGCGAATGCTGTTGAGTGAAGAATCGCGGTGATGACGGCAGAGATTAATTTAACTTGGGTCTTCATAGAGTAAGCCTAAATGACTCAAAGTGTGCGGTGCCTTTCCCTAGGCATCTGAGATAAAAAGTGATGGCCGTATCATGTTTTACGCGCAGTAATGAGATGTTTATGTGAATGTAAGATCAATTTCGCGGATGTTAATGCTAATCAATCTCACTATCAAGGGTTACAGTGTAAAGATGCAACTTGTTTAACTGTTATTGCTCGAGTTGTGAAATGTGTCACAAGTGTTTCAATTCCTGTTTATTGTTTCAGAAAGGATTATTAGTCAGTGGTTTCTAAACTAATGATGGCCAACTAAACGGGTATTAAGCATCAGATTACATGAAGTTAATTTGTCCCGGAAAGGTAAGCCAGTTACTTATGTGCATAGGAAAACTATTGCGTCTTTCCTGAACCCTAAGTCAGCGCTGGCATCATAGAGTCACCACTTCAGATTATACCTGAGATGTAGGCCGGATTGAGTGCGCGCTATCAGGCTTTGTGGGCAAGGCCATGGAGCGAATGAACGATGGCTATATCACCATTACAGACGATGAGATTTATGGGCTTTTGGGGCTACTTTATGACTCACAAGCTATTAAGCTTGAGCCATCGGCATTGGCGGTATGGTACCCGAAAATGAAATGGAGGCATATCTTCAGCGTGCTAAAGGGGTAAGTAGCGCTGCCAGCCTAAAACAGCCTGAGTGGAGGCTTTAGCTTATAGTCCTGGTAGATCTGAGCGACCCTACCCGATTGTGACATATTAAGCAGTACCTTGCTTAGTTTGGAATTGACCTTAGTATTGGCAGATAGCTTAGATAGACCGTAAAAAATACCGATATTTTGCTTATGCCTGTAGTGGGCGTAAGCATAATCGGTAAAGTGTATCTGTTTGAAGGCTGATTCGATGGAGTCTTTGTCGAGTACCACCATGACGTCGAAGCGATGGGCCGCAAACATGCTGGACATGTTTCTGTCATCGAGCAGTAATATTTTATGCAGCGCTTTATCATCATCGAATTTGGTAAAATAGGCGGTATCGCGTTTAATGCCTATTTCAAATTGATATAGGTCATGGTAGTCGTTAATCGTTTTCTCTTTGCCTTTCCTGACGAGAAAAACGATATCTTTCTGCCTGTGCCCAATCGGACCGAGAAAATCGATAAACTTCTCTCGTTGGCTTGTCTTAATCACTCTGGGTACCAGATCTACCTTACCATTTTTCAAGCCTTTCAAACTGCGGGCGAAGGGGGCTATACGCCACTCTATCTTGTAGCCAATGACGTCAGCGGCCTCATCCAACACATCTTTCAGTGGGCCTGCCGCTCGATTATTTTCGACTATCATCTCAGGGGGCCTATGCCTGAAATCTGCGTGTAACATTTTCTCTTCTGCAGAGACAAGAGTGGAGATACTCAAGAGTATTAAACAGCATATAAATCTGATCATTACTTCTCCTGTAACTCATAAAAAAGAGAATTGACACAGTTAGTTGTGACTTAAAAACGATAATATGTAATTCAGTGATTGCAGAGCATGCCGCAGAAGGACATTAGCTGATACTTAATTACCGTATGCTGTACCTATACTGGTTAGTTAACATCAGTGCTACCCCCTAAAAGTATAAATATGCTTATTAATCTGCTGCATGCCTGATAAATAATCAAGCTCCGAGTGAAAAATAAACAAGCTTGACCCTTGCCGGTGAATAGCGATAATGATGCACCTCGTTTCACCTCCAATATATTACCGATAAATGCGCCTCGATAAATTCCTCTGCAAGAGTACTGATTTCACCCGTGCCGAATCAACTGACTTGATTGAGACCGGGAAGGTGCGGGTGAACGGGCTTGTTATTGTCACGCCCCAGACGCAAGTACATGAAAACAACAACATCATGTTAGCCGGACAGCGCCTGATTGCCAGGCCTTCGCGCTATATCATGCTGCATAAGCCAATCAATACCCTTTGTTCCAACGTCGATGGCGACTATCCCTCGGTAATGAAATATATCCACGTGGACAGGGCCGAGGACCTGCATATCACAGGCAGGCTCGATGCCGATACTACAGGCCTCTTGCTGCTCACTGATGATGGACGTTGGTCGTTTAACATCATCAACCCTAAGTATCACTGTGAGAAAACTTATCGGGTGACTCTGCGAGATCCTATCGAAGATGGGGGTATCGATGAGCTGGTATCCAGATTCGAAGAAGGACTGCAGCTGCAGGGCGAAAAATCTCTGACGCTACCCGCTAAACTTGAGGTTATTGCGTCGCATCAGGTACTGTTAACTCTTTGTGAGGGACGCTATCACCAGGTAAAACGTATGTTCTTTACCGTGGGAAATCGTGTGGTCGGCTTACATCGACTGCAGGTGGGGAAATTGATCTTAGATATAGAACTTGGTGAGTGGCGATACCTGACAGAAGATGAAGTCAGTGGGTTTAATTGCTATGAGTCGGTTATTTGATTTTAGTTTTGTGCTTTAGAGTTGGACTCATTGGTGGCTGGAAAGGCGATATCTGAGTGGAAAGTGAACCTTAGATGTTAGCCCGAGTCATCAGCTATAGATGCTAACCATAAAGATGAGAAAAAACCAAAACAGCGAGCTTAAGCTCGCTGTTTTGGTTTTGATTCAAGTATCAGCTAGTCTCTCTGTTTAGTGTGAGATCGACTATTACTTCTCTGGCTATTACTTTTGTGATTAGCATTTTTTTGATGATGTGTCTTAGCGTTAGACGGGCCAGAGCTTCTCATCTGAGTTGGCTTATGACTCGCCTTCGTTTGAACCTGGTTGTAGTGTGATGGCTTGTTCTGTTGTGAGCTATTGTGCGCCTTGTGAGTTGGCTTCTGACTCGACCTCGTTTGAGCCCGGTTGTAATGTGACGGCTTGCTTGATGCTTGTTTCAATCTTTGCTGTGTTTGAGTGCGATCTTGATGATTGCTTACCTTGTGCTTATTCACTGAGCGGTCACTGACCTGCATGTTTCTCTTGTGGTGCATCTGGTTGGCAAACTTCTGCTCCCTCTGTTTCGCTATCTGTTTGTTGTAATGGCTTAGGTTATTCACGCTTGTTGAGCGTGTAGTATGTATAGACTTTGAGTGAAGCTTATTGCTCGTGCTCGCATGTTTGATTGTGTGACGATCGGCTTGACGTACCTGTTTGCTATAAAGCGTGCTCGGACGATGGCTCTTGTATCTATGTTTCACTGCTGGGCTGCGATAAGCGACGCCGCGGCGATGTGCAGGTTTATGGTGCCATCTCTGTGCACCATGGCTGGTTACTATACGGCCATGGTGACGATAGTGACGGGCATTGTTATGGTGAACGACCACCACATGACGCTTGTTCCAATGGAAGGCGCTAAAATAGTAGTTAAAAGAGATATGAACGCCACTGTTCCAGTAAAAATGACCATAGGGTGGACGTACATAATAAGGATAGGGTGCCCAATATACAGGCGGGTAGTTATACCAGGCCCAATGACCATAGACGACTCTAGGATCGTAATAGGGCACGTAGACTATCTCTTTTTGGATTGGCTCTATGATGATCTGGTTATCGACACGGCTTACCGACATATTTTCCATCTCGGCTAAGCTATCTGCTTTATCTGCCTGATGTCTTAGTGTCTGAATGCTGGCGAGCATCCTCTCTTCATCTTGCAAAAAGGCATCGCCTAAATCTTGTGTCCACTCTAAATCCTCACTGAGTTTGTCGAGTACGGTAGGAAAAGCAAGCAGGGCGGTGACACTGGGGTCCCACTCTTCATCTTCGGCCTTCTCCATCAATTGCTCTGTAGGGAGTAGTTTGTTTTTGCTCTGTAAGCGTTTAGCCTGCACGATTTCCAGTGGGTAGGTCGATGCGATAAGAATATGAGTCAGCAGGCTATCCGGATACAGGGCGATAGGCGCGAGCATCTGCGCTAGCTCGGCTTCACTAAAGCTGGTCTCTTGTCCGCTGGACTCGGCTTGTGCTTTTGAAAGGGGGGTAAATAGCGTAAGAGTGAGAATCATACACAGGGTTATGAGCTCCCCGGTTCGATTCTGTCGAGTGTGAATCTTCATATCGTCTCCAAACACCTATTTTGATTGTGTATCGATTATAAAGAGGCGAAGATGAACGTAAGCTGAAAGTGATGATTGTTCGATAGGATGAGTCCAAATGGATGTTGATGCTGCAAAAAAATACCTGATAAATAAACCTGAAACGGTACTGGATTTCCCCTTTGGCGCCGATGTTTATGTGTTTAAGGTGAAGAGGAAAATGTTTGCCACCTTGGCCATTGGCAAGATGGGTAAAGGTGATGACTCTAATAATGACTCAGGTAATAAGCATTGGTGGATGAACCTAAAGTGCGACCCGGATGAAGCCGCAATATTGAGGGATATCTTTCCCGCCGTTATTCCCGGTTACCACATGAACAAGGCGCTGTGGAATACCATTATTCTGGACGGCTCAATCCCGGCGGGTGAGATCGAGCGAATGATCGATAACTCATTTCAGCTGGTGGTGGATAAGATGACCAAGAAAGATCAGGTCTCAATATTACTTCACTTATAAACTAGAAAGGGTTAGTGAGCCTGCAGCTTGCAAGCTCATTGGATGTCAGTAATTTATAGAGTCACGCGGCTGCCATCGTATAGGCCACGGATTAATGTGTCTTGGCCTTCATTTGGGGTGATTAACAGCAGCTCGCCGGATTGGCCATTCTTGATGCTCGAATCGACCGCTAATACCTTGTTGTTAAATAAGCCTAACACTCTAGTCTGTGAGGTGTGGCCGACGACGATATGTTTCACATCGAAATAAGCCAATACCCTATTGATTTCACTCTCTTGGTAATCATCTTCGAAATAGCCTCTGAACCAAGTCGGGCCGTTGCCTAAAAACAGGAAGTTTAATAGGTCATCACTTTTTAACTCAGGCTTACTCTTATCGATATTGGCGCGGTACACTTGGTTAGCTTTGTCTAAAGTCAGCTCTCTGTCGACCCACTCACCACTGATCCCGCCATGGAGAAACAAGCTATCGTTTATCTTGACTATGGTGTGCTTACTGCGCAGCCACTGACCGATTTCACTGCTACTGTCATAGAGCTCATCGTAGCTGCGTTCCAGTAGCTTTTCTGCGGTTTGATAGCGCTCGTTAACGTATCTTAAGTCACCGCGCATCACCATCTGCTCATGGTTACCCATTAACAAATGAAGCTTACCGCCGGCATCACTGGCCTGTTTATCTAGCTTATACATAAACCAGAGGACTTCGTTGACCTGATGACCACGGTCGAACATATCCCCGGTCATCACCATATGACCGGTACCGTAGGCCCAGTTATTATGCTCATCGATTATCTTCTGATTTTTAAGCAGTGTGATAAGTACATCGTATTGGCCATGAACGTCACTCAGAGCGACGATTTTGCTGACATTAGTATAAGTGTTGGCAGCGATCTCTTTAGCCTTAGGGTTGAGTTTTGGCTCGGGTAACTTGCCACATTCATTAGGGCGTTTGAGTTCATTGTTGATGACTCGTGTTGCCTGAAGTTCGCTGGCACAGATCCAGTAGGCTTGCTGAGACTGCTGTGTTTTCGTCTGTTCGAACAGATAGGGGCCGTCGTAGAGAGGATCCTGTGCTGAGGTTTGTTGCTTTTCAACCGCGCCGACAAAGCCGATATGACAGATTAATAACAAGCTCATAGCTGCAAATTTTTTGGTTTTTTTCAATGTTATCTCACTCTTTATTATTCTTATTTGATAGTCAGAGTCATGAAGTTCTCTGATTTGTCGATTTACCAGTCTTGTTGTTTACCAACCGATAAGGTAACGGCTACGTTTATTGAGCAGTTTTTTTATCGTGACTGCAACAGCGTATGAGATGACGACTATGCCTAAGGTAACCAGAAGCGTGGTAAAAATATTGCCTTGTCCCTGAAGATTAAAAATGTCCGGGCTGTCATAGAGCATCCACCAAGGTGTGGTTATCCACGGATGGATAAAGTAGATGGCAAAGCTAACCTCTGCGAGCTTTTGCAGTGGTTTGATGCTGATATGCTCGAACTTGTTGAGAATGGCCAGTAACACTAAAGTTAATAGCATTTTTTGTGGCAACATAAGATCTGGAACCGTTATTTCAAAGGCCGGCTTGTTTAGCGTCCCCGCACCCAAAAAGTAGGCTTGCCCCACGGCTAAACCGATGGCTGCAATAAGCATGGGGATCCAAAATTTTCCGATAAAAGGGAACAGGCTATCCCTGTGCTCAGAGCTCCAGACACCGAAAAGGTAGACAGGAAGAAAATAGAACAGAGACTGAATGGCGTTGAGGTTCGACTCGGGTCTATGGATTAGCATGGCGATGATAAAGAGGGGGATGGCATAATGCATCAGGTGTTGTTTCTTCAGAAGATGCATCACCCAAGGTGATAGTGCAAACAGCATCATGCCCATGGGGATATACCAGTATGCGGTGAGCGTTCGACCTGTTATCACATACCAACTGGCAATTTCAGCTGGGTTAGTGAGCTGGGTTAGTGAGCTGGGTATAGTTGAGATGCATAAGCGGATCTGTCCCCGCCGTGATATGCCAAATAATCCAAGGTAATGACAAAAACAGGTAGGGCAGAAAAACAAACTTGGTCTTATTTTTCATGTATTTCTTATAATCCAGTCTATGGGAGAATACATGGTGAAATAGGAAGCCTGAGATAAACACGAAGAAGACGGTGCCGTTCATCATCAAGTTAAACCAAGCTTTGTCGGCTAAGGTTTCTACTTGCCAGCCTGCGGGTCTATAGCAATGGGCCATCACAATAAAGATGATAGCGATACCACGGAAATGGTTGATGCTGTTGAGAAATGCTTTCTTTGGCGGATTAACTTTTTCGATTTCGCTATTTTTATTTTCGCTATTTTTCGCGGCGACGACTTGATTCACACTGCATCCCTTCTCGTATTCACTGCCCGGCAACATACTAGCATTATCTTTAACAGAGCATCTAGGCATGAAGAGGCCAAACATAGAGAAAAGATATAGAAGAGATAGAGAATAGAGATAAAAACGAGGTTACTGATTTTTGGTTCGTCATATTTAATAATCAGGATTTTTTTGTGCGTGGATAGACCTGATTGAATAGCCAGCCTGCAACTGTACCCGTTACAGACTGACCGTTTTACTTCCTTGAATCTATTTTATCGCTGAATTATTAATTCTCCGCCTACATGGCGTCTATTTTGTCGCCATGTAGGTGACCCTGAGAAGTGATAACCCGTAGTTTTATTAATTCTCCGCGTTCATGGCATCTATTTTGTCGCCATGTAGGTGACCCTGAGAAGTGATAACCCGTAGTTTTATTAATTCTCCGCGTTCATGGCATCAATCTTATCGCCATGTAGATGCCCCTGAGAAGTGACAACCCATAGTTTTATTAATTCTCCGCGTTCATGGCATCAATCTTATCGCCTATGGGCCCTGAGAAATTATACCCATCATACTTATCCCAGTTGATTGACCAGGTCATCACGCCCCCAAAGTTGGGGAAGTGTTGACTCGGTACTATGCTGCCACAAGCGATGCCTTTGGTGATGCAGTCCAGTGCATCTATGATGTTCTGTGTCGGCGCCTGACCCGAGTTAGCTGAAGCGGGTCCAGATGGCAAACCTATGGCCACTTGGTCGTCTCGCAGAGGCAAGAATTGAGAGCCGTCGGCGAGTTTGAACCCTTCGACTAACATCTTGACCGAGGCCACCATCATGTTTACCGAGCCTTCTGGCGCTGCACTACTCATGTAAGGATTGGCAAGTCCACCATTGTTATAGAGCTGAACGTGAAGCAAGTCTAAGGTATCTCTTAGCTCGTTGATGAGTGGGATATAAGCCCCCCAAATCCCCGAGTAGGCAACCATGCCACCCTGAACATAGGGATGCTCTGGTGCCATGGTTAGATACATGTCACCGCCCATATTGATTTCAATCTGCTTCAGAGCCCTAGGTAATCTGGCCTGGATCTGGGTGCCGTGGAGCAGGTTGGAACCACTCTCGAGATCGATATCTAAACCATCGAAGCCCCACTCGGCAATAATCTCAGTCAGGCTGGAGACGAAGTTGGCTTCATCGGCATCGGTATTGAGGGTGATATTACCTTCGGCCCCACCTAAGGACAGCACGATTCTCTTACCTTGTGCCTGAAGCGCCGCCATGTCTTGCTTAAATTCGCTGGCATCGAGGGCTGGACAGGTAGAGTGAATATCACCACTGAACAGATTGAAGTGCACAGTGCCGTTTGAGTTTCTATCGTTATCGGCAAAGGCGATATCGATAACATCCCATTTCGATGAGATCTCTTTGAGCGGCATAGGACAGCCTGCCGGGTTCACAAAGTCATGCCAGTAGCCAATCAACTTATGAGTTTGACCGACCGGTGCACCGATGACATTGATGCTGAGTGCCGAGCTTGTGATGCTATTACCTTGGGAGTCTGTGGCCTTGGCGGTAATGGTGTAACTTCCCATTGATCCCGGCGTCCAGCTCGCCGTGTAGGGCTCGTTGCTATCACTGGAAAGCGCCGCGCCGTTAACCATAAATTCGATAGCTGTTATCTCACCCACCACGGAAGAGGCGGTTGCGGTAAAGTTGACGGTTTTGCCCAGTGTGACTGTGCCGCTTGTATTTGTGGCGCTGATACTGGCGACAATGGGCTCGTTACTGACTGTGACTAACAAGGTCTCTTCGGCCGTATTAGCTTCGTTGTCAGTGGCAACGGCTTTGAGCTGAATGTCACCTGTGTTTGTTGCAGTCCAGCTGACCGAGTAGGGCGCCGTGGTATCGACACCTAAACTAGCGCCTGCTGCGAAGAATTCCACTTGGGTGACATTACCATCACTATCGCTGGCATCGACCTTGAAATCGACACTGGTATTAGCCAGTACCACGGCATTAGCCGCAGGTGAGGTGATGGTCATTTCAGGCACTATGGCGCAGATACCCAGATCGCTCCAGGCATCGCCCCAGTGCTCACCTACGCCAGGCTCATAGGCCCAGGCGGCATTTGATGAACACCAACCGGCAATATCACAGCGATACTTATGATTGATGTTTTCGACTTCGTTGCCACTCTGATAACTCTTGCCTGCGACAAATGCAGGCACGCCAGCACAAGCTCCACCGACTTGACCGCTACTGACATTGACCTGAACCGAGCTGCTGAAGGTCTGGGCTCCATCATTGTCTGTGGCCTTGACCTTGAAACTGTGGAGCCCCTCTGTTGCGGTCCAACTATGTTCAAATGGTGCGCTGGCAACAGTTGCAAGTAAGGCATCATCGAGATAAAAGTCGACTTGAGTGATCGCGCCATCACTATCGGCTGCATCGGCTGTGAGTAAGGTGATATCACCGACGGTTATCTGTGAATCGGCTGTGGGACTGGTTTGTGTGACACTTGGCGGAACATTACCGCCTACTGAGGCCACGCTGATATTGACTATGGCAGTTGCATTGGCACCAAGATCGTCAGTGGCTATGGCTTTAATCTCGTGATTGCCTGTGCTGGCTGTCCAGCTATGATCATAAGGAGCCTGACTAGCGCTGCCTATCGACACACCGTCCACCAGATACTCGACACTGGCGACGGTGCCATCGCTATCACTGGCATTAACGCCAATGACAACGTTGTCATTTTCGCTGAAAGAAGCGTTATTTAACGGAGAGGTAAGTGATACCTGAGGTGGGGTGTTTGTCGGGCCGCCATTACAAGCCCCTAAATTGCTCCATTCCTGATAGGGGCCGGACCTTGACTCTGGGTCATTACCTTTTGTCCACCAGTTAGCCGAGTAAGCGATATCCAGATGTTGAACTTGAGCGCCGCCACTATAGGCTTGATCGCCATTCCAAATAACTAAGCTATTACAATCAACTGCCTGACTGACGCCGGGAAGTAGCAGGCTCGAAGCAAATATACTGCGGTATAAAAGAGGTTTAAGGCGAAACGCGCCCAGGGGTGATATGTGGTTTTTCATAATGCATTCCTGATGTTGTTTTTGTTTTCATCACGAAATGTAGCCATAGGCCAACTGCCATGTCGTATGCGTTACTCTGATTACTTATCCAACTGTCCGTTTATTCTTATTTCGAAGTGATAGGGTAAATTCACTTAGATGATGAGTCTTTCCTTAACTCTTAATTCAACTTAAAGTGTTTTAGGGATGAATGTAAAGTGGCTATTTACTAATCGATATAAATAATTAAGGAAGATACATGAATAAATGTGCATTATTGCCGGTGTTTTTGGCGAGCTTTATATTTCACATTCAAACCGTTCACGCACAGGAATTTACTCAGGTTGCATCACTAAAAGTCACGACCTTATCAACCATGCTTGCCAGTCGTGGCATAGGTGAGTGGGGTTATGCTGCGCTTATTGAAGTTGATGGCAAGAAGATCTTGTTTGATACCGGTAACCGTCCGGAGACTGTGCTGCAAAATGCCAAAGATTTGGATATTGATCTGTCCGATGTAGAAGATGTCATTTTAAGCCATAACCATGGCGATCACACTGGTGGGTTAATTTATCTCAGAGAAGCGCTACGCAAACAAAACCCTAAAGCCTTAAGCCGGGTTCATGTCGGTAAAGGCATATTCAGTGAGCGTGCCAATAGTAAAAATAGCATTTGGCAGACCCGGGATAAACTGATCGCCTTGGGCAGTGAGTTTATTGTTTATGATGAGCCGACTGAGATATTTCCTGGAGTTTGGTTAACAGGACAAGTACCTAGGATACATGCTGAGAAAAACTGGAGTGGCAGAGGACAGATTGCCACACACTCAGGCTTGATTGAAGATAATATTCCAGAGGATTTGTCATTAGTCATAGATACAGATGACGGCTTCGTACTCGTTTCTGGCTGCGGGCACGCGGGAATAATTAATACTATGGAGCACATTACAGCCCATATCCACCCAGGTAAAATTACCACGGCGATAGGTGGCTTTCACTTGGTGTCCGCTTCGGATGAGCATTTAGCCTGGACTGCTAAAAAGCTGCAAGGTTTCGGGCTAGAGCAGATGATTGGTGCACATTGCACTGGTATCGATGCGCTTTATACCCTTCGCGGACACCTCAATTCAGATAGAAAGCACATGGTGGTGGGCTCAGTGGGTGATGAATTTACATTAAAAAATGGCGTTAAAGCCGGTTTTATTGCCCATTAGTTGTGTGTTTGAAGTCGTACTTTCAATGTTACCTAACGCCTGTCAGGCGAGGGTTGTGCAGATGCTTCTGCGAGTCGACGTGAGTACAATCCCTGTAGTCTCTGCGGCAGCATCTGACCTACACGGACGTAGGGAATGCCGAAAAATGTATGGAACATTGTTGGCCATGCTGTCAACGGCCACAGCCGCATCTTATGTGGACTCCCCTGTGTCAACAACAAACAGGCACTCTTGAAGAAATAAATGCGAACTTATGTACGAGCTCTCAATTGAGTAGCGAACTCAGGCTCTATGATATTTACGCGAACTAGTTGATAATTCTACACTGCGAGCATCAAGACTCTTTGATGCGGGCTACCTTAACTGGCTGATTTCTAATCTTCGATTGTGCATTTTTGTTGTTTGAACGCTTTTTAAGCCGAAATTAACTCTGCTCTATACTCTGTATCCTGTGTGAGCATGGCGTAGGCGGTTCTGACCGTCTTATTGGCTAACGCCACTGCCGCACATTTTTTACCCCGTCGCTCAACCAAGGCCTGGACCCAGCACCCCTTCGTCGTCTTGGCTTCTCTTTTGACCATTTGACTGACCGCTGACAATGCGCCAGTGATTAACTGGCTTCTGAGAATGCTATTTTTAACGTGTTTTCCTATGGACCCCAGTTTGACCTTTCCACCTGAAGAATACTGAATCGAGGTTAATCCAATACAGGCGGATGCATCTTTTCCTGTGGAAACGACACTAATATCAGCGCAACCTAATGCGATATAGAGATTAATCGCATTGAGAGTGCCCACCCCTTCAATTTTTAATGATTTTTGAGCCTCAGGATGAGTGACGAGTGATTTTTCCAAACACAGAGCATAAGTCGTGATGGATGTTACTACGGATAAATACTGTTGTCAGGCAGCTTCAAGTGCGGCTCGAAACTCAGAAGAGAAATCATTTTCAGCGTCTTCTAACGTGGATTCAATCACACCACGTAAGCCGCCATTTCTGCTTGACACCATAAGGTTAAACTCTGCCAACAACGAGGTGAGCTGGTTACTCATCGCGGTTTTTTGTTTGATAGTAAGTTCTCGTAATCTCATAATGGATTGCAGTTGTTGCTGCTCGACCGTTTTACCTGTGATGAAATTGACCTCGGGTAACAGTGCGGCCTGAACAATCGCTAAAGCATCATTTTTGTCCGTTTTTTGATTTTGCTTGACGGCTGAGACTAACTTAGCAGAAATTAACTTAGCCTCATGACCAAATAATATTGCTTTTTGTTTCCAATAATTAGACATTCCACACGCTTCGAACACTATAGTTACGGGGGCTAAGTTGGCCAGCCAGTCGATAAATTCATTCGGTGTCATTTCAGTATTTGAGTGCACCTTGTTATTTGTGAAGACACAAACTTGAATTACATTTTTAGCCAGATCAACGCCAACAATAGTCCCTTTCATTTTAGACTCCGGAATCTCGTGAGAATTGAGATATAACGTAACTGATTAGAGAGTGGGGAGTCCAATTATCTACACTGGATGATTTACAAGATAAGTTATTTCTCCGATTTGGATTTTGTTGGTAAGCCTAAGCTTTAATTGGTAACACGTTAATACCCCAATAGCATGAATAGCCAAAGAGCCTTTCTCTATCACCGCATGAGTTGCATTAGCTAAAGATAATACTCGTTTAGCGTACATATCTTGGCCAAAAAGTTCATTGATATGTTGGTAAATAAGATCTTGGTTAATCATGAGAGAGTGCTAGGTTACTTTTGGTCGGAGAAGGCTACCTCTACGCAGGCCACTTGTCACCAGTCGTTTTTATGAGGGGATGCCTAAGGATCAGCCCCTGCATTTTAGTTTCGCTATAATTAAATGAAATTTATACAATGGTTAAATTTTTTTGTATCTCATATTTATTTTAAGCGGTGTAATATGTACTAAATATAGTATTAAGGTGTTTTCAAACTAGGTAGTCGATGAATATGAATATTTGTATTGATGATAATCGCCACTTGCGTAAGTTTTTTTATCAGTATGCTGATTATCATACTGAGATTCTTTGCGATATTAGTGAACGTTTACCCAGTTTGTTAACGTTGCATAACGGTAAAATTAAGCCCGTAAAGTATGCAAAACATCACCAGTTGCAAGTGTTGGAATATAAGGTGGTTTTTGATGGATGTATGGCATGTCGAGTGGCTTTTACTGTTGATAAGCATACCATTAAGGTGATCTTTATTAGCGATATATTATTTAAAGCACAGTTTTGTAAGTTATTAGCCAAAACTGCTCTTCTTGATTAAAAAGAATAATGAGGTAGGCATGTCAAAATTACATATTGGTCAGGTTAAATCTTCATGCGAACGTTTTATGAAAACAATGCAATTGGGTGATGTCTTCGAAGTGTTGACGTTTAAAAAGGATCGTGGATTTCGAGTCGCTAAAAGTACGAATGATAAATTCAAAATAATGCAGTTTGGCTATATAGAGGAAGTTATTATAGGTGATATTGCCGAGGTTGGGAAAGTGATTAAAAAGGCATTTAAAGTCGAATTTCCTCGGAGCAATATGGTATGGATTTATCACCATAATAATGTTGAATCAACGAATGATATTGTTCCAGCCCCCCAATATAGCTTGTTTTAACTATTTATGAATAAGATATATTTATTCTATCATTGTTCTTCGTGGTAAGCAGTAATAGGAAAAGTCGGGACAGCCATATCTTTTGTTGACCTGAACAGAGCTGCTGAAGGTCTGGGCTCCATCATTGTCTGTGGCCTTGACCTTGAAACTGTGGAGCCCCTCTGTTGCGGTCCAACTATGTTCAAATGGTGCGCTGGCAACAGTTGCAAGTAAGGCATCATCGAGATAAAAGTCGACTTGAGTGATCGCGCCATCACTATCGGCTGCATCGGCTGTGAGTAAGGTGATATCACCGACGGTTATCTGTGAATCGGCTGTGGGACTGGTTTGTGTGACACTTGGCGGAACATTACCGCCTACTGAGGCCACGCTGATATTGACTATGGCAGTTGCATTGGCACCAAGATCGTCAGTGGCTATGGCTTTAATCTCGTGATTGCCTGTGCTGGCTGTCCAGCTATGATCATAAGGAGCCTGACTAGCGCTGCCTATCGACACACCGTCCACCAGATACTCGACACTGGCGACGGTGCCATCGCTATCACTGGCATTAACGCCAATGACAACGTTGTTATTTTTGCTAAAAGAAGCGTTATTTAACGGAGAGGTAAGTGATACCTGAGGTGGGGTGTTTGTCGGGCTGCCATCACAAGCTCCTAAGTTACTCCATTCCTGATAGGGCCGGACCTTGCCTCTGGGTCATTGCCTTTTGTCCACCAGTTAGCCGAGTAAGCGATATCCAGATGTTGAACTTGAGCGCCGCCACTATAGGCTTGATCGCCATTCCAAATAACTAAGCTATTATAATCAACTGCCTGACTGACGCCGGGAAGTAGCAGGCTCGAAGCAAATATACTGCGGTATAAAAGAGGTTTAAGGCGAAACGCGCCCAGGGGTGATATGTGGTTTTTCATAATGCATTCATTGCACTGGTATCGATGCGCTCTATACCCTACGTGATCATCTTCACTCGGATAGAAAGCATATGGTAGTGGGCTCAGTGGGTGATGAGTTCACATTAAAAGACGGCATAAAAGCTGGTTTTATTGCCCATTAGTCGTGTGTGAACTCTATTCTGGTCAAGTCCAACCGGACACCTTACTTTGTAATTTCTCATAGCTGATCGGTGTTAAATCCTCAAGCGTAGTATGCAGCCGTTCGTGGTTGTAATACCGGATATATTCTTCAACATCTAGCTTCATCGATTCGGGTTTTGTGAGTAACTCTAGTCTGGGTTTGTAACTCACTTCTGCCCCTTTTCCACTTAGATTGATTGCTCATTCGTACCCTGTTCATCTTGATTTGCAATACCAGTACTAATCTGGTGATGGGGGCGATTCAACCCAAGCATCTTGAGGTAGTTTGGATAAAATAATGAGTTACCCTAAGAATGGCGTTGTAAACACTACGCCATTCTTAGATATCGTGCGTTATTCGTGCAATTTAGACAGAATTTCTTCAAACAGTACCTGCATGAGTTTTTGACCATGCTCACTACTCCAGTCCTGAGCTAATTCCGCTATCAACTGATTGGTTGTGGTGAGCGTGACACCATGGGATTCCATGCGGCGCAGTGCCGTATCATCAGCTATTTTGCTTGGTGAGCCAGAGCCATCAACAACGACTTGTACATTATACCCTTCCAACACTGACGTGATGGCGGGATAAACGACGCAAACGTCAGTTGTAATACCCGCTATGATCAGGTTTTTACGTCCCGTTACTTTAACTGCGGCCGCAAAATCAGCATCTTTCATCGCATCGACAACACCCGCACGCTGGACGCGTTTTTCAAACGCTTCAGGTACCGCTTTCTGTAATTCCTCAAACAAGGGGCCTTGGGCTTGATCTTCCATACTCGAAGTGAGAATCAAGGGCATGTCCGTTTCATTCGCTGCACGCGCTAATGCAATCGTATGTCTCTTAATCTCTTCCAAATCCGCAGACTTAACCCAACCCATGGTACCAACTTGATGATCAATCAATAACATCGCTGAATTTTCTGGAGTAAATATAGTGTGATTCATTTTATCTCTCTCTTTGGTTGTGCCATTACGATTACTGGCTGTTAATGTGTTAATTGCATTTGAAGCTTATTTATTTGACGAGAGCCGAGTATTGCATTGTGTCGGCTTGAGTGTACCGATGGCCCTGTACTGATAATCGGTTGTGCTAATGGTTTTCCCGTAACCAACAAGAACTCAACGGCATTGTTCGTGGTGCTAACCTGGATCTCGTTGTCACTGGCGTTAAATATCCCCATTTCACCTGCGGATAAATGAGTGGTACCAACCGTCAACTGGCCAGAACGCAGATAAATAAACGCTGTTGTCTGCCCTTTAGCGACCTGATGTTGCCACTTAGATTTCGATTTAAGGTTTACATGGAGATAGGTCATGGCAACGGAATGTTGTACTGGGCTGCACACCCCTTGATGTTCACCTACAAGAACTTTAGTTCGACTTTCGAGTTTTTCCACCTCAGGTAACGCATCACTCTGAGCGGAATAATAGGTGACAGGGCCCATTTCAATGTCAGCCGCTGGCAGTAGTGTCCGCAGTTGAAATGCCTCTGCTTTACCCGCATCGGGATAAACGGTTTTTTTATGCAAGACACCACTACCTGCCGACATGACCTGTATGCCACCCGCAAGTAGATGGCCAGTATGCCCCCCGTGTCTTCATGTTTGATACTCGAAATCATAGGGTAGCTGATGGTAGCCACACCTGAATGACCATGGAAGCCAAATCCAGCAGTGTTATCTGCACCGGAAATAGAGAAGTGATCCCACAGTACAAAGGGGTTCAATACGGTTACATTGCCTCTGGAAACAAAACTGGCGACAGGCCCATGATTTGCACCAGTACGAATTTTTTGAATGAATCGGCTCAATATCTGCTCTCTGATTTCGTTGGAATGACTATATTCTAGATAACAGTTCATTCCCTGAATAGATGGTACAATTAGGTTTGTCTGCCCCATATTTAGGTGTAATAGATGGTCGATCTCAACGAAATTAATATTTTCATTAAGGTTGTCGAAGCCGGTAGTTTTGTTGGCGGGGGAAGGCTGCTCGGCATACCGTCCACCACGGTTAGCCGCAAGGTTCAGCAGTTGGAAGAGAGTTTGGGTGTGCGGCTATTGCATAGAAGCACCAGGAAGCTGTCGCTTACCGATCAGGGCGCGCTCTATTTCAGGCAATGCCAACAGCATCTTATGGGAATTGAAGAGGCCAATCTGCTGGTAACTGAGGCTCAAAATCAGCCGAAAGGCACTCTGCGAATAACCTCTCCATTGGATTATGCCACCCTATACGCTCAACCCTGGATCAATGAATTTCTTATCAGGTATCCAGAGGTTAAAATTGAGCTGAAAGTAACAGATCATCAGCTGGATCTGATAGATGACAGAATTGATATCGCTTTTCGATCCGGTGTGCTGAAGGATTCCAATTTGGTTGCGCGTCGAATCAGACCCAAGCACAGTGTCTGCTGTGCCAGTCCCCATTATCTGGCCCGATATGGTGAACCGCTACACCCCAGAGAATTGACTCAACATCTTGGTATATTATGGGGTGATGCTCTTCAAAATCAGCATTGGAAATTTATAGACAAGGAGGAGGTAGTAGATATTGCGATAAATGGTCGCTATGCCACAGATGCTAATCATTTATTAATTAAGGCTGCGGTGGCCGGATTAGGCATTGCCAAGGTGCCTTTGCCCCTTGTTGAGCCTTATCTGGCAAATAACTCGCTTAACTTGATACTGACAGATTACGAAATGCCAGCAGGCAATATGTACATCATCTATCAGTCTCATAAATATTTAACCCAAAATATTCGCTTGTTTGTGGACCATGTGATCGAGCAAATCACATGATCCACAATGTCAGCAAACGGGCAGGCTAAGCACCTCTTTTAGTTTGGCTGCTTAATCTCTGCCAGAGCTTGTTGCAGGCCTTTAACTTGAGGCATAGCGGCCTTAATTTTCGGGATTTCCGCCTGGAAGCCTTGTTGCTTAAACCAGGTAAACATGGTGGACATCTCCTTACTCATTGGGGCGAACAACCAAGCTGGCAGGGTCAGGTAACGTGGCTTATGGCCCATCATTCGGGTGTAAATAGCCTTAATTTCTTTGAATGTTTTTTCATCCCCGGCCAGTTCGACTCCCTTTTCCAGGTATTGTGCCGGACGGGAAAACACCTGGGCGGCAAAGGCGCCGATATCATCGACGGCAACCATTTGTAGCTTGCGATTTTTTTCAATGCCCAGGACAACAGGCTCCAGTTGATAAAAGCGAAGCTGCCGGTTGCCAGAAAGTTTTCGATAAAAAAAGCGGGCCGGATAAAAGTATATGGCAATCCTATGTTGAGTATATGGCGCTCAATTTCCCTCTTGCTATCAAAGTGGGGGATGCCAGTTTGACGTTCTGCCCCGCCCACCGAAGAATAGACAAAGTGCTGCACCCTGGCAGATTTTGCCGCATCCGCATCCGCCAACGCCTTACCCTGAGCAATTTCGACCTCTATGCTACTGGTCCAGTTATTCTGAACCGAGTAGACGCCATAGGCCCCCTTCAAAATTTGTGCGAGGGTTTCCGGCTTGTCCAGATCGCCATAGACAACTGCGACACCTTGTTGGCGTAACCTGTCCGCCGATTGGCTTTGCAGGTTGCGGCTTACCGCCTTGATAGTAAAACCGCTGTTCATCAGGTGTTTACTACCGCGCCACCTTGATTGCCTGTTGCCCCTGTTACCACTATGACTTTATTTTCTACCATGTTCTTATCCAACCTAATGTTTGCTTAACGACGGATAAATCTTAACAAGGGGGCTATTGGGTAACTAGATGGTGAAATAAAGCTACACTGTCCCACTTGCGTGAGTAATCAGCTGGGTCTGATTAAGCTCTGTGATTAGCTATTTTATGGGCAGTGCTCGCTTTTATTAGCAGCGGGCATAAGACGGATAAACTCGCTTCTGAACCCGGGGGTATAGCTTCATGGCGACTCTTGGAAAAATATCGACTCATTCGGTGCAATGACAACATCCTTGGTTGTCCCATTTTCGGGATAGAATAACTCGCGTTTCCCATCTAGTTGACCAATTTGCCGATTGATAAACTTCATTGCATGTCAACTGAGTGAAATGAGGATTTTGAAGATGCCAAAGAAAAGAGACGAACTGGTCGATATTGATAGCGAGAGTACGAATAACCCAGTAGTAGAGATAATTTGTTTTACCGATCCCTATTGTACCTGGTGCTGGGGATCGGAGCCTATTCTTCGTAAAATCCAGGAGGTGTATGCCGGGCAGGTGAAGATTTCCTATATCATGGGCGGGCTGGTCGAGGACATTGGCAATTTCAGCGATCCCGCCAATGGTATCGAAGGTTGCCGATCATTGGGTGGAGGCATCACAGCAGCATAAGATGCCGGTGGACGAACAGATTTTCTTCGACATCAAGGACGATTATCGTTCTACCTACCCAGCCTGTATCGCCTTTAAGGCTGCTCAATTCCAGAGTGAAACGGCGGCAACAGATTATCTGCGACGCCTTCGCTCGGGTGCCGCAGCCGAGAGCAGGGCCATACATAGACTCGAGGTTCAGATTGAAATTGCCGGGGAGGCAGGCCTGAATGTCGACCGCTTTGTCCGGGATATCAGCGAGGGCAATGCAGAAAAGGCCTTCCGGGAAGATCTCCTAGCATGCCGTAAGCGAGCTGTGCGGGGATTTCCGACTTATCTGCTACGGGGACCAGAATCGGAAGCTATGCTGCGCAGCTTTACACGTTATGAGCAATTTGAGTATTGGTTTAAGGAGCTGGTTACCGAACCCTTGTCCCGCAGGACGCCTGTTGAAAGTGCTACCCAGATTGTGGACTTTGTTACGCGCTACGGTAAAGTGGCCCCTGTGGAAATCGCAGTCGTCTACGGTATAAGTTTCGAAGCAGCACAGGCACGGTTAAAAAGTATGGCACAGGCTGGCGTCTTGCTAGAAAGCAAAGCAGGCAACGGACACCTCTATTCACTCCCCGTAGATGCCCTGAGTTGTGATGCTGAAACGGGCAATTGCTCAACCAGCCCTGTAACGCGGTAATTGAATGAGTGATTCAAGGACAAGCCCCAAGCGATCAAGCTAAGCAAGGATATCCATTGTAGATAGCATGTGAATATTGTAGTGGTACGGTTTATTAGGCCACCTAATTTGAGGTGGTCTTGCGGTTTCACGGGTGACCGCAGTGTGTTGAACCGACGCTGACAGCGTGTTTAAGTGTCCAAAAACGTAGGAACTGCGGCGCACGCTTTTTCCCGATTGCGAGCGTAGCGGAATGCTTAACGTGGGTTGGTAAAGTGTGGTTTGAGATACCACACCTTATCCGAAGCAACGGGATTAGGGCAGAAGATCTAACAAGCTTTTGTCCAAAATGTGTTTAGCTGCACATAAAAGCTCAAATCGAAGAAGTAAACACTCAGGTGCAAACGCGGCTGTGACCTTCGGTTTCAAGGATGAAACCGCAGAGCGTATAGGGACATATTTACAGCGAGTCACAGAAGCGTTTGTACTTAAGCCCACGGCAGGTGATAGATAAAATTGAAGTAAAATGATTCAGTGAGCGAACCCAACACCAGCCCAATGAACCCAACTCAAAGGATATTTGAAACTTGTTATCCGACAAGTAAACAACAACCCTACTTGGTAAAAACAAAAAAAGCCACCCTAAAAAGGGTGGCTAGTTATTATGCTGAGCTACGAGCTACGAGCTACGAGCTACGAGCTACGAGCTACGAGCTACGAGCTACGAGCTACGAGCTACGAGCTACGAGCTAGCTCATACGCTTGTATTTCAATCTATGTGGTTCAACCACATCGGTACCATAAGTATCTTTGAGCCAAGTCGAATACTCGGTGTAGTTACCCTCGTAGAAACTCACCTGACCTTCGTCGCGGTAATCTAAGATATGGGTGGCGACGCGATCGAGGAACCAACGGTCGTGAGAGATGACCATGGCGCAACCCGGGAACTCGAGTATCGCCTCTTCCAGTGCACGTAGGGTCTCGACGTCGAGATCGTTGGTAGGCTCATCGAGTAACAAGACGTTGCCGCCTGACTGGATAAGTTTCGCCAAGTGTACTCGGTTACGTTCACCGCCAGATAGGGTGCCGATGATCTTCTGCTGATCGCCGCCGCGGAAGTTGAAACGGCCCACATAGGCGCGGCTCGGAACCTCTGTGTTGTTGATGCGCATGATGTCATGGCCGCCGGAGATCTCCTGCCAGACGGTTTTCTTATCATCCATGGAGTCACGGAACTGATCTACAGAAGCCAGTTGTACACTCTCACCGATTTCCACTGTGCCACTGTCTGGCTGCTCTGCGCCTGTGATCATCTTAAACAGGGTAGATTTACCCGCGCCGTTAGCACCGATAATGCCGACGATGGCACCCTTTGGCACCGAGAAACTCAAGTTATCTATGAGTACACGATCGCCATAGGACTTGGTCAGGTTCTTCACTTCGATGACCTTGTCTCCCAGACGCGGTCCGGGTGGAATGAACAGCTCATTGGTCTCGTTACGTTTCTGATAATCGCTGGTGTTAAGCTCTTCGAAGCGTGCCATACGCGCCTTGCCTTTCGACTGACGGCCCTTGGCACCTTGGCGTACCCACTCGAGTTCCTTGGCTATGGTCTTCTGGCGAGCACTTTGGGTGGCGGATTCCTGCTTTAGGCGGGCATCTTTCTGCTCAAGCCAAGAGGAGTAGTTACCTTCCCACGGGATACCTTCACCACGATCCAGTTCTAAGATCCAACCCGCCGCGTTATCGAGGAAATATCTATCGTGGGTGATGGCCACGACTGTACCTGTGTAGTCTTTGAGGAAGCGCTCCAGCCAGGCGACAGACTCGGCGTCCAGGTGGTTAGTTGGCTCATCGAGCAGTAACATGTCTGGTTTTTCCAGAAGCAGGCGACAGATGGCGACGCGTCGACGTTCACCACCGGATAACACTGCAATCTTTTGATCCCAGTCGGGAAGACGCAGGGCATTCGCGGCGCGCTCTAAGATGTTATCCAGATTGTGGGCATCTTGAGATTGTATGATGGCTTCCAGTTGACCTTGCTCTTTGGCCAAGGCATCGAAATCGGCATCGGGTTCGGCGTACAGGGCATAGACTTCATCTAAGCGAGTCAGGGCATTCTTAGCTTCAGAAACCGCTTCCTCGATGGCTTCACGCACGGTTTGAGATTCATCGAGCTTAGGCTCCTGGGGCAGGTAACCAATTTTAAGATCCTGCATCGGGCGTGCTTCGCCTTCAATCTCAGTGTCGATACCGGCCATGATACGAAGTAGGGTGGACTTACCCGAGCCGTTGAGGCCCAGGACACCGATTTTGGCGCCGGGAAAGAAGCTAAGAGAAATATCTTTAAGAATTTGCTTTTTCGGCGGCACAATCTTGCCGACTCT
This sequence comes from Shewanella sp. YLB-07, assembly GCF_009377275.1. Taxonomy (NCBI): domain Bacteria; kingdom Pseudomonadati; phylum Pseudomonadota; class Gammaproteobacteria; order Alteromonadales; family Shewanellaceae; genus Shewanella; species Shewanella sp. YLB-07. Next base: position 362,984 of record NZ_VOQB01000003.1, on the reverse strand, counting down.
AAGCATGCTATATACGAACTGAGCCATAATGGTTCTCTGCGAAGCGGAAATTGCAGGCAGTGTACTAAATTGGCTCTGTACTCGCCAGATGCACTGTGGTTCATCCTGAATTATTTCATCAATCGTATTGTCTTACTTCTGACATATTAGCGTCACACACTTCATTTAATCTCTAAGGATTGGACTAGACCAGTTGTCGACTACTTGGAGTGAGTTGTGTTTAAGCTAACAGAAAAATTACACCAATCTCAATTTTGGCTGATCGTGTATGCCTCCTCAGCCGCCTTTATGACCTATTTTTGCATGTACGCTTTTCGTAAACCTTTCACCGCTGCGACCTATGAAACAGTCACTGGCTGGGATTTTCAGATAGATTTTAAAGTTGCCCTGGTGCTGGCTCAGGTATTTGGCTATTTGTTATCTAAAATTATTGGCATCAAGGTGGTGTCCGAGATGAAGGCGTCCCAGCGGGCCTATTGCATCTTCGCCTTGGTGATGTTCGCTCAGCTGGCCTTGATCATTTTCCCTTTAGTGCCCGCTCCTTATAATCTTATTTTACTCTTCCTTAACGGCTTACCTCTTGGAATGATCTGGGGACTGGTGTTTAGCTATCTCGAGGGACGACGGGTCTCGGAGATCCTCGGCGCGGCGCTGAGTGTGACTTTTATCGTGGCCTCGGGTTGGGTTCGTACCATAGGCAAATGGCTGATTGTCGATATGGGGGTGCCCGAGCTCTGGATGCCTGCGTTTACCGGTGGCATATTCATCCTGCCCTTGCTGGTATCTGTGGTGGCGTTGAGTCAGCTGCCGCCCCCTTCGGCAGCGGATATTGCCCTGAGACAGAAAAGGTTGCCTATGAATGGCAAAGAAAGGTGGCGCTTCTTCTGCCGTTTCGCCCCAGGCATCACTTTTCTGGTGCTGAGTTTCATGATGTTAACCGGCTTGAGGGATTTCAGAGATAATTTCGAAGCCGAGATCTGGGCCGCCCTGGGTTACGGCCAAGAGGCGAATATATTTGCTTATACGGGGATCCGTATCGCCTTCATCGTCTTGTTGGCGCTCGGAGCCATGGTACTGATCAAGAATAACGTGAAGGCCTTTTATGCCAATCATCTGGTGATCCTGTTGGGGATCTGCCTGTTCGGCCTGTCTACCCTGATGTTCGAAGCGGGCATGATCCAAGGTAAGACCTGGATGGTGGCCTTGGGCGCCGGTGTCTATATTGCCTATATTCCCTATAACTGCTTCCTGTTCGATCGCATGATCTCCGCCCTCGGCGTGAGTGCCAACGCCGGATTTCTCATCTATATATCGGACTCGGCCGGTTATCTGGGCAGCGTGGGAATATTACTCTATCGCACCTTCGGATCACCTGAATTGAGCTGGCTGACATTTTTCATCAATACCACTTATCTGGTCGCCATCGTGGCTGGGACGCTGGTGCTGGCCTCATTGGCCTATTTCTCTAGCTTGTTACGGGGACCTAGCCTTGTACCTGAGCCGGTTAAGGCTGGCCAGCACATCTAGCAAATGGGTCTCTTAAATTTAACCTCACCACTCTCAACATAGGATTTAATATGAATCACATAGAAGCAGTTATTTTAGATTGGGCCGGTACAGTCGTCGATTATGGCTCTGTTGCTCCCACGACTATTTTCGTCGAGGCCTTCTCCCAGGCCTTCGATTTCCCAATTACTCTGGCCGAGGCCAGAGTGCCCATGGGGATGGGAAAGTGGGATCATATTCGTGCCTTGGGGGAACTGGACAGCGTCAATAGCCGCTGGGTAGAGCAATTCGGTCAGCCCATGAGTCATGAGAATGTGGATCTCATCTATCGGACATTTATGCCCATGCAACAGGCCAAGGTTGTCGAGCATGCCGCGCCTATAAAGGGAGCATTGACTGCCATTGCCTGGATGCAGGGTAAGGACATCAAGATTGGCAGCTGCTCGGGTTATCCCAAGGCCGTCATGGATGTGCTGGTTCCCGTTGCCGCCGATTTAGGCTATGCGCCGGATTGTGTAGTGGCCAGCGATGAGCTCGCTGCCGGTTCGCGTCCGGGTCCCTGGATGGCGTTGGAGAATGTTAATCGCTTAGGAATTCAATCTGTGGCGGCCTGCGTTAAAGTCGATGATTCTGTGCCTGGCATAGAAGAAGGGCTTAACGCTGGCATGTGGACTGTCGGTATAGCAATAACGGGCAATGCCGTAGGCATGACAGAAGATGAATGGCAGGCATGTAGTGATGAGCAGCGTGAGCAGTTGACTCAAGCTGCCTATGACACCTTGTATGAGGCAGGTGCTCATTATGTGGTGGATGCCTTAGCCGACATAGTCCCTGTTATGCAGCTGATTAATTCCAGATTGGCGAGGGGAGAGCGCCCTTAGATGGGTCATCAAGCATTCTGGTTTGATGATGCCATGGCGGGCGATAAGACTCAGCCCACTGCGCTGAGGGGGAAGCACAGCTCGGATGTGGCTATCGTCGGTGGCGGTTACACCGGCCTGTGGACCGGTATCAAGCTGAAATTAGCCCGGCCTGAATTACGGGTGACGCTAGTGGAGAAACACTTGTGTGGCAGTGGCGCCTCGGGTCGCAATGGTGGGGCCATGTTGACCTGGTCAAGTAAGTTTCCCAGCCTGTGTCGTCTTTATGGCTTGGAAGAGGCGATACGTTTAGTCAAGGCATCTGAAGCTGGTGTTGGCGAGATCAGGGATTTTTGTCTCTCTCACGGTCTCGATGCAGATATTAGAGCCGATGGTACTTTCTATACCGCCACGAATCCGTCTCAGCTAGGCGGAATGAGCTCAATGTTACAGTCATTGAACCGGCATGATATTAATTCATGGTATAGGTGTTCGCCGGAGGAACTCAAGCAGAAAACGGGTTCTGAGGTTCATCTGGAGGGGCACTTCTCAGAAGCCGCTGGCAGTTTACATCCGGGGAAATTGGTAAGGGGTTTGCGACGGATCGCAATCAAACTCGGAGTCGAGATCCATGAACTAAGCTCGGTTAATAGCATTGACTATGGTAGCTGTAATAGACTCAATTTCGACGAGGGCGAGCTTATCTGCAAGTCATTAGTCTTGGCCACTAATGCCTGGATGCCTGAGCTGGTTCCCGAGCTTCGCCGCAGTATAATCTTAGTCTCCTCCGATATGGTGATCACCGAACCTGTGCCCGAGTCATTGGCCTCAATCGGTCTGAACCACGGAGCCGCAGTGATAGATTCGCGCACTTTCGTGCATTATTATCGTAGCACTCCCGATGGTCGATTGATGTTAGGTAAGGGAGGCAACACCTTCTCATTCGGGAATCGGGTTAGAAACTTTTTTGATGAGCCGAGTGTCTATTCGTCACAATTGTCCGATAAACTGGCCTGGATGTTCCCCGGTATTCGTCTGCCGCTGGCGCGCAGTTGGACCGGCGCATCGGATCGCTCCGTGACCGGCATGCCCTTCTTTGGTCGATTAACCGAGCATAGTAACGTTTTCTATGGACTGGGTTATTCGGGCAACGGTGTGGTGCAGAGCTATCTCGGGGGCGATATTTTATCTTCCTTGGTGCTTGGGTTGGATAATTCATGGACGCGTTCCGGCTTAGTGACGGGGCCAAGGGGACTGTTTCCCGTTGAGCCGTTTCGCTATCTTGGGGCTAATCTGGTGCGTAACGCGATTCGATATCAGGAGCGTCGCCAAGATCAAGATTTATCTGTGCCAGGCGTGATCACCGCTGTGGCAAACCTGGCTGCTTCGGCTGGCAAGGCGGATCATTGAATCGGTTTTGCATTGCCAGACTTGAGTCAACTAGATATACAGAATTGAATTTGTCCCCACAGACTTGCATAATCTACTGGTTTTTAACAGAGCGCTTATCGCGCTTCGTTTGTATTTATATGTCTCCATGTTCGTAATGTGGGGGCCATGACCTAAGGAGGTGAACCGCCATGCTCTTGTATCAAAAGATAGCCAAATATATCCAGGATTTGATTCAAGCCGGCAGTTTCGGTGACGGCGGCAAGTTACCCTCCGAGCGGGAGCTGGTGGAGGTCTTCTCATCATCGAGGATCACGGTGCGCGATGCGCTCTTGAGGTTGGAGTCCGAGGGGCTTATCTATCGTCGGCAACGTAAGGGCTGGTTCGTGTCTCCCAAGCGCTTGAAATGGAACCCAGTGACTAAGGTCAATTTCTATGGCCTGGCACGGGAGCAGGGCTTCGAGCCCAAAACTCAGGTGCTGTCTATCGGGCCATTCAATGATGATGCAGACTCGAGACTGGATTGGCAGGAGTTTGCTGGCCAGTCTCTGACTAAGCTGGTGCGCACCCGTTTCTTGGATGGCAGGCCTGTGATGTTGGAAGAGATCCATTTTGCCACCGAGATGTTTCCCGGCATAGAAAATAAAGCGCTGGACGCCTCTATCACAGAGATCATGGCCAGTGACTATCACATTCATGTGAGATCTGAAACCAGCTTGGTTTCTGTGACGGCTCTGCCCGATATCTTTGCCAACAGTCTGGAGACGGGCAATGGGGCCGCCTGCCTGAAAATTATTCGCCGCCGCTATGATGCGAAGGGCGTCTTGATCGATCTTAATGTCGAGTACTGGTTACACGGCGCCATAGAGATGTTGGTGACCAGTCATTAATCTCTTTTAGCTTTCTAATTAAGACTCAGTATCCTGCTCTCAGCCATAGGGTAGGAGCCATAGGCAAACTATGACTCCTACACCCAGTTATTAACTGTCTTCACTTATTTATGCATTTGCCAGTTCCGGCAGGCTGATTTTCATCGCTTCGAGTAGGCGTTGGATGTCTTCAATGAAAATATGCCCAATATTGCCGATGCGAAAACAATCGGCATTGGATACCTTGCCTGGATAGATGACAAAGCCCTGGCGCTTTAAATGCTCATAGAAATCACTGAAACAATATCCCGGATGTGTGGGGGAGTGAAACGAGCTGATGATTGGAGATTGCTGTCTGGTGGGCAGCAGCGGCTTAAAGCCCAACCTCTCCATGCCCGAGACCAGAAGCGCCTGGTTTTCACGGTAACGTTTGGCTCGGGCAGGGACGCCACCTTCCTCATCCAGTTCATTTAAGGCCTGTTGAAAGGCTCTCACCGTGTGCGTCGGTGAGGTGAAACGCCATTTGCCGTTATTGTCTTCCATGCAGCGCCACTGAGCATAGAGATCCAGACTCAGCGAACGGGCACGGCCTTCACAGGCTGCGAGTTGACGGGTCTTGGCTATGATAAATCCAAATCCCGGCACCCCCTGAATGCACTTGTTTGCCGAGCTTATTAAAAAGTCGACACCCAGCTCGGCGACATCCAGTGCTAGGCCACCGAAGCTGCTCATGGCATCGAGGATAAGGACTTTATTGTGTTTTTTTATGATTTTAGCTAATGCTTCGACTGGATTTAGCATGCCGGTTGTGGTTTCACAATGTACTAGAGCCACATGGGTGATGTCAGGATCCGATGACAAGACTTGCTCCAGCTCGATCGTCGTCGGCATCTGAGTCTCTACATAATCTAGGCTAGTGTTATCTATGCCCAGATAGTCGGCTATCTCAGTCATCCTGGCACCATAAGCCCCGTTATTGATGACCAGTAGCTTATCCTTGTTACCCAGCGCCGTGCCTATCACAGATTCGACACTGGCCGTTCCGCTGCCCTGCATGAGTACGCAGGTATAGTCATGTTGGTGTTTTTCTGTGGTGGCGATGGCAACCAGACGCTGACGAATATCCTGCACGACCCCAGCGTTATATTCATCATCCCAGGTACACCAATCTTTTAGCATGGTGGCTTTGACTCGATTAGAGGTGGTCAGCGGACCCGGTGTGAGTAATAGATATGCTTCATTTTGTCGCATTGTTAAGACCTGACAGAGTAATAGTTATGCTTAATATAGCATCTGGTCTAGTCCACATTATTTCATTTCTGTTAAACCTGCCTTCGACTTCAAGATTTAACTTATCCTCATCCCATTCATTACAAGTTTTAACATTTGTTTCATCTCCCTGTAAGAAATATTGCTTAGGATTTATTCAGTTTATTTGGACTAGACCAGTTAATAAATTCGAGGAGATAATAACAATGAAGCTCAAAGCATTAGTCGTGGCCATCATCTTGTCCCATTCACCTCAGGTATTGGCGCAGACTCACCTGGTGACGGGAACGGTAAAGGACAATCAGTCGGCTCTGGCCGGAGCGACTGTGGTGGTACTGGGCACAGGGATCAGAGTCGTGACAGATTATAACGGTGACTTTAGCCTTAATCAGCTGGCCGAGGGGGAGTATCGGCTGGAGATCTCCTATCTGGGTTATCAAAAATACCAGCAGGTACTGAAGATAGAGGGTGAGCAACGTCTTGAGTTAGGCGAGTTAGTGCTGAATCTGGACAGTAACACCTTAGAGGTCATTCAGGTGCGTGGAGCGATTCAGCGCGGCGAGATGCTGGCACTCAACACCCAGAAAAACTCCAATACCATAATCAATGTAATTTCAGCAGGTGAGATCAGTAAGTTACCCGATAGAAATGCCGCCGAAGCGGTGCAGCGCATCCCAGGTGTATCAATCGAGCGAGATCAGGGAGAGGGGCGCTTCGTTGCCGTACGCGGACTGCCATCTGAGTGGAACAGTGCCACCATCAATGGCAATCGTATCCCTACCGCCGAAGAGGAAACCACAGGTCGCTCGACGGCATTCGACTTCTTTCCATCGGAAATGATCGAATACATAGAGGTGACTAAGGCACTGACTCCCGACATAGAGGGAGATGCCATAGGAGGCAGCGTCAATTTTATCACCCGTAAAGCTGCCAAGGAGCAGACATTTAGCCTCTCAGCCGGAGTCGGGCAACACGCTCAGGCCCAAGATGGCTTGGATTATACTGCCAATCTGCTCTACGGCGATCGCAGTGCGGACGATAAATTTGGCTTTATCATCAATGCCAATATTTGGTCGAGAGACTGGGCCACGGATAATTATGAACCCAGACGAGATCAAGATGGTGGGATCTATCGACTCGAATTGAGAGATTACACGGGTACCCGGGAGACCTATGGTTTCAATGGTGCACTCGAGTACCTGCTCGACGATGGTAAGCTCTATGCCAGCATGATTTATGGCTCCCTGAGAGATGATGAACTGCATTACAAGCACAGATACCGTTTCGATAAAGACAGGGCCGAAGTGCAGCATATCAGCAATGAGTTGATCACCGAAATGACGGGATTCGAGCTTGGTGGTGAACATTTTATCGGTGAGGCATCGAGCATAGATTGGCAATTGGCGAGCTATACCAACGAGTTTCGTTATGGCGACACGCCAAATGGCGATGATGCCAGTTACTTTGTGATGCGCTTCGATCAACAAAATGTGGGTTATACCGGGCTGGAAGATCGCGGCGAGGGGAACAATGCCTACAATCGGGTCGATGGCGGCCAAGATAGCGCTAACAGGCCAGATACCCATCTGTCAGATGATTTTATCATGGATCCCGCTAAGTCTATGTTGTCTTGGGTCGAGTTATACAAGGTCAATGTCAAAGAGAGAGACAAGATAGTCGCTCAGATAAATTTTAATCAGGATATCAGCTATGAGCTGAACCTGAAGTTAGGGGCTAAGTACCGTAACAAGGAGCGTAATGCGCGATTCTCCGACGAGTTTTACTCCTGGGACCCCAGTGCTGGGCCAGTGCCGACCCTGAGTGATTTTCCCCTGTCTGGTCAGCCCGGTGGTGCTGATTATCTCGGGGCACTTAATGGTGATTATCATGAGCAATTTTCTCCGGTGGCGTCACTGCCTGAACTGGCCGATTTCTGGACTCAGAATCGGGATAACTTCATCTTAGATGAGAGTGAATCTCTGCTGGTCTCCAATGGCGGCGCCTTGGGACGTCACTTCGATGTCAATGAAACTCATATTTCTGCCTACGCCATGGCGAGCTATGAGTTTAATGACATGTGGTTCGTGATGGGGGGCTTGCGTCTGACTCAGACTGATACAGAGGTGAAGGGCTATACCTATATTGCCGATGAGGATGCCTTGGTGGCATCCAAAGGCGGCAAGGATTATCTTTCTGTATTGCCCTCTTTGCACGTTAAATATTCGCCGGATGAGATGACCAATTATCGACTCGCCTTGACCCGGGGTTTTAGTCGTCCCGATTTTGGTGCCTTATCTCCGGGGTCGACCTATTTCGAGGCTGACAATGAGCTCAATACGGGGAATCCGGAACTCGAACCTACTTATTCCAATAATCTGGATCTGATGGCGGAATATTATTTCGACAATGTGGGCTTGATATCGGCGGGATTCTTCTACAAAGATATCCAAGATCCCATCTTCGAACATACCAGCATAGGGGAATATAAGGGCAAGACTGGCGTGCTAATCAATCGCCCGGAAAATGGTGATGATGCTCGCTTGTATGGCGCAGAATTATCCCTGAGCCAGAGTTTAGATTTCATCTCTGACTCACTGGAAAGTTTCGGCATACTGGCCAATTATACCCTGATGGATTCAGAGATGACGGTGCCGGGTCGGGAGGAGAAAACTAAGATCCCCCGTCAGGCCGATAGGCTATATAACCTGACTGTCTATTATGACGATGACACCTTCTCATTACGTGTTGCGATGAATTACAAGGGAGAATATATCGAGTCTCACGGCAGAAGGTCGGATTCTGATCGCTACTATGGGTCCTACCAAAGTCTGGACATGTCGGCCTCCTATAACCTGAGCAAGCGTGCTTCGGTATACCTGGAGATGAATAATTTGACCGATGAGCCTCTGACCTATTATCAAGGCTCGCCAGCCAGGCCGCTACAAGTGGAATATTATGGAGTTAGAGGCATGCTAGGTTTCAGCTATGGCTTTTAAACTTAGTTTCTACACTTAATCATAAACCCGTGAATGGCACGGGTTTGGGCTGTGGAATCCAGATTCGTGTCTTTGGATATGAATAATCTAGGCCTGTGATATGGCATAAATATCATACTAACATCTCTGCTTGATGCGCGCGTATTGAGTATAACTAATGAGTAAAGCCAAGGAATTTCATGTTGTAAATACTGGGATTGTGATCGATAGCAGAGTAGACTACCGCGCAACCCTACCTATAAGAAATGACAGCTGGAGTGACTAATGCTGAAAAAAGATATGAATATCGCGGACTACGATCCACAACTTTTCAAAGCGATTGAAGATGAGACTCGCCGCCAGGAAGAGCATATCGAACTTATCGCTTCAGAAAACTACGCGAGTCCTCGTGTTCTTGAAGCACAAGGTTCTCAGCTAACCAACAAGTACGCCGAAGGTTACCCAGGTAAGCGTTACTATGGCGGTTGTGAGTATGTAGATATCGCAGAAGACTTGGCTATCTCTCGCGCTAAAGAGCTTTTCGGTGCCACTTATGCCAACGTGCAGCCACACTCAGGTTCACAGGCAAATGCCGCAGTATTTATGGCTCTGCTTCAAGGCGGCGACACTGTACTGGGTATGAGTCTGGCTCATGGTGGTCATCTGACTCACGGTTCACACGTTAGCTTCTCAGGTAAACTGTATAATGCGGTTCAATACGGTATCGATGAGACTACGGGTAAGATAGATTACGCCGAAGTTGAGCGCCTTGCTATCGAGCATAAGCCTAAGATGATCATCGCAGGTTTTAGTGCTTATTCAGGCATCGTCGACTGGAGCAAGTTCCGTGAAATTGCCGATAAAGTTGGTGCTTACCTGTTCGTCGATATGGCACACGTTGCCGGCCTGATTGCTGCGGGTATCTACCCGAATCCTCTCCCACACGCTCACGTTGTGACTACTACAACCCATAAGACCTTAGCCGGTCCGCGTGGTGGTTTGATCCTTTCGGCTATCGATGATGAAGCTATCTACAAGAAGCTAAACTCTGCGGTATTCCCTGGTGGTCAAGGTGGTCCTTTGATGCACGTTATCGCTGCTAAAGCGGTTGCATTTAAAGAAGCGCTAGAGCCTGAGTTTACTGTATATCAGAAGCAAGTCGTTGTTAATGCCAAGGCGATGGCAAAGACCTTCATCGAGCGTGGCTACGATGTGGTTTCTGGCGGTACCGATAACCATCTATTCTTGCTGGATTTGATCAGCAAAGATATGACGGGTAAAGATGCCGATGCGGCGCTGGGTCTTGCTAACATCACAGTGAATAAGAATTCGGTACCAAACGATCCACGTTCACCATTTGTGACTTCGGGTCTACGTATAGGTTCTCCTGCCATCACTCGCCGCGGCTTCAAGGAAGAGCAAGCAGTTGAGCTGACTAACTGGATGTGTGATGTGTTGGATGACATCACTAATGAAGGCACTATCGAGCGTGTTAAGAAGCAGGTTCTGGAACTGTGTGCTAAGTTCCCTGTTTACGGTTAACCTTTAAGGTTAATTCAGGTAAACTTCGATGGCCGCTACTTAGCGGCCATTTTTGTTGGTTTTTTCGTTAGAGTAAAAATGCCATTAGTTTTTTTCTCACTTATTTTTGGAGGCTCGATGCATTGTCCTTTCTGTAGCGCAACCGATACTAAGGTGATCGATTCTCGTCTGGTGGCCGGCGGACATCAGGTAAGACGACGCCGAGAGTGCGTCCAGTGTCACGAGAGATATACCACTTTTGAAGGTGCCGAACTTGTGATGCCCCGAGTGATAAAGCAAGACGGCAGTCGCCAGCCTTTCGATGAAGAGAAACTCAGGGGCGGCATGCTGAGGGCGGTAGAGAAGCGCCCCGTCTCTATTGATCAGATAGAGCAAGCCCTGACTAAGATCAAGTCGACCCTGAGGGCAACCGGCGAGCGTGAGGTCAAGTCTGAGCTTATCGGCAATTTGATGATGGATCAGCTGGTGGGCCTGGATAAGGTCGCCTATATCCGTTTTGCCTCGGTCTACCGGGCGTTCGAAGATGTTTCCGAGTTTGGTGATGCTATCGCCAAGCTGCAGAAGTAAATAAAGTTTCAATCCCATCGATTAGTGATTTTTTAAACTTTTTTGGTCTGTGAACTTATGTGGTCAATAGAAGATACTGAATTTATGAGCCGTGCAATCAAACTTGCACGTCGAGGTTTATATACCACTCGCCCTAATCCCTGTGTCGGTTGCGTCATCACATTAGATGATAAGATCCTCGGTGAAGGTTTTCATATTCGCGCCGGCGGCCCTCATGCCGAGGTGCATGCCTTAGCCATGGCCACGGAGCGCGCCGGCGGCCTAGCCGATCTAAAGGGCGCGACAGCTTATGTGACCCTGGAGCCTTGTAGCCATTATGGCCGCACGCCTCCTTGCGCAGAGGCGCTGATTAAACACGGTATATCCCGTGTCGTGGTGGCCGTAGAAGATCCCAATCCTCAGGTATCGGGTCGAGGCATTAAGATGCTCAAGGATGCCGGCATAAAGGTCGATGTTGGCCTGCTTGGTGATGAGGCTGCTCAAATTAATCCTGGCTTTATGAAGCGTATGCAAAGCGCGCTTCCTTGGGTGACGGTAAAACTTGCCGCTAGCTTAGATGGCAAGACGGCCTTGAGTAACGGCGCATCAAAATGGATCTCCGGCCCTGAGTCTCGCCGTGATGTGCAGCGCTTAAGAGCGCGGAGCTGCGCCTTGGTGACTGGCATCGAAACCGTATTGTTAGATGACCCATCCCTCAATGTGCGTCACAGTGAATTAGGCTTGTTATCGCAGCAAGTCGATGCAGACTCATTGCACCAGCCACTTAGAGTCATACTCGACAGCCGCGCCAGACTCACATCATCAGCGAAACTGTTTGCTATCACCAGCCCTATCTTACTGGTTTCTTGTGTCGATTATCCTCAGGCTGAACAGGACGCTTGGCCTAAGCATGTCTCCGGGCTCACACTGGCCCCAGATGATGACGGCAGAGTCGAGTTGACGGCGCTGTTTTCTCACTTAGGTAAAACCTGTAATTCAGTGTTAATCGAAGCAGGAGCAACACTGGCCGGCAGTGTCATTAGCCAGAATCATGCCGATGAGTTAATCCTCTATCAGGCGATGAAGCTTTTAGGCTCGAACGGACGTAATTTAATCTCTCTGCCTGACTATACAGATATGGCAGACATTCCATCCATCGAATTAATCGATGAACGTAAATTGGGTGATGACACCCGTTTGACGTTAAAAATAAGGTCATAATTCATGTTTACCGGGATCATAGAGTCAGTTGGAACCTTAAGAAAGATAGAGCGGCTAGGTGATGATATTCGCCTCAACGTGGCGAGTAATAAACTCGACCTGTCCGATGTGCGTCTAGGGGATAGCATAGCCACCAATGGCGTCTGTTTGACCGTCGTCGAATGCCTCAGTGATGGTTATGTCGCCGATATCTCGGCTGAAACAGTGAGCCTGACAGGCTTTGCCAAATACCAGGTGGGTACCAGAGTTAACCTTGAAAAAGCCGTGACGCCAACCACTCGATTAGGTGGACATATGGTTAGCGGTCATGTTGATGGCGTGGCGACCGTGGATGACAGGCAATACCGGGGTAAGGCCATCGAGTTCTGGCTGAGCGCACCGGCAGAGTTGGCCCGTTATATCGCCCACAAAGGCTCGATCACCATAGATGGGGTGAGCCTGACCGTGAATGAGGTGCAAGACAATCGCTTCAGACTGACTATTGTGCCTCATACCGCCACAGAGACGACCCTTGAAAGTCTCAAGGCGGGTGACAAGGTGAATATCGAAGTCGACCTGATTGCCCGTCATTTAGAGCGTTTGATGACATATACCAATAAAGAAACGCAGCCTGAGTCAAATGTGACCATGGATCTGTTAGCTCGCTCAGGTTTTTTGCGTTAGACACTAGAATACCTGTGAATAGAAGATTAAATTGATAATAAAATATCGGTTCATAGGTTTTGCCTAAACCAGATACTCGAAACTATAAAATTTAAGGCCTTACAATGTCGTTACACAGTATAGAAGAGATCATCGAAGATATTCGTCTCGGTAAAATGGTTATCTTGATGGACGATGAAGATCGTGAGAATGAAGGCGATCTGATCATGGCTGCAGACATGATCACGGCACAAGCGATTAACTTTATGGCGACCTTCGGCCGCGGATTGATCTGTCAGACATTGACTCAATCACGTTGTCAGCAGCTGAACTTACCTTTGATGGTCGTCAATAATAATGCCCAGTTTTCGACTAACTTCACTATGTCTATCGAGGCTGCTGAAGGAGTGACTACCGGTATATCGGCGCAAGACAGAGCGGTGACGGTGAAAGCTGCGGTCGCAAAAGAGGCTAAGGCCAGTGACATAGTGCAGCCGGGTCATATCTTTCCCTTGATGGCGAAAGAGGGCGGAGTGCTTATTCGTGCGGGTCATACCGAGGCGGGTTGTGATTTAGCCAGGCTGGCAGGTTTTGAAGCGTCATCTGTGATTGTCGAAATATTGAATGACGATGGCACCATGGCTCGACGCCCGGATCTTGAGGTGTTCGCCGAGAAACATGGTCTTAAGATGGGCACCATCGCCGATCTTATCGAATATCGTAATACCAAAGAGAGCAACGTAGTACGTGAGGCTAAGTGTAAACTGCCCACACGTTTCGGCGAGTTCGATATGCTGACTTTCAGAGACACTATCGATAATCAGCTCCACTATGTTTTGATCAAGGGTGAAGTTAAAGATGAAGTGCTGGTGCGCGTGCATCTGCAAAATACCTTCAATGACCTGTTGCACTCGGAACGTGATCAGAAGCGTAGTTGGCCCCTCGAGAAGGCGATGCAACGTATTGCCGATGAAGGCGGAGTACTGGTACTTCTGGGTAACCAGGAACACAGTAGTGATATTCTTGCCAAAGTAAAAGCATTCGAGCTCGAAGACAGTGGCCAGGCGCCCACTCCTGCAAAGTGGCAAGGAACGTCTCGTCAAGTGGGTGTCGGCTCGCAGATATTAGCCAATGTGGGGGTGACTAAGATGCGTCTGCTCAGTTCACCTAAACGTTATCATTCACTTTCAGGTTTTGGCTTAGAAGTGACCGAGTACATAAGTGAATAGATAAAATCTGTTCAAATTAAATCAATTCTGGTGATTTGCATGGAGAACAACGTAGGGGGCTGTGATATCATACCGCCTCTTCCGTGTCCGAGCCGGTTAAATCAGCTAATTTAGGTAAGATAAATGAACATAGTTCAAGGTAATATCGAGTCGAAAAACGCCAAGGTTGCTATCGTAGTATCTCGCTTCAACAGTTTTCTTGTTGAGAGCTTACTCGAGGGTGCGGTTGATACACTAAAGCGTTTCGGTCAAGTCGCTGATGATAACATCACAGTCGTACGAGTCCCCGGAGCCGTAGAGCTGCCTTTAGCTGCACGTCGTGTTGCCGCTAGTGGTAAGTTTGATGGCATTATTGCCCTCGGTGCAATTATCCGTGGCGGTACGCCACACTTTGATTTAGTTGCAGATGTATGTAATAAGGGATTAGGTCAAGTTGCACTTGAGTACGATGTTCCTGTTGCATTCGGTGTGTTGACTACCGATACCACAGAGCAAGCGATTGAGCGATCAGGTATTAAAGCGGGCAATAAGGGTGGCGAAGCTGCACTTAGCCTGATTGAAATGATTAACGTGCTGCAAGAACTAGAACAGCAGTTGCAAGATTAGGAAAAAAGATGAAACCTTCTGAGCGCCGCAAGGCCCGCCGTTTAGCCGTACAAGCCATCTACTCTTGGCAGTTAAGCGGAAATAATATTGCCGATGTGGAGCATGAGTTTCTTACAGAGCAAAAAGTCGATGGTATCGATGTCGCATACTTCCGTGAGTTATTCACTGGAACGGCAACGAAACTCGCTCAAATAGATGAACTAATTATTCCTCATGTTGAGCGTCCATTTAACGAAGTATCTCCTATCGAGAAAGCGGTACTGAGAATGGCGACCTACGAGCTTACATTCCGCAAGGATGTACCCTATAAGGTTGCGATTAACGAAGCTATCGAACTGGCAAAGACCTTTGGTGCAGAAGATGGCCATAAGTTTGTTAACGGTATTCTCGACAAGATAGTGGGTCGTAAGTAATACGAAAAACGGCATCTCAGGATGCCATTTTTTTTGCCTCGCGAACCTAGTATTTATCCTAAAATCAGATGTACTTATCTTACTCAGATACGGGCAGACTAATCCTTGAAAGAATTTCAATTAATCGAACACTTCTTTAATCGCCGTGGTCAAACGCGCCGTGATGTCGAGTTAGGCATAGGTGACGATTGTGCTCTGGTGCAAGTCGCTCCGAATAAATCCATCGCTATCTCTTGTGACACCTTAGTCGAGAATGTCCATTTCTATCCCGATATACCACCTCAAGCCTTGGGCTATAAATCCTTAGCCGTTAACCTCTCCGATCTTGCTTCCATGGGGGCCGAGCCCGCATGGATGACACTGGCATTAACCTTGCCCGATGTGGATGAGACTTGGCTGGAGCAGTTTAGTACCGGTTTGTTCGATGCCGCCGAGTATTACAGGGTGTCACTCATAGGTGGAGATACGACTCGTGGCCCGCGTGCAATCAGCATTACCATCAACGGATTAGTACCTACGGGAACCGCGCTGACGCGAGGTGGTGCTAAAAATGGTGACTGGATCTATGTCACTGGCACCTTAGGTGATTCGGCATTGGGTCTGGATGTGATACGCGGAAACCGGCGAGTCGATGCCGAATATAACGAATATCTGATTAATCGTCATTATTATCCGACACCGAGAGTGTTGGCGGGGCAAGCACTGCGAAACCTGGCCTCGAGTGCCATCGATCTCTCCGATGGTCTGGCATCGGATATTTTGCATGTGCTGGAGCGTTCTGAGGTCGGTGCGGTTATCGATGTGGATCTATTGCCGTTATCCCAGGCCGTAAAAGACTCAGTATCTGAGCAAGAAGCCTTAAGCTATGCGTTATCTGGCGGTGAGGACTACGAATTGCTCTTTACCGTTCCAGAGGCGCAAAAAGGCGCTTTGGAGATGGCGTTAGCCCATGCCTGTGTCGAATTTACCCAGGTAGGACAAGTGACGTCAGATAAACAACTGAGATTGATACGCAATGGAGAGCCATTTAATCTCACCAACATAGGTTTCGAGCATTTCTCCTGATGAACATATTATCTAAAGACAAAGCGTTAACTCATCTCTCCCTGAAGAATCCCATTCACTTTTTAGCGCTTGGGTTTGGTTCGGGCTTAGTGGCAAAAGCGCCGGGGACCTTCGGTACCTTGGCCGCTATTCCACTTTTTCTCCTGATGGCACCCCTTAGCTTACCTTGGTATCTGGCGCTCACCTTATTGAGTGTGCTCGCTGGTTTTTATATCTGTGATAAGGCCGCTAAAGACATGGGGGTTCACGATCATGGTGCTATCGTGTGGGATGAAATTGCCGGATTACTCATTACTATGATTGCCGCGCCTGCGGGTTGGCTCTGGTTAGTCATAGGATTCGCCTTGTTTCGCTTCTTCGATATTTTGAAACCTTGGCCCATTCGTTGGCTGGATGCCAAGGTACAAGGTGGCTTCGGGATCATGATTGACGATGTGCTGGCAGGTATTTTCTCGCTGATTTGTCTGCAGGTGTTAGCTTACTATTTCGCTTAAAACACCCAGGTGGCTTTGGCGAAAAAGGTGGGGTCGGCGATATGACCAAACAGGTCTTGTCCCGCGTTATCGGTACCATTGTAGGTGATACACGCGGTTACCGGACCTATGGGGTAGCTTAAGCCTAAGTTAAAATAGGTATAAGCATCACCTAGGGCCTCCTCGGTGTCCCACCATCCTAGCTGCATATCTAAACTTACTCCGGTATCCCACAGTGACAGCGACTTGTTGTATTCCACTCGGTAGGCTTTATCTTGACTCAAGTCCCCTAAGATATCATTTAAGGTATGGCTAAAAGAGAATTGTCCATAAGGGGTGTACAGGTCAAACATCAACTCGGTAAAGTCCAGACTGATGTCTGCCGCATTGGAGCCCTGAATAAGATATTGGTAGAGGGTGACCGATAGATACACTTCTTCGTTAAATAGATGACGGTAGCCAACATAAACATCGGTCTCCAGGTTTTCTCCAGCCTCATAGGGGCTGGCATCATCGATGAAATTGAATGTCGATATGAAGGTGCCCAGGTAAAATCCATTACCGACGTCGTATCCGGCGAGTACCTGTACGGCTGGATCTGTCTGCGTCAAAGACACCCCATAGGCTCTATGATCTGTAGTAACGGTCGCATGACCATAAAAACTGCCATCCGCCTGGCTGGGGAGTGTGAAAAAAAGCATCAGATAAGCGAGTAAATGAAGCGTCTTAATGACGACAATGAGAGAGTATTTGGCCGCACTTTTCCATGTGTTCAGTAAATAATTCATATCCCTTGCCTTATTACCGATTAGCTCGTTTCCTTAGAGCCATTCATCTAATGACTCTAAGAAAAATATAGACCAAGGGAAGCGCTATATCCAATATTTAATGAGGTCGGTATATAGAATCTACAATCGCAACAGCTCCTTAGCATTCGCCAATGTATTGTTAGTGATCTCATCACCGCCCAGTAAACGGGCCAGCTCCTCTATGCGCTGATTTTTGTCCAATGGCGTCATGGACGTCTCTGTCTTTCCTGCCTTACTCTTCTTGTCGACAAACATGTGTTGGTGTCCATTGCCGGCAACTTGAGGGAGATGGGTCACACACAATACCTGAGTGGAGTCTCCTAGCTTTCTCAGCATTCGTCCAACCACCGCCGCAGTCGCCCCAGAAATACCCACATCGACCTCATCAAAAATGAGCGTTGGTGTCGATACTTTTCTGGCGGTAATGACTTGGATACCCAGGCCTATTCTGGATAATTCACCACCCGATGCGACCTTAGACAGGGGCTGAAGCGGCTGTCCTGGGTTCGTGGTGACGAGAAACTCTATGGTGTCACAGCCATTCGGTGAGCTGAGATCTTCACTGAATGTGACCAAAATAGTAAATTTTCCCTTCGGCATGTTCAGTTCATGGATAGATTGAGTGACCTGCTTGTCTAACTCTTTGGCATAACGACAACGGCTCTGACTGAGCTTCTTGGCATGTACCAGATAGCTGTCTCGACTGGCGGCAACTTGTTGCTTGAGATCGTCCAAGGCTTCCTCGTCAGAATCTAGGTTGCTTAGTTCAGTTTTAAGTGTGAGATGGTGGGCAGCCAGCTCACTCGGGCTGACGTGATGCTTACGCGCCAGCTGCATGGCTTGGGATAATCTTTGTTCTAAGTGGGCAAAATGTTCCGGATCCAGTTCTAATCCTGCTAAGTAATTCTCCAGCTCGCTGCTGCTCTCCTGAACTTGAATAAGGGCTTCATTTAGCATATTAACGACATTCGTCAGCAGAGGATCATATGACTCGAGCTCCTGGGCTTGAGTGATACCCGCGTTGATCAAGGATTCGACGCTGCCCTGATCATTCTCCTGCAAGATAAACAGCTCATTTTTACAGGCCTCGACCAGGGCTGTGCCATTGGCGAGTTTCTTATGCTCAGCTTCTATCTGTTCAAATTCACCGGGAGAAAGGCTAAATTCATCGAGTTCTTCTACTTGGTACTGGAGCAGCTGCTTTCGAGAAATACGTTCATGTTGTGACTGAGTTAAGGCCTTAAGCTCCTTCTCTACCAGCTTGCAGCGCTGGTAACCGGCGGTGACTGAGTCGAGAAGCATTTTATGATTGGCGTAACTGTCTAACAGAGTCAGCTGATGTTCACTCTTAAGCATGGCATGGTGTGCATGTTGACCGTGAATACCAATAAGCAGTTGGCCAAGATTTTTAGCCTGTGATAAGGGCACCGGATTGCCATTGATGTATGCCCTGGAGCGACCATCACTGCCAACCGTTCGCCTGAGTATACAGTCATTATCGTGGTCGAGATCGTTATCTTCGAGCCAACGTTTGGCAACTGGGATATCATTTAAGGAAAATCTGGCGCTCACCTCGGCTTTCGTAGCCCCAGGCCTTACCGTGCCAGCATCGGCTCGGTTACCCAGACACAGACCCAGGGCGTCAATTGCAATCGATTTACCCGCACCGGTTTCACCGGTAATACTGGTCATTCCAGGCTTGAAGTCCAGCTCCAGAAAGCGGACGATGGCGAAATTATTGATGCTGAGTTGGCAGAGCATAATGACATCCCTTTAATGTACTGTGTTTTTAAACAGTATATACTGATTTTATATACAGTAAAGCTCCGAGTGAATAGTGTTCAATATTATTATGACTCAATGGGACACTGAGTCGCTTGTATCACTCTTTGCTTAACCGATTAACTGCGCAGTAGATAATCTATGCTGGGCAGGGTCACAATACTCAACACTGTCCCTAACATGATAGCTTGAGCACTGATGCTGGCTTTCACTCGGTACCTTTGTGCCAATAAGAACACACTCGCTGCCGTGGGTAATGAAGCTAGCAGGACCCCCATGATCAGCAAGTCTCCCTCGATGCCAAAGGCCATTAAGAGTACATAGGCCAGGCCAGGTTGTATAAATAATTTGCACACATTAATCCAGCTCAATTCGGCGATATGCTGAAGTCTCCCTTGTTTAGCCTTTACTTGAAGAGCCTCACCGGTGGCTGACGACGTCAAAGTGAGTTCTTGCTCTGCGCTCGCTTTGACGAGCACCATGCCTATCGCGAAGAGGGCACAGGGGCTAGAAGTCATGCCTATCTGACGTAACATAATCGATAACGATTCATTGACTTGAATGTTGAGGGCCGAAATTGCCATGCCGATGCTGCTACCAATCACAATAGGGTTCTGTACCAGGGACTGAAGGATGACGACAAGGGGGGATGCCTGCTTCTGCCCTTGATACAACTCGATAGTGACTAAGACTAGGGCAAAAATAATGACCGATAGAAGCGTCGCGATAGCCGCTGCCGTTAATGCGTTAGCATTATCCGGAAACAGTATGGTGAGTAGCGGCATGCCGATAAAAGCACAGTTACCGAATGTGGTGTTTAGCGCCCTGAGTGATGCGATATCTGTGCGGCCTTTGTTGGTGATATAGGACACCAGCATCACCAAAAGATAGGTCAGTATCATAGCCAAGCTATAGCCGGCTATAAATCCCCACTGTAAGATCCCTTCGATAGGCGTTTCTGCCAAGGCAATCAGCATGATCGCCGGAAAAGCGATGTAATAGACATATTGGTTTAATACCTGATCGGTATCTGGTGACAGGATCCTGCTTTTCTGGATAAGCGAGCCTAGCAACATGATCCCAAGTACGGCAAACAATGGGGTTAAGATAGGTGACATCAATACCAT
The DNA here is from genome assembly GCF_009377275.1 of Shewanella sp. YLB-07. NCBI lineage: Bacteria > Pseudomonadati > Pseudomonadota > Gammaproteobacteria > Alteromonadales > Shewanellaceae > Shewanella > Shewanella sp. YLB-07. The sequence continues at coordinate 342,661 of NZ_VOQB01000003.1, read as the reverse complement.
CCCTTATTTGAGTCGTGTTTTTATACTTTCTTATCAAAGTAACACAGTTTTTCATTGGGATGGGATTAAGCTAAGGTCTTAGGGGGTGTTTCGGTTTTGCTTTGTGGAGTCTCTATTAGAGAGCCTTGCTTTGGGCGCTTGAGCTGGAATATGGCCCTGCATTGGTGGGAGAACGCCTAGCTCCTGAAAAAAGTTGATCTGTCTTCTTAATTCAAACAGAGAGCCCACTCTAGTCTGCTCACCTATTGTGAGTTTCCAAGTGTCTGTTAGGCCCTCTGAATTAATCAGGATATAGCCTTCATAAATCAATTTTCTCATTGATAGCTTTAGCTTTAGCTCTCAGGCAGTCCGATACCTATGTTTGATACGCCCGCTTCAATGATCTCTTTTCGCAATGATTTTACAAAGTCGGCATTCAACTTAGGATTGTCTTCGATGAGTTGAAGTAGTGTGCCTTGCAGCTCCTTCTCTTCAACCATGACCTCATGATTAAAGATGTAATCATCGAACGCATCTTCGTCAAGTTCGACATCGGAAATCGCTTCTATGTAGTTGGCGACTGTGCTCGAAGAGAGTTTACTGATGTTGACGATATCTTCTTCGACTTTACTCTGTATGGCACTCAAGAGGGCAATAATTGCCGTGGTCGCATCCATGGCTGGATAGACACCATAGACATCGAAGTCGGCAGGATCTGGAGTGATTAGCTCTAACCTTTCTAGGTAGATATCAATATTGAGCTTTAACTTTTTATCGTAGATAGATTGCCATAGCAGGCTAAGTGCAGTATCGAGTACTTGTGGATCACCAAACTCACATACCTCTGAAAAAAGTTGATAGTTAGGCAGCATACGTTGGCACAATGCGATGGCGAATACTTTTTTCTGTTGCAAGTCTAACGCTTTTACGCGTTTAAAGAAGCCGAGCTTGTTTGTCATCTAATACATCCGTTGATAACTGTGATAACACTTGATTTGCCGCCGATTCTACCTTAGTTAGTTCATCAAGTAACTCTAGTATTTCAGGTTCCACCTCGGCGATACCTATTCCTTGCTTTAACCTAGATTCTATCTCATGGCAAAGTTTCTGTGTCGTCGGTACGCCGCAGTAACAACTCGCGCCATGTAGCTTATGCACAGTGGTGAGCATCTGTTTTTCATCGAAGCTATCTAAGGAGTCTTGGAGCTGGTCTGTGGTCTCAGGTAGTGAGTCCACCAACATTTTAAGCATATCCAGGGCTAAGTCAGTCTTATTGTTTGCTTGGGTTAAACACAGATCCCAATTTAGGGTGAACTGATCGAAGTGGGTGAATCTGGGGCGGGTCTTCCAGCGGCTGATGACACTTCTAAGGGAGGCTTCATCTATGGGCTTAGGTAAGTAACCGTCCATACCACTGTTTTCGATTCGTTCTCTCTCCTCGGCAATGGTATGTGCCGTCACCGCTATGATAGGAGTGTTACGGTTGAGGGAGTGTTGACGTATCTGTTTAGTGGCGCTGATGCCATCAGTGCCAGGCATCTGTATATCCATAAATATCAGGTCGAAACTACGCTCCTGAGCCTGCTTGATGGCGCCCAGGCCGCTATTGACTACCGTGACTTGACTGACGACTTCTTTTAGCAAGGTATCGATGAGCTTTAGGTTTGCCGGATTATCATCGACAGCCAATACGCTCATGGCTTCTTTCGAAATAGGCTCGGGAGGCGTGTATTCTTTGAGTAGTTGCTGGCTTTCTGAGTTAGGTTGGGGATCAATCAAGATCTGAGCCAGTACTTTTTCGCCTATTGGTGCCGGCACCACTTTATCGACAAAGGGTAAGATAAAGTGGAGTTCATGCTCTAGATCTCCGCCGATCAGGATGAGATAGCGACACCTAGTTTTAATTTTTTTCAGCTGTGAGGCAATATCACAGTCTTGGTCCAGGCCCTTATTGCTGATCAGGGCGTAATCATAAACAGTATCGTACTGACTGAAATGATGAGCCAGCTGTTCACTGGATCGAATGTTAGTCAGCCGCATTCCCCAATGCCTTATCTGACGATCTAAGGTGTTGTTAGACAGCTCTCTGGCTTCAAGCAGCAAGATAGTCTTATTGAGCAGTTTATCCACTGACTGGATCTGACCTATTGGATATATGCTGGTGCTGAGAGGAAGGGTGAACCAGAAGGTTGACCCTGTATTAGGCTTTGAATGACAGCCTATCTGGCCGCCCATACGGTTGATCAGTCGCTTAGTGATGATAAGCCCAAGGCCCGTTCCGCCAAAGCGACGGGAAATGGATGAGTCTGCCTGGCCAAATGCCTGAAAAAGCAGTTTTTGTTGATCCTCATCGATACCAATACCTGTATCTATCACTTCGCATCTTAGGTTGACCTTGTCATCGGTCGCTTCGGTCAGCTGTACTTTTAAATGCACGCTGCCGATATCGGTGAATTTGATGGCATTTCCCACCAGATTAGTGATTATCTGGCTAAACCGCATCGCATCGCCGGAGAGATCTTCCGGTATCGCTTGGTCGATATTTACCACTAACTCAATATCCTTGTCACGGGCACTGTTAGATAACAAGGTGATGGTATCGTCTAAAGTCTCTCTCAGTGCGAAAGGCATGTTCTCCAACACCATTTTTCCCGCTTCGAGTTTCGAGAAATCTAAGATATCGTTAATGATCCCCAGCAGGTTAGTCGCGCTTTTTTCTATGGTATTGACATAGTCCTGTTGACTCGAATGCAGAGGCGTTTTGAGTAGCTGTTTGGCAAAGCCGATGACGCCGTTGAGCGGAGTCCTTAATTCATGGGACATGTTGGCCAGGAATTCTGATTTTATTCGACTCGCCTCTAACGCGCGTTTCTTGGCGAGATCCAGTTCGACGTTCTGGATCTCGATCTGCTCTAAGGTTTCCCTTAAATCCGAGGTGGCTTGATCGATATTCTGTTGCATCTCATCGTGATATTCGGACAGGGAGCCTGCCATGGCGTTAATGCCACGTTTGAGCAGATCCAGCTCGCCGATCAGGTTACCATCTACCCGGGTATCTAGCTTGCCTTCACGGATCTTAGCCACGACTCGTACCATCTCTGTGATGGGTTGAGTGACGTTTTTAACCAATCTGAAGGTGAAGAGTAAATTCAGCTGAACACCGATTAACACGATAATAAATGCGGCAACGGCGGCCCTATGTTGTTCGAGTAGTGCATTCTCTTTATTCACTAAGACCGCTATATAGCCGAGCTTAATCGCGATAAGGCGCTCAGTATCTTTGTTTTCATCGGTATTAAGGTGAAGTTCATTATCGGATGAAAAAATAGGAGTGCGAAGTATTATGCTGTCGCCGACTTGTTCGAGCTGAGTGTTGAGTAGGCTGGTAAAAGGCTGATCGTAGCGCATCATTTCATGATTTTTATAATGATGTGAGGTGACTATGACACGATTATTGGTATCGAAAATGGCAATAAACTGCACTAAAGAGGCTTTATTTAGCTGGATGGCCGTGATCAGTTTTTTAGTACTTTCAAAGTCATTGTTCTCAAGTCCAATGGCAGCAGCAATCGCCAGTGGCTCAATAATATTACTGCCTTGCTCTATGAGAGTTTGTTCGAGTTCATAGAAACGATTTATGGTAAAATAGCTGCCCAGTAGAACACCAACGAGAATCGTCGGCGCTAACGCAAGTACAAGTACCCAAGAGCGGAGACTGTATTTCGTCATGTTATCGGCGTTATTCATTAAGTTAGCTAATCTACCAGTTTGTTGACAAACGTGTCACTAGACTGCCAGAAAATAGGCGGTCTTGGCCAGTATTATTATCGATTTAGAGGCCTCAATGGCACAGTTTTTTAAAGCAAAACCAAATAGATCTAAGCAAATATCAGCCAAAATAAGCTTAGAGGTGACTCAGCTCGATCATTTGGGTGCGGGTATTGCTCATCAGGATGGCAAGATTATCTTTGTGCCGGGGGCGTTACCGGGAGAGAGCGTGAGAGGGCAATTGACCGAACAGAAGAAGCGCCACGCTCGGGCAACATTGCAACAGATAGTCACACAGTCCCCAGATCGAGTCATGCCAAAATGTGCTCATTATGACCAGTGTGGTGGCTGTGACCTACAACATCTGGTAATCGATAAACAACGCAGCTATAAACAAGATGCCCTAGTCAGTCTTATGGCTAAGCTAGGTCAGGCTGAAGCAGAAACGCTCGCGCCGGCACTGATTGGTCAAGAGTGGGATTATCGACGCCGTGCTAGACTCGCGACTTTCTATGATCGAAATACTAAGTACACTACGCTAGGTTTCAGGGCTAAGGCGAGTAAACAAGTCATTAAGATAGCGCATTGTCCTGTGCTGGCGACGCCTTTGTCAGACCTCATCTTGCCTTTGTCTAAGCTGCTCAATCAACTCTCGAGTAAAAAGGCCTTGGGTCATGTAGAACTGATTGATGCCAATAATGGACATTTTGTCGTGATAAGAATGACAAAAACTATGCCGGATAAAGACACCGATAAGTTGCGAGCATTTGCCCTCAGTCACGGGATTAACTTGATAGTACAAGGCAATGATTCAGACTTAACCTTGATTTGTGATGCGCCCAAAACGCTGACCCTTGACTCAGATGAACTGCCCTATTATGAGCTGGATAACGGGGTTAAGCTAAGTTTTACCCCAGGGAATTTTGTTCAGGTCAACGCCGAAATCAATAATGCCATGGTCAATCAAGCCGTGGACTGGTTATCCGTCGAAGCCAATGAGCGGGTGTTAGATCTCTTTTGTGGTGTCGGAAATTTCAGTCTGCCATTAGCTAAGAAAGGCGCCGAGGTGATAGGTGTCGAAGGTGTGCCTGAGATGGTGCAACAAGCCAAAATGAATGCCACACTGAGTGGGTTAGATAATGTGTCTTTCTTTCATACCGATCTTAGCGCCGACCTCTCTAAAGAGTCCTGGCTAGGTAAAGTGGATAAATTGCTGTTAGACCCCGCTAGGGCAGGGGCTTTCGAGAGTCTGCAATGGCTGAAGAAGATGAAGCCTAAATCCATCGTCTATGTGTCATGTGATCCGGCGAGCCTGGCTCGAGACAGTGAGTCTCTGTTAAAACATGGTTACAAGTTAACAAAATTAGGTTTGATCGATATGTTTCCTCAAACCCATCACATCGAAGCCATGGCCTTGTTTGAGCTGAGTTAATTGTTTAATTAGTAACTAATTAACGCTTGAGTCAAGGTTTGTTAATTGACATTAGAAGTGGAATGCTCAAGATGGGCCTTCGGTGAGAAGGGATTAAGTTCCTGAGCGTACTTTAAGATTTAAAGTTAAGGATGTTATTGAGATGGTATCAGTTCGAGAAGCACATTTTAGTGATCCGGATTTTCAGTTAGAAGAGTGGGTCAATCGTTACATCAGTGACACTGACGAAGCCCAATCTTTACTCGAACTGCTGCGTCAGATTGAGACCATGGTGTCGGAGCACGGCAATGATACTAATTTGCTCCAGCGTGCCAGAGAGTTGATAGAAATTCTCGCGCCTCTGAACATGGACATCGAAACCTTGCAGGCATCCGTCATCTTCGTGGTCTATGATGCGGGTATTTTATCTAAGGAGTCACTGGAGGAGTCCTTCGGTAAAGGCCTCGCCACCTTAGTGCGCAGTGTTGAAACCATGAATGCCATTGGTGCATTGAAAATCAATGACCAGTCCCGCGCCGCAGAGCCTCAGATAGATAACATCCGCCGTATGTTGCTGGCCATGGTGGAAGATGTCCGCGCCGTGGTGATCAAGCTTGCCGAACGTATCTGTTTGCTCAGAGAAGTGAAAAATGCCGATGAAGAGACGCGAGTGCTTTTGGCCCGTGAAATTGCCGATATCTATGCCCCACTGGCCAACAGACTCGGAATCGGCCAGCTGAAGTGGGAGCTGGAAGATATTTCATTTCGCTATCTTCATCCTCAAACTTATAAAGATATCGCCAAACAGCTCGATGGTAAGCGGCTGGATCGTGAGACATTCATCGATAATTTTGTCGGTCAACTGCAAGCCAGATTAGATAAAGATCACATCAGGGCCAAGGTGTATGGCCGCCCTAAACATATCTATAGCATCTGGAAGAAGATGAAGGGTAAAGATCTTAAGTTCGATGAACTGTTTGATGTCCGCGCCGTGCGGATTGTCACCGATAGACTGCAGGACTGTTATGGCGCCTTAGGTGTGGTGCACACGCTTTGGCATCATATCCCCCGGGAATTCGATGATTATGTCGCTAATCCCAAACCCAATGGTTATCAGTCTATTCATACCATAGTTGTGGGTCCCGAGGGTAAAACCGTCGAGATCCAGATCCGCACCGAGCAGATGCATGAAGATGCCGAGCTCGGGGTTGCCGCTCACTGGAAATATAAAGAGGGCACCAGCAGTAGTAAGCAGACTGGTTATGAAGAGAAGATTAATTGGCTGCGTAAGATTTTGCAGTGGCAAGAGGATGTGGCCGAGAGTGGTAATCTAGTCGAAGAGGTGCGCAGCCAGGTCTTCGAAGACAGGGTTTATGTGTTTACCCCCAGCGGTGAGGTGGTCGACCTGCCGCTTGGCTCGACTGTACTCGATTTCGCCTACTATATTCATTCCCATGTGGGACATAAGTGTATAGGGGCAAAAGTAGATGGTCGCATCGTACCTTTTACCTATCAGGTGGAAACGGGCCAGCGCATCGAGATCATCACTTCTAAGCAGCCTAATCCTAAGCGCGACTGGCTAAATCCACACTTAGGTTACATTCGTTCATCCCGTGCCCGCTCTAAAATTCAGCACTGGTTTAAACAGCAAGATAGAGATAAGAACAGTGCCGCCGGCCGTGAGATGATGGAAACTGAGCTTTCACGTGTGGGACTCAAGCTCAAAGACGCTCAAAGTGCGGTCGAGCGGTTTAATATGGTGAGCATGGATGATCTTTTAGCCGCGATCGGTGGCGGAGATGTCAGGCTCAATCAGGTGGTTAATCATGTACAGAGCCAGATGCGTAAGCATGAGCTATCCGATGAGGAAGCGGTCGAAGATCTGGTCAAAAAGAGTCAGAGTAAAGCAGGAAAGAAAGGTAAGGGCCAGGTTGAAGTGAGTGGTGTGGGCAACTTGATGAGTCATATCGCACGTTGTTGCCAGCCGGTACCCGGCGATGAGATCTTCGGTTTCATCACTAAGGGCCGCGGGATCTCGGTGCACAGGGCAGATTGTGATCAGGTCAAAGAGTTAATACGCGCCCATCCTGAACGTACTGTCGATGTGGTGTGGGGAGAAAACTACTCCGGCGGCTATAAGATCCGCCTGCGTATCATAGCTAATGACCGTTCGGGTCTGTTGCGTGATTTGACCTCAGTACTCGCCGCCGAGAAAACCCATGTGATGGCGATGAGCACATCATCGGATGTTAAGACACAGACGGCTGCTATCGAACTCGAGTTGGAATTGTATAATCTCGATGGACTCTCCAAGGTACTGGCGAAAATTAATCAGGTGGAAGGCGTGAGTGAAGCCAGACGTTTATAATCCTGAGGACGTTTAATTTGGGATTATTGACCCATTAAGGCGGCTTTTGCCGCCTTTTATATGCTTACGGAATTAAGATGAAAAACAGTGAAATTCAACCTCTGCTGGATGTGATGGCAAGGCTCAGAGATCCTCAATCGGGTTGTCCCTGGGATCTCGCTCAATCATTTAGCACTATCGTGCCCTTCACATTAGAGGAAGCCTATGAAGTTGCCGATACCATAGAGCGCATGGCCTTAGACGAGCTTCCCGATGAGCTGGGAGACTTGCTGTTTCAGGTGGTGTTCTATTGTCAGTTGGGTAAAGAGCAAGGCTTGTTCGATTTTGGAGATGTCGTAGAGAAAATATGCAACAAGCTTACCTCCAGACATCCCCATGTGTTTGGTTCTCTCAAAGAGGCGAGCGCCGAGCAAGTGAAGCAAAATTGGGAAACCATAAAAGCCAAAGAGCGAAAGGATAAATCCCTTCACTCGGTATTAGATAACATTCCACTAGCCTTACCAGCACTGACTCGCTCGGTCAAAATTCAGCAACGCGTCGCGCGAGTCGGATTCGACTGGGATGATCTCGGCCCTGTGGTAGATAAAATTCATGAGGAGATCGGCGAAGTCTTGCATGAGGTCAGGTTAGATAAGCCTATACAAGAGAAGATACAAGATGAGATGGGCGATCTGCTGTTTGCCGTGACTAATCTGGCACGTCACTTAGGCATTGAACCGGAACAGGCCCTGCGTCAGGCAAATGCAAAATTTGAACGACGTTTCAGAGGCGTAGAAACCTTAGCGAGCAAGAGCGGTAAGTCGATGCAGGAGCATAGTTTAATCGAACTCGATGGCTATTGGGATCAAGTCAAGCGTAATGAAGTGCACAAATAGATAAAAATTATCGCTGAACTTGTTTGTCGTATCGCTGGAGTTTTGCTACAATTGCGCCCCGTCCTAGTGCTTTCTTACAAGCACATATTTCCAACTCATTTTCTCAGGTTCATAATGACAACAAGGTATATCTTCGTAACTGGTGGTGTGGTTTCATCACTAGGTAAAGGCATTGCGGCAGCATCGTTAGCGGCAATTTTAGAGGCTAGAGGCCTAAACGTAACCATTATGAAGCTAGATCCATATATTAACGTGGATCCCGGCACCATGAGCCCGACTCAGCACGGAGAAGTTTTTGTTACCGAGGACGGAGCAGAGACAGATCTCGATCTAGGTCATTATGAGCGCTTCATTCGTACCAAGATGAACCGTCGTAATAACTTCACCACAGGCCGTATCTATGAAGAAGTCCTTCGTAAAGAGCGTCGTGGTGACTATTTAGGTGCGACCATTCAGGTCATTCCTCACATCACTAACGCCATCAAAGACAGAGTGCTTGCTGGCGGTGAAGGTCATGATGTTGCTATCGTCGAGATTGGCGGCACGGTAGGTGATATTGAGTCCCTGCCATTTTTAGAAGCTATTCGTCAGTTAGGTGTTGAACTGGGGCGTGAACGTACCCTGTATATGCACCTGACTCTGGTGCCTTTCTTAGGCGCCGCAGGTGAGGTCAAGACTAAGCCGACACAACACTCAGTGAAAGAGCTGCGCTCTATCGGTATCGCTCCGGACATTCTTATCTGTCGTGGTGATCGTGTGCTTCCTGCCAACGAGAGAGCGAAAATCTCACTCTTCTGTAATGTTGAAGAACGTGCAGTTATCTCACTCAAAGATGTGGATAGCATCTACAAGATCCCTGCGCTACTCAAGGCTCAAAGCCTGGATGATATCGTGGTCAAGCGCTTCGGCATCGAATGTAAAGAAGCCGATCTGCATGAGTGGGAACAAGTGATCTACCAAGAAGCCAACCCTACCGGTGATGTCACTATCGGCATGGTGGGTAAGTATATTGAACTGCCAGATGCCTATAAGTCTGTCAATGAGGCCTTGAAGCATGCGGGTCTGTTTAACCGGGTATCGGTGAATATCAAGTATGTCGACTCTCAGACCCTTGAAGCTAAGGGTGTCGAAGATCTGGAAGGCCTGGACGGTATCCTGGTACCGGGTGGTTTCGGTGAGCGTGGCATAGAAGGTAAGATACTGGCAGCCAGGTTTGCTCGCGAAAATAATGTGCCATATTTCGGCATCTGCCTGGGTATGCAGGTCGCATTAATCGAGTTCGCACGCAACGTAGCCGGTTTGGAAAATGCTCACTCTACCGAATTTAACAAGGAAACGCCGTACCCTGTCGTTGGCTTGATCACCGAGTGGCTCAATGAAGACGGGGCTCTAGAGGAGCGTCACGAATCATCAGATCTTGGCGGTACAATGCGCCTGGGTGCACAGCTATGTCACCTCTCAGAGGGAAGTAAGGCTGCCGAAGCTTACGAAGGCAATTCTTGTGTCGAGCGTCATCGTCATCGTTTCGAAGTGAACAACAACTATAAAGAACGTTTAGAGCAAGCTGGTCTAATATTCAGCGGTCTTTCTTCTGATCGCCAGCTTGTTGAAATGATCGAGCTACCCAATCATCCTTGGTTTGTCGCCGGTCAATTCCACCCTGAATTTACATCCACGCCTCGTGATGGTCAGCCATTATTTAAAGGCTTTATTGCTGCAGCCAACGCGTACCAAAAACGCGACTTAGGCTAAATCAGTGACGTTAAGCCGCTTCCAAAGTTTGGAAGCGGCTTTTTTGTTTTCTGATGATGTAAATTTGGATGAACAAATTTTAGTTTTATTATATTTTTGATTTTATTTTTAAACTTAAACCGAGGAAATTATGGCTAAAATTATTAATGTCATTGGTCGAGAAATCATGGATTCTCGCGGAAATCCAACTGTAGAAGCCGAAGTACACTTAGAAGGTGGCTTTCATGGCATGGCGGCAGCACCCTCAGGGGCATCTACAGGTAGTCGCGAAGCGTTAGAGCTACGTGATGGTGACAAGAGTCGCTACATGGGTAAGGGCGTACTTAAAGCCGTTGCCAACATCAATGGTCCTATCCGTGATGCCCTGCTAGGTAAAGATGCTGCGGCTCAGGCCGACATCGATCAGATCATGATCGATGTCGATGGCACCGAAAACAAAGATAAGCTAGGCGCTAACGCTATCTTGGCTGTGTCTTTAGCTGCGGCAAAAGCGGCAGCTGCATTTAAAGGTGTACCTTTATACGCACATATCGCCGACTTAAATGGTACTCCAGGCCAATACACTATGCCTGTACCTATGATGAACATCATCAATGGTGGCGAGCATGCCGATAATAACGTCGACATTCAGGAGTTCATGGTTCAGCCTGTTGGCGCTAAGAACTTCCGCGAAGCCTTACGTATGGGCGCCGAGATTTTCCATAACTTGAAGAAAGTACTTCAGGATAAAGGTCTGAACACGGCTGTTGGTGATGAAGGTGGTTTTGCTCCAGATTTGGCTTCAAACGCAGATGCTCTGGCTGTGATCAAGGTTGCTGTCGAGAAAGCCGGTTACAAGCTAGGTGAAGATGTGACGCTTGCGCTAGATTGTGCGGCTTCTGAGTTCTATAAAGATGGCCAGTATAATCTCGCTGGTGAAGGTAAGGTATTCAGCGCTAACGGTTTCTCTGATTTCCTTAAGGAGCTGACTGAAGAATATCCTATCGCATCGATCGAAGATGGCTTAGATGAGTCAGATTGGGATGGTTGGGCATACCAGACTCAGATCTTAGGTGATAAGATCCAGTTAGTGGGCGACGATCTGTTCGTGACTAACACTAAGATCCTCAAGCGCGGTATCGACAACAAGATAGGTAACTCTATCCTGATCAAGTTCAACCAGATTGGTACACTAACTGAGACGCTTGCGGCTATCCGTATGGCGAAAGAAGCCGGTTATACCGTGGTCATCTCGCACCGCAGTGGTGAGACCGAAGATTCGACTATCGCCGATCTCGCTGTCGGGACTTGTGCCGGTCAGATTAAGACTGGTTCTCTGAGCCGTTCAGATCGTATAGCCAAGTACAACCAGCTTCTTCGTATCGAAGAGCAGCTAGGTGAGAAAGCGCCATACCTTGGTCGTAGCGAAATAAAGGGTCAATAATAATCGACTCGCTGATCTATTCTGGATTAGAGACATACTCTCCATAGAATGAGTCAGTAAGCCAGATTAAATTGTCGCTATTAATGAAAAGGTCACCACAGGGTGGCCTTTTTTGTTGTATTATCTCGGCTGAGTGTCGAATAATTGGTATTGTAATGAAACGTTTCCTATTTGTATTGATCGGCTTGTTAGGCGTACTCCAGTACCAGTTATGGTGTGGGGTAAACAACCTGCCTGGATCTGTTCAACTTCGCGAACAAATAGCGCTTCAGCAAGAAGGCAATGCCAAGTTAGTTGCACGTAATCAAGTGTTGCGAGAAGAGATAATTGATCTTCGCAGTGGCACTGAAGCACTTGAAGAGCGTGCCCGAAATGAGCTGGGCATGGTAAAAGAAGGTGAAACATTTTTTCGTGTCGTGGGTGGTAGCCTACAGCCTGCAAACTGATTGACCTCCTAATCTTAAAAAAGCAGAAATTTATCCATGAATGATTTCCAAGAAAAGATTGTCGCCATAGTCCCTGCTGCCGGTATAGGCAGCCGCATGGGAGCCGATGTTCCTAAGCAGTATCTGAAAGTAGCCGGCAAGCCAATTCTATCTTTAACTTTACAAGTGCTCCTCACTCATCCCGGAATCGACCGTGTTATCGTAGCGCTTCACCCACAAGATAGTTATTTCTCCTCTCTACCTGAGGCTAGACACCCCAAATTACTCAGCGTTGTCGGTGGTGAAGAGCGTGCAGACTCAGTCTTAGCCTGCCTGAATCGGGTCGATGGAGACGATTGGGCTATGGTTCATGACGCCGCCCGTCCCTGTTTGACTCACGGCGATATCGACAAGCTTATAGATTCGAGAGGCTTATTTCCTCAGGGAGCCATTTTAGCTTCACCCGTTCGAGATACCATGAAGAGAGGGAATAAACAGGGCAAAATTGAACAGACAGTATGTCGTGAACAGTTATGGCATGCCCTCACTCCGCAACTTTTTCCTGTGGTGTCCCTCAGAGATAATTTAGCCAAATCCTTGAAGATGAAAGTAAACATTACCGACGAAGCCTCAGCCATGGAATGGGCCGGAATCGCGCCGGGACTAGTGACAGGCAGAGCCGATAATATTAAGATCACTCATCCGGACGATCTTCGATTGGCTGAACTCTTTCTGAGCCAGGGTGAATAGAATAACTTAGCTTGCTAATGGGCTCTGGAAACTGACCGGGAGATAATCTCAATTGTTAATCTAGATTATCTCGTCGTGTTAATTGAATACGCTAAATGGAATAAATAATGAATATACGCATAGGCCATGGTTTTGATGTACATAAATTTGGTGGTGATGCCCCATTATTGTTAGGCGGTGTGCATGTCCCCTATGAGCTAGGCTTGATTGCACATTCTGATGGCGATGTCGTGCTACACGCCATATCCGATGCTATTTTAGGCTCGGTCGCCTTAGGGGATATCGGCAAGCATTTTCCCGATACCGATGAAGAATTTAAGGGAGCCGACAGTCGTCATCTTTTGCGCCATTGCTACAAGTTGGCAAGGGATAAAGGCTTCGAGCTTGGCAACCTAGATGTCACCATTATCGCTCAAGTACCTAAAATGGCGCCCCACATAGCAGCCATTCGTGAAGTGCTAAGCCAAGACTTAGAGACCAATATAGATAATATCAATGTTAAGGCGACCACGACCGAGAAGCTAGGCTTTACCGGTCGTAAAGAGGGCATTGCCGTCGAAGCCGTCGTATTGGTCACTAAGATAGCCATATAAGTTTTTCAAACAGACTCAATTGACCCAATTAGAGAATAAGAGTGACCATGATAGAACTGCATTATTTACACGGTAAACCAGCATCCAAGGCCGATCTTCGTACGCAAAATAGCGATTTCATTGTGCAGGAAATATTGCCTTTTAGCCCGACGGGCGAGGGAGAGCACCACCTTCTGCATATACGTAAAGAGGGGCTAAATACTGCCGATGTGGTTAAGATATTATCTGGTTTTGCCCATGTTCACCCTAAAGAGGTGACCTATGCGGGTCAGAAGGATAAGAATGCGGTCACTGAGCAGTGGTTCGGCGTGCGTATTCCAGGTAAAGAGACTCCGGATTGGGCCAGCTTAAATTGCGATGAACTCACTATCTTGTCTAGTGATCGTCACAGTAAAAAGTTAAGAATAGGTGCCTTGGCCGGTAACCGCTTTAGTTTGACTCTGCGTAACGTGACCGATATGCAAGATGTACTTACTAGATTAGCGCTAATAAACGAGACCGGGGTGCCGAATTATTTCGGTGAGCAAAGATTTGGTCATGACGGCAAAAATTTAGTCTTTGGTCGACAGATGTTTACCGGTCGTAAGGTGAAAGACAGGAAAAAACGCAGCATGTATCTATCTGCCGTTCGCTCCTATCTGTTCAATTACGTTACATCGATGAGGCTGACCGAACACGGCCTCGAGAAACTCGATGGCGACAGTGTGATGTTAGCGGGAAGTAGAAGTTATTTTGTTGCCGAGCAATGGGATGATGCGTTACTTAAGCGTCTGGACGAAAAAGATATTCAGCTGTCGGCACCTATGTGGGGCAGGGGATCGGCATTGCCTCAAGGTAATGCGGCAGATTTCGAGGCTAAGGCGTTAGCCGAGTTTGACACAGATCGTGATGGATTAGAACATGCGGGATTAGAGCAAGAGCGCCGACCTCTGTTACTAGAGCCTCAGCATTTATCATATCAACAAGAGGGAGACGATGTGATAGTCATTAAATTCGCACTTCCTGCAGGCAGCTTCGCAACGTCCGTGCTGCGAGAAGTGTTTGATTATGAAGATGTTAGAGAACGGGAATTTCGTCAACGTCAGTTAGAGCGACGTGAGCAAGAGCAAGGCTCAGCATAGCTAGGAAATATTGGGGTTTTCAGCCTTAAGTTAACACCAAGATTTCAGTGCCATTTTCAGATTTATTAAATATTTGTATAATTATTTATAGCAGGTCAATAATGATAAAGATCCTAGTAAGTAACGATGATGGTGTCACTGCACCGGGAATTAAGGCGTTATCGGATGCATTATCAGTGTCCTATCAGGTCATGACTGTGGGGCCTGATCGTAACTGCTCAGGAGCGAGTAGTTCATTAACTTTGACGAACCCTTTACGAATTAATACGTTAAGTAATGGTTTTGTCTCTGTAAGTGGCACACCAACCGACAGTGTTCATCTTGCAATACGTGAGTTGTATTCCGATGAGCCCGATATGGTGGTAGCTGGGATTAATGCCGGTGCTAATTTAGGTGATGACACCTTGTATTCCGGTACCGTAGCGGCAGCAATGGAGGGGCGTTTTCTTGGCTTGCCAGCCGTTGCCGTTTCACTGGTGGGCTCTAAATTGGCACATTTCGACACGGCAGCCCATTTTGCTTGTCGAATCATTGCGGGCTTACTGAACAAACCTATTGCTCAGGATCAGATTTTAAATATTAATGTTCCTGATCTACCGATTGATGAGATTAAAGGGATTAAGGTCACTCGATTAGGGGCAAGACATAGAGCCGAAGGTATGATTAAGGCTCAAGATCCAGCGGGAAGAGACATCTATTGGTTGGGGCCCCCGGGAGATGAGCAGGATGCCAGTGAAGGAACGGACTTTCATGCTGTGAATCATGGCTATGTATCAGTGACCCCTTTAACTGTAGACTTGACCGCTTTCGAGAGAATTACACCACTGCAAGAATGGATTGATAAAATATGAATGGTGTTGCGACGACTTCAGCATTAAATTTAGCCAGAAGTTTACATGAGTCCGGTATAGAGAGTGAGAAGGTGTTGCAGGCATTAGCCAATACACCCAGAGAACTCTTTCTGGACGCTGCTTTAGGACATAAAGCTTATGAAAATACTGCTTTACCTATTGGGCAAGGGCAAACAATTTCTCAGCCTTATATCGTTGCAAGAATGACCGAGCTACTTCTGGATCGTAACCCATCTAAGGTGTTGGAAATCGGTACGGGCTCTGGATATCAGTCAGCCATATTGGCTCAACTTGTGCCAGAGCTATGTACTGTCGAGCGGATCAAGAGTCTACAGATCCAGGCTCGCCAAAGATTAAAAAAAATCGATCTTCATAATATATCGTTCAAATATGGTGATGGATGGAAAGGCTGGCCCAATAAAGGCCCATTTGATGCCATCATGGTAACGGCAGCGGCGAGCAGTGTTCCACAAGCGTTATTGACTCAGTTAGTCGATGGCGGGGTACTGGTTATTCCTGTGGGAGAGGAGTCCCAGCAACTGCTGAAAGTCGTACGTAAGGGAGAGAGCTTTACTTCAGAAGTGGTCGAAATGGTTCGCTTTGTCCCTCTTATTAATGGGGAGCTGGCTTAACCGGCCAAAGCTTGTTGTTAAGTTTTAAATGTTTTTTAGTTTAGATATTTACTGGGTCTTATATCAGCCTGCTTGGCTGATTATTGTAGGGTGTATTTTTGATTACTGGGTTGAAGATGAATTGCAAGAATCTACTTCTATTAGCGCTATGCATTTGCTTCGTAGGCTGTAGCTTTCAGTCTGATAGACCCGCTCCAGTGGTGAATGTCACGACTCCCGTCATGGCTACTTATAATAAAGGGTCATTAAAATCCGATTCTTATCTCGTTAAGAGAGGGGATACCCTTTACTCTATTGCTTGGGCATCTAACAATGACTTCATTGATTTAGCTAAGAAAAATAAGCTTAAAAAGCCATATGTTATCTATCCTGGACAGAAGTTAAACCTTAGTTTGACATCTACTGTTACAAATAGCCAAACGACTAAAACAGTGCCGAATAATCCTCCAAAAGTCGTATCAACTAAGACCAAAACGAATAAAAAACAAACACATACTCCTGTAGTGACGACCAGTAAGCAGCCTGAAGTGGCTAAAAAGAAACCACTTGATCCTGTCAAAGAGTCTGCGTATTCTGTAACGACTAGTCAACAAGATATTAACAAATCTGTCCACAGGCCGACGACTCAGCTACCCACTAAAGTAAGCAAGTGGTTATGGCCAGTGAGAGGAAAGTTGATTGGTCGATTCTCTGCCAATGAGCAAGGGAATAAAGGGATTAAGATCGCAGGTAATCGAGGTGAGATAATTAAGTCTGCAGCCGATGGCCGAGTTGTTTATGCTGGCAGTGCCCTTAGAGGGTATGGAAATTTAGTCATCATTAAACATAGTGACAATTTTCTCAGTGCTTATGCACATGCCGATAAGATCTTAGTCAAAGAAAAACAGTTTGTCTCAATGGGGCAAACGCTTGCAACAATGGGTAATACGGGTACCGATCGGGTCATGTTACATTTTGAAATCCGATATCACGGGAAGTCTGTTAACCCACTTAAATATTTACCTAAACAATAATGGTTTAGGAGCCAGTTTGGCATTTGGAGGATAGTAAAGTGCAGTAGTTTAAATTGAAATTTGGGAGATCATTTTATGGGTCGTAGAACTAGTACCGCAATAGCGGAGCCTTTAGTGGACTTGTCAAAAAACGAGTCTGACGTAAAAACAAAGAAAGGAAATAAGTTACAAGAAGCAGAGCTTGAACAGCAGGTTCAGGATGATCTGCAGAAAAACCTGGACGCAACTCAGTTGTATTTAGGTGAAATTGGTTTTTCCCCTCTATTGAGCGCTGAAGAGGAAGTGTATTTCTCTCGTAAAGCGTTGAAAGGTTGTGGTAAGTCACGTAACCGCATGATTGAAAGTAATCTTAGACTCGTCGTTAAGATAGCTCGTCGCTATAACAACCGTGGACTCGCATTATTAGATCTTATTGAAGAGGGTAATTTAGGCCTGATCCGAGCGGTTGAGAAATTTGATCCTGAAAGAGGATTTAGATTTTCTACCTATGCGACTTGGTGGATTAGACAGACCATAGAACGTGCCATCATGAATCAGACCAGAACGATTCGCCTACCTATACATGTGGTTAAAGAACTCAATGTCTATCTGCGTACTGCAAGAGAATTAGCTCACAAGCTAGATCATGAGCCGACCGCCGAAGAGATAGCGGCTAAACTGGATCTGCCCAGTTCTGATGTCAGTCGTATGTTGAAACTTAATGAAAGGATCACTTCGGTCGACACGCCTTTAGGTGGAGATAATGATAAAGCCTTGCTCGATGTACTTGCCGCCGATGATAATGTGGGCCCAGATTACAAGGTACAAGACGAAGACATGTCAAAGTCCGTGGTTAAATGGCTCGATGAACTCAACACTAAGCAGAGAGAGGTATTAGCGCGCCGTTTTGGCTTGTTGGGGTATGAACCATCTACGCTGGAGAATGTGGGTAAAGAGATAGGTCTCACACGAGAGCGTGTACGCCAAATTCAAGTCGAAGCCCTCAAACGCCTTAAAGACTTACTCGGTGCCCAGGGTTTATCGGTAGAGGCTATCTTTAAGAGTTAGTCGTAACCTGTTTATTTTTACCTTTTATTGTTGGTTAGGGTGTAAATGTAAAGGCTATCCTCACGCATTATGAGTATGAGAGTATTTTTTGAGCAAGCCTGTCCATCTTTTGGATAACAGTTTCTATTGATGCATTCGTGATTAGATTTTCAAGTTTAGGCCCAGAAAGTAGACTTAGTCATTTGTTTTAGTGAATGGACTGAGTAAATAGCCTTAACAAATAGCTGTTAGCATCACATATCAATATCACTACAAAAAAAGCGCACTTTTAGTGCGCTTTTTGTGTCTGGCATCTCTTGTAAAGAGTTATGTCACTCTGTACTGCACAAGCTCTGCAAACCTCCTCTCCTGGAGGCTTGGTATTTTCTAAGCTAGCTGTTTTAGTCTGTACAATATCTCTAAGGCTTGCTTCGGGCTGAGGTCATCAGGATTAATACCTTGCAATGCATCTTCGACTGGCGATATTTGTGGCTCAGGAAAGACCATAGCCTGTTGTGGTGACTCCTGAGTGGACCCCTTGCTATCGCGGCTCTCTAAGTGATGCAGTTTATGCTTGGCTGCGGCAATGACTCTGGCCGGTACACCTGCCAGAGCGGCAACCTGCAAACCGTAGCTTTTACTTGCGGCGCCTTCTTGTACCGCATGCATGAAGACTATGGTGTCTCCATGTTCTATCGCATCAAGATGGACGTTTTCTACATTATCTATGAGATCAGGTAGTTGGGTGAGTTCGAAGTAGTGGGTCGCAAATAGTGTCATCGCCTCAATTTTTTCTGCCAGGTATTCCGCTGCCGACCAGGCTAGGGAGAGTCCGTCGTATGTCGACGTTCCACGACCTATTTCATCCATCAATACCAAACTCTGAGTCGTGGCATTATGGAGAATATTTGCCGTTTCTGTCATCTCCACCATGAAGGTTGAGCGACCGGAAGCGAGATCATCAGATGCGCCTATGCGTGTAAAAATGCGATCAACAGGACCAATAATTGCGTCTTGGGCCGGTACATAGGAGCCGATATGTGCCATGAGAGTGATCAAGGCTACTTGTCTCATATAGGTTGACTTACCGCCCATATTTGGCCCAGTGACGATCAACATTTTACGCGTCGAATTCAGGGTCACAGGATTCGCGATGAAAGGGCTTTGACTGACTTGCTCGACCACGGGATGTCGGCCAGATTCTATATGTATACCCGAGGTGTCGGTGAGTGTCGGGCATCGATAGTTTAGCGTTTCGGCGCGTTCGGCAAAATTACTGATGACATCAAGCTCTGCCGCACCCTGAGCGAATTGCTGTAACTCATGGAGTTTCGGTAACAGAAGATCGAATAACTGCTCCCAGAGCTGCTTTTCGAGTGCCAGTGCCTTGCCCTGACTTGAGAGTACCTTCTCTTCATGTTCTTTCAATTCGGCAATGATGTAACGTTCGGTATTCTTCAGGGTCTGTCTTCGTTGGTAGCTCAGAGGCACCAGATCAGATTCCCGACGGCTGACTTCGATATAGTAACCATGAACCCGGTTATAGCCGACTTTAAGGGTAGATATACCGGTCGAATTTTTCTCACGAGCCTCTAACTCTTTGAGGTAATCCGTTGCCCCCTTACTCAAGGCGCGCCATTGATCCAGCTCTTCGTTGTAGCCATCTCGCAAGACGCCACCATCGCGGATCAGCATAGGCGGATTGTCTATGATTGCTCTGTCGAGGAGCGCGAGCTCATCGGGGAACTCACCGATAATAGTCGCTAAACGCTTGAGATGTGGTGACTGACAACCAATGAGTAGCTGCTGAATGTCGGGCAAGGTAGATAATGCTTGCTTCAGTCGAGAAAAATCCCTTGGCCTGGCGCTTCTCAGTGCGAGTCTGGCCGTGATTCGTTCTATGTCGCCCAGTGCTTTTAAATGTGGAGTCAGAGTGTCAAACAGGCCGCTGTCGAGCAACTCGGTGAGTGCACTTAAGCGAGATTCTATCTGTTGTTTATTTCTCAGCGGTTCGTGGATCCAACGTTGCAACATACGACTGCCCATCGGGGTCGTTGTATTATCTAATATGGCAGATAGGGTATTTTCACGCCCACCTTGCAAGTTGATTGTCAGCTCTAAGTTTCTTCTCGTGGCGGCATCGAGCACGATACTGTCATCTTGATTGAATAGCACGATAGAGTTGATGTGGGGAAGTGCGGTTCTTTGAGTATCTTTGACGTACTGCATCAGGCATCCAGCCGCTTGCAGTGACAAACGCGCGTTTTCTAGGCCGAATCCGCGCAGATCTTTAGTCTTAAATTGATCCAAGAGCAGTTTACGGGAGGTATCGAAATCGAATTCCCATTCCGGGCGCCTGCGTTTGCCATTGAATCCTTTGATGAGAGGCATCTCGCTGAAGTCTTCACTATAGAGAAGCTCGGCTGGATTAGTACGTTGCAGCTCAGCCTCTAATCCTTCTCTTGTCTCTAATTCACTGACCACGAAACGGCCGGAGCTTAAGTCTAAGGTGGCATAACCAAAGCCTGCCTTGCCATGGTATACAGCAGCAAGTAGGTTATCTTGTCTCTCTTGCAGTAAAGCTTCGTCGGTCAGGGTACCTGGGGTGACGAGACGAACGACTTTTCGCTCAACCGGACCCTTAGAGGTAGCTGGATCGCCGATCTGCTCACAAATAGCGACAGAGACCCTAAGCTGAACAAGTTTGGCGAGATAACCTTCGACGGCGTGATAGGGCAGTCCCGCCATGGGAATTGGATCGCCGCCACTCTTACCACGGGCGGTGAGCGAAATACCTAAGAGTTCGGATGCTCGCTTTGCATCGTCATAGAAGAGTTCGTAGAAGTCACCCATGCGGTAAAATAATAACATTTCTGGGTTTTCGGCCTTGAGCGTCAAATATTGACGCATCATAGGTGTGTGTTTTTCTAGGTTTTGGGTGTCGATTGCATTCATCTACAGCTCGTTTCTTCTATGAGGTATTGAACAGGCAAGGTGCTCCATTGGAGCCGCCTTAAAAATATGATGCCAATATTAGCAATTTTTCGAGCCAGTTGCGTCTTTAAAGAATAAATAGTCAGATTGAATTTTTCTTCTGCAACAAGTGCTTCTAATTGAGTGAACACGGCTAGAAAAAAATAATCATGATCAGCACTTGATACTGTATGATTGTACAGTATACTAGTTTGCATATTGAGACCCCTATTCGAGCAGGATAAAGTTTTCCTAAGCTCAAATAGCGGAGTCGCCACGAGTTTATATCGGCGTTGTTGCCGTGACTTAGATTATGCGCGAAGAGGATATCGGAATGAAGATTGATGCGAACAAAGAGAAAGCACTGAATGCCGTTTTAAGTCAGATTGAGAAACAGTTCGGTAAAGGCTCTATCATGAAACTGGGCGAGAATCGCTCGATGGATGTTGAGACTATCTCTACCGGATCACTTTCTTTAGATGTTGCACTCGGTGCCGGTGGACTTCCTTTAGGACGTATCGTTGAGATTTACGGACCAGAATCTTCGGGTAAGACAACACTGACGTTAGAGGTCATTGCTGCCGCACAACGCCAAGGTAGAGTATGTGCCTTTATCGATGCAGAGCATGCGTTAGACCCTATATATGCTAAAAAGTTAGGTGTCGATATCGATAACCTACTCTGTTCTCAGCCAGATACCGGTGAGCAGGCGTTAGAGATCTGTGATGCCTTGACCCGTTCTGGTGCCGTCGATGTCATCGTCGTCGATTCGGTTGCGGCCTTGACACCGAAAGCTGAGATTGAAGGGGAAATCGGTGATTCACACATGGGGCTTGCGGCCCGTATGATGAGTCAGGCGATGCGTAAGCTTGCCGGTAACCTGAAGCAGACCAATACCATGCTTATCTTCATCAACCAGATCCGTATGAAGATTGGTGTAATGTTCGGTAACCCTGAAACCACAACCGGTGGTAATGCACTTAAGTTTTACGCTTCTGTTCGCCTCGATATTCGCCGTATCGGTGCAATCAAAGATCGTGACGAAGTTATCGGTAACGAGACCCGTGTCAAAGTGGTTAAAAACAAGATAGCAGCACCATTTAAACAGGCTGAATTCCAAATTCTTTATGGAAAAGGCATCAACCGTACTGGTGAACTCGTCGACCTTGGTGTGATACATAAATTAGTCGAGAAAGCGGGTGCCTGGTACAGCTATAAAGGCAATAAAATTGGTCAGGGCCGTGCAAATGCAGGTAAGTATCTAATTGAACATCCTGAAATTGCGGAAGAAATTGAAACTGCACTTCGTGGCATGTTACTCGCATCTCCCGATGCGGCTGAATCAGCGACTGGTGATGAGAATGTGGATCTCGAGACTGGTGAAGTATTCTAGAGATGTGTTTAATCACAGGCGATAGAATATAAGTCACTCGGTGGGCCATTCGGCCCACTAGATCGCGGTTTCGCAACTTGCGCGCCGCGACTATTTCTAACCATATCAGTAAGGGCCATGGCCCAACCCCCATCACGTATCAAACAGGTGATAACTAAAATAGGTTACGTCTAAGATCAAATCCCCTCATACTGGACTAGGATCGCTTTGACGATTAATCGAGTTCATCCGTTGTAAAGCCCTATTTTTTCACACTCTATCTTCATTTCGCGCAATACCCTCCCTAAAACTCTGGTTGTTATTCTTTAGACTGCTTATAATACGGCTCAAAATAGCGCAAGTGTTTTGAATAACGATTGTCAGTTTGATTAATTAATCGTCCAACACAATGCCAATAATTTAAGTAATCTCAATTCAGGGTGATTTCATGTATCAAAGCACTGCAGCGCTAAGAACTGCTTTCTTGGAGTATTTCCGCAAAAATGGTCATCAGGTTGTGGACAGCAGTTCACTGGTCCCTGTTAACGATCCTACGTTACTCTTTACTAACGCGGGTATGAACCAGTTCAAAGACGTATTTCTGGGTGAAGATAAACGTAATTACACTCGTGCTACCTCGTCCCAGCGCTGTGTACGTGCCGGCGGTAAACATAACGATTTAGATAACGTAGGTTACACTGCACGTCATCATACTTTCTTCGAGATGTTAGGTAACTTCAGCTTCGGTGATTACTTTAAGCGTGAAGCGATCACATTTGCGTGGAACTTCCTGACTCAAGAGCTGAACATTCCTAAAGAGCGTCTGTGCGTCACCATTTATGATACAGATGATGAAGCCTATGATATCTGGACCAAAGAGATAGGTGTTCCGGCTGAAAACTTGATCCGCATCGGTGATAATAAAGGCGCTCCATATGCCTCTGACAACTTCTGGCAGATGGGTGACACGGGTCCTTGTGGTCCTTGCTCCGAAATTTTTTATGATCATGGCGAGGATATCTGGGGCGGTCGTCCTGGTACGCCAGAAGAAGATGGTGACAGATTCATCGAGATCTGGAACATAGTCTTCATGCAGTATAACCGTCAGTCCAATGGCGACATGTTGGCGCTTCCTAAGCCTTCTGTCGATACAGGTATGGGAATTGAACGTATTGCGGCCATCATGCAGGGTGTGCACTCTAACTATGAGATTGATATTTTTCAGGCGCTGATCAAGAAGACGGCCGAAATATTAGCTGTGACCGATTTAGAAAACAAATCGTTAAGAGTTATCTCCGATCATATTCGCTCATGCGCATTCTTAATTGCTGATGGTGTGATGCCATCCAATGAAGGCCGGGGCTATGTACTTCGTCGCATCATACGTCGTGCGGTTCGCCATGGTAATAAGTTAGGTGCAACCGACTCCTTCTTCTATAAGTTGGTGCCAACCTTAATCGAAGTTATGGGTGATGCGGCTAAGGGGTTAGTAGAAACTCAAGCCATTGTGGTTAAATCATTGAAGGCTGAAGAGGAGCAGTTTGCGCGTACTCTTGAACGTGGTTTAGGGATCTTAGACAGCGCGCTTAACGCACTTAGCGGTAATGTTCTCGATGGCGAGACAGCTTTCAAACTCTACGATACTTATGGTTTTCCGGTCGACCTGACAGCAGATGTCTGCCGTGAACGTGAAATAACGGTAGATGAAGCAGGTTTTGAACTTGCTATGTCAGAGCAAAGAAAACGTGCACAAGCAGCGGGTCAGTTCGATACCGATTACAACGAATCACTTAAGATAGATGAAGAGACTGAATTTTCAGGTTATATCGATCTTGTTTCGAACTCAAAAATCACCGCTATATATAAAGAAGGTGGATCTGTTACTGAGATAAATGCCGGCGAAGAGGCCGTTGTTGTGCTCGATACCACGCCTTTTTACGGTGAGTCAGGTGGTCAATGCGGTGATAGGGGTACGCTAAGTACGGATGGTATAGAGTTTATCGTTAAAGATACTCAGAAGTATGGCCAAGCCGTCGGTCATCTTGGTGCCTTGAAGACGGGTAGCCTAGTCGTTGGGCAATCGCTAGTGGCGAGTGTCGATAAGACGCTGCGTCAGCGCACCGAGCTTAACCATTCTGTGACTCACCTGCTCCACGCGGCGCTGCGTCAGTTACTTGGTACTCATGTGAGCCAGAAAGGTTCATTGGTCGACCCTGAGCGTTTACGCTTCGATTTCTCACACTTTGAAGGGGTTAAGCCTGAAGAGTTGCAAGCCGTTGAAGACTTAGTGAATACCCAAATTCGTCACAATCATGAATTGACAGCACAAGTCATGACTATCGATGCGGCGAAAGAGAAGGGCGCTATGGCCTTGTTCGGCGAGAAATATGCCGATGAAGTGCGTGTCGTTACCATGGGAGACTTCTCAATCGAGCTCTGTGGTGGTACCCATGTAGGACGCACCGGAGATATAGGTTTATTTAAGATCACCTCGGAAGGCGGCATTGCGGCGGGTATACGCCGTATCGAAGCTGTGACTGGCGCTGCTGCAATGGCTTATGTGGCTGGTCAAAAATCTGAGTTAGATCAAGCAGCCAAGCTACTCAAGGCCGATACTAGCTCTGTCGTGACTAAGCTTAAGGCGCAACTAGAGCGTACGAAACAGCTTGAGAAACAGTTATCTCAGCTAAAGGATAAGCTTGCGGCTGCCACGAGTGCAGATTTAGCGGGTGAAGCTCAAGAGATTAACGGCGTTAAAGTCTTAATTAAGAAGCTTGATGGCGTCGAGCCAGGTGCCTTAAGAGGTTTACTGGACGAGTTAAAGCAAAAGCTGGGATCAGGAATTGTAGTATTGGGTATCGCAGGTGACGCTAAGGTTAACCTGATTGTGGGCGTGACCAAAGATCTGACCTCTAAAGTAAAGGCCGGTGAATTGGTTGCTAACATCGCTGCACAAGTCGGTGGTAAAGGTGGCGGTCGCCCTGATATGGCTCAGGCTGGCGGAAGTCAGCCTGAGAACTTAGATGCCGCTCTGGCTCAAGTGTCATCTTGGTTAAAAGAGCGCTTAGATTAAGTGAAGACATAGCCGATGCTGATTAGGCCATAAATTTGTATTCGACTAGATAGTTTTACAATGTCTTATCTAATGTAAACAAAAGGACGCTATATTTATATAGCGTCCTTTTTTATTGACGTTATATGCATAGAGGCTCCTTTGTTGTTGCTGATGATTAGTAGACTGAGGCGAGAAGAAAATCTATTATTGCAATGAGATGTATAAAGAATACGCTTTTAGTTTCGTCGACTGTAACCCTTACTAGGTGAAGCTTTCTGGCTTGTTGTAAGTTCTGTTGAGTTGTTTATGTAAAATTTGTCAAGTTAAATGGTCAATATTTAATGCATTGTGCTTGGGTGCTGCTTTAACCCTTGGTAGGGCTGGGATTTAATGCTAATTTAATCTAATGGTTTGATAATAGTTATCCTGCGGGCTCGAGGATCTAGCCATATGGGAGTGCTGTTCGAGGACTAGATCACGCTTTTGACTTAAATAAGGTGTATTTTAATGGTGGTTTTCCACTAGGGTACTATTAATTTGTACTAAGCTAACCTTATAATAAGCATATAACGGAATAGTATCGTATAAAGCTAAATTTGGAACTAAAGGAGTAAACGAATGCTGATATTGACTCGTCGTGTTGGTGAAACACTGATGATTGGTGATGAAGTGACTGTCACTGTTTTAGGCGTTAAGGGTAATCAAGTACGTATTGGTGTTAATGCACCTAAAGAAGTATCTGTGCATCGTGAAGAGATCTACCAACGTATTCAGTCTGAAAAAGCAGGCAATGCGTCTGAGGGTGGAAATTTCTAGCCTTAAAAGTCTTAAGAGTTACCTCTTAAAATAGAAGAGTCAGTTTTTAACTGACTTTTTTGTTTTCTGGCTTTTAGTTTCTCGTTTTTTTTACACTGATAGTCTAAGTGTGTTCCGGTGTTAGAACGACATTTTAATTACATAAATACGATGATTTATACAGAGTTTGATTGATATCTGACTAATCTGTTTAAAAACAGCTCAAACAGAAAACCTTTATAAGAAATGGTTTGACTTATTTTCGTCAAACAGTAATATGTGCGCCAAGAAACGGAGAGGTGGCCGAGTGGCCGAAGGCGCTCCCCTGCTAAGGGAGTATGGGCTTTAAATCCCATCGAGGGTTCGAATCCCTCCCTCTCCGCCATTTCTTACTTGCAAAAAAAGTTGCGGATGTAGCTCAGCTGGATAGAGTACCTGGCTACGAACCAGGCGGTCGGAGGTTCGACTCCTCCCATCCGCACCATCTTTTGTAAGTTGACGGGAATATTGAGACGCGTTGCGGATGTAGCTCAGCTGGATAGAGTACCTGGCTACGAACCAGGCGGTCGGAGGTTCGACTCCTCCCATCCGCACCATTCAATATAATATAAAAGTAGTAAAGTTTTATTTGTGCGGATGTAGCTCAGCTGGATAGAGTACCTGGCTACGAACCAGGCGGTCGGAGGTTCGACTCCTCCCATCCGCACCATATTTAAATTTCTAGTTGATATATTGACTGGAATTATTGATTTTTCATTGATGTTTGATTGAAAAGTTAAGTAAAACGAGATTTGCGGATGTAGCTCAGCTGGATAGAGTACCTGGCTACGAACCAGGCGGTCGGAGGTTCGACTCCTCCCATCCGCACCATTTACTCGTTTTATGATTTTCGGAGAGGTGGCCGAGTGGCCGAAGGCGCTCCCCTGCTAAGGGAGTATGGGCTTTAAATCCCATCGAGGGTTCGAATCCCTCCCTCTCCGCCATTACAAATAAGCCCGTAGACAACGTCTTCGGGCTTTTTTGTCCCAAATCATTGCTAGTGGTTTATATTCTACTAATAATGTTGTTATCTCTGGCCAGATAGCAGATATACAAAATATGCGGATGTAGCTCAGCTGGATAGAGTACCTGGCTACGAACCAGGCGGTCGGAGGTTCGACTCCTCCCATCCGCACCATTTTGTATTAGAATAGTATTGAACAGCGTTGCGGATGTAGCTCAGCTGGATAGAGTACCTGGCTACGAACCAGGCGGTCGGAGGTTCGACTCCTCCCATCCGCACCATTCAATACAATGTAAAAAGTAGTAAAGTAAAGTAGTAAAGTTTTATTTATGCGGATGTAGCTCAGCTGGATAGAGTACCTGGCTACGAACCAGGCGGTCGGAGGTTCGACTCCTCCCATCCGCACCATATTCCATTTCTGATTAACGAATGTTAATTGGAAATAGGGTTATCTTGTTTAGATAACCAAGATGACGAGATTTACCTGTGTAGCTCAGCTGGATAGAGTTACCGGCTCCAAATCAAGTGTTAGGAGTTCGAATTTCTCTAGCGCTCTGCGTCATCACCAATAGACCCGTCGACTCATGTCCGCGGGTTTTTTTGTGCCTGATATTTTCTCTTTTATTTATCTATGTTTCAGTAATCTTTTCCTTCTTGCTTATCCCTGCATCAATTTTCGACTCTAAATTGCATAAATTCTCATTTATGGCTATTTCTGTTCGTTCAGCTGAATTCACTTTCCGAACATTATCTGTTTTTTAATCGTTATTTCCATTCCACGGACTTTTCATTGATGAATGTTTGGTAGATACCGGTTTTAGTTATTGTATTCTCATTGGTGGGTGTTTGTTTTTACTAATCTTGGTATGACCAATTTACAAGTGTCTCGCTATTTTGTTATAGATTGGTTATTGTTTTTCTAGTGATAGACACTTAATGCTTCTTTAGACGACTATATTTTATCTTTTAAATAATGAAAAATAGCTCGTAAGTGAATAAAAAACTGGAATGGTTCTGTTTGTATTCAATTTTGAATACTTGTGTAGAGAGTGCATACGACGCTAACTAACTTCTGTTAATACTGAGGATGATATGAACTCGATATCTGAGCAAATTGTGCAAGCCGTAGGCATCATGTTTTTAGGCATGGGTCTGGTCTTTGTATTTCTGACAATACTCATTTTAGGCATTAAATTGGTGGCGATGAAATTTGCCCCTTTGCCCCAAGAGAAAGCAACAAGGACTACAGAGAATAAAAGCACTCAGCCAACAGGAATGGATCCAAAAATTGTCGCGGTGATCACTTCGGCCATCCATCAATATCGCGCAAAAGCATAATAATATTAGTAGGGAGTTTTCATGAGCAATCCACTTGCATTAACTGATGTTGTCTTAAGAGATGCACATCAATCAATCCTCGCCACACGTCTTCGACTCGAGGATATGCTCCCCATCGCATCCAAACTAGATAAAGTTGGTTTCTGGTCTCTGGAGTCATGGGGAGGCGCGACGTTTGACTCTTGTATTCGTTATCTTGGTGAAGATCCCTGGGAGCGATTGCGTGAGCTAAAGAAGGCGATGCCAAATACACCTCAGCAGATGCTGTTAAGGGGACAAAATTTACTGGGTTATCGTCATTATGCCGATGATTTGGTGTACAAGTTTGTCGAGAGAGCTCATACAAACGGCGTCGATGTGTTTCGAATATTCGATGCCATGAATGATGTACGTAATTTGGAAACATCGGTGAAGGCAGTGGTCGAAGTCGGTGGACACGCTCAGGGGACTATCTGCTATACCACGAGCCCGGTGCATACCTTAGATTCTTGGGTCGACATGGCAAAACGTCTGGAAGATATGGGTTGCCATTCACTGTGTATTAAAGACATGGCTGGCCTATTAAAACCTTATGATGCTTTCGATTTGATTAGCCAAATAAAATCTCAGACAGATCTACTGGTCTCGATGCAGTGTCATGCTACAACCGGACTCAGTACTGCAACTTATCTTAAAGCCATCGAAGCTGGTATCGACGTGCTCGACACCGCAGTGTCTTCCATGAGTCAGACCTATGGCCATAGTGCGACCGAAACCTTAGTTGCCATGCTAGAGGGGACTGACAGGGCTACGGGATACGATATGGCCTTGCTCGAAGAGATTGCCGCCTATTTCAGAGTCGTACGTAAGAAATATGCGCAATTTGAAGGTGAACTCAAAGGCATTGACTCTCGCATCCTCAGGGCTCAGGTTCCCGGCGGTATGCTGACGAACATGGAGATCCAGCTCAAAGAGCAGGGCGCTAGCGACAAGTTAGATCAAGTGCTGGAAGAGATACCTAAGGTGAGGCAAGATCTTGGCTATCTGCCATTAGTCACGCCAACCTCGCAAATTGTCGGTACTCAAGCGGTTATCAATATATTGACTGGTGAGCGCTACAAGTCGATGACGAAAGAGACTGAAGGTGTGTTAAAAGGCGAGTATGGCGCCACTCCAGCCCCGGTCAATGCCGAGCTACAAGCGCGCGTGCTTAAGGGGGAGGAGGCGATAACCTGTCGTCCAGCGGATCTGCTTGTTCCTGAGCTCGATAGGCTTACCGCCGAATTACACCAGAAGGCTGATGCAGAGGGGCTTGAACTTGCGAGTGAGTCGGTCGATGATGTATTGACATATGCGCTATTTCCGCAAATTGGTCTTAAGTTTATCAAGAATCGTAATAACCCCGATGCATTCGAACCTAAGCCTGGAGAGAGTGTAGCGACTCCTGCTAAGCCTGCAGCTTCAGTATCTGAACGAGGTTCAGAGACTTACACTGTCAATGTTCAGGGTCAGAGTTATGTGGTGCAGGTCTCACCGGGCGGCGATATCAATCAAATAGTATCCAGTGAGAATGTCGTTCCTTTCGTTGCGCCAAATGTGGCTCAAGCCGCTCCTCAAGTTGCAGCAGTGATTAAACTTGAGATGAATGCCCCTCTATCCGGCAATATCTTTAAAGTGAATGTGGCTCCGGGTGACACGGTCCGAGAGGGAGATGTGGTGATCATCTTAGAGGCGATGAAGATGGAAACAGAAGTTCGCGCTGAAACCGATGGGGTGATCAGCAAAGTATGGGTCAAAGAAGGTGACTCTGTCGCCGTTGGTCATCAATTACTTGGCATAGCTTAGGAGTCTCAATGGAAGGATTAATTGCTTTTTGGGCTGCATCGGGAATTGCTAATTTTACCGGTGGCCAAGTATTGATGATGGCTGTCGGTGCCTTGTTGCTATTTCTGGCGATAGTGAAGGGATTTGAGCCCCTGTTATTATTGCCGATAGGATTCGGGGCTATCTTGGCCAATATTCCCAATGGTGGCTTCATCGATGAAGGGGGCTTACTGTTTCTTGCCTATCATGTAGGCATAGAAACTGGGGTGTTCCCTCTGCTTATCTTCATGGGAGTTGGGGCGTTAACCGATTTTGGTGCCTTAATCGCGAATCCTAAGATGCTATTGTTAGGTGCAGCGGCCCAGTTTGGTATTTTTGCTACCTTAATCGGTGCAATAGCGCTTAACTGGGTACCTGGTTTCGAATTTAGCATGAAAGACGCGGGCGCCATCGCGATCATAGGAGGTGCCGACGGTCCTACAGCCATCTTCTTAGCCTCTAAACTCGCCCCTGAACTCTTGGGAGCCATTGCGGTAGCAGCATACTCTTATATGGCCTTGGTTCCTCTGATCCAACCACCTATCATGAGATTGTTAACCACTGAGTCTGAGCGTCAGATAAAGATGGAGCAGCTGCGTGAAGTGAGCAAGAAAGAAAAGATCATCTTTCCTCTGATGGTGCTGGGATTAACTATCTTGTTCCTGCCTGCTGCGACGCCCCTGGTCGGCATGTTCTGTCTGGGCAATCTGATGCGGGAATCCGGTGTAGTCGACAGACTGTCGAACACGGCTCAGAACGAGCTTATTAATATTGTGACCATCTTCCTAGGTTTGGCTGTCGGATCTAAGTTATCTGCCGATAAGTTCCTTCAACTCGAGACCTTAGGGATCTTAATACTCGGCGCGATAGCCTTCGCCATAGGCACGGCTACAGGCGTCTTGATGGCTAAGCTAATGAGTAAGCTCTCTGGCGGTAAGATTAACCCGCTGATTGGTG
This sequence comes from Shewanella sp. YLB-07, assembly GCF_009377275.1. Lineage (NCBI taxonomy): Bacteria > Pseudomonadati > Pseudomonadota > Gammaproteobacteria > Alteromonadales > Shewanellaceae > Shewanella > Shewanella sp. YLB-07. The sequence continues at coordinate 311,339 of NZ_VOQB01000003.1, read as the reverse complement.
CCGCTGGAGTCTCAGCGGTCCCTATGGCTGCGAGGGTGGTCAATAAGGTGGGGCTGGAAGCGAATCAGCATAATTATCTGTTAATGCATGCCATGGGCCCTAATGTGGCTGGAGTACTTGGCTCCGCCGTAGCCGCAGGTGTGTTGATTGCTGTGCTTGGTTAAGCCTTATACCAATTGGTTAGAGCCTTATAACATTGAGCCCATCATCTGATGGGCTTTTTATTTCCCGTCCGCTTTTCGTTTGATTCTTATCATTTTACCTTTATGTATCTCTGTTTGACTCTGTTTGTATATCTTCTATTCTCAGTAGAGGGTGGTTTCAAAATTATGTCAATTAAAAGGACTTTACTATGGCTGAATCTCTGTTCGATAAATATGGAGGGTTCGACACATTTACTCTGGTCGTGAGTCGTTTTTATCAAAAGGTGCTAGATAGCGATGAGCTGGAGCATTATTTTAGAAACGTTAATATGGATAATTTGATGGCTCACCAAACTAATTTCATAGCAAAAGCGCTAGGTGGCCCCGATGCTTATGAAGGCCGCGATCTTCGTCAGGCCCATATCAACCTTGATATTACATTGCCTCATTTTTTGGAAGTTGCTGAACTGCTCCAAGAGTCACTTGAAGAGGCTGGCGTCGAAGGTGATGATGTCGAGTCTATTATTCAGATAGTAGGCAGCTTACAAGATCAGATTGTAATGCAAACATAGATAATCGCACTGAACTTAGGATGAGTATATGCGGCCATTAACGTTTGAGCTATTTGACCTTATGGATCATGGCGTCGGCTTGTGTTCTGTGGGAACTCTAGAGGTCTTGGAGGCCAATTCAGCTCTGATTGCTTGGTTAGAGTTAGGGCCGAACCAAAACTATTTAAGTGATCACATTAACGCTGAGGATATAGTTCGCATTAAGCGTTCGATTGAAAAAAAACGAAAATATCGCTTTTTCCAAGCGTATTCAATTCATTCTCGTGAGGATACAATAGAATTTATTTGCAGTACCATTTCTCTATTAGATAACCAAGAGTTCTTGCTTATTCAAGCTTCAGTCAATAATTCTGATAAGCATTTGAAGGCATTAGTTAAAAATCATGCCATTTTATTAGAGAAAAATAACCAGTTACTCTTAGAGGAAAAGTTAAAGGCGGAAGCGGCAAATAGCGCTAAAGATCAGTTTCTTGCTGCAATGAGCCATGAATTAAGGACCCCGTTGAACGGCATATTAGGTATGGTGCAGCAACTAGGTAGATCATGCTTAACAAGTTCTCAGAGTCATTATTTGGAGACTATAAACTGTTCAGGACAGCAATTATTGGCAGTGATCAATCAGGTGCTGGATTATTCAAAAATAGAATCGTCGGAGTTAGTTTTACATCCGGTAGTCACTGATCTGGCATCTATCATGACTCAAGTGTCGAAAATTTGTGGTGATCAGCTTTTATCTGATCATAATGTCGAGTTCCATACCCAAATGAGTCCTGATATCCCTTTGGTCATGGTCGATGATATTAGGTTAAAGCAGGTCTTAATTAACTTAGTTAACAATGCCCTCAAATTTACGCATCAGGGACAGGTTAATTTCATCTTGGAGCTTAGATCAAGGATAAGTAAATCTTGTGAGCTGACATTTAAAGTGGCTGATACAGGTATCGGTATTTCCGAGGAGAGAATTGAGCATATTTTTGATCCATTTATTCAGCATTCATTTTCTACAACCCGAGAGTATGGTGGAACAGGCCTTGGTTTATCGATTTGTAAACACTTGGTAGAAAAAATGGGGGGGACTATTAATGTAACAAGTCTCCCCAATGCAGGCAGTCAGTTTATTATCAATTTATCTTTGGATATAAGCCATGACATTGTCGTTGGCAAGGGACACTGTGTAGAAGAAACGCGCAGCCATGATGCTTCTATCATCAAGGGGAAAAGTATTCTGATCGTGGATGATATAGCGCTAAATAGGGAAATAATCAGAATGCCTCTTGAGGAGTTAGATACTCAATTATACCTCGCCGAAAATGGGGCTCAAGCGGTAGAACTTTTCAAAATGCACGACATTGATTTGATTTTGATGGACTGTCTTATGCCTGTCATGGATGGTTTTGACGCGACAAAAGCAATACGTAAAATGGAAGTTAATGGCAATCGGGTGCCTATCTTTGCTGTGACGGCGAGTGTCTCTGAGGAGGTAACTCAGACATGTAAGTTAGCAGGTATGGATGAGGTGATGCTTAAACCCTTCGACTTTGAGCAACTTATCAAAAAAATCTGCTTTAGATTAATGAACTGATTTTGTTCTTATCTGGAAATATCTCTGGCTAAGTGATTTAAAATCAGTGGCTGTAGTAAACGAAAGCATGAGTATGTCCGTGTTATTAGGTGATGTAGATCACATAAGTATTAACTCAGATTAAATAATCTCGACTAAAGCTATGGTGAGATTGAAGCAAAGGATTGATGGCTTTATAATCAACGCACCTTTTTTTACATCGAAGCAGATATGGATTTCTCAGCAGATGAATTGGTTTTTTCAAGGAACTCTTCTCAAATAAACCGACCCAAACCGACGCCGTTAGTTCTCGAACTCTTTCGGTTCAAACGCAGATCCCCAATAGGTTGGCCACTATATTACAACATTCTAATTTATCACTATTGGCCGAAGGATAAGGTTATAAGTTATGGATCCCACTGCATCTAGATATTGATGAGTTTGGGGAATTCAAGCCCAATTTGGGTACCCCAGAAATTATAGACATCAATGGAAGCGATCGTAGTTGGCGTGTACAAACACCGCTCAATGTAACCTTAACAGATCACTCAGATAGACCTGTGGGAGATATTCTTTCTCTGTCTTCGACAGGACTAACCTTACGTATGCAAGATAAAGATGCTGGTATGAAAACCTTTTTGTAGCCCCTAATATATTCAGCTATAAAACGCCTCTTAACTGATGTATCTATCTAAATGTGAACTGATGAAAAATGATTTTTAGTGTTTTATCTATCTGTGATTTTATTTCAAATTCTCTAATGCATCCGTGCTTGATTTAGATCAAGACATCTCTAGGTCATGTGAGGTCTTATAAAGGTGATCCAAATCACAGTGACAACTTTTAGTTGCTAAGACAGTCTCGAATAAAGATGACCAGACGGCAGCCAGATGTCGTAAAACAATAAGAGGTGTACCCATGGAGTTATTGCCGAATTGCTATACAGATCTTTGTATCAACGGGAAATGGTTTCATTATGACCATGGAGAGACGGCGGTATTCATGCTTAACGGTAGCAGCCCGCTATCATTTGAATTAGACACTATGCCTACAACGGAAGGTGAATTAGAGATGCACTTAACGTGTATCTCAGAAAGCTTGGTCAATAAAGAATAGAAGCGGAATATTCATATGCGATAGTTTTAGAAAGCGATAAGTTGACCGATAAAAATAAAGCCACTGTCCCAGAGAGTTCAGTAGCTTTATTGCATTGCTCGGTAGTTAATACGTCCTAACCACAGCACTTCTTATATTTCTTACCGCTACCACAGGGGCAAGGATCATTCCTGTTGGGTGTTTTCTCGAATCGAGTCGTGACAGGCTTGTTCAAGATGCCATCTAGCTCGATGATATCTTCAACCCCCTCAGCATTGACCTCTATGTTCGCCAGTAGCCCATGCTGCTCAAGAATGGCCTCTACCTCTGATTTACGCTCATCTGAAACCACGGATAGACTCAGTGGATTTTGACTGGTGCCAGCTTTTTGGGTGCGTTTAGTGTTAAAGCCATAGCTTTCGTGCTTAGGTTTTGGAGTTTTACGCCCCATGAAGAAAAACTTATCTGACATGATTTGTTCCAGAGTTAACGGTTAGAAATGAGATAAAGCAGATTTGTGTGAGCTTATACTATAAACGCGGCAAGATTTCCAATTAATCCCTATTCGATAGCGATTATTAGACAGTTAAACGGCGCTAAATACTAAACTGATGAGACAAGGTTATGGGTGTAGAGCAGAAAATTAACTGCGAATATTTTGCTCGGCAGTCACCCAGAGTAACAGTCCCAGGGAGAGGATCACCGTCGCGCTAATGGCTATGATATAGATGAAACCTTTCTTTCCTTGCTTAATGGGCACACCGTTGAAATGCAAAAAAAGTGTCCATAAGAGACAAAGAAAAATAGGGAGCAGAAAGACTTTTGCCATTGTGTATCCTTCAGTGTTGCAAGTCAGGCTTGTAAGCCAAGATTAAGATGGGGTAAGTATAATACCAATCCTACTAAATATCTGATCTTTCAGTCGTATCTCTAGAACATCTAACATAGCATAAAGGGCTTTGCCTTTGCTTCTAATATCAGCAGACGGATTTTGAACAGGCTATTCGAAAACAAGCCGCTATCGCGGCTTGTTTTAACACTGAGGGTTAGCAGGTGTTAGCTTCTTGCTTCTTGCTTTAGGGGCTCATCTTCTGCGGCGTAGAACTGCTCTTCATCAAGTTGCCCTTCAGACTTACCTATGACCACAGCTGTCATCATATCGCCAGTGACGTTGGTGCTGGTTCTAATCATATCGATAATACGATCGATGGCAGCGATGAAGGCGATGCCTTCTAATGGTAAACCGACGACACCCAGAGTCACGGATAGCATCACCATAGCACTACCTGGTACACCTGCCGTGCCTACTGAGGCTACTGTTGCAGTCACTGCGATAAGCATGTAATCGGTCATATCCAGTGAAATGCCGTAGATTTGTGCGATAAATATGGCTGCAATCGCAGGATAAATGCCACCACAACCGTCCATGTTCATGGTTGCGCCAAGAGGCAATACGAAGGAGGCATAGCGTTTCGAAACACCCATGGACTCGGTGCAGCGTGTACTGGCCGGTAGAGTACCGAAGCTGGAAGCTGTGGTAAATGCAACAATTTGTGCCGGCATGGCTTTACGGAAAAACTGGAGGGGACTCAGTTTAGCGACAAATTTAATCAAGCCACCATAGACGAAGATGATATGGATAAAGGCTGCGATATAGATGGCGGCGATGAACTTACCTAAAGGCAACAGGGTAGACAGGCCATATTCGCCCACTACCCAGGCCATCAAGCCAAAGACACCGATAGGAGTCAATTGGAGGACCATACGGGTCAGCTGGAACATGACTTCTGCACCAGCTTCGAAGGTGCGTTTTAATGGCTCAGCCTTCTCGCCTACCTTGTTGATGGCTATGCCTATCAATGCCGCAAACACTATGATCTGTAATACCTTGCCTTCGGCCAGAGAGGCGAAAGGATTGACCGGGATCATATCCAGCAATACTTGTACAAAGCCGGGAACATGACGCTCTCTTACTTCCGTTGCAACCAGATCCATGCTGCCGCCCATGTCGATAAGCGAGCCTACGGTTAAGCCTATTAAGGAGGCTAAAGTACCGGTAAACATAAACATGGCTAACGTTTTAAAACTTAAACGCTTCAAGCTCACCTGTGAGCCTAGTGCTGTGATGCTAACAACGATGGCACAAAATACCAAAGGTGCCACTAACATCTTGATGGCGCCGATAAAGAGGTCGCCTAAGGGTTTAAGTACTGTGGCTGACTCGCCAAAGATCACCCCTATCATTGCCCCTAAAAAAAAGCCTGCTAAGACTTTCTGCCAAAAAGGGATCTGTTTAATGGTTTGCCACATTATGTAATTCCAAGTGATTTTTATTATTAACATTCAAAAAAGCGCTGAATACTTGCCTAAGCCTTTTTAGAACAAAATTAGATCAGACAATTATCCGATGCTGCATTGTATAGACAGAGTGGCTTGCAAAACAAACCGATTTCGTTATAACTTATTGTGATAATTAAGTTTGTTTTAATAACTTTAAAGGTTAACACTTGAGTAACATGGTTTTTTTCACTGGGTTTATCACAAAAAATTGCTTTTTTTCATTAGGTAAGCATTTATGACAGAGTTATGGTTGATGTTTAGTGCGGCGTTTCTTGCTGCAACCTTGTTACCGGGTGGATCAGAAATTTTACTGGTAGCATTACTCAATGATGACAGTTCTAACTGGTTGGCTTTCGTTATTCTTGCCAGTGTGGGTAATACATTAGGATCGATAACCAGTTATTATCTGGGGACTTTAGGTCGTTTTGCCCGCAGTCCGGAGGAGATGGCTAAAGGAAAATATAAGCGCTCTATTGCCCTCATCGAGAAATATGGATATTGGGCCCTATTGTTAGCCTGGACTCCGATTATCGGCGATCTATTGTGTTTATTAGCAGGGTGGATGAAACTTCCCTTACTCAGATCGACTCTGATGATATTAATAGGTAAAAGTGTGCGTTATTTTTTAGTCGCCGCATTTGCACTTCATTGGTTATAGACAGGTAAAAGTGTACCTTCTATATTGGTCGCGGCGACTGCTCTAGATTGGGTAATGTTACTTCAGATAATTTGATATTAAGGATTTGAAAGTGAAAAAATGGATATTAGCTATAGCCATCTCAGCTGCTTTAGCGGGGTGTGCCAGCCAAGAGTCACCAGTCAATCTTCCTGCGGGAGTGACCTTGTTAGAAACGGTTAAGGTTGCCGAGTCTGAGATTGGGATCCCTTACAAGAAGTATCAGCTTGCCAATGGACTCATCGTCATTCTCCATCAGGACGACTCAGATCCTTTAGTCCATGTGGATGTGACCTATCATGTGGGCTCTGCCAGAGAGTTTGAAGGCCGTTCGGGTTTCGCTCATCTATTTGAGCACATGATGTTTCAGGGATCACAACATGTCGGCGACGAACAGCATTTCAAAACCGTCACCGAGGCCGGTGGTACACTGAATGGCACCACCAATACCGACAGAACAAACTATTTCGAGACTGTGCCGAGTAACCAGCTTGAGAAGATGCTTTGGCTCGAGTCTGACCGTATGGGATTCTTCTTGCCAGCTTTAACGGAAGAGAAGTTCGAAGTTCAGCGTGAGACCGTTAAGAACGAGAGAGCACAGCGCATCGATAATCAGCCATACGGGCGAATGGGCGAGCAGTTTAATCAAGCTTTTTATCCCCAAGGTCATCAGTATTCTTGGCCTGTCATAGGCTGGCCGGATGATCTGGAACGCGCCAATCTCGATGACGTGAAACACTTCTTCCAGCGTTGGTATGGCCCCAATAATGCCACCCTCACCATAGGTGGAGATTTCGATGAATTTCAGACTTTAGCTTGGGTTAACACGTATTTTGGTGAGATCCCAGCAGGTCCTGCAGTTAAAGCCGATGAGAAGCACTTATTGACCTTAGATAAGACTCGCTATATCTCAATGGAAGATAAGATTCATCTTCCATTGCTGCGTATCGCCTTTCCAACAGTTTACGCCCGTCATCAGGATGAGGCTGCCCTAGATCTGCTGTCTAATATCTTAGGTGGCGGCAAGACCTCAATCTTCTACAAGAATCTGGTTAAAGATGGCTATGCGGTGCAGGCCGGTGTGAGTCACCCTTGTCAGGAGTTGGCTTGTCAGTTCTCTATGTATGCTTTGGCTAATCCTGCTAAAGGAGGTAATTTAGCCGACATCGAGAAGCTAATGAAGCAATCCATTGCCGAATTTGAGCAGCGTGGTGTTACCGATGATGACTTGGAGAAGGTCAAAGTGCAGTTTGAAGCCGGGACGATTTTTGGCTTGCAGAGCGTATCGGGTAAAGTTTCTACCTTAGCATTTAACCAGACTTTTTCCGGTAACCCCGACATGATCTCATCGGATCTAAAGCGCTACGCCAGCGTGACTAAGGCCGATGTGATGCGGGTATTCGACAAATATATTAAGAACAAACCTATGGTGGTCATGAGCGTGGTTCCCGAGGGACAAGAACAGCTTATCGCCCATGAAGATACTTTCACGCCCCCAGAGCTAACGGTGTCCAACACCGCGGTAGAAGGGGTGGCTGATCATAAGCAGATTGTTTCGGCTTTCGATCGCACCATAATGCCAGCTGCGGGACCAGCACCTGTACTTAAGGTTCCCCAATTGTGGACTGGAAAACTGGCTAACAATATCCAGGTGATGGGCACAGAGAGTGAGGAGACGCCCACGGTCGAGCTCATCATCTATCTTAATGGCGGTCATAGATTAGTGCCGGTCGAAGATGCGGGGCTTGCAGGCTTAACCGCTGCCATGCTCAATGAGTCGAGTAAGAAACGCAGTTCAGAAGAGCTTGCTCAAGCATTAGAGATGCTAGGCAGTAGTGTCACCTTCGGTTCCAGTGCCTATCAGAGTTATGTGAAAATCTCGAGCCTGACCTCACGCCTCGATGAGACACTGGCTATTGCTCAGGAGCGATTATTTGAGCCGGCGTTCAAGGCTGAAGATTTTGACCGACTGAAACAGCAGCAACTGCAGAGTCTGCAGCACATGATGTCTGATCCTAACTTTTTGGCCAATACGGCTTTCGATAGTTTGATGTATGGCAGTGCTAGCCCATTGGGGGTGAGCAGTAGCGGCACCTTAGAGTCTGTTTCCTCGTTAACCTTAGATGATATTAACGCTTTCTATCAAAAGCAGTATCGAGCCGGTAATGCACAAATTATTGCGGTGAGTAATCTGAGTGAATCCGAAATTATGGGTAAGTTAGCTGGCTTTAGTCATTGGAAAGGCGAAGCTACGCCTCTGCCTAAATTGGCAGATCTACCTCAACTCCAAGGGGGCAAGATCTATATTTTAGATAAGCCCGGCGCCGCGCAATCTGTCATTAAAATTGGTAAGCGTGCGCTGCCCTATGATGCAACGGGAGAGTACTTTAAATCTTATCTGATGAATTATCCCTTAGGTGGTGCCTTCAATAGTCGTATAAACCTTAACTTACGCGAAGATAAAGGTTATACCTATGGTGCCCGTAGTTACTTTGCTGGTGGCATTGAGCAGGGGGTTTATGAAGCCCAGGCAAGCGTGAGAACGGATGTGACATCTCTGGCCCTGGTGGAATTTTTCAATGAGATTAACAAGTACAGCCAGTCGGGAATGACTGATGAGGAGTTGGCATTTATGCGGGCCTCAGTTTCTCAAGGAAATGCACTGGATTATGAGACGCCCTATCAAAAAGCGGGCTTCATGCGCCGCATACAGCGTTATCAGCTCGATGCTGACTTCACCAAGCAACAAACTAAGATCACTAATTCAATCAGCAAAGATGAATTGAATCAGCTGGCTAGAAAACAGTTAGATCTTAAGAGTATGCTGGTATTAATCGTGGGTGATAAGGCGTCGATCGAGGCGGATATTAAAGCACTCGGTTATCCGGTGGAAGATTTAGAGTTGTAATCGCTGAATTAGGCCATATATCTAATGGTAGTAAGTTGCGGCATCTCGTTAGAAGTGGATGTCGCTGCTTTATGGCTTAGATAAAGATGACTTGCCTGAGAGAGTTAACCACCGTCGATTGTGTTAATGAAAGAAAATGCACTGTTAGCGGGTCTGATCCAGACAAGCCTAAATGATGACAAAAATTAGAGAATAAAATATTGAACTCTTTCAATACATCGATCGAACAACTCTCTGACTCAGAGGGGCGTGCAGCACTACAGGGGATGCAACGCGGTATAGAACGCGAAGCATTAAGAATCAGTGAGTCAGGTCAGCTGGCGACAGATGCTCACCCTAGAGAACTAGGTGCCGCGCTCACTCATTCCAGGATAACGACAGATTATAGTGAGTCTTTGCTTGAATTTATCACTCCTGTTTTCAGTGATATCGATGACTTGCTGGAAGATCTGACCTATACCCACGCATTTACGGTGCAAAATCTTAATCAACAAGGTTTATGGCCTGTGAGTATGCCCTGTTATGTCGGTGATGTGAGCGAAATTCCCATTGCTCAATACGGCAATTCAAATTCAGGACAGATGAAACGCTTATATCGTAAGGGATTAACCTATCGATACGGCGCTCAGATGCAGATTATCTCCGGGGTTCATTTTAACTTCTCCGTATCTCAGCCGCTTTGGGACAAGTTGTACCTTTTAAGCGATCAGCAGAGTTCCAAAACCGATTTCATCTCTGAGTCCTACCTAGGACTTATACGTAATTATCGACGCATGGTTTGGGTGTTGCCTTATCTTTTTGGCGCTTCCCCAGCCCTGTGTAGCTCGTTCATTAAAGGCCAGCAGACAGACATCGAGTTTGAGAAGATGGGCAAGGGGACCTTGTATCTTCCCTATGCCACCTCATTGAGAATGAGTGACCTTGGTTATACCAATAAGGAGCAAGACAGCTTAAGCATCAGTTATGATTCTTTGGATCAGTTTCTGCAAGGGATGCAAAATGCCATCAACATGCCCTCGTCTAATTTTGAGAAAATTGGCGTTAAGGTCGATGGAGAATTTAGGCAGCTTAATGCCAATGTACTGCAGATAGAGAATGAATTTTATTCGCCAATCCGGGCTAAGCGAGTCACTCTCGATGGTGAAAAACCTTCGCAGGCACTGGCGCGAGCCGGAGTGGAATATATTGAAGTTCGAGCCCTGGATGTCAACCCATACAGCGCGATAGGCATAGAAGCATCTCAGGTACGCTTCTTAGACATGTTCCTTCTCTATTGTTTGTTAAGTGATTCCCCCTTATCGGGAGAGAATGAAGAAGCCGAAATATCCGCTAACTTGAACCGAGTCATTATGGAAGGGCGTAAGCCGGGTCTGGAATTAAGCAATAATGGACACGCTGTTCTCCTTACCGATTGGATGAAGCAGATGTTTTCATCTTTGACTTCGATTGCCAAACTATTGGATCAAGATGGTGAAAATCATTACCGTCAGGCATTAGATACCTGGTTAGCTGCGGTCAATGATCCTGATTTAACCCTTTCTGGAAGGGTCATGTCGCACTTGCTGGAGAGTCAAATTGATCATGGTTGCTGGGTCAAGAGCTTAGCCAAGCAGTACTATAAAGATTTGAGTGAATATGAACTACCAGAGCAAGTCATCACCCGATACAAACAGGCTGCGTTAGACTCCTTGTCTAAGCAAGCTAAGATGGAGGCCGAGTCTAGCCAAAGTTTTGAGGCTTTTCTGGAAGATTATTTCCGAGATGAAACATCGAACAAACCGGCACAACAGGTCGCTATCCCTTCATAGGTTGCAATACCATAGGCTAAATACTTTTTAGCCTATGGTTTGAGCTTATCTGTCGATATTTTAATGATGGCTTAGATAAAACTTTTCGTTGAGAGTGAAGATTTGAAACCATTACTCGTTCTACTTTCCATGTTTATGTTGCTTTCGGGCTGTGCCTCACAGCCCGATGATGGTCTTAGATGTGGTGTAGTCTCAGGTTATCTCGATCCAGATCAAAGCCAAGATTTCTATAGAGCCGTCGTGACTCATTTAGACGGCAAGCCTGTCATCTCTAAGCCAAACTATCGGATCTCGCCCGGTGAACATACCTTTACCTTTGCCGAGTTGATCAGTGCGCCATCTCTGAAAGTGAAGCTAGCTGCCAGGACGCCTAAAGACTTAGTGATCAGAGTCGAAGCTAACCGCAGGTATCATTTTGCGGCTAAATTTAATACAGGTAAACGCTATCGTGGCAATGACTCTGGGTTTTGGCAGCCGGTGATCTGGCTTGAAGAAGCGCATGAGTGTGAATTACCCGTGAAGTAACCTGTGACATAACGTTAATACTCGATACTTTTGAGCTTGGATAATTGCTTCTTTAACCTAAGGGTGTGACACTAACGTTTTGATTCGTTTCATGACTTAATTTAGCATTACACATGGTATCCGCACTTATGAAAGGCTTTTCGGTTTTAACAGCAGCTTTTTTGGCATTATTACTCTCAGGTTGCGCCACGGCTCCGCCGGAAAACCCTGAAAATTTATGCTCCATCTATCAGGAAAATCGCGACTGGTATAGCGCCGCACAGAAAACCCAAGAGAAGTGGGGTGTGCCTGTCCATGTCCCCTTGGCCATGATGTATCAGGAGAGCTCTTTTAAGCACAATGCTGCGCCGCCTATGGAGTACTTTCTCGGCTTCATTCCCATTGGACGCGCCAGTGATGCCTATGGCTATGCTCAGGCTAAGACCATGACCTGGGACGATTACGTCAGGGAGACGGGTAACTCCTGGTCAAGTCGGAGTAATTTCGACGATGCCATGGACTTTATGGGCTGGTTTATCTATAAAACTCATAAAATCAACGGAGTCTCTAAGTGGGATGCCAGAAATCAGTATCTGAATTACCACGAAGGTTGGGGTGGTTATAAGCGAAAGAGCTATAACCAGAAAGCCTGGTTGATCAAGGTTGCGGCTAAGGTCGATGCCAGATCCAGGCGCTACGCCGCACAATATAAGACCTGTAAAGAAGATCTCGACTCTTCCTGGTTATGGCGTCTCTTCTTCGCTTAGCAATAAATATTAGTCGGGTTGGGAAACCTCCTAGCCTGGCTCTGTAAATCCCTGTTGGTTCTGCCAAGATCTGACCTTATTCGCTCTGACACCTTTATTCCTTTATTGATAAACCGATATTATGACAAGAAAAATATTAACTTTGAATGTGAAAAGAAAAAAGGTCGCCAAACAAGTCGAGCAAGTGGCCAAGGTTGTACCTCACGTTGACCCACAAGAGCGTTTTATAAATGGCGTAGCCATCAATCCTCATCAGTGTATTCGCCTAGAATTAGGCTCTGAGCAACTTTCCACCCGAGCTATGGATCTGTTCACGCCAATAGGAATGGGGCAGCGAGGTTTAATTGTTGCTCCACCAGGCTCCGGAAAAACCACCCTGTTAAAACATATTTGTCAGTCGGTGGGGAAGGCTTATCCAGAAATAAAGCTTTATGCGTTACTCATTGATGAGCGTCCCGAAGAGGTGACGGATTTTAAGCGCAGCGTACCGGCACAAGTATACGCCTCATCCACGGATGAAAACTATGACCAACACGTTCGTGTAGCTAATGACCTTCTTAAAGTCGCTCGCCGGCAAGCAGGTGAAGGCTTTGATGTAATGATTGTCATTGATTCTCTGACAAGACTGACACGAGTACATAATGCCAATCAAAGGAGCAGCGGTCGTACCCTATCGGGCGGGCTTGACGCTAGAGCGATGGAAATACCACGAAAATTGTTTGGCGCAGCGAGAAAAATTGAGCATGGTGGCTCGCTTACCATTCTAGCAACCATACTGGTTGATACTGGTAGCAGAATGGATCAGGTGATATTTGAGGAGTTTAAAGGTACGGGTAATATGGAAGTCGTTTTATCGCGTGAGGCTGCAAATCAACGAATTTTTCCCGCGCTGGATATTGCTAAAAGCAGCACGCGTCGTGAGGAACTGCTGCTCAATTCGAAAGAGCTCGAAAAGGTAACCGTGTTGCGCAGGACGCTTACCGGTCTTAAACCTGTAGAGGGTGCTAGGAAACTTGTTGAGTTACTTGAGAAATACCCAACAAATGCTGAACTGTTGAATAGTTAGTTAGCTAAATTTATTCAATTAATAATTCAACCTCTATTTAACATACATATGGTATATAAAGCGCGTGCGTCTTTACTCAGCGCAACAAAGCATTGCAGCTCTTTTTATTAAATTTGGCTTTAAAGTAGAGTTCTATGGATTGGTGTTCTATAAAATAGAGTAGCTATTTAATTCATGCGTTTAAAATAAAACAAAACAAGGGGACATTTATGACCAACTGTTTTCATCTTGCCATTCCAGCGGGCGATTTAAATGTGGCTAAAAAGTTTTATTGCGATGTACTTGGCTGTAAGAGTGGCAATAGCGAGGAGGACCATTGGGTAGATATTGATTTTTGGGGCAACGAATTGACCTTACACCAAAGCGAAGAACGTTTGCCAAAAGTACGCCATGAAGTGGACATGGGTAGCGTCCTCGTTCCCCACTTTGGTATACATTTACCTGATGGGGCGTTTCAAGCCTTAAAAGAGCGTATTGAAACGGCTGGCATTGCCTATTTAGACAAGCCTTATCGTCGCTTTATAGACAGTAAATATGAACAGGAAACCTTTTTTATTGAAGACCCGAACGGCAATATTCTTGAAATGAAAACCATGGTTAATCCTAAAATATTGTTCAAAGTCGATTGAACATGACATTCATAATTGGCAAGTTATAAGGACTTAGCAGAGCCGAATTAGGGAGCGTTCATCCCATCATCCATTCTTATTCTAAGCAAGATCGTCAATGCCGAACACATCTAGATAAACTCCTCGATTTATCAATCCGCCCACTTATACCAATCGGTATAAGAAAGTGGCCAACTCAGAGTTATTTTTGACTGCATAATTCAAGGTGGATGAGTGAGGGAATGGTGATCCCTTTTGAACTCATTCAACACAGAAGTAGGCTGCCAAAAACACTCCTGAAAGGCGAGTTTTAGCACTTCCGATACGGCGTTAACGAACTTAAACGTAGAATAACTATGTTCCTCACTCGTTGCCTTGCCTCTGAAGCGCTAAACTCTTGCTGAGTGACCACACCTTTATACCGATTGGTATTACAGACCAAACGATACTCAAATAGTCTGTTATGAGTGAAATATCGACTATTTCCTTAAAAATAAAACATCATAAACCCCAAACAAGGGTTTGGTTATGTATGAAAAAATGACTTTAAATTGGGTATATAGGGTCTTGATTAAGCGCTATCTAGCCATCGATGACAGTTGGCAGCCCCTTGCTTACGTTTGCGGTCAAGATGTTCACAGTAGACAGTTAACTCTTGGGTGTTGCCCACGGGCTCTTTGAAAATCTTGGTAAACTCTGTGGTCAGCTTTATCCTGTTTTCTTGCGGGATATTAAGTCTATTTAAAATATTAGCCGACTCTTGACTCATAGAGCCTCGCTTGTCAGCTCTGACTATTCGCCCTGTATCATCAACAAGTTGCAGATAATCTTTAGCACTGAACATGAGTCCTTTAGGCATTGCTTTATGCTCGTTGCCGACAAAGGGCTGCAGTGATGTTGGCTGCTCACCTTGTATCGTTGCCTTGATACGCAGTTTAATGCTAGTGAAATTTGAAGTGTAGTAGCCATTTTAGCGCGGATAGCCTATCTCTTGGTGGAGAGTGGTGCACTTCTACTTTGAACAAGGGAGGCCATACAGGCAAGTGACAATCCTGGGTGTCTTGGTTATTTGGACATATTTTGCCGAACTGGCTTTTAGATAGGATATCATTCGAGTACAGCCCCTGTGGGCTCTACCAAATCAAACAACGTCCTTGTTTAACGGCCAGTTCGGCATCCCTGCCTTTCGTTCGGAGAGTATAACTTCGTGATACCTCACCCTTTTTGGGAAGCCCGCAGCTGCATCTATACTGACTGATTTACAAGAAAGTGGCCTTTTTATAGATTAAATCTATTGGTATTCGCCTGAGTCTAATTATCCTTCACAGCTGGCGATTAGATTGTTAACCGCTTTTGATATCAGGTCTTTTTTCATCTGAGTGCGTGCAACAGGCTGTTTAAACCAGAAGCTCATCGGCTGCTCAAAGCCAATACCGTGCATATAATTGTAGATCGCCATACGAAGCCCGACCCCAAGCATTTCATGATCCGTGCCGGTTGGATCGGTGAAGTCCACATCGTTTTCAGCGAATAAGATCTCAGGGCGCTCGGCAAGCGTGATGCCAAACTTCTCAGGGTTCATGCCTATAGGACTGTGAACCGTGGCCACAAAACGGTGCCAGTAGGCGGACTGGAAACAACCTTGCTCCATCATCTGACGCACCATTTCCAGCGAATCGATGGTTTCTTGCTCGGTTTGTGTTGGAAAGCCATACATCAAATAGGCGTGAACTAATATACCTGCTTCACTGAAGGCTTTGGTTACGTGGCCGACCCGCTCAACACTCACGCCTTTTTTCATCAGTTTCAATAGACGATCTGATGCCACCTCAAGACCGCCGCTAACAGCTATACAACCAGAATCCGCCAGCAACTGGCAACGGGCTTGGCTAAACGTCCTCTCAAAACGGATATTGCCCCACCAGCTGATCACTACACCGCGTTCAATTAGCCGTTTTGCTAGCGCAAACAACGTCTTTGGCGGTAGGGCTTCATCGACGAAATGGAAACCTGTCTGTCCGGTTTCTTCGATGAGTTGTTCGATTCTATCCACCAGAATATCGGCTCCAGCGGTGTCGTAGCGGTCGATATAGTCCAGACTGACATCGCAAAAGCTGCATTTACGCCAATAACAACCATGAGCTATGGTCAGTTTATTCCAGCGTCCATCGCTCCAAATGCGGTGCATCGGATTGAGCATTTCACACAAAGACAGGTATTCCCCCAATGGCAGGCCATCGTATATCGGTGCACCGACATCGGTTTGTGGGATATCGTGGAGCTGCGCATTTTCATTGAAGTGTACGTATGCTTGGCCATTTTCATCCTCTGCGAGGAAAAAGGTGCGCATCAGGGAGTCTATCTCACGTTGTCCTTCAAAGTATTCCAGCAGCGTGATAAAAGGACGTTCGCCGTCGTCGAGACAGATAAAATCGACAAACTCAAATACTCGAGGGTCCTTCAGTGCGCGCAGCTCGGTATTGATAAAACCACCGCCCATTACGATGGGAATATCAGGATTGATGGCTTTACAAGTTTGCGCAATACGTAAGGCTCCTAGCATATTTCCGGGGAAAGGCACGGTTAACGCGACTACGCTAGGCTGAGTTTCTTCCAGATACTGCTCGACCAATTGTTCCAAAATTTCCGAGCTGAAACTAGGTTCGCCCATCAAGGTATCGTAGAGGTTGTCAAAGCTTGGGTTGGCTGCCGCTAATTTCTCGCCATAACGGCTCACTTCAAAGTAGGGATCAACCCCCTGAGTAATGACCTGAGACAGATCATTAATAAACAGGGTTGCTAGATATTTGGCTTTATCTTGTACGCCTAGATTACCAAAGGCCGCTTGCATCACATCGCCGGATACCGCTTCCATCTGAGCAATAGTGTCAAACGCCGGGCCTTCTGGTAAAAAACGACGGGAGTTAATACGCAGTGCAAGGCTTGGATCTTTGCCCTGCAAAAAGCGAATAGCAAGCTCAACTGTCTGGTGGTAACGGTCAAACTCAGCCAGAAAACTAAAGATCACATCAGGCAGCTCATTGTCTTCAAAGTGCTCGAAGTTTTCTTCCACATGCTGACGAATAATCTCCAGCGCAGGCGCTGTCATCATTTCTAGGAAAAGCTCAATAGCAGGATCTCGCTGAACCGCCTCATAGCCTCGAGAGCGTAAAAAACCAGTTAAATACGCTGTTGCCGGGTAGGGCGTATTCAGTTGGGTCATAGGTGGAGTCATTAGAAGAACGGTCATAACCTGCCTTTAAATCGTAAAATCTGAATACTCTGTGTGAAAATGAACGGTTCGAAACAGTCAGTACGAAACCTTCAGAATCAAGCAGAGTGTGGCAGCAAGCCCCTATGTCAGGATTGTTGCCATAAAAATTAGGGGGATTCTAACAAATGAACGATACCCATTCTACTTCAAAGTGCAGGTTTCAGAGCAGTCTGAGCGGATTCAACTACATTGGATTATTTACTTCTTCGTTTGGAGTTTTATGTGTATAAAATGGATATTGAAATTGACTCAACTAGTAGTTCGGCTGCAATTTCAATATGACTTGGGTCTTTAATATTGTCATAAATTTCAACATGGCAATTAGATTTAAAGAATTTACAAACTTGTAATTGAACTAAAAAAAGTTCATCTTTATTTAAATTTGATAGAGAGTTCGGTACACCTTTTATACCATTATTGTGTCTTTGAGCTATTATGATACTCGCAACTAATGATGCTTGCTGTTCACTAAGGGCGTGAATTTTGCAATCAGAATAGACTCTAGCAGCCATTAAGCTGGTAATTATTGACATGAATACACCTCAATTAGATATGTTTAATAGGGAATGTGAAAATTTATGCATAGGTATCACTAAATTTAATTTAGATTGGGTTACATTTACTTAGGCTGTTGTTTTTTATGCGTATAAGTAAACATCTTCTATAACTATTGTGGGATGCGTGTGAATAACTCTATATAAAACTATTGAACGTCATAAGCTTGCTTGAAACCTATTACTCCAGCTAAATTACTTTTTCTTAGTTTAGATAGGAAGATATTTAAATAGTACTTAACCATATATTTATCTTGTATGGATAAATAATCGTAAATAAAAGGGTCAGTTACAACCTTGAAATGTCTACTCATATAGTCAGGAGCATCAGACTTTATTTTTTCGACATTGCTCATCATCTCTCTTACACAAAGTCTTGCAAGTAATGAATTCTTATTTTTAAAAATCCTGAACATGTGGCTTGATGAACACACGCCAAGATGTACCTCTGCCATACTAATATTTAACGCGCCGTATTTTTTTATAAGTTCTTCAGCTCTATCTAACAGTTCTGTTTCTATCTTCATCGTTACGTCCTAATTATTGAAAGTGTTACCGTTAAATTAAATCTACCCTGAAGATTATTTCTAACCCATAGGTTTAATCTATGTGTTTGCTCTAACAGACTTTTATTTGATTGGTCAAGATGGAATGTTGCAGCATTCTTATAAATTGACTTTATGTGAAGTGTATTCTTTTTAAGTTACTTTCTTATATTTATTTCCTTACGTTTAGCTATTATGCTGTACTAACTTTAGGATGATGATTAGCAAGTTATAATGCTATCTATTATTGTATATATATTCTGTTATTTATTGGTTATTGGTTATTGGTTATTGGTTATTTAGTTTGAAAAGTTTTTTACCTAGAGTTTCCTTAAAGTAGCGGCCTGAACGATAACCGAGTTCATAATCACTTTCCAGTGAATGCTTACTACTGCCAATTAATTTAGAGCGTAGGTCATTTTTGGGGTAGATCTCATAAATAGTTACATCACTTGGTGGAGAGTTTAGAAAGGATTGAGTTCGCCGATAATTCTCTTCATGTTCAAGTAGCAAACTAATTAAATTTGAAAGCTTACTCCTCCCGAGTGATTTAGTTAGGATTGACATCCAGCAATGATTGAACTTAGTTGTGATCGGAACAGTACGGATCACAACAATATCCTTATACCCGCGCTTATAGGCCTCTTGAACTGGAATAGGTGCACCTAAACCCCCATCTATCCAATACTGTTTTTGGTTTAAAACTGGCTGTTTTCGTAATGCAGGAATTGAACATGATGCCTGTAAAGATGTTTGCCAATTATCATCGTATAGATCAAAATAAAATGGCCTATGAGTATCTACATGGCTAGCGCAAGCAAGCACTGTACATGAGCGCATTCTTTCACGAGCCTGCAGCCAATTCAGAGGTATTTTTGTTTGCATCTCTTTTAATAACCAGTCTAGATCTAAACCTTCTTTACCTGATAAAAATCTAGTTAAATCAAAAAAATGATTAGTAGTGGTCGCTTTAGTGATTACATCATAAGCATGCTTACTTTGACCGCACAGATATGACGCCAAATTAAGTGAACCTGCTGATGTTCCTATCATTAACGAAAAGGGGCAAAACTTTGCCTCCAAGAACGCATCTAGAACCCCCGCAGTAAAAATACCACGTTGCCCTCCCCCTTCAGTCACTAATGCTACTTTTTGAGAGTGTACTGGTAAGTGAGATAGTGCATCCACGTTATTAACTGCGCATGATATATGTTTCCCTTTCATTTTTAGCCTTTTACTTACTGTATCAAAGGCATAAATAGTATACTTGTACCAACATTATAAATATTTGAATTAATTTATACTTTAATTAAATTTTATTTATGCTAATTATGAATTGACTATATATCAAGGCAGGGTGAGAGCATGCTTTGAATGATTTTCAACCAAAGAATAGCTGAGTAATAAATAAGGACAGACATGGTTAATGGCACGCTCTGTAAGATAACTAAAACACCCAAAATTGTCAGAGCCAGCTCCCTTAACTAAGCTTAGGTAAGAGTTTTTGAGGAGGATTGGTTATGCCGACACCAAGGAAAGCATTAGTAAGTTTGGAACTCTCTATTTAAGAGTCGGTCCATTTAATCACTGTATATCTCGTTGTGTTAGAAAGGTTTTTCTGTGTGGAGTCGATCATTATACAGGTCAATCCTATGAGCATAGGCGTGATTGGGTTGAAAGTCGATTGTTAGAATTGGCTTCAGTGTTCGCTATCGATATTTGTGCTTATGCCGTAATGAGTAATCATCTGCATCTCGTACTACGGGTCGATGATGAATTGGTTCGAAACTGGTCTGATAGGGATGTGGTGGCTCAATGGCAAAAGCTTTTCAAAGGCGATAGCCTTAATCATGACTTTGTTGAAGGTGAACCACTTGAGTCCTATCAACAGGTTATCATCAATAAACGGGCAAAAGAGTATTGACTAAGACTAATGGATATCTCGTGGTTTATGCGAGCATTGAACGAGCCTATCGCCCGTAAAGCTAATACTGAGGACAATTGTAAAGGCCGATTTTGGGAAGGAAGATTCAAGTCTCAAGCACTGCTAGATGAAACTGCAGTATTGGCCTGTATGGCCTACGTAGACCTCAATCCTATTCGAGCCAAAATAGCCAAGACACCAGATACTTCTGATTTTACCAGTATTAAAAAACGCATCCAAGCAGCCATGAAAGGTGAGCAACCTACATCACTGCTACCCTTTATGGGAAATGAGAATAAAGATATGCCAAAAGGCTTGATATTTGATACCAAAGACTATTTACAACTCCTTGATGATACAGGACGCATCATTAGAGATGATAAGCGTGGAGCGATTAGCCAACGCTCAAAACAATTGAGTTTACTAAACTATTTAAAGGTCCCGTTGGGACGCTTCAAGAACTTGATGCATATTGTGAACATTTAGAGGGTAAACGAAGGCAAGGTGCAGCCAACTGCCACCGATGGCTAGATAGTGCATAACAACAGCTACAAATTACGATAGAAATACCACTAACCGGACTGCTGTTTGGTTTTCTTTGTATTTGCATTTCAACGAAATAGCCAATACTTTACAGATGATTGTTTAATGAGTGAGAAGACATTGCTTCATTGAAACCGATACTAAAGTTTTCAATGAAGTCACCTCATGATGAGACATTGCAACTAAATTTAAATAAGAATGGATGTCTTAGTTATTCTGTCCACATCTCTAACAGCGCAACTTACTCAACAAGGCATCAAACACAACCCCGCGAACATAGTCCAAATAGGGAAGAATGCAGACGGTAAAATAATGTTTCTTGAATCTGGTAATTCGGGCGCAGGGTTGCAACACATGGTGCAGAGACACGGAGCCGACTTTGCCAATCGTGGTATAAGTCAATCTCAAATCCCTCAAGCTGTCATGGCTGCGGTAACCAGAGGTAAGGTTGTGGGCTATCAAGGTAAGGGAACTGGAAGACCAATATATGAAGTTGGCTTTGGCGGTCAAACCCATAGAATGGCAGTAACGACAGGAAGTAATGGGTTTATTGTTGGGACTAATCCTAAGAAAAAAGACGGGAGAAAAAAGACGGGACAGCCATATCTTTTGTGCTTTAGCTCATCCCCTCTACTAACCTTTAAGTTACCTCAACTTAGTTTTGTTCAGGATAACGATTATGACTTCAGCTCGAAGAATCCTTATCGATGCAGAATCGACTCCGTTTTATCACATAATAAATCGTTGTGTTAGAAGGGCTTTTTTGTGCGGAGAGGATAAACTCACAGCTAAAAGCTATGAGCATAGACGCGGCTGGATTGTCGATAAAGTTAAGGCTCTATCTGCTATTTTTTGTATTGATGTTTGTGCCTATGCGGTGATGAATAATCACTATCATTTAGTCCTTAAAATCGATACCGACAAAGCCAAGTCATTGAGTAACCGTCAGGTTATTAGTCGATGGTGTAAGGTGACAAAAGGGCATGATGTAGCGACTAAATTTATGAATGGAGAGACCTTAATCGAGGGGGAGCGTTTACTACTTGATGGGTTATTGGCTGAGTGGCACGAACGTCTATCCAGTATCTCTTGGTTTATGAGGTGCCTCAATGAAGAGATAGCGCGTAGGGCCAATCGTGAGGATGGATGTAAAGGGGCTTTCTGGGAGGGGCGCTTTAAGTCACAAGCTTTACTTGATGAGCAAGCACTATTAGCCTGCATGATGTATGTTGATTTAAATCCTATTAGAGCGGGAATTGCCAACACACTTCAAGCTTCTGATTATACGTCTATTCAGGAGCGCATTAACGAGCTCAATACACCAGATAAAGACACTAAACCAAATGATGAATCAGAACTAATCTCGAGTGAGCGACTCAAACCCCTTGCCCAATTTGATGGTGCAGCTCATTTAGCGACTCAATCAGGCGTCCCATTTCATTTCTGTGATTATTTACAACTTATCGATTGGACTGGCAGAGCAATTAGGCCAGACAAAAGAGGTTTCATCGACTCAAGTCGCCCTAAATTACTTGATGAACTTGGTATATCATCCGATGCCTGGATAACCTCAGCAAAAGAGTTTCGCCGCCAATACAGTGGTATTAGTGGTCGTTGGGATGCTATGTGTGCTTTCAAAAAGCAACATAACTGTGGGCTATGGTGTAAAGGTAAAGCCAGCAGTAATGCACTTCACCCCTCGCCTTAGTCGTATATAAATTATCTACAAAGGCTTGGTGATAATTAGGGATTTCGAATAAACCAAGATAATTTTTCTAATCAATGTCAGTTTAATTAGACTCGATGCTCTTGCACGTTTATGTCAAAAAGTGAGTTACAACCAAAAAACTCTAGTTCGAAGAGATAAATAATCAGGTGTGAACGGGGCTGCGAGCTTCCGAAACAAGGACGTTTTGGCAGAGCCCACAGGGAAGTGTTCACGGCGCCTCGTAGAAGTGTTTACATGTTAAGCGAGCCGCAGGCTATAGATTAGAATGAACTTATGGCATTCATGAAGTTAGCCAAACACCAAACCAGCTTAATGAACCCAACCCAAAAAAGATACTTGCAACTTGTTATCCGACAAGAATTGTTTGCTACACAAAACGGTGTTTTTGTTATTAGTCTGTAGGGATTAGTTATTTGCAGTGTGGATCAAGCTAGGTGATAATTAGCCCTTGGCTTGGGGGAGCCGTTGCTGGAATCAAGCAATCGGGGCGTTATTCCATTATAATGCGCCATAAATTATAAGTAATTCTAAGCTATACCCTACATAAGGATTAAAAATGAGCAAACCATTTGTTGCAGTCTTGATGGGATCTGATTCTGATTTACCAACCATGCAAGCCACCCTAGATGTGCTTAAGGGCTTTGGTATTCGATTCGAAGCTAAGGTGACATCGGCTCACCGTACTCCCGCTGCGACTCACGCCTATGTGCATGATGCAGAAGAACGTGGTTGTAAGGTCTTCATCTGTGCCGCCGGTCTGGCTGCTCACTTAGCCGGTGCAGTTGCTGGTATCACCACTCGTCCTGTGATTGGAGTCCCAGTGGACTGTGGTCCACTTCAAGGTCATGATGCTCTGCTTTCTACTGTGATGATGCCTGGCGGCGTACCAGTAGCCACTGTGGCTATCGGCAGTGCAGGTGCTAAGAATGCGGGTTACTTAGCCGCGCAAATCTTAGCCGTGGCTGATGATGCTTTGGCTGTAGCAGTAAAAGAGGAACGTGCCAGATCTGCCGCTGTTGTTGAAGCTAAAGATGCTAAGCTGCAAGAGAAACTCGCTAATTTATAAGCTTTTCAGAAAGCGCTAAGCGCTTGTCTGTATAGTTTGACGAAACGCCGCTGAGCCTCAAGGCTGAGTGGCGTTTTTTTATGTTTATAAATCGGTCCCCTCTAATATCATTTCTAAAATAACCCTTTTTGCTTTTGTCTTCGTTTATAAGTTTATCAACAGACAAAAGGACAGGGTCATGACTCATTTGAAAGCAGATTCAACCTCTCATTCTGCAGTTCAGCAACTCACTAAAATGAAAAGAGTGAAAGGGTTTCAATTATCACTCATTTCGGTTTCCCTACTATTGGCCTTGACTGCCTGTGGCGGTCAGCAGAGTGATGCAGAAAAAGACAGCGCAGCAGCGACGGAGCATCAGCTGCAAGAAGAGGTAAAGGAGCAGCAACTCGCTGTGCCTAAGCAAGAGATAGCCCAAGCTGACCAGAATACGCCTGAAGGAATTAATCCTCAGAGCCAGCCTATAAGAGTACAAGCCAATGATGCCATGATTGGCCATCGAGCACTGGCCGAGCAAGTCAGCACAGATGATGATAAATCTGCCGATATGTCTATCTCTATATCGAGTGGTATCTACGGGGCAGGCAAACAGGCCAGTGAGCGTATGATTAAGATGAAATCCTTAAGTCGCAATCATATCATGGGGCAGATGAGTGCTCCGGGTTTGCCGCCGTTTAGAGAAGCTAGCAACAGGGATAATTTTTCGAGGCACACTGCCAATGGCATCATGGTGGCGGGGGAGATCCCGGTATCCACCTTCTCAATCGATACCGATACTGGTAGTTATACGACACTGAGGCGCTGGATCAATCAGGGACGCCTGCCAGAGAAGGGCACGGTTAGAGTCGAGGAGATGATCAATTATTTTAATTATCAATATTCTACTCCTTCAACAGTCGAGCAGCCATTCAGTGTTAATACCGAGCTGGCACCGTCTCCTTACAATGAGCATAAGATGTTGCTCAGGATTGGCCTCAAGGGATATGAGGTCGATAAGTCCCAGCTAGGGGCGAGCAATTTAGTCTTTCTGCTCGATGTCTCTGGCTCGATGAACTCGCAAGATAAATTACCTTTGTTAAAGACATCATTGAAGATGTTATCCCAGCAACTGAGTGAGCAAGACCATGTCTCCATCGTTGTCTATGCTGGCGCATCGGGTGTGGTACTCGATGGGGTAAAAGGCAATGACACTCAGGCGATTAATCAGGCATTGAATAGCCTCAAGGCAGGGGGCTCAACTAATGGCGGCGCCGGGATCCAGCAGGCCTATCGACTTGCGCAGAAACATTTCATCCAAGGTGGCGTCAATCGGGTGATCTTGGCTACCGACGGAGATTTTAATGTCGGCACCACAGATCATCAGGCCTTGATGGACCTGATAGCAGCCAAACGTGACAAAGGCATAGCCCTAACGACCTTAGGTTTCGGCCAAGGAAATTATAACGATCATTTGATGGAACAACTTGCCGATAAGGGTAATGGTCATTATGCCTACATAGATACGCTCAATGAGGCGCGTAAGGTGCTGGTGGATGAGCTGAGTTCGACCCTGTTGACCATAGCCAAAGATGTGAAGATTCAAGTGGAGTTTAATCCGGCAATCGTCGCCGAATATCGTTTGATAGGCTATGAGAACCGAGCCCTTAATCGTGAAGATTTTAATAATGACAAGGTGGATGCCGGCGAGATTGGGGCTGGTCACAGGGTCACCGCACTCTATGAGATAAGCTATGTCGATAGTCCCAACCAGGCCAACGACAAACTCAGATATGGTTATGATGATGCCACTGGCACGGAGAAATATAGCCGGGATGAGATAGCCTTTCTGAAGTTGCGATATAAACCCATAGGGGAAGATAGCAGCCGCTTGATCTCATATGCGATTCGCCGAGACTCAGGGGTTAAGAGCTTAGCCCAGGCGAGCGATGACTATAGATTTTCCGCCGCAGTTGCCGGACTGGGGCAATTGATTAATCAGAATCTCTATACCCACGACTTGAGCTATTCCAAGGTGATCGACTTAGCTAATTCTGCAATGGGCCAAGACGCGTTCGGCTATCGTCATGAGTTTGTGCAGCTAGCTAAGACAGCTCGCCTGTTGGCAGGGCAAGAGGCTGTTGTTGAGGGAGAAAACATGTCGAGTATCATTCACCCCATAAAACCTATGCCTAAATCTAAGGTCGAAGTTCAACCTAAATACATAGCGCCACATATAATACCAATTCCATTAAGTTTATGATTAATTCAGAGCTCTCTCAGGGCTTTGAATTCACGGCGCATTGTTGAGGAAATGGTTATTCCCTTTTGAGGCAATGCAACACAGAAGTAGAAGTCCTGAGAAGCTCACGTAGTGCGGGTTTAAAAACACTTTATGCAGCGCAAGTGGTTTTCGATATAGAATAACTATTAGCTTCAATCCCCTTACTTGCCTACAGCGTTTTTAACTCCCGCTGAATGATCACTTACTTAATGGAACTGATATGAACTCTCCCGAATACCAGCTTGAGATAGACAAAGGGGTTCAGGGCGTGCAAACTTTCCATGACTAGTCTATCTATAGTCTCTCCCTCGATAGGTTTACGGCCTAAGGGAGAGGCGTTTCAGCAGGAGAGGTGTGTGGCACAAGCGTTAGGGCAAGATAAATCGACAGAGGCGGAGATAGATCAGCGCTTAATGCTGAACTATGCCAGTGGAGACACCTCGGCATTTGAAACTCTCTATCTAAAACATAAGGGTGGCTTGTATCGTTATTTTGTCCGCCAGATAGGGGATAAGCAGCTAGCGGAAGACCTCTATCAGGAGACATGGGGGCGGATCATCAAGTCTGCTGCCAGTTACCAGGCCGATGCTAAATTTACGACTTGGCTCTATCGGATTGCCCATAACTTGCTTATCGACCATGTCAGGGCAGTGAAACCTGTCGACCTGTTTAGCGAGACCTTTACCGAAGAGCAAGACGGCGAAGCGTTTCTGCCCAGTGATGAAATGTCACCGGACAGGGCGATGGAGGATAGTTTCAAGGCTAGCCTGCTTAAGCGTTGCATAGCATTATTGCCAACGGTGCAGAAAGAAGCCTTGTTACTGAATATGGAGGCGGGCTTTACCGCCGGCGCCATCGCAGATATTGTCGGCGTGACACTCGAAGCGACCAAGAGTCGAATTCGCTATGCCAACCAAGGTCTGAAAACCTGTGTGATGAATAAGTGGCAGGAGGTTCAAAATGAAAGATGATCAAAACAATAAGCCTGCTACTGAGCAGGCTCAGGAATTCGATAGTGAACTGCAGGCTTGGTATAAGTTGCAGGCCCAAGAGCAACCTAGCTGTGAACTCGATGATGCCATCATCAAGATGGCTACTGAGGCGAGCGCCGTGAGCAATCAAGCTTCGGTTGATAGCAGTCAGCATGAAGCCCCATTAGCTGGCGACAAGATCACTGACAATGTGGTGCGGGTCGAGAATAGTTTTTGGCGAAAGAATAGATGGGCATTATCGTCGGCCGCCTCCGTAATGCTGGTGGTGACTGTGATCATGTTAAATCCTCAAAGCCCTCAAGAGATTCTATCCGATGATGCCATGCCCATGATGATGCAAATGAGCCAGCCGCTCGATGAACAGCTTGAATCGTTACAGGCTGATGTTGTCGAAGGGGCTAGTTTCGAAGCAAAAAGTACCGCTATGCAGCGTGAGTCGTTACAAGCTGATGTTGTTGAAGGTGCTAAGTTTGAAGATAACAGTTCCGATGTGAAGAGTGAGTCCAGACAAGCATCCAGGACGCAGAGTGTGATGCCTGCATCGGATCAGCAACTTGGTGGGGCAGCCGAGCCGAAAATGAAACAGATGGGTGAAGTCCATGGACCTGATGACAGAGCTAAGTTAGGGGCCGAGGCGCCGAGTAACCAGATGCCGTCGACCAAGTCTTTATCGAGTCATGCGTTACCGAACAAGAGTGTGCCACAACGTGAGGCAGTGGTGAGCGCCAAGCAGGCATTGAACCATCTGCAAAACTTGATCGATTCTAAGCAGTGGGATGAGGCAGAGAAGCTAGCTAAGAATATTGCCAAGCAGTATCCAAACCTCGAAGAGTCAGAGCACCCTCAGCATCAAAGGTGGAGTGAGTTGCAGTCTAAAATAGCAAAACACTAGTTTAGGTTCTGGTTTATGTTCCTATGGCGAATATGAAAAAGTGATTTAATAACCAATAGACAGTTATCCATTAGCTGTCTATTGGTTTTTCTTCAATCATTAAATAACATCTTTAAACCAGTCTCAAATACCCAAAGAGGTGCCTTCTAACAGATCTATTCCCATGGCGGACTTGAGAATGTAGAGGGTAAGTAGACCAAATAAAACACTGATGATGATAAAGCTCAAAATAAGACCGATAACATCAGCATCGAGGCATGTTTCTCTCGGCGGGTGTAGGAACGGTGGTTTTGACCCAGTAAGAAGACATAATAAAATCGCCAAAGGATGAATGGAAAGGCAAAGTTTCCCCGATTGTCGATAAAGTGCTTGCCCCAGATTCGGTCACCGAGTGCAACACGCATTCCCTGAAGTTGTTCATCTGAGTAGCTACTGGCTAAGGTCTTTGGTAACTTCTCAATCACAGGATCTTGTCTTATAGGGGTAGAGAGGCCGTGGTTAACTGCTTCAATATCTTGGGATATTGAAGCAGAATTGACGTTATCATCACCCTCAGCCCCCATCTGAACGCTCACCTTTTAATCAATGAATCTATTGAGTATAGTCAGGCTATTCGCTTGTACACATTTGCTAATGATTTATGTACTAATTTTTACTGTTGGTTTAATAAAAGTTTGCTACTTTGTTGACCTTGAAAAATTATATTAATAATAAATATTGAGCTAATCATGAAACTTCGCCTTTCAGTTGCCTGTACCTTGTTAGCGCTCGGCAGCCTAAGTTCTTCGGCCGCTTTTTCTGCAGATGCTATTTATCCAGGTTACTTTCGCGCCCCAGCACTGAGTGACAATACCTTAGTGTTCACCGCTGAGGGCGACCTCTGGACCAAGAGTCTGGATCAGAGCCAGGCTCAGAGGCTGACCAGTTTGCCGGCGGAAGAGTTAGGGGCAACAGTATCGAAAGATGGCGAGTGGGTAGCCTATGTGGCTAACTACGAAGGTAGCAGCGAAGTGTATGTTATTCCTATCAAAGGTGGTCAGGCGAAGAGGATAAGTTTCGAAAATAGCCGGGTGCGAGTACAGGGCTGGACAGCCGATGGCCAGGTCTTGTATGCCACAGATAATGCCTTCGGTCCTGCCAACTATTGGGTGCTCAGAAGTGTTAATCCTGACACCTTAGAGACTCAGGACTTGCCTCTTGCCGATGCCATCGAAGGGACTATCGATGATCAAGGTGAGTATCTGTATTTCACACGTTTTGGTTTACAGACTACCGGCGACAACGCCAAGGTGTATCGCGGTGGCGCCAAAGGCGAGCTGTGGCGTTTCAAATTGGGCTCAAAGGCTGAGGCCGAGCGCTTAACATCGGGCCACATAGGTTCAGTGCGTCAACCCATGCTCTGGGATGACCGCCTCTATTTCGTTAGCGACAGTGATGGTAACGATAACATCTGGTCCATGACATTAGATGGCAAAGCGTTTAAGCAGCATACCCAATTTACCGATTGGCAGGTACGTGGTGCACGCATCGATAATGGCCGCATCGTGTTTCAGCTGGGTGCCGATATCAAGCTCTACGATATCGCAGCCAATAGCACCCGTGTATTAGATATTAACTTAGTGTCTGATTTTCCACAGCGTCGTGAGCATTGGGTTAACGATCCTATGAAGTACGCCACGTCTACTCGTCTGTCACCTTCTGCAAACAAGGTCGTGATAACGGCAAGAAGTCATGTGGCCGTCGCGGCCACAGATGGTTCTCGTCTGGTGGAAATAGCCCTTGCAGGCAACAGTCGTATTCGTAATGCAGAGATGAGTCCAGATGGAAAATGGGTCTACGGGATCAGCGATGCCTCTGGTGAGCAAGAGATCTGGCGCTTCGCAGCCGATGGCGGTAATGGCGCTAAACAGTTAACCGATAATGGTCACACCTTACGTATGTCGCTCAGTGTTTCGCCGGATGGAAGATACATTGCCAGTGATGATTATGACGGTAACTTGTGGTTACTGGACCTTAAGAAGAATAGGCACAAGAAGATCATCACCCAAGGCGAAGGTCTGGGGCCCTATGCCGATATCGTTTGGTCGGGTGACAGTCAGTTTATCGCTGTCACTAAATCAGAGATTGGCAAACCCAGACCTCAAATTGTGCTTTATTCATTAGCTAAACAGCGTGCTGAGACCCTGACCAGTGACAAGTATGAATCCTATTCCCCCGCGTTTAGCATCGATGGTCACTGGCTCTATTTCCTCTCCGACAGGCAGTTTAAGTCGACGCCTACCTCGCCCTGGGGCGACCGTAACTTAGGACCAATGTTTGACAAACGTACCCAAATTTTTGCCCTGGCATTAGATAAAGATGCCAGGTTTGCCTTTCAGAAACCCAATGAGTTATTTAAGCCAGAAGCCGATGACAAAGATGAGACATCATCGACTAAGGTGAGCGTCGACTGGGATGGTTTGAGTCAGAGACTGTGGCAAGTTCCGGTGGCTTCTGGTAACTATTCCGCCTTGACGGCGAACAAGGATGGCCTCTACTTTCTCGATCGCGCTGCCGCTCGTGGCAGTAAGCCTAGCTTGAAGCTGGTGAAGTTCGATCCTCTAAGCCCAAAAGTGGAGACATTTGCTAAAGGTGTCGCCAGTTACAGCTTATCGGCAGACGGTGAGAAGTTGTTTATTCGTAAGTCTAATCATGGCGGCAAAGATATGCTTATTGTCGATGCCGGTGATAAATTGCCAAAAGAACTAACCAATGCCAAGGTTCAGATCCAGCAATGGCAGCTCGCCATAGAGCCAAGGCTTGAGTGGCAACAGATGTTTGAAGATGCCTGGTTAATGCACAGAGATTCTTTCTACGATAAGAAGATGCGCGGCCTGGATTGGCAGGCGACTAAGGCTAAATACCAGCCTTTGGTAGACAGACTCACGGACAGACACGAGCTTAACGATCTGTTTAAGCAGATGATGGGAGAGCTGGATTCGCTCCACTCTCAGGTTCGCGGTGGCGATCTGGACAAAGATAAGCAGATGGCCAAAGCCGCCAGTTTAGGTGCGCGTCTCGAGCAGACGAAAACTGGCGTTAAGATCACTCACATCTACCAGAATGACCCCGAGCTACCCGCTCAAGCCGCGCCACTGGCTAAGGTGAGCGTCGATGCCGAGGTGGGGGATATCATCGTCGCTATTAACGGTAAGAAGGTGACCAATGTTGCCGATGTGACCCGTTTCCTGAGAAATCAGGCGAAGAAGCAGGTATTGCTCCAGCTTAAACGTGGTAATAAACAACATAAAACCATAGTGAAGCCAGTGACGATCCGCAGTGATGCCAAGCTCAGATACTTAGACTGGGTTAACCATAACGGCACTAAGGTGAGTGACACTAGTGAAGGTAAAATTGGTTACTTACATCTCTATGCCATGGGCAGCGGCGACATTGCCAGCTTCGCCCGAGAGTTTTACGCTAACTATGAGAAAGATGGGCTGATCATAGATGTGCGTCGTAATCGAGGCGGTAATATAGACAGCTGGATCATCGAAAAATTACTGCGCCGTACCTGGGCATTCTGGCAACCGACTCGTGGCACCCCAAATGCTAATATGCAGCAGACCTTCCGCGGGCATTTGGTTGTGTTGACCGATGAACTCACCTATTCAGATGGTGAGACCTTCGCTGCCGGCATTAAGGCCTTGGGCATAGCGCCACTTATCGGTAAACAGACAGCTGGGGCCGGTGTCTGGCTGTCGGGGCGTAATTCCCTGACAGACAAAGGCATGGCGCGCGTCGCCGAATATCCTCAATATGCCATGGACGGTCGCTGGATCCTCGAAGGCCGGGGAGTGAGTCCGGATATCGAGGTGGATAACTTGCCTTATGCCACCTTTACAGGTGGTGACGCTCAGCTTGAAAAAGCTATTTCATACCTTAAAGATGAGCTGGTACAGAAGCCGATAAAGCCACTCGAGGCGTTGCCGCTTGCAGGGCAATCTATGGCTGACGACATAAACAGTAAATAACTAAGTAACTAAGCGTTAAAACAAAGAAGGATTTATTAAATAAAATTAATTAGTTAAAGATAATATGGGTAATGCATATTAATGCTTGTCCAAGAGTTTTGTTTGTGACAGGCATGCCTTATGTCTGGTTCGGTTCTCTCACCAAGGCCGACATTTTTAGGAGGTTATCAGCCAAGCAGTTCCCAGGCTGGTAGCTTCCGTTTTTCTTTCCTCACTCGTTATCTATAAGTCAGCCTGTTTTTATTAATAACTAATGGTATTTGTGGCTTACTAGCGATTGTTTTCTATAATTTATTAGTGACTGTTCCTGAGCTGTCTTTCTATGTCATTTTAGCGAGTTTAGCTGTAATACTTTTTGCGAAAAAAATATATGAAGACCCGACAAAGGCCCCCTGTGTATGCCGGTATTGTCTCGGCCTTAATTGTCGTTGTGGGCTCTACGGCATCTTCGACTGACAAGGGAGTGGCTGAAAATTTCTATATGCGAATTCTTCAGCTGATGATGGTTGGTCTCTACATGGTTTTTGCTTCTTTTTTTCTGGAAAGCAGAAATTGGGCATTTTTAAGGAAAATTGAGAGGTAAGAATATGCAGCTCAACACGAAATTGAATCAGACAAAGATGTCTTTGTTGGTTATCGCTATCCTTGTTTTATCACCCGCAGTTGTAGCCGATGAGAGCCGTTTCAAGATCGCTATAGGTGGTTTTTACTCTAATTCTGACA
This sequence comes from Shewanella sp. YLB-07, assembly GCF_009377275.1. NCBI lineage: Bacteria > Pseudomonadati > Pseudomonadota > Gammaproteobacteria > Alteromonadales > Shewanellaceae > Shewanella > Shewanella sp. YLB-07. Next base: position 278,779 of record NZ_VOQB01000003.1, on the reverse strand, counting down.
CAGGAATGGATGTCACTAGTCCATTAACAGACAAAACTTTTGAGCTTGATTTTGAAACTGATTTAGAGCTGGTAGAGAGTGAGTTTTTGCCTTTTTTTGAAATTGCATATTGGTTCAATGCCCAGCATGGAATCTATTTTGATTGGCAACGACTTCATCGTGATGCAACCAATACTAATATCACTGTTCCTTATGAGTTTGACCATCCCGATCCGGATATTGATGAGACTTACTCGGTGCAGCTTGGTGCCGAAATAACCACAACCTTTAATGTGGATATCGCTCGCATAGGTTATGGCTATGATTTTTATAAGGATGATGCATGGGACCTCATTTTTACCGCCGGTTTGCATGTTATGTGGTTAGAGCTAGGCTTCGAGGGTGAGATTGGTGCTTGTCTGGATGATAACTGTGGCATCATAGATATCGCTCCCGATACTGTGGTGTTTACCGATGTGACGGCTCCGTTGCCGGATCTCGGTCTACTGGCTCATTATCAGTTTGCCGATAGCTGGAGTATTACAGGTCATGCTCAGTATTTTTATATAAAAATAGACAATATAAAGGGGGAGTTGATCGATCTCAGCGGTGGGATTGAATATAACTTTGAAGGTAAATTTGCAGCAGATTTATCTTATAAATACTACAAAGTGACCGTAGATATCGAGGGTGATCATACCACTACCAGCATTCATTATGGCTTTCATGGACCCATGCTGACACTCTCTTACGAGTTTTAATTTATCAAACTTAAGTTTAAGACTTACTGCTGGGATAAACTCTCCTGTCCTCGGAGTCTACTGGAGAGCTAAATGCCGCCTTCAAGTCCTGCTCAGATTGTGCCTCTTTTTAACGCTGAATATACTGTTACGCTTGTTAACCTATTAAGAACGTTAGATAGAGATATCTATCTGCTTATCTCCATGGCTGGGCTTCCTGAGAACATATTAGAGACAGAGTATGACTTTGTCCCCGAAGCCCCGGTGATTAATCTGCTTGAACTCATTTTTGAGAAAGCGGGGCAAAAGAAGTATGCAGAGTTGATCTGGTATGCCTGCCGCAATATATTTATTCCAAGATTTATAGCTCGAATAAAGCAAGATGTTACATTAAAAGACGCACTTCGCACATTCATTGACTTAATGCATACCGAAACAACTCACACTCATATTCAACTTCGCCACTTAGCAGGAAAAAACTGGTTTATTCGCGACAGAAGGCAGAGCCTAGATCACAGCCATCATCTTGCTGAACAGTTTGCATTGATCTTTATGGTGGAGTTGATCCGTGGTCTTACCCGCAGTGATTGGGCCCCTACGGATGTGGTGATGCGATATAATAATTCCCAAGTGCTCAAAGACGCACTCTTACTCAAAAGAGTCCAGTTCTACACTGAGCGTTCTGTTTGTGCTATTTGCTTAACCGATGCGGAACTTGAGCAGAAGGTGAAACATAAGCTTGACTGGGGGCAAAAAAAATATCAAGTTCCTACTATTGCCCCCTCGGCTTTTTTAGCGACTTTTAGAGGAGCCATCACCCCCTATATCATCATGGGACGTTTGCCTATTACTCAAGCGGCGATCATACTCAATATGAGTGTAAGAACGCTGCAACGTCGATTAGCCGCTGAAAAGGTGAGCTATTCAGCGGTTATTGAAGAGATAATACAGTCACAAGCGGTTGACTTGATGTTAGATAAAACGATACCCGTTACCCGCATCTCATCGACACTAGGCTATTCTGATGTCGCCCATTTCTCTAGGGCATTTAAACGAATGACAGGCCTGTCACCACGTGCTTATCGTAAAAGCCTTGAGTTGTAGCAAATAAGCAAGCCCCTCTCCCTCCTAAAATAAGTATAAAACGTCACCACTTGGCACAAAATGGTAACTAAGTCAGACGGCATCAATTTATACTTGTCCTATCTTATCTGCTGGAGGTGTTATGGGACTGGCCATTATTATCTTTATATTCTCTAGCCTCTGGATCATTGCAGGCACGTTAACGGCTTTCATTACAGGAGTGATAGCGGGGGAGGTGGTGCTTATCACTTCTCTGATAGTTGTGTTTTTTGGCTGGTGGAAAAGTGTAAAAAGCATAATTAGACGCTACCAAGACTTAGTGTTATAGCACTAGCATGTGCGTGGTACACCTGATGATGGCTAACTTTTTAGTCAATGGCACGAAATGGAAACTAGTTCGACACTATTTATACTAGTATTTACAATATCGCGTCCAGAATACCCGGTAGTCATTATAAAAGCGTTGGAATATTAAACGTCTTTCTATCAATTTAAAGGTGTGATTTATCTGCTATGCCAATTGGTATTAGGTGTACGCTTAAATTCAAGGTTTTATAAATTATGTGCAAGGTGCGGTTTACTTTGGCATGTGTTCTTCATAAGTAAAAGGTGCGTTATGACATTTAATCTTACTCGTTTAGTTAAAGCTGCTGCTATCGTGACTCCGCTGATATTAGTTGGTTGTGCTACAGGCAATACACTAGAATCTAAAAAAACAATGTGCGCGCAGAAACTAATGAGGCGTTGCAGGAAATATATAAGGAGCATGCCGGGGCTAAGTCGGCCGTAGCCAACTCTGTAGCCTATGTGACTTGTACTGGCAGTAACAGTTATCTGTTTGCACTTTCAACTGGTGGTGGGGTCTGCGTACTGAATGAAAAAGGGACCATCTCTTATTACCGTTTTGCCACGGGCGGTGTCGGTGCTGGGATTGGCTGGAAACAAGTGGGTTTTGTACAGGTGTTTATGAATCGTGATGCGCTGAATCGTTTTAAGGAGGCGGGGTTTGAAGGTCAGGCTCAGGCGGAGGCCAGTGCCGATCAAGCCTCAGCCAACCAGTCGGTGGATGTCGAAGGGGTGAAAACCTATCAGGTAAACTTGATGGGTGCTGCCGCCCAAGCCACGGTTCAAGCTTATAAGTACTGGAAGACAGATTTTACCGATGACTTTATTGAGAAAGAGGGATAACTTTTTTTCATCTAGATTATTGATAGTAAGTGATCTTTAAGATAGCTTTAAACTCAACGTTACTTTTTATTAACAATCTAGCCTAAATAGAATTGTTGGAGCTAAAATGAGTGCTCAAAATAGCGATAGCCCCCACTGGTTTACTAAACACGCCGTAGATGCAGCCATCAAAATTGCCGTTATTTTTATGGTAGTGATCTGGTGTTTCGAAATTATAAAACCTTTTATCATGCCAATCGTCTGGGGGGGGATAATTGCGATAACCTTGTTTCCTTTAGTCGCTAAACTCTCGAAGAAAAGCGGACTTAGTTTAGGGCGTTCCAGTGCCCTGGTGACAGTGCTTTCATTAGCCTTGCTGCTTGTCCCTGCATTTATGTTTTCTGGCGCCCTAGTGAGCGGTACTCAAGACTTTATTGGCGAGATTCAAGAGGGCACTTTCGTCATTCCCCCCCCTAAAGAATCCGTTGCCGATCTGCCTTTAATTGGTGATAAGTTGTATAGCTTCTGGGATAAATCATCGACGAACTTAGATAATGTCATTAAAACCCATCGTGAAGAGATTAAAAATTTAGCAACTAAAGGTGCCGCTGTCCTAGGTGGTTTCGGCATGACTGTACTGCAGTTTGTTATCTCAATTATCATTGGTGGTGTCTTTATTACCAATACTAAAGGGGCAAGCGACGTTTGCCACAAGATAGCAGTCAGGCTAGCAGGTTCTTATGGTGCTGAGTTTTCAGCCTTGTCGGTTGCCACTGTCCGTAGTGTGGTTCAAGGTGTGATAGGGGTTGCATTTATACAGTCTATTCTATCAGGCATAGGCATGGGATTAGTCGGTGTACCGGCAACTGGGATCTGGATGTTGGCCGTGCTAATTCTAGCCATAGTGCAACTTCCACCCATCTTAGTTCTGGCTCCGATCATAGCCTATGTTTTTTCAGTTGAGAGCTCATCGGTTGCTATCATGTTTATGGTTTGGGCCATCTTAGTCAGTGCTAGTGATGCCTTTCTTAAGCCTATGTTGATGGGCCGTGGCGTCGATATCCCTATGCTTATCATTTTACTCGGTGCCATTGGTGGCATGATGATGTCGGGAATTGTGGGCTTATTTGTAGGCGCGGTAGTGATGGGCTTGGGCTATAAATTGTTTATTGCCTGGATAGACAATGAGCCAAGCAATGTGAGTCAAGATGACACTGTCGATACAGAGGTTAAGTAATCTGTATGGGAAAAAAATTCTTAGGCGGATAATTTCACCAGTGCTTTTAATCCCTTGTGCCTTGGCCTACATGGACGCTATTGCAGGCCAATTTATATGAAGATTTTGGGTGGTAAGCCATGTCATCATGCACATTGTTAGGCCCCCCTTTTCATAGGGGGCTAGTAAATAACTTCAATTTCGGCAGATAAGCTGTTCGCTATAAAGCAGTTCGCATGGGCCTTGTCATGAATTTTATCTAACACAGCTTCACTCACTTCCTGATCTGTATCGAAGATAACGACTGGCTTCAATGTTATTTTTAATATGGATATTTTTCCCGCCTCATTTTTACCGAGCTCTGCCGTCGCGACATCTTTATAGCTCAATACCTTTAATCGTTTGAGGTGGGCGATAGTGAGAAAAGTCAGCATATGACAGGAGCTTAAAGCACCTAGCAATTGCTCTTCAGGGTTAACCTTAGTATTACTGCCTTTGTATTCAGGAGCCGATGATGCTTGAATTAGTTGACCGCTACCAAAGTGTATCGTGTGATCTCGACAGAATTCCCCTTCGACTATCGGTCGATTATCAGTTTCCCAGCTCACTTCCAAGGTGAAAGCCATATTAATTCCTACGCATATTTTATGAGTTGTATTGCCAGCAGGTTAGCACGATTACATCTCTATACCGATTGGTATTAGAGAGTGTCTTGGCAGGGGAGAGGCTTGGAGGAAATGAAGAGAAACATAAGGGGAAAGCGAGGAGGGCATGAAGGAAAAGGCAAAGGTACCAGTCTGAAGAGGCTCTTAATTACCTTATTAGAGTCCTTCAGCAGTAAGGGGCGGAGTCAGAGACGCTAAGCTTGCTCATTTATGCTCTGAGTCGTCTCAACATAGGTTTGCATGACGGATACTTCTTGCTGCTGAGCCATAGAGCCGACTACGGCTTCACGTGCGCCATCGTTATTCGACAGGTAATAAGCGCTTACAGGCGACAAGCCATTGCCGTTTCCTGTGGCTACGCCTGCCATATCTGAATATATCTGATATTGAGCCACAGTCTTACGATACTCGATATATTGGTCGACTTTTTCACCTTGATTATTACCTTGATTCTCACCAGTGCCAGGGAGATCAGGTCGAGTAGGGGTTAAAGGCATAACTTCACTTATGGGCATTTTTGGCTGCTTGGATAAGGCCATCGCCTGCGCCGAAAGAGTGACTGAATCGGTGATATTTGGCAGAGGTTTAGCTGCAACAACTTCGGCCTGAAATGCAGTTGTTGGTGCTTGATTCGAGGCTGGTTGAATCGCTACAGATGCGTTGGTGGCATATTGATTCGTTGAGTTAACTTGCATACCTGTCTCACTATTTTGTGAATAGGTACGCATTGTATAATAATTAAGCTGAATGATAGCTGAACACCATCATTATTGAAGAACATGCTCGCCATTAATCAGTTTTATTGGGATTAAGTTAAGAGATAACCAGCGCTTGCCAATAGTCCTGTGGCCATAAAAACTGGCAGAGACTTAGCACGGTAACTTAGGGTGAGAATCACTAATAATCCTGCGACAGCAAGCATACCAGTAAAGAATATACTGCCATAAACCATACCCTGTTTAGCCACACTCAAATAATAGCTTAAGACAAACATCGACCAACCAGACCAATATAAGCCTCTACTTTGCAATGGAGTCGGGGCCTTTTTGAAGGTGCTCCTGAAATTAGAAAACATGGCCAATGCTAAACAGCCAAATGCGATATAGCTGATCCACAAGATACTCAATACCATTAGATTCGAGATCATCATAGGGCTTCTTCCTTCACTTTAGCTGTAAGGGGATTTTCACTCGCTAAGTTTTGTCGCTGAGACTCTGCTGCCGTATTTTTCTTGATGGCTGCTGATTTAGGTTTACTCGAAGTGTTGAGTTTTTTGATAGCGAAAAGTAACCCTAAGCCTAATAAGCAAGATAAGAGGTCAAAACCCACTAAGGCCCACTGTCCGCTGACAATATTGTCGATAATATTGCTCGGAGAGGTTAAGGCGTTGAGTAGAGGCAGAGAAATTAAGCCAAGGCCCCCAATGCTCAAAACGAGTCGCCAACTGCTCAGGCTGCGATTAAAACAGGCTAATAATCCCACTAAGCCAAGGGCGATAAAGAAGCTATCGGCTTCCCATTGCGCCCTATCTTGTATCTCGAGTGGCAGTATACGGTTGGCGTAGAAGAAAACCGATGTCGCTAAGGGTAACCCTGCAATAAACGTCAGGTTCAGCCCTTCGACCAATCGCAGACCAAAACTCGCCGGCTCGCCTTTGTTTATCTGTTTCTGCTGCTTCTGGCGGATTTTTACCGCCCAAAGTAGTGCGCCTGTTGCGATCATGGCGCAGCCTAATAAGCCACAGAAAAAGAAAAATAGCCGTAGAATGAAGTCTGAAAATCTCGCCGTATGCAATGACATTAAGGTGTCGTAGGTTGCATGAGTCGCAGACTCTTCCATCGGTGACATGGTAATTAGCTCACCTGTCACTCCGTTAAATACGATTTGAGTACGTTTGTCGGTGACCAGTTGTTCATTGTTACGATAGAAGCTGATACGGCTATTGCTGTTATGTGGCGCAGAGATGATCACTTGTTTAATCGGCGCCTCTCCCCAGTAACGCTTTACTTGTGGCAATAAGCTAGCTGCAGAAATAAGATTAGCATCTTGACCACTAGGCTTTGTTTGTACCCTAGATGGATTTAACTCTGCGCGAAAGGCTTGGTTATCACCGTCATAATTAGTGACAATTGCCCAAGGCATATACATAAACATCAAGGTGATGAGACCCGTATAGGTGATCATCAAGTGGTAGGGCAGTGCTATCACTGAGCTGACATTGTGGGCATCAAGCCAGGAACGGCTGCGCTTATTACGTCTGAAACTGAAGAAGTCTTTAAATATTCGTTTATGGATGACAATCCCGCTGATTAAGGCGACCAGCATAAACATGGTGCACAAGCCCACTATCCAACGGGCAAACTTAGCCGGTATATAATGAAGGTCAAAGTGTAATCGGTAGAAAAAATTACCGCCCTTAGACTCACGTACTTCACTGATCATCTCTTCACTATCGGGTTTAACGATCAATTCATGAAATTCACCGCGACGTTGGCCTGCTTCCGGTTGATTTTGCCAGCCATAGCTAAGATAAGGTCTGCGCTCAGTGGGCAGGTAGATACGCCAGTCCCTCGCATTATCGGTTCGTTCGTTTAAGAATTTCTGTCCCGACGCTAACTGTTTACCAAGCTCATTAGCGTGATAATGTTGGAATGTACCTGAATGCAATTCAGGTTTGGTCCACAATGATATCTCGTGACGGAAATAACTCATGCTGCCTGCAAAAAAGACGACAAGAAGTATCCAGCAGACGAGCAGGCCGACCCAAGTATGGAGCCAGGTCATAGAGCGAAAAAAAGAATCTTTCATTAGGTTACCTAAAAACGGAAATAAACCTGTTACAGGTGTTAGGTCATCATTTGAGTCGCGGCGTATAGGCAAGCACTTATAAGCAAAGGCTCTAACCAGGCTCTCATTGCCGACGGTAGGCTAAAAGTTCGAATAGCACTGACGGCGTAGATAGCGAATGAAAGCATGGTCGCCACTAAGGTCGCATCGACAGCAGGAAGTGGCAGCAAGGCTGCAATAAATCCACATACATTGGCCGCAACCAGATAACCGCCAAATATCGCAGCCAGAATTCTGGTCATCAGCGCGCCATGTTTGGGGCGATATAAACTCACCTTTTCTATGAAAGTTAATTTGGTAACGTGAGAGTGGATCACTGTTTTCTGTCCGTTTTAACCTGCTACGAAACAGGTAGATCAAAATGGTGGGATCGATTTTACATCAGGAGTGTAAATCTGGTAACTGTTTTCATTCTCATTTACATGTAAATTTACATAGTGAGAACTGCTTCTCATTTTTGCGGTAAATGACCGAAATGATTCGGTGTGAATGAAAATTAATCATCATACAGAGCGAGTATGGTTTATGCTTAATTTTAGTTGGTTAATTATCAGTCTTTTTGGTGGTGAAAATATCAACATATTGTCTGCTTTTATGACGCTTATCTTAGTTTTGTCTTTATTTTAGACATTGAATATAACCGAGGCTTGCATTTGTTTCGCATCAGGAGTAAATATTAAGACAGCTGGTTTGGAACTGTTTTGGTGATTAATTACGTGTGACAAATATGCATCAAAGGTGCGTGGTCATATCCGCCCATTGGCACTTTCATCTTTAAACGTTCACTTTCTGCAATGGTAATAGTTAGGATGGATAGAGGTCTATTAGGTCTGTATGAGTATGAAAATACTCTATTAACCGAGTTAGTAATGACTTGCTAGCATAAAAATTTAAATTAATTTTATGTTAGCCCTTGAGATTTTCAAGCTCAGACCCCAGTTCTATTATTAGAAGTAATTCTTAAAAGGAAAACCTATGAAAATAAATCTTTCAGGTCACCACGTAGATGTTAAAGATTCAATCAAAGAACATTTGAACGAAAAGTTTTCCAAGATAGCCACTCATTTCCCGACACTTATTTCGTTAGATGTCACCATCTCTAAAGAGCATGGCGAGTATCAGGTTGAGTTGCGCACTAATTATGAAGGTAGTCGAATCTCTGCATCGGGGACAAACGATGTCATGTATCCGGCTATTGCGATTGCCAAGAAGAAGCTCGAGGCAGCGCTCAAGCACCGTAAGGGTCAGCTAAAAGCAGATAAACATGAGAAGCCAGTGAGCACGACGCCAGAAATAGCTCATGAAATAGTCCAAGAGATGAAACTGGTTTAAGGACGAAATTTAGAGCAAGGCAGTGAGCAACAATGTTGCAGAAATTGCTCGTGAGCTTGCTTATGAAGATAATACAAGAGATGAAGTCGGTTTAACGCTACAGTCTTGTAGGCATAGAAGTTTATAGAGAAGCCACCTTAGGGTGGCTTTTTTGTTGTTAGTTTTGGCTAAAAACTATCTAGTGTTTAACAGGAAACTTAAATCTGATCATCTGGTACTGGTCATTATTTTAATACGCTTAAACACCAGCGGCTATAGTTAATCCATGGATCAGTGACTGTACTGCAATGGGTGTGGTGATGTCGACAATCGCAAGATTACTTTTTTTGGGTGTCATACTCTTTGGCAGTGTTGCGCCTGCTATGACAAAAGTTATGGCTAATGTGGTAGAAGCTCCTCGGACAGAAACAGGCTTAGATCTTAGAAGATACATCGAGGCTGATGTTGGAGGATATGCTGAAATCGATGGTGAAGGAGATACTGCAGGCATCACCTTGGCTTTTATCGGTGATCCCAAGTCTGACGTTAACTTCAGGTGGGTTGAACTTGTCTATATCGAGGTATTCAGGCGACTGAATATACCTTTTCGTTATAATGTCTATCCACCGTCGCGGGCCAGCATGATGGCCAATTCTGGTAGGGTAGATGGTGAGGCGGCAAGGGTCGCCGATTATGCTGAAAAGTTTAATAATCTTGTTCGTATCGAAGAGCCGATTGTCTCGACACATTTCAGTGCTTTTTCCCATCGCGCCGACATCAAACTGACTCGCTGGGCCGATCTTCAAGATACGTCCTATAGAGTCGAGTATCGCCGCGGGATCTTCATCACAGAGAAACGTTTGGTGGCGCTGGTCCCCTCGGATAAATTGACCATCGCCACTTACCCGCTACATGGGTTGAAGCGGCTTATGCACGATAGAATCGATATCTATATCGGTGCCGAGTTTAGAATTATCCCCCTGTTAAAGCGCAATGAGTTTAATGATGCCAAGATTCATATGGTTGGCAGATTGGAGACTTTTGATAATTTTGGTTATCTGCACATGCGTCATCATAAGCTGGCGGGATTAATCGCTGAGGTGCTAAAAACCATGAGGGCCGAAGGCCTGATGCAAAAATATTTAAATCAGGCCGATAGGGAGTTTCTCCTCATGGACGGCGAAGCTGAGACTTCCATGCTAGAAGTGAAGTGAGTGTAACGCGATAGATAGCATTCACAGCCGAATGGCTGCAACTCTCACTTAAGGTATTTGCTAGTTGCATATGAGAAAGAACCTAGCTTATTAGGGCTAGAATATGTTTAAGCAATATTTACATCATGAACCGGGTAATCCGTGTAACCCTGCTCAGTACCACCATACATGGTGGTAGGATCTACTGCATTGAGGGGAAGATCATGGCGGATTCGTTCAGGCAGGTCTGGGTTGGCTATGAAGGGACGACCGAAGGCAATCAAGTCACCCCAGTTCTTCTCCAATACTCTTTGGCCACGTTCGGGGGTGTAACGTCCGGCGTAGATGATGAGTCCGGAAAAACTGTCTCTCACCGCCAGTCTGAAACTGTCGGGCAGTTCAGGTGCATTGTCCCAATCGGCTTCGGCAAGAGACAGATAACCTAATTTAGCCTGCTCCAGCATTTTGATTGCTGTCACATAGGTGGTGTGAGGATCATCTTCTAACAGGCCTAGATAGATACGATCTTCTTGTGTGGTCTCGAACATAGGCGCGAAGCGTACTCCGACTCTTTCCGGGCTGAAAACCTGGGTCACGGCCTCGACAATCTCCTTGAGGAAACGCAGTCGGTTCTCTAATGAGCCGCCGTATTCATCTTCCCTGAAGTTACTCTTGTCTGAGATAAACTGGTTCACCAGATAACCATTGGCACTGTGTATCTCTATGCCATCGAATCCCGCCTCTTTGGCGTTGACTGCGGCCTGTTTGTAGAGCTGAACCAGCTCCTTAACCTCCAGAGTGGAGAGTGCGCGGGCATGGGAAGGCTCAGCTAATGCACCTTCTCCCGGTCCGGTCTCAATAAATACGCTGACCGTCTCAGCCTTACCCGCAGAGGGGGCTACTGGCGCGGAATTACCTGGTTGTAAACTGGTGTGAGATACCCGGCCTACATGCCAGAGCTGGGCGAAAATAACCTTACCCTGCTCATGTATTGCTTGGGTAACCTTACGCCAGCCCTCGACTTGCTCGGGGGAATGAATACCAGGGGTCCAGGCGTAGCCCTGACCCCTGGGCTCTATCTGAGTGCCTTCGGTGATCATAAAGCCTGCAGAGGCTCTTTGGCTGTAGTATTGAGCCATCAGTTCGTTGGCGATGTTACCGGGCTGACTACTGCGGGAGCGGGTCAGTGGTGGTAGCACGATGCGATTTTCTAAGGTCAGTGAGCCTAGCGTTGTTGTGTCAAATAATGCGGGATATTTCATAAGTTAGCCTTGATTACTCTGTTCTTCGGCTAATATAAGGCTTCTATTGATGCTAAAAAATAACTAAACTTCGAAATGACTATTCGAATAAACGAAATAATATGCTGGATAAACTCCCAAATCTCAGAAGCTTTATGGCAGTTGCCGAGGCCAACAGCTTCGCTAAGGCGGCTAGAAAGCTCAACATGGCGAACTCATCTGTGTCGCGCCAGATAGCCCAGCTAGAGAGTCAGTTGAACGTGTCCCTGTTTACCCGCACGACTAGGCATGTACAACTTTCACCCGCGGGGGAGATACTCTATGGACGCGCCAGCGGTTTGATCATGGAGATGGAAAACCTGGCGGCCGAGCTCAGTGCCGATAATGTCAGTCCCCATGGAACATTGAAGGTATCAGTGCCCTGGTGGTTCAGTCAGCTGCATTTGGCTCCTCTGTTACCTGAGTTTCTCGCCATGTATCCGGATCTCAGGGTGGTGATGCAGTGCGATGACGGCATGACTAAGCTGGTGGAGGAGGGGTTTGATGTGGCGGTGCGCCTGAGTCGTCTCAAAGACTCGAACCTTATTGCCAGGCGTTTGGGTCCTCACAGTTTTGCCATGGCGGCATCTCCTGAGTATCTGGCCAGACATGCAAGGGTGACTAAGCCCGAAGATCTGCGGGAGCATGCCATGTTGTCGTTCAACTTCTCCACTCCCTATCACAGCTGGACCCTGAGAAAGCAGGGCAGATCTTATCGTATTCCACTGAAAGACAGCGTGCTGACCAGCAATAATGCCGATATTCTGAGACAGTGTGCCCTCGATGGCGCGGGGATCATCATTCAGCCTGTATGGGGCATAAAATCTGAGATAGAGTCTGGTTCCCTGATACAGCTTCTGCCGGATTTTGAGGTGACCTCCACCACGTTCGATAACGGTATCTTCGCGGTTTACAGTAAGGAGAGTAAGGCGGTGAATCGGGTCAAGGTATTCGTGGACTTTCTGGCGGAACGGCTCAAGGTGGCCGGTTAATCGGCCACCTTGATTGTGCGGGAGTGATAAAAAGGTTTTAGATCCTAGAACCTAGGACCTAATTCTTCGTTCTTATTCATTCGTTTTTCGTAATCTTTGATGGGATGTTTGTCCAGCTGAGTTTAATCATTGGCTAATGAACTGCTATGGACTACTCGTTATCATTCATACGTTTTTCGTAATCTTTGGGGGGCGGCGTCCAGCCACGCTCAACTCGGGCTTGTTCATCCAGATGTTCACTCTTCATGGCTTTTGCTATGGCAGTTTCCAACTCAATAAACAGCTCCCTAAAGTGCGTGCTGTATTTACTGTCTTCACTGTTCTTCTTCCACATCTCATAGAGTGAATCTTTATAACAAAGTTCGAGTTCACGCAGGGTGGCCTTCTTCTGTTCGGCCTTGAAGGGATGAACCCCAAGGGCTATCAGTGCTTCTTTGCCTAGTTCCAGTGCTGAGTGATAGGTTTCGCTGACGATAAAATCCGCACCGGCGTGTTTCAGTTCGAAGTGATGTCCTCTATCGAATGCACGGGCGAAAATCATCACCTTAGGATAGGTATGCTTGATGTACTTGGTCAGCTCCACGGCGCGCTCATTGTTGTCTATGGCAATAACCAACATGCTGGCATCTTCTATGCCTGCAGTGTGGAGCAGATCTGGCTGTGTGGCGTCCCCATAGAAGCTTTTAACATTGATTTTTCTTAGGTTGGCCACCTGATCGACAGATTGATCCAGCACCACAGTCTTGATTTTATTGGCGACAAGAAAGCGGTTGACCATTTGACCGAAGCGGCCCACGCCAGCGATGATCACTGTGCCTTTTTCGGTGATTTCATCGGCCTCGGGTTTGTTTTCATTCACCTCGTATCTGGGTAAGATCACCTTGTCGAACAAGATGAACAAGCCAGGGGTGAGGAACATTGACAGGGCGACGACGAGGGAGAGCATCTGGGCCAGATCGGTTGGAATAACATGGTTTTGTACCGTGTAGCTTAGGAGCACGAAGCCAAACTCACCGGCTTGAGCCAGACTCAAAGCGAACAGCCAACGGTCGCTATTCTTTATCCTAAATACCATGGCAAGCAAGAACAATACTGCAGCCTTGACCAACATGACGCCGGCAGTGATACCGAGAACCGGGCCAATGTTACTGGCCAGCACACCAAAGTCTATTCCGGCGCCAACCGTGATAAAAAATAGCCCTAATAACAGTCCCTTGAAGGGTTCGATATTGGACTCTAGCTCGTGGCGGAACTCACTGTTTGCCAGCACGACACCAGCAAGAAAGGTGCCCAGAGCCGGAGAAAGGCCGACTAAGCTCATCAGCGCTGCTATGCCTATGACTAACATGAGCGCGGTGGCGGTGAATATCTCTCTCAGTCCTGAGCTGGCCACATAGCGAAACAATGGGCGACTCAGGTAATGTCCGCCAACGACAACTGCCGCAATGGCGAGTAATACTGTGATACCGTAGGCCCAGCCGGGGAGCCCGGCGACCAGTGATAACTCCTCATGGTGCTCGGCGGCTTGGCCAACGAGTGCCTGCGCTTTTTCCACCAGTTCTGGCAGCGCAAGCAAAGGGATAAGAGCCAGCATGGGGATCACGGCAATATCCTGAAATAGCAGCACCGAGAAGGCATTCTTACCGCCCTCCGTCTTGGAGAGATTTTTCTCGCTGAACGTTTGTAATACAATAGCGGTGGATGACAGGGCGAAGATGAGACCAACAGTGAAGGCGACGCTCCAGCCCAGGCCAAAGTAGACTCCTGCTGCCATGATAATCGCTGTGGTTAAGCCGATTTGTAGCCCGCCAAGCCCCATCAATTTATTTCGCATATCCCATAGCATGCGTGGTTCGAGTTCCAGGCCAACTAAGAAAAGCATCATCACTACGCCAAATTCGGCGAAATGTTGTAGTGTGTTGGTTTCACTGCCGACCAGGCCAACGATAGGACCAATTACCACACCGGCAATGAGGTAACCCAACACAGAGCCAAGCCCTAAGCGTTTGGCCAGGGGCACGGCAATCACGGCGGCGCACAGGTAGATAAAGGCTTGAATAAAATACGCTGTCATAAAAAGTTACCTTGTCCTTAAGTTAGCGTGTTTGAGATGCTTGAGCCGTCTGCTGCATATGTGCCTGATTGAGCACGGGCAGCGAGGCGGCCTGAGACAAGTCCAGAGTGTTTGCGGCTAATGAGGTTAGCAGGGTATTAAATGCGTCAATGTGGCCGGGAATTCTTCCCTCTTCGCTGGCATTACGGCTGCTAAACAGCACGAAGGGAGCTAAGTAGCGCATACCGCTTAAGTTGGCGGTCTGTTCTATAGGGTATAACAGTTCTCGAATGGTGAAATGATTGTAGCCATCCCCCTGATAGGCCTTCTCACTACCGCCTGCAGTGGTGGCACAGAAGAAGGTCTTGCCCTTTAACGCCGTGCCATCTGTGCCATAGGCGAAGCCATACTCGAGCACCAGATCTTGCCACTGTTTGAGGATGGCGGGCGTCGAATACCAATGCAGAGGAAATAGGAAAATGATCACCTGGTGCTCGAGTAAACGTTGCTGTTCTTTGTCGATATTGATGTGAAAAGTCGGGTACTCACGATAAAGATCGATGGCGGTGACATCACTGTGCTCCAAACTGGCTTTGTACAGCAGCTTGTTGACCTCGGAACGTTCTTGAGATGGATGTGCGAATAGCACTAAGATTTTTTTTCTTTCCTCTAGCATAACTTGTCCTTGTGAGAGGGCGATGTCTCTGTGAAAAAGAGTACATGCACTATGAATTAAGTTAGCACAGGTTCGGGTATAGACATACTTAGCATTTAACTAACACGTATTAGCTGCACTGATTGTTAAGTCTATTAGATTGCTAACTAAATCAGCCCTAATTGCAGTGCTTTTAGCACGGCCTGAGTGCGGTCTCTGCTTTCGAGTTTGAGTAAGATGTTGGAGATATGATTCTTGACAGTGCCTTGGGCGAGGAAGACTGCTGCGGCGATCTCCTTGTTGGATAAACCTCCCGCCATCAGGGTGAGGATCTCTGACTCGCGGCTGCTTATCTTGATCTCGCTTAGGCTATCTATGCTTAACTGCTCTTGGTTGCTGCTGAGCTCTTGCAGCACATCGGCCTCTATCAGGTAACCGCCGCTGGCAACTCGAGTGATGGCGGAAATTAGCTTTTCTAGTGAGACATCTTTGAGCAGAAAGCCATTGGCACCTTGGGTGATGCTGGCCATCAAGAGCTCATTATCGTCGAATGTAGTAAGCATGATGATCCGTACTCGGCTGCCAGAGGCTCTTATTTGTTTGAGCATGCCTATGCCGTCTAGCTCAGGCATGCGAATGTCGCTCAGTATCAGGTCGACAGGCTGCTGGGCTAGTTTGTCTATGGCTTCTAGCCCGTTTTTCGCCTGCCAGAGTACTTGTACCTTGTCTGAAAGAGATAATAGGCTGGCGATGCCGTGCCTTACCAGCTGTTGGTCATCGATCAGGGCTAAGGTAATGGGGACTTTTTTATCGAGTTTTGCTGGCATTTTCACCTTATCTTCCATCTTAATTTCATCCATCTCTTACGTTTTAAATCTAATGTAAATGTTTGCTTATATGCCTTGCAGCTAACTGAAATCCTAATGTCAGACAGTGACTTGGGTATCGATGTCACAGCTGATATGAAGCTCTGTGTCAGAGCTTGAACGACCCCGCTCATTGAGCTTGTTCATTTTCAGCTCCACCTTGCCATCGAAGGGGGCGAGCCGCTCATTCATTCCTTTAAGGCCCGATCCCGGGATAGGTGCGCCGCTTCTCCCTTTGCCATTGTCCCTGAGAACGAGTCGCAGAGTTTGTTCCTTCTGGCTCATGGATAACCACAGAGTCTTGGCTTTACCGTGGCGAACCGCATTGCTTATCCCTTCTTGCAGAACGAGTACCAGCTCCTGAGCCAGTTCGGTTGATGTTAAGGGAAGCAAACCATCCATCTTAAGTTTGACCCCTGGAAGACGTGTCATCAATGCATTGATAGGGGCCGTCAGATCCAGCCCAACGATATCTCGCTGTTTCTTTACTACGGCTCGAATACTCGCAAGCAGCTCCTTAGACACTTGTTTACTCAACTCGACATCTGGCTTGACCTCATCTGGCACCTTATGGCTGAGGACCTCTAACTGTAATGAGAGTGCGGTGAGCTGGTGGCCCAAGATATCGTGCAAATCTCTGGCTATTCTGACTCTTTCCTGATGTTGGCTGGACTGGCTCAGTAAGGAGCGGGTGGCGATAAGTTGCTGATTGAGTTGCTCTTGCTGCATTCTGGCTTCGACTTCATTCAATCTTGCCTGACTGCTGCTGTAGGCGAATAACTGAAAGCCCATGTAGATGAGGACGGTAAATCCTGCACTGGCACTCTCGTGACTTAGGCTATGGATAAGATAGAAAGCCAGATTGATTAAGATCAGGCTGATAATTGCCAGGCGTTTACTCACTTGGCCCGGAAGTTGTGATGCCCAGATCACCAATAAGATAGGGGTGATCATGTTGGAGTCAAACACGATGAGAATTAAGGTGATTAGGGCCTGGGAATATACAACGCCAGTGATCACCTTAGGATTAAAACGGGATAAAAAGTGAGTCGAGATCAGTAGAAATAAGATCAAGAAGGTCAGGTGTCCCATCCCTGATAGCAAGAGTTCAAACTGAGTTAACGATTGACTCAAGGCCAACCAGGTCACTAAGGCCCAAGTTCCGACGCCTGCTAACTGGAGCATCATGCTCTCTTTGGTAAATTTAAGTCCATGCACTTTAGCGTTTTCCCACTCTGTTCACGATAAGAGTATTAATTATCAGGCTCTCGGTTATCTGAGTCGGAGGTTTGCCTGGAGTCATGGGAAATAAACATAACTCGTTACTTTTGGCACCTGTTTAATGATGCTGCTTTTTATAAACTGAACTCAGATTAACAACTTCAATGATGACACAAGGAAAGTCCAATGAAAAACATCATAAATAAAAGCACGTTAACCGCTAGCAGTATCGCCGCCTTAGTATCTCTGTTACTTCAGCCTCTGGCCAATGCAGATACTCTGACGGTTAACTTAGATAACATTCAAGCGCATCAGGGCAGTTTGATGGTGGCAGTTTATCAAGGAGAGGAGAGTTATAGCACTAATAAAGGCGTGGTGGCATCAACTAAAAAGGCGGTGACATCTGAGTCTCACACCCTGGTCTTTACCGACTTAGCCCCTGGCGAGTACGCCATTAAGGTGATGCATGATGAAAATGATAATGGCACCTTAGACACCAACTTCTTGGGTATTCCCAGCGAGGGATATGGTTTTAGCAACAATGGCGGCAGCTTCGGACCTGCTAGCTATGACGATGCCAAGTTCACTGTCGATGGTGATGCACAGCTAACGATTCACCTAAGATAGGAGTGGCTAGCCATGTTAAGTAGAAGAACGTTTATCGGCTCCTCACTCGCTCTTATGGCGAGCTCTGTTACAGCGTCGGTTTGGGGAGCCTCGGCAGATTCAGTGCTTTCTTTAGCTCATGATAATCATCTGACAAAACAGAAGTGGGCCATGGCGTTCGAGGGTGCGATGAGTGACTTTGCCCCTCTGCAGATGGAAACTAGTGGTTTTTGGCCAAGTGACTTAACCGGTTTTCTCTACCGCAATGGACCGTCGAAGATGAACCGGGCAGGCATGCGTTACCAGCACTGGTTCGATGGTGATGGCATGGTGCAGCAGTTTGACATAGCTCATGGAAAAGTGAGCCATAAAGGCAAGTTTATTCAGACCAAGAAGTTTAAGGCAGAAGAGAAGGCCGGCAAGTTCAGGTACCGGACTGCAGGGACTATCATTCCAGATGCGCTGCCCATTCGCAATAATGATGATATGAATGTGGCCAATACCAGTGTCATTCCATGGCGCGGCGAACTGTTAGCACTCTGGGAGGCAGGCTCTCCTTATAGAATTGACCCAAATAGCCTAGATACGCTCGGGGTGAAAAGCTTTGGGGACAAGTTCAAGCAGCTGCCTTTCTCGGCTCATCCTTTGCCCGATGGGCAAGGCGGCATGTGGAATTTCGGCAGCTGGTTTGTGGGAGGGGACAGCTCACTCTTGATGTATCAAGTCTCTAAAGAGGATGAGATCTCCCGCATCGAAGTAATAACCTTGCCTCAGGCAAGTTATATGCATGCGTTCGCACAGAGCCGAAACAAGCTTATCTTCTACATTTCCTCTTGTGTCTATGAAGAGGGACAAACTTATATCGATGCCTTTAAATGGCGACCCGAGCTGGGAGCTAAGTTGCTCATTATCGATAAGGCGGATTTCAAGTTACAGCAGTGGGTCGACCTTCCCGCCGGCTTCGCCTTTCATTTTGGCCAAGCGGTTGAACATGATAATCAGCTTGAGGTGCAAATTAGCCTCTACCCGGATGCGGGCATATTGCTCGATGGTATGACTCAACTGCTGACTGGCAAGGAGCGTGACGCTAGCACAAATGCTGAATTTGTGACTATCTCGGTAGAGTTGGAATCCCATGAGCGCTTAGCCAAACAGTTAACTAATCAGCTAGTATTGGCTTCGAAAGTCGCTAAGTTGATCCGCAGTAATATTGAGATGGAGTTTCCTCAGTTCGATACCCGCATAAGTGATTCTATGTCATCGGTATTTGGGGTCGGTGCACGTATAAATAATGCCACAGGTCTGAGCGATACCCTTCATTGTGTAACAACGACGGGTAATCAATCTTATTACTTTGGCGACAACAAGATAATAGAGGAGCCGCTGTATATTCCAGCTAAAGAGGTTGGTGAGGGCTACATCTTGATGACCTGGCTCGATTATGAAAGTAAACAGAGCGGATTATCCTTGTTCGACTCGGCGGATATCGCCAAGGGTCCCATTGCTGAGGCTAAGATGGCGAGGATACTGCCATTGGGGTTTCACGGCTGTTTTGTTTAACCTGAACCTTAGATGACTAGCCGCAATACAAGCACGGCTAGTCATCTCTGTATTTCTATCACTATCTTTTAGTTAATTGGCGATACCCGTGGCGGCTAAGTTAGATGCCGACCAAAGCGTGACACGTGAAGAACTGCTTAGGCCATTGATCATGCGGTCAACCTGATCTTGGGTAAAGTTGGCATATTGATCAGAATAAGCCATGAAGTTTTGCCAGTTGATGGCCTGTCCCATGCAGTTGAGTATGCCGCCATCGCCCGGGTTCATCTGATTGAAATAAATCCCAACTATGCTCCAGCATGGCAGTGCTCAATTTGCTAAAAGCTAACTTCATTGCTAAACCTAGTGAGTATATTGCTCAGGGAGCTATATCCAGACAAGGAGGTTTTATGCTTATTCTTACCAGAAAGCCTAATTCATCGATCACGATCACCAATGTCTATGATGAAAACGGCCAGAAACTCCAAGATATTGAGATCAATATCTATTCAGATAACCGCATTGGCATCGTTGCCGACGGATCGGTTGATATCTATCGCAGTGAGATCTTGGAGTTAGGGGATTGAACTAGACCTTAAGTTTTCTTCCTCGTTTTGGATAAACTAGACCCGTTTCGTTAGATTAGTTCCGTTGAATTAACTTTGCGGAATAAATCTCGCTAAATCAGTTATTTTGAATCGGCTTGTTTATGATGGTTAAACTCCCGTCTAACATTGGGCTGTCAATGTCTTTCCCCATAAAACACCATGAGTATTTATCCACTCACATTACTTTCTACTAGACTTAATGGGTCTTTAAGTTTAATGGATACGAGGTGTGTTATGAGTCTTTATGAGCGTCTTGGAGGGGAGCAAAAAATCGCACGGATTGCGGCAGATATATTCGATACCCATGCGACAAACCCTACCGTGGCTAGTCGTTATAAGGACAGTGACAGAGAGCAGGTGATCAAGATGGTGACCGAGTTTTTGTGTGCCGGTACCGGTGGGCCACAGGACTACACGGGAAAATCTATGCCAGAAGCTCATCGATGCATGAACATCAACGAGGCGGAATACTTAGCCGTAATCGATGACATCATGGTTGCACTAAATAAAAACGAGGTCGGGGAGCAGGAAAAACAGGAACTCTTGATGATTGCCTATTCACTCAAGGGAGAGATAATCGGCGTGTGAGCCTTTTTCTTGTATGATTAATCCTTATAAAACGCAGCGATTGGCTGCGTTTTTTTGTCTTTCATATTTAGATATACCACTAGATTAAGAGTGTTTCACAATACAGAGCACATTAGGCTATTTCAGCAAGTTGTAGAGAGCGGCAGTCCAGTCAAAGCTGAGGTTCGGTCATCTGTTTAGAAACCACTGTGTGTGCTATAGTGCCGCCCATTATTGTGTAGATGTTTGATTGAAGAGATCGAGATGACTAGAGAACTATTAAAGCGCTGCGATAGCAAGTGTGAACTGTGTGGTAGCGAGTCAAAGTTAGCGTCCTATGAGCTTCCAGACTCAAAAGGATATGGTGATGCGCGTATCATGATCTGTGACACTTGTACTGGTCAAATTCAAGATCGCAGCACCATAGACATGAATCACTGGCGTTGTCTCAATGACAGCATGTGGAGCCAAGTTCCTGCCGTTCAGGTGATGGCTTACCGTATGCTTAAGCAAATTAGCGAAGAAGCATGGGCACGTGATCTACTGGATATGCTCTATCTCGATGATGACATGCAGGCATGGGGCGACGCTGGCATCGAAGAGGTTGATGAAGATTTTATCCCTCATAGAGACAGTAATGGCGCTATTCTCGAAGCTGGTGATAACGTGGTGATCATTAAAGATCTTAACGTGAAAGGCACCACCTTTACCGCTAAGCGCGGTACTACGGTTCGTGGTATCTCACTGACAAACAATCCTGAGCACATCGAAGGGCGCGTTAGCGGTACTCGTATCGTTATTTTAACTTGCTTCGTTAAGAAAGTGCCACCAAGCGAAGAGTAACCTTTCTTCCTTAGCGTATATTTTGATATTAAGCCGCCGTTATTGCGAGATAATGGCGGCTTTTTTATGGGCCTAAAATACGTTCTCAGCCCTGACTGTGTTATAAAATAAGCAGTTGAATATTTGGCTTATTTTGATATTGGTATTACATATGCGCATCGCTTTACTTGGACTCTTGCTACTGTCTACATTCGTATGTCCGTTCGTGATGGCTGAGGATGGCTCGCCAAGCCTAGTGGGTAGTGCTAGTTGTCAGACTTGTCATCGCGAGCAATATCGAGAGTGGCAGACCAGTCATCACTTTTCCGCTATGTCTGTTGCCACACAAATCAGTGTGTTAGGTGATTTTGACAACAGCCAATTTACCTATAATGGCGTGACCTCACGCTTTTACCGTCGTGATGGTAAGTTTTATGTCACTACTGACAATGCCGAGGGTAAGTTACAAGAGTTTCATATCGGCTATACCTTCGGTGTTTATCCTTTACAGCAATATCTGATCGATTTCCCGAACGGGGCTAAGCAAGTGTTGAGCATAATCTGGGACACGCGTAGCAAGGAGGAGGGCGGCCAGCGTTGGTATCATCTGTACCCGGAGCAGCTTCACGGTATGGATGAGACTAAGATGCAGGGCGCAGCCATAGATCATACTGATCCTTTGCACTGGACTGGCAGCATGTTCAACTGGAACAGTCGCTGCGCTAGCTGTCACTCTACCGGGCTAGAGGTTAATTATGAACCTGAAAATAACAGCTTCAATACACAATGGTTTGAGATTAATGTCGGCTGTGAAGCCTGTCATGGCGCTGGAGAGCAACACCTGCAATGGGCGGCGAACTCCCAGGAGAAACCAAAGACAGGGCCGAATAAAGGCTTTCCACAGTCGATTAATAATCACGCTAAATGGGGGCATATACCAGATGCTAAATCGGCTAACAGTGATACGTATCAGACCTTTTCCAGTAGTGGCCCTGTCGCTCAAAGGCAGAAAGAGACCTGCGCCGCTTGTCACTCGAGACGCACACCGCTGCAAGCGTCTACCCCCGGCCATGATTATAATGATGACCACTTGCTCTCTCTATTAGAAAGCCCACTTTATTACGCCGATGGCCAGATGCGCGAAGAGGTCTTCGTCTGGGGCTCTTTTTTGCAGAGTAAGATGCAAGCCGCTGGGGTGACCTGTAGCAATTGTCATAATCCCCATAGTCTAAGCCTGAACATTCAAGGTAATGCACTCTGCACTCAGTGCCATAATCCCAGTGTATTCGATCAAGTTGAGCACCATCACCATGAAGGTGAGGGGGCGAAATGTGTCAATTGTCATATGCCGACTACTACCTATATGGGCGTCGATGGCAGGCAAGATCACAGTTTTAGGCTCCCCCGTCCTGCATTGGCTGAGCGGATCGGCGCGCCTAATGCCTGCAATCAGTGCCACGATGACAAGTCTAATTCGTGGGCTCAACAAACCATTGATAACTGGAATAAGGCCAGAGGTAAGCAGCCGAGTGTACATGATTTTGCCGAGGCATTTTTCGATGCAGACAGTGGAGACATCAATGCCTCTACTGAGCTGTTAAAAATAGCCTTAGATTCAGGGCAAACAGGGATAGTGAGGGGAAGCGCGATACTGCGCCATGGTCAGTTTCATAACTCCCAAAGCTTGCAAGCTACCCAATCTCTGTTACTGGACTCAGATCCCTTGGTGCGTTTAGGAGCGGTGCGCTCTATGGACGCCCTGCCTATCGGTCTTAAAGCTCGGTTGTTATTAAATCATCTCGAACAAAGCAGTAAGTCGGTGCGGGTAGAGATAGCCCGTCAACTGGCGAGTCTGCCACTAGAGCAACTGCCTAAGGCCAAGGCTAAAGTCCTGTTAGCCATGTTTGATGAGTTTATCGAGTCGGCGAAATTTAATGCCAGTGCTCCTGAGAGTCAGGTATTACTCGGCTTGTTCTATTTTGAGCGACAAGATTATGTGCTTGCCGAGCAGGCATATCGACAAGCACTTAAGATATCGCCCAGGCTAGAGAGCGCCAGGCTTAATCTTGCCGATCTGTATCGTCTGCTTGGCCAGGAGCAACAGAGCCTGGCCATGTTAAAGCAGACATTAACATGGCTACCCGACTCGGCGGCAACCAACTACGCTATGGGGCTCTGGTATGTGCGTGATGGGAATTATGCCGCGGCGCTGAATGGGTTATTAACAGCCTGTGAACTGGACCCCACTAATGGGCGCTATGCCAGTACCTACGCGTTAGGTTTAGATAAACTCAATAAGCGGCAAGATGCTAAGGCATATCTGAGCGACTGGATAAGCAAGCATGGCGCCCAGCCTCAGGTACAAGCTGTGCTTGATGCTTGGAGATGAATAAAGGGCTCATATTGAGCCCTTTATTTACAATAAAAGGTGACAAAAATAGACGACAAACTCAGGCAATCAATACGACCAAGTTAGCGAATAGGCGTCACTGAAAACTAAGCATTAGGCCCAGAAGCTGACCGTTCTCTCTATGACCCAGAAAGCTGACAGGCCGCCGATGCTATAGGCCATCAAGGTCAAGGCTTGGGAGCGAGAGTGAGCGCTAACCCATCCCTTGTTTACCCACACAAGGCATATCCTGCCGGCAATCAGTACCGCTGCTACGAAGGCCAATTGTCCCAATTCGACCCCGACATTGAAAAACAGCAGGGCGAGGGGGATGGCATTTTGCGGCAGGCCTATTTCTGCCAATGCGCCGGCGAAGCCAAAACCATGTAGCAAGCCGAAGATAAATGCCACCATCCAGGGAGCACGCTCGGCTATGCCTATTTTTCCCTTCAGACCATGAATGATCTCCACGGCTAAAAACAAGATACTCAATGCAATAACGGCTTCGACCGGCGGTAAGGCGATGCTGGCTATGCCTAATGAGGCTAATGCTAAAGTGATGCTGTGGGCCAAGGTGAAGGCGGTGATCGCGCCTATCAGCCTGCGCCTGTCTTTGATGATAAGCAACAGGGCGAATACGAACAACAAGTGATCGAAGCCAAGCAGAATATGCTCGATGCCGAGTAAGGTATAGACCTTGATGACCTCAGTATCTGATGATTCCAGGGCAGATTCTATGACGAAGCTGGTTTTAGTCGGAGTCAGTCTGGCCATCTGGGTCGAGCCATTTAAGTGTTGTACCCGGATTAGGATATCTGTGGTGGTGTTGGCCAGTTCGGCAACCGAGACGGTTTGACCCGCGAGGCCACCACTGCATTGTATCGACCAGTGTCTGATGTCGGCCGACGGCGTTTGAACCCTGTGTATGGGCGCTAGCTTAGTACAATTATTAGGAAATTCAGGGCTTAGCTTAAGCACTTGCGTCTCTTTTCTGGGCAGCTTCCAGGTGATCTTGAAGGAGGTATTATCCAGCTCGGTCAACTCCAGGTAGGCAGGCCTTATCTCGTCGGCGCGAACTAATGAGTGTTGCATGAGCAGAGGAAATACTAAAAGCAGAGTCATCAAGCACGGCTTGGTCCAGTGACTTAATCTATTTAATCGACTCGCTCTAAGCAATAGGATCAATAAGTTAATATTCTTCATACTCATTCCTATTGCACCGTCTCTGGTGATCCATCTAAACCTTGAGACTCGCTGGTGAGACTTGCCTCAAGTATTTGAGACGGTTTCATCATAATCACTATCTGGTAATTTTCTTTTAGCTTGGCATAGAGTGAGTCATTACTTCTTTCCTGCTGCTGGGCTAGCCAATAGGGTAAGACCTTGTCGTGAATGTCCGTTAGTGGGGGAAGCTTGGCATCGATACGGTCATCGATTCTGACTAAGTGTTGGCCATAGCCTGACTCTATGGGGCCCAGCCATTGGCCAACAGGCAAGGCGATAAGCTGCTCCTCGAAGCGACGACCGAAGATTCTGGCTATTTGATAATCTGCAATCTGCTCATAGTGCTGCTTGCCATTGAAACTGTCGCCTAATCCTGAGTATGCTTTTGGCTCAGCTGACTGATTGAGGTGGGTGAGTAGCGTCTCTTGGTTTGATTGACTCGCACTGTTTACATTATCTGCACTGTAAAAAATGTGGGAGAAGCTCAGGCGAACTGGAGATACAAACTTGTCCGGGTTCGCGGCGAGATAAGCGGCGAGCTCTTCATCCGATGGATCCGAGGGCACCAGAAGATCGTTGGCGATAAACTCCATCTTCTCGGCCAAACGCCTGCGTATGATAGGGTCTTCCTGGCCGAGACCTAAGGCCAGTGCCTCACGGTAATAGATCTCCTCGCGAATTTGTCGCTCAATGACCTTGAGTAACTCAGACTCGGAAGGGGGGCGATGCCATTTTTGCTGCCATTGGTTGGCGGTGCGTTGTATATCCGCTTCTGAGATGATGATGCGGTTGGGCGCTAGCTCCTCATCATTAACTAAGGCGTAGAGGCCGAATAGTGCGGCGCCAATCAAGATGAAATGAGCGAAGGGGTCGCGAATAAATTGTCTAAATACGAGTGGCATAGTACACCTTTAAAACCTAGTGTCGGGGCAAGATTTAACATGAAATGGTTTATGGGCCTAGCGCCTAAGCTAATTTAACCAGCGTCAGGCCCATATTCAACTGCTAGAGGGTTAACTTATCCCGCTGGCTTGTACCAGATGGGCGATGTCCAGGCGCGTTCCTGAATGCTGGCTTGCACGTCGTCTAGCAGAGGCTGCTTACTTCTCACCGCATCATAGGTGGTCCAACGTGGCGTTGGTATTTCTAAGACCCGAGTGTAATAAAAAGCATGCTGCTCTGGGTCAAACTCAGTGTCGGTCCAACTGCCGATAAGGGCCGTGGCTCCTATGGTATTGGTGTACTTGGCTGTTGTCAGATCGACGGTATTGCCAACTGGCGCAAGCTTGCCATCTTCACCCTTTTTACGTTTATCGGACCAGACCACATCGATAATTTTCTCATGGGTTTTCCCCTTAACATCGACCCAACCTTTAATTATCTGCACTCGGTCAAGGTTCGCGCCGTCGGGATCTTTCATCGCATGGACGGTAAAGGTCGGGGCTGCGCCAATCGAAGGCAAGTCACTGCCCATAGGGACGCCTAAATCATAGCCTTGCTGGACCAGCTCTTGACCATTCTTAGGTTTTGCTGGAAGTTCTACGCCGCCGAAGAAACGTACCTTGATGCGTGGCCCAGTAGTGGAATATGTTTCACGACTCTTCATGGCATCCCATAAGCCGCTGCGGGTATTTTGGGTAGCCCAGACGCCAGCTAAGGTGCCTATACTGAGATCTTTGCCATCGATCCAACCGACCACTGCGCCAGTTCGGCGCGATTCTACGCTGCCATCATCGGCGCCATGGGCACCGATAAAGCTGTCTTCAGCCACGGCGGAGGGCAGACCATTATGGTTATCAGTGCCGCCTATGGTGCCGTATTTAAACGGGTTAACACCGAGAGATTGTTCATAGGCGAGTCCCATTTTTAAGCCTTCGCGGACGAAGTCCTTCTTATGAAAGGTTCGGCCACTGGATTTCTGAATCGAATCGGCATTCTCAAAGTCGGCAAATTCATCCTCTGGCCAGAACTGTCTGTGAACCTCTGAGTTACCTTTAACCTGCATCATCTCCATCAAAGGTTCGAAGTGCTGGCGGGTCTGGGCATATTCGAGATCGATAGGTTTGCCCTCGGCATCGACACTGGGGAACATCATGCCCTTACTGGCGTTTGAGTTATGAGGAATGGCCAGCAGCTGCATGCCCTTGGCTTCTTGCTGGGCCATCCACTGCCATAATCCATCTTCGCGGTTAGTATCGATATAGCTGATGGGAGCGTCGGGTACCTGAGCACCACGGAATATCACGTTTCTGTGCAGGTTGCCTCCTTGAGGCGCGCCGCTCCACTCGAAGGCTTTAAGGGCGGTAAATTTACCGGGTTTGTTATATCTGTCCGCCGTCTCCTGCATGATTTTCCAGGCACTCTTTACCGATTCTGGACCGGTGAAGAATGGCGGGTGAGCGGGGTTCGCACCGCGGTTACTGGAGATCACATATTTCATAAACCAGGCTTCACGGTCCTTGATATCTGTCATGCCGCGTAGCTCTTTGAGTAGCTCTTGATCGTGGCCTTCGGCGCCCTCAGTCAGGTTAGTATACATTTCACCGATATATTCGGCGTGATCGGTCACTGCGATGAAGTCCAGCGGGCGATGACGTTTAAGGTCTCGGCCCATCAGGTTAACAGTTTCGCCCTGAGCATAGCGGTAGGCGTCTTCATGGGTTAAGCGTGTGCCACCGAGATAGGCATCCAGTGAGAAAGCTGTGTGCATATGGGTCTCACCGAAATACACATCCTTAGTGGGATTGACGGCCACAGACTGATCTGCGCCGCTTGTCTCTTGTTTGGACTCTTGATTAACAGCCGTAGTGCTAACGGTCTGGGTTGATTGCGCGGCGGCGCTCTGTGTTTCTTCACTCTTCTGAGGCGAGCAGGCACTCAAGGTCGCGGCGATAGTCATGCCCAAGAGTGTCGGCATTAAAATAGACTTGTTCATCTGGCTATTCCTTTAGTTTTTAGACAAATAGAAATTAATGTTTAAAGTTACTGATCCGCAGTTTTATCTCTTCTTTCTGGGCTTTATCTTTCAGGCGGTAGATATGCTTGATGCGAAACTTGATTCTAGGCTCAGCTGCGGTAGACACTGAATCGAATCCAGCCTCGACCTTACCCATAGTTGAAGTGATCAAGAGTGCCTGGGCAAACTTTAAATCATTATTGGGTCCATCTAAGATAAGTAGATATGACTCTCTGGGCCTATTGTCGACAATCACAGAGCGGTTATCCACGCTGCTCCAGCCATCCATCCTGAAGTTATCTATGGAGTTAACCTCTTCGAGATCCGGGAACACATATTGAGCTGCCTTAGTTTGCGACTCTTCAGTGCTGGCGCAGCCAGTGAGTAGCAAAGAAAGTGATATTAAGATAAGTGTTAGGTATTTCATATTCGATCCTCAAATTATCGTTTCACGAGTTAAAAGCCATCAAGTTATAAGCCAACGTCCTTCGGTGGGTACTTCTTAAAGGTTGCGGCGTGAGCCTTAGACTCGGCGCCCATGGAGCCCAGCCAGGCATTGCGTCTGTGTCCTACTGGGTATTGCTCCTTGGGGTCGATATACAGGTTAAATAACCAGGGAGCGAGACCGATATCCTTGATGGTCGCCATATCGATATTGAGGAACTGGGAGTCTGTGGTGATCACCTTGAAGTGGATCTTGTACTCGTTCATGCGCATGGCGAGAAAGTCTTTCTGGCTCCAGATAAACACCTTGTCACGCATTGATTTACCGTTATTGGCTAATAAGAATGCGGTCTGATCTATGCCATCGATATATTTGTCGCTGGGGATTTTATCCGAAACACCGGCCAGGGCGACCGAAGTGTTGAAGATATCCATCAGGTCGAACAGGCCATCGCTGACTTGGCCGGGTGTGATCATGTCCTTCCAGTAGGCAATGCCGGGAATACGCACCGCGCCTTCCCACCCCGTGCCCTTGCCGCCGCGAAACGGAGTGTAACCCGCATCGGGCCAGCTATCGCTCTGTGGTCCATTATCCGAGGTGAAGAAGATTAAGGTGTTCTCAAGTTGACCCGATTCACGCAGGGCCTCGACGATTTCACCCACATAGGCATCGACCTCCACCACGGCATCCTTGAAGGCATACTTGCTGGCGCTGGCACCTTCGAACGCCTTAGGGGGATGATTGTCCGCGTGGGTCTTCATAAAGGAGTGCTGCAGATAGAAAGGTTTATCTCCCTTCGCCAGGGCTTTAATCTTATTGACGGTGAACTCCTTGAGCAGACGGTCGGCGTTGGCCATATCGTCTATGCTCCTGATGGGAGTCAGATCTTCGGTTTTTCCATTCTTGAAGCCATGGACCAGGCCCTGACTCTGCTCAATGGATTGATACTTAGCAAATTTCGCTTTATCCAGCACCAGATCCGGGTAGCGACGTTTGTCGTAGGCCTGAACGTATTCCTTCTGGGCCCGGTAATAGCCATAGAACTCATCGAAACCTACATCTTGCGGGCGCATGCCCACAGCTTCCCCCACATGCCATTTACCGGTCAATATGGTTTCATAACCTGCATCACTCATCAGCTTGGCCGAGGTGACTTCATCGTCCCAAGGGTTAGCGGTGAGCTTATCTCCAGCTAAAATAGGGCGATAGAGGCCAGTTCTGACCGGGAGTCGTCCGGTGATCATCGCCGAGCGTGTCGGGGTACAAGTGGTTTGCGAATAGGTGGAGGTGAGCTTGAGTCCTCCTTGAGCCAGCGCATCGATATTGGGTGTCGCGGCGCCTATGGCCACTCCGCCACCGAAGGCGCCGACATCGCCATAGCCTAAATCATCCACCATTAGGATTAATACATTGGGTCGCTTGCCGGTTTTCAGCTTCAGGGCGGCAAGTTTCTCGTCGGCTTGTTTCTGCTGCTCGGGGCGAGGTACTGCGGCCTCCATGTTTTGCTTAAATTTCTTGGCGTCGCTCAGTGCCGATACGGCTTCTGCCGACACCATAGTCGGTATCGAGAAGCAGGTTAGCGCCATCATGGGCAGCAATATTCTAGCTTGCATCTTCATGTATCTCTCCCTGTTAATTATGTATTCCGTTAACTGGTGTTACTTTTAAATGGTTCAAACTTTGCACTTATAGGTTCAAGTCTTATTTAATAAATCGTTCAAGACTGCTCCATTTTTTGGCAAATCACTGTCGGCGAAGCGACAATTACAAGATTGATGGAAATATCAGTTTGGCCGTCAAGCGGACAGTAGCCTCAGGGGTGCTCAAGGCACTGTCGGCAAAATTATACTCGTATTGAGCACTAAACTGCACCGGCAGCTTGCCGAACTTATGCAGCTTGGCGACTTTGAATCCCAGTGGTAAGTTGCTCCACTCGCCTTGTTCCCAGTCATAAGTGGCTGTCATCTCGGATACCCCCATAGACCAGCCTTTACCTATAGACAGGCTGAGCAGAGGTTGCAGGATACTGACGTTAATATCTTCGCGGTTATCTTCTCCTGCGATAGTGAAGATATTTTGATTGAATAGTCCCCATAAGAGATGACTCTCGTGAACCACAAAACCTATGGCCGGGCCGATGCCCCATTTTTCTGCACCTCTATGCTCTCCGCCAGTAGGCAGTAGGGCGACGGCACCTACCGCCCAGCGTCCCCAGTCTTTATCGAAAGTGGCCAGATCGAACAAGGTGATGTCCGACAAGCCAGAGTCTTGAAATGGACTTGAGGTGATGATAGGGGCGGTAATGCGCATGATGTGGGATTGTTCGCCTATTTTAAAAGGCATGGCAGAGCGCAGCACAAAGTTGTTGGCGCTTTCATTATCTATATTATGGTAACTCTGTGTATACCAGTCGGATAGCTGCAGCGACATCAAGCTGGCGGTGGGATCGTCTGCCGCCTGCTCTAAGGATTGCTCGGCCTGAGCTGGTGCCTGTGCAAGCACCATCAGAGTACAAAGGGCGGATATGGCCTTACCCGCATATTTCTTAATATCCATATTCACAATTCCTGCCCATTATCTAGCTTATTCGGCTTAACAAAATGGGTTAAGTGAGGCTAAACCAACTTAATCTTAATCAGAACTTAGCTAAGATCTTGAAGAAAATGGTATCGCCCTTGGCGCGTCTGTTGGTGTCGAACTCGTGTAGCCATTTGAGTTCGGCGACAATATCGGTATTGCCCGTTTTTGCCGAATAGAAAAGAGTCGGGCCACCACCTATGCTACGGGCCTTAAAGTCACCATACTTAGCCCCGCTACCACTATCACCTGAGATCTGTTGATACCAAAAGGCAGTTGCGCCGAATCCTGCCACACCGCCAAACATGGGCAAATGTTGAATGAAGGTGGACTCGATATGTGCCTGATTGCCAGACTTATAATCTGTGGCGCTGTTGGTCTGGTTAAAAGTGATACCGCCGTAAGTAGAAAATTCTCTGCCTGTCTTCGGGCTTAAATAAATCAGTGATGCCGTGGGCTCAAAACTCCAGAAGTTTTTACCTGTATTGGCCAGCCTGCCGACTTCGTAATTCCCTGTAGGTGCGTAGGCGCTGATGCGAAAGTTAGTGTTTAGCTCTGGGGTTATGGTGTAGTTGAGCATGAGTGGCATCAGTATGATATCGCCAATGCCGGAGACGCTACTAGACTTTCTAGCGCCAATGCTCTTGCTTACGTCACTGACACTGGCAGTCACATCTATGGTTACATAGGGGATGGTGGTACTCATGGCGTAGCTCCAACCTTTGGCAAACTCCACCGGTGGGCGCCAGAGTAAGGTAAGGCCAAGAGCCTGAGACTCTACGTCCACTTCGGTAGCGGCAAGCCCTGCAATAGGCACTACAACATCTTTATCGAAGCTGCCAGAATAGGTGAGGTAGTTGATACGAGCAATAACCGTCTCGGTTGCCGGTACTCCATCAATAGAAGAGGCCATCGACCCTGGCATATAGTGGCCGCTGCCACCCTCTTCGGCGTGAGCTAAGGAAGAACAAGCTATTGAAGTGAATAGCATGATATGACCGAGTTGTTGCCTATTGATGTGCTTGGAGTGTGTTTGAATACTCATGAGGTTCCCTGTCATCTACTCGACGTCGCTTACCTAACGTCATTGATTCCATGTTGTTTTTTGAACGATAAATTTAATTTTACTATCGACATCTTGTATCAGGTTAACTGTCTATATAAGAACGAAAAACAACCTGTAAAATTCATCTTGTTAGTTTGTTGTTTTTCAGGTGTTAATTATTTAAAGGTAACAGTTTTTATTTATTAGAGGAAGTGAATGTTTTTCTGTATTTTTAAAGAGCTAATGATGTGTTTATTTGAGAAGGATTGACGTCGGCAGTGTCTAAATAAATCTATGATAACAGCACAATAGGAAATAAGTTGGTACATGATTACTGGTGTTTATCGGTGTGGGGAATATTGGGCTGGATACCCAAAAGTGTATAAATAGGATGTTACTTACCAGCCAGACTTCAATGGTGATTTTTATGCTTTGAGTGAATACATATACAAAGAATTATAGCCTGCTAGTGACCACTAGCAGGCTTAGCAAGGATTAAGAAATCTTGTTTTTTACCTCTTCAATGGCCGCTTTTAGCCCTTCAGGGTCAAAGCCTTTGATGATCTTGATATTTTCTATCGTTGGATTGACCGATGGCATCACAATCAGGGCTGGCGTTCCTTGAAAGCCAAGGCGCGAAAACAGTTGGAAGTTAGCCTTGATACTGTCAGTGCCTTGCTCGTTTAGCCTAAAGTCAGCAACCACCACCCCAGCCTTTTCAGCTTGAGTGTTAATATCCTTCTGGGTTAACTTGCCTTCATTTTTTCCGGTAGCAAAAAGATTGTCATGGAAGATGGCGTAGGCTTTACTTCCTTTTTGCTCAAAGATCCATTGCCCCATTTGTGCAGCATACCCCGATGACTCCCAGCGCCTGGAAAATATAGGGGTTTCTTTAAAAACAAATTTCACATCGGCATTGTCTTCAACAAGTTGTTTCACTTCGGGGGCAATCTTTGAGCAAAATACACATTGATAATCAAAGAATTCAATCACACTGACTTGTGCATCTTTAGGACCAATAAAGGGGGTTTTAACATCTTGAGTCAATTGTTTCGCCATCACTTTAGCGGCTTCAACAGACTGTTTATCTATTGCTGCTTGTTTTTGTTGGTTTAGCTTCTCAGAGGCTTTTAGTAGAAACTCAGGGTGCTGGACTAGGTAGTCGCTGGCTATTTGCCCTAATTGTTCCTGCTGTTCTGGATTGAGGTTACTTAAATCTAATTTATTGGCGTCACAGCCACTTACTGCAAGTGCAATAAATATCGGGATCAGGACTTGTTTCATTTTTTAGCCTTCATGATTGGGCCTTCAAAGGTCGAAGTTATATGTTTGACCAAAATAAAGTTTATGCGCGAGCTATAAAAGTTAATCTTTGATCATCTTAGCTTGATGAATCGTTTATTCAGCTCTATTTTCCCTGTTTAGGACTCTACTATTTTAGTATTTCTTTTATTAACATAGGTGAGTGGCCTCTTTCCCATAGGTTCGACATTAGCTTCAGGTTTTTGTTACTGGATTTGAAGAACATTTCGTATGCACCGCATAGATAATTATGGCCAGGCTCGCCATTTTCATTGATGGTAAATCTATGCTTAGGACAACCTCCATAGCAGGCAAATTTAAATTCACATTGCTGGCATTTTTTAGTCAGTGATGAGGATTTACTCTTGCCAAATGCAAGGTTAGAGGAAGATTCATTCATTGCTTTAATGCTAGTCTCATGAATATTACCTAATTTGTATTCAGGGTAGACATAGTGATCGCAAGCGTAGAGATCGCCATTTGCTTCTAACGCAAAATTACTTCCACAGCGCGGTGCAAA
Source organism: Shewanella sp. YLB-07 (assembly GCF_009377275.1). Taxonomy (NCBI): domain Bacteria; kingdom Pseudomonadati; phylum Pseudomonadota; class Gammaproteobacteria; order Alteromonadales; family Shewanellaceae; genus Shewanella; species Shewanella sp. YLB-07. The sequence goes on along the minus strand of NZ_VOQB01000003.1, from coordinate 244,911 downwards.
AACACAAATGATAGCAGGCATTTTTGCCCATGCAGCGAACGCTTGTTCAAAAGTTTGTATATAGACAGTACCGATATCATGCTTGATCCATTCGGTGAATATCTCCGCGAGAAATTTGCCAAACTCCTGTGGTTTGACAGACCAAGACGTCACTGTCGATGCTAGGTTAGACTGGGGGCTGATAAGGTACAAACCATTTTCATCTGCTTGATTTGATATGCGTTCGACCAGGGGGATAAATTGAATATTATTGCTGCCAATCGATTTTAAGTAATGGTAAAGCTTCAATGGGGATTTAACGTTGAAATCACTCACAACCGTTAAGGTGTTAAATTCAACTTGGTGTTCTTGCAATAATAATATGGCTTCTAGCACTCTTGCATGAGTCGGTTTTCCTGAACGAGTGAGACGGTATTTATCATGCATCTCTTCGGGCCCATCTATAGATATTCCGATCAGAAAGTCATTTTTTTTGAAGAATGAACACCAGGCATTGTCTAAGAGTATTCCGTTAGTTTGCATGGTATGGCTTACAGTCTTTTCTCTGGCATGTTTATCTACAAACAGCATCGCCGCTTTAAAAAAGTCTAATCCTAGTAGCGTGGGCTCACCGCCTTGCCAAGCGATCACAACCTCTGCTCCATGTTGAGCGTCGATCTGCTGCTTAATGAACGCTTCAACAGTGGCTAAGTTCATCTTCCAATTCAGCTTTCTATTTGGGTATAGATGTTCTTTTTCCAAATAAAAACAATAGGTACAATCCAGGTTGCAGATTGATCCTGATGGTTTTGCCATTACATGACAACTTATTGGCAGGAAATCATTCATATTAATATCTCAAATAAAAACACCGCCTAAATAATTAGGAGGTGTTTTTATTTTTAACCTTGTCTTTTTTTCATTATGGAGTCTGTTTCGATATCTTTCTTATATAGCTTGAACTTTTCCATCAATGATTTCTGTATTTCATCTTGTTTACCGATTTGGTTCCACACTTCGTATTTATCAACTTTTAGGTTAAATAAATATTTTGGTTGCTCGTCTCGGTCTAAGATCAATTTCCAATCGCCGACGCGTATAGCCCATTCATTAACTGCATCATCTTGAAAAGGCATGTCAATAGTCCAAATCATTGGCTTCGTTCTTTCTATCGTTTTACCTGAGAATGTAGGGACAATAGACTGGCCATCGAGTGTTCTATCAGAGGGAAGATCAAAATGCATTAATTGAGCAAGTGTAGGTAGAATATCTAATCCATATACTGGCTCATCGGACACCTGACCAGACTTTATGGATTTGTATTTGAATATAGCAGGTACACGTATCCCACCCTCAAGCAGGTTATCTTTTCGGCCGCGGAATCCTCCTGTCTCTCCAGCCATATTGAGTTCCCAAGGCTTTCTAGCCTCTCGGGTTACTGGGCCATTATCACTGGTAAAAATAATGATGGTGTTATCTTCCTCACCCATCTGCTTAATTTTATCGACAACCCTGCCTAACTGCTCATCCATAAAAGTGACATTGGCATAATATTCACCTTGTCCTCGATAGGGGAGATTTTTCCAATCAAAATAGAAAGCGTCTGGATTCTTCTGTGCAAAATCAGAACGATAGTCTGAATACATATTCAAAATTCTGTCCGGAGAGGCTATTGGGGTATGTACTTCAGAATAGGGAATGTACAGGAAGAAGGGCTGTTCCCCATTCTGTTCATCCAAGTAATTAACTACCTCATCGGTGACAAGTTCGGCACTGAACTTAGATGTTGCACCTACAGCTTTACCATTACGCCAAAAGTTATCGGGATACAATTTACCGTTTCTGAAACCATTTTGGGGCTTAGCATTTTTTACTTTTTGATTATCGGCGAAGGCACCAGGAATGATAAAACTATACTCAAAGCCCATATCATCGACTTGAGGGTGATCTTTCATTTCTATGCCACCATTGAGGTGCACCTTTCCCATGATCGCAGTGTCGTACCCCTTATCTTGCAATATATTTGCGATAGTGATTTCATTTTCACCAAGGTGTATGTTTTTGCCATGGGGGATCCAAGATCGAATTCCTGTTCTGTATGGGGTTCGGCCTGTGAGCATGCCCGCCCTGGAAGGCGAGCACAGAGGAGCCGGTGAGTAATATTGAGTATATTTAATCCCTGCTTCAGCTAATTTATCGATATTTGGCGTTTTTAATATTGGGTGCCCATAACTGCCTAAGTCACCATAGCCTAAATCATCTACATAAAAGATAACTAAGTTGGGTTGATCTTCGTTTGTCTGCTCCTCAGCAAGGGCTATATTTCCCCCAAGTAGTGACATACCGATTAAAGTTGTAATTAATGATTTTTTAAATTTCATTTTTCTCTCTTTTTTATCGAGTTTAGAAGTGATAGCCAAATAGGAAAATCATTTGGTCGCCGTAACCTTCATAACTGAGCTTGTTTTGGAAGTAACGATAGGTAAGTCCTAGGCTCATCGACTTATTCATTTTCCAGTTAAGGGTTAAGCCACCATTGATTCCAATATTTCCGTACTGTTGTTCCGAATAAGCTTCATTGCGGTCTATTTCAAATTCATTCCAATTCGAAAGGGTGAAGTTGTATTCCGATACTTTAAAGAAGAATGCAGAGGTCCAACCAAGTACATAACCATTGAAACCATTCGCTGAACTTCCGGTTACCGTCGATTGATAATCAGATGATAATTCATGTATGCTAATGAAAGGTTTGAAGAAGAATTGTTTGCTTTGAAAGCCTAAATACCCCATTCCTATCATGGTATTTAGTTCATCTCCCCATTTATTGTCTAAATTGGCGTATGCTTTGCCAAATATGGTGAAATCAGAATCATTTAAACGATAATGACCACTCGCCATAAATGATACATTTCGGTTGTCTACGTCATGATCGAACTTGTTATATTCATAGAATGAATATAACTCTCCTTTATCAAACACTGCACCGAAATCACCAACTAGTTTCCATAAGTCACCACGGTCCGTATCTACAGCGCCAATATCCCAGTTGGCATAACCCGTTTTTATAGAGCCGAATGTATATTTAAGCTCAACGGCTTGAGAGTTTGTTACGAAAAGTAAATATAAAAATAATGTTTTTATAATTAAATTAGACCTCATAAATACTACTGCCTTGTTGTTGCTAATAACTTATTCTTGTTAAATGAAACACTTTTTAACCTTTTAGTTACTCTCCATTGTTTCTTTAAAGTAGTAGATGTTATCGGCTGCATTGTTTTGTACTGTGATTTCACACTGTAAGGATACATTGCTGAAACACTCTGGTTATTTCAGGTTCTGGTTTAATGCTGTAAAACAATGTGTTTCATTAAAGTATTTAATGATTTCTATTAGGTATGTTGAGAGAAGGGGGTTTGTCCATAAAATTTGTTTTTGTTTATTCTTATCATTAAGGATGTATAAATGAGTATATTAAAATCAATAAGCATGGCCGCTATATTTACAGTCACAACGTTATCAACAACAGTGACATTAGCTTATAACGGTGAACCGCGTGTTTTACCTGATCAAGGCATAGATGATAACAACGCCGTTGTTACATCGCATACTGAAATATATAATGGGTTACTAGGTGAGTTAGCTCGAATTAACCAACCAGGTCAAACAGCAATTACCACATTAAATCCATATGGCACAGCACCGTTAAGCGCATACTATGGATTTTGGAATGATGGGTTAATCAATTCTATCGAAATATCAGTAACTTCTAAAAATTTAGGAGCTCCAATTACGTTAAGTTATATTTATACTACTGTTGATGGTGCTAATCTAGTACCAGTTTCAGGTCTTGAACCAGATACATTAAATACTATTATCGTAGGAGTGACAGATGCAGATACAACGCAAACTTTTACTTTTGATCTGAAAACAGAGCCGTTACCACCAACTGACGCCGAAATGGTTGATGGTGAGTATGTGATTTCTGGTACGCCGATCTTTGATGTTAAACATTCTGATCCAGACTTCAGCAAGCGTAGTGATGGCATATACATGACGAGCTATTATGGTCGTGGGCACTACGGTCTAGATAATAATGGAGATGTGCGTTGGGCATTAACCAATGACGTCATCCCATCATTTAATTTTAACCTAGTTGGCGATGGTCGTTATGTATCCAATGGTTCAACCGTTGTTGATAATGTTACAGTTAGTAGTCCAGCTACTAACAAAACAATCTACGAGTGGGATATCATGGGTCGCGTTTATAGTGTAACTAATATGCAATATGAAGCACACCATACGACCATTCTCGTTGATGGAGATAGTTCGCAACTATTACTGCCATCTGAGAAGTCAGACTATAATGATGGTGCTGAATTAACTCGTGAAGATGGTGTTTCCATTATAGACCGAGCTACTGGTACTGAAGTTAACTATTATGACTTTTCAAAACTATTGGATATTAATCGTGCGCCTACCATTATTAATGGTGATGGTGATAATCGTAATGACTGGGCTCATTTAAATGCAGCCTATAATGATGCTACTCAGGACCTTATCATCGCTTCGTTACGTAATCAAAATGTTTTTGTTGGTATTACTCCACAAGACAATGCTGATGCGGCTATTAGTTTTATAGCGGGCTCTCATCATGAGTGGTCTGCAGAGTTAGAGCAATACTTGTTAACTCCTGTAGATTCAGATGGTAAGGCTCTTTATAATCTAGAAGATGCTGCTGATATTGATAAGGCGGATAAAGAGTTTTGGACTTGGGGTCAACATGGAGTTACTCCTCTACCAAGTAGTGTGAAAGGTATTGTTAAAGTCGCCATGTTTGATGATGGTAATTATCGTTCATACGATCCTGATTTACAGCTAGTAGCCGCTGATAATTGGGGGCGTTACGTAGAGTACACTATCGACTTATCGAAAATGACCATTAAAAAAGAGGCTGAGTGGGGTAAAGAACTCGGTGGTATTTTCTACTCGTCATACGTCGGTAACGTTTTTAAAGACCCTATAAACGGAAACATGCTAATCAACTCAGGTGGTGCTATGGTTGATGGTAATGGTATACCTACAGAGCTTGATTCTGGTACAGGTCCCTTGGATCCAAATGTAGATCCATATACCAGTGAGAGTCGTCCTATATTCGTAGAAGTGCAGCAGAATGAGGATGGTTCATATACCAAACTATTTGAATTAGTGGCTACGTCGGGTCGAGTGAAAACACCTGATGATGGTGACGGTAATACATGGCGGATAGATATGAGCAATTTCTTTGTTATCAAAAAAGGGCTGTATGAGTAACTCATAATATTAACTATGTGACAGTAGCTTGTAAAGTCATGAGGGGCACTCACTGGAGTGCTCCTTCAAATTCAAATAACAAAACACTAGGCCGCAATAAACTCATGTTCTATGAGGCTATAGCCTTTGCCACGTAAGCTCTTGATTGCGCCTTCTGGGATGTTTGCCGCTTTTAGCTTTTTGCGAAGCCGACAGATGATTAAATCAATACTTCTACTCCAACCGTCATAAGCGTATCCATTGAGGAGGTATGAGATTTCATCTCTATTGACTAGACTGTTCTTATGTAGCATTAGAAAGTTAAGCACTTTACTTTCTTTCTTCTGCAGCTCGATTGTTTTTCCAGCAATATTACATTGGCTGAGCTCTGCATTGAGTAAGATGTTATTGATTGATACCGTTGTGCTTGTGCTCGTGATTTCATTTTCTATAGCAACTTTGGATAACAGGCGATTAATTCGAGCATAAAGTACATTCAGACCACGCTGCTTATTGATATAGTCATCTCCTCCCGTCTCTAGCGCTTTAATTTCCATCTCTTCGGTGGTAACCGATGAATAAAAAATGACAGGGCATGGACTAATGCTCTTGAGTTTTTGGACAATAGAGACACCAGAATCTGTGGGTAGAGTTACATCTAAAATGATCATATCCAGATTTTTATCTGCCGCATACATGAATGCGGCGCCAGAGTCGTAGGCTTGATAGGTGATGAAACCTTTACGCTCAAAGAAGCTGCTAATAAGGCGTGAGGTAAACAAGTCATCTTCAACTATTAGTATCGATTTTGCTTTCATAATGTTTACTCCTTAAGTGATTGTGTTCTTGCTACTGGAGTTATCTTGGATGAGAAATTGGTGTGAATACAGTAAATAGATGTGAATTTTATCGTTGGAAAAAGGTCAGCGTGAAACACTTAAGATACAAATGCTTAAGTGGAATAAAAGTCGAGAATTTATAAGTATTATATTAATTTATGTGGTAATTATCTTTTGGGAACCATGAACTTGAGGCTACTTGGAAGAAATCGATAATTGAGCATATGGAGTTTTCCCACTTGTCTCGATAGCGCCTGACTGCTCGCTTGATACGTTAAGGATACACATGGTGTGGGTTCACAATGTAAATCTGACGGCTAAAGATTAGCCTGATTATTAGCCTGATTATTAGCCTGATTAGTTTAATCTTATAGAGGTGTTCCTTGAGTATCGAGCATGTTGATTTTGTAAAAATCAGGCTGGTAAATGAAGTCTTTTTACCTTTTATCGAGCTAAGTTATTTGTCGCTCGAAGAGTTGAGAATGATACAACTCTGGGTACCGGATTACTTTCTGCTGAAGAAAAAATATCCGGCTAAGGAAATAGTGCTCTTATATAAGAGCTACCTTGGATTTAAGCGAGTATCACTTATGCTTGAAGGGATGGAGGTTGATTTGGTGGCACAGTCGTCGTGTATTCACTAGGTAAGACAGCTTTCAAAAAACGTCGAAGGTATAATCGGCAGTATATTAGTCAGCATCTATAGCGCTGACTTAAAGTGTTGGTCTAAAATTCAAATTTAAGCCTATGTATCCACTGGATGATACCTGAGTGCCTATGCCGTGTATTTGACTTCCTGTTACTCTGAGGCCTCGTATCCCTCCCAGACCGCCGTTGAGTGATATCCACAGATTACTGATTATTCTACGCTCAAGTGTCAGACCAAAATCCCATGCATCAAAATTGATTTTAGCTTCGCCTGATTGGTTATCAACTTCCCAAGAGGTTCCTTAGGGTGAGGAGCCCAAGGTGAATAACCAATTATCGTCAGGGGCATAGAGGATGGAGGGCCAAGGTAACATGGCATTGATGCTCCAATGTTCATTGATTTCCCATGAGGCACCAACGTAGGGTAAGTAGGTGTTTTCACTGCCACCCACATCGATGTAAAAGCCAAATGCCCACCACAAGGTTTCGCTTTGAACATATCGACCAAATACGCCGCCGAGAGTTTGCCAGCTCCAATTTGAATTATCTAGTGAGCTTTTATTGGCCATAGGCATAACAAAAGCTGCTGCTTGCCAGCTTGGGTTTACTTGTCTCAGCCAGGCTAGCGGTATTCCCACAGAGTTAACATGAAAGGATGAGTATTTAGCATCTTTCGAGGAAAAATTATTATGAGATACATATCCATCTATAGCGATTGCGTCTTTTTCGTCCATTAATATAGGTAAGCCTGCAGATAGATAGAGCTGCTCCAGTTCGAAGCTGGCTTGAGTGACACCATCGCCTTCAAGTTCAAAAGAGGCGTAGTTTCTGATCCCAATTGTTGCAAGAGGAAAAGAGGGGACGAATGAGTGGCTGCGTAAAAACTCGATATCACTCTTGTTAAAGTTTTGCATCTCCTCTTGTATTAAACCAAGTTCATTGTAACTCACTGGTAGCCATACTATTTAAGCCTGCCATTAATATAAAACTGTTTAACAAGCATAAAGTGATGCGAAAGAGACTTTTAATCAAAACGTGAATTCCTATGCTATAACTTTAAACCTTCTCGGTATTGATATTAGTCCATTGAAAATTATATAGGTAGGTCATTGCCATGTAGGTATTAGTGGAAGGTTTCCACCGCTTTTTCTAAGTATGCCAAGTGAAGCGATTAAGTGAATTGTGCTGAAGAGAGGAATGAGGCAAAGGGAGGTGTGTAACCTTAATGAAACAAAGTAATTGAGCTTATCGGCGATAATCTGTCCGAGTCTTTATGGACTTTTCAAGATGCTTGTAAAACTGTCGCTCTTTTCAATATTGTTAAGAGCTTTTTTTTACACATTTTTTATCATTTTCCAATAATTAAAGAGCCAATTATGCCATTTTTATTTGCTAACTCTCATCCAATAGACCATAAGTGCACTCAGTCTAGTGTCAATCGTTGGTTATGGATGCTCGAGGTATGTGAGAGCAAGATCATCCAATCTAAGGGGCGTAAAAAGATTCTTGAGCATTTTAAGAGTTTAGATGAAGCAAAAGTTTTCAGTGAGTCAGCAGAGGCGGATGCATGACAAGTGTGAGTTCTAGGGTAATCCCGCTTAATTTTAGTAAAGAGCATGCTGGTTCTATCGAATCAGGAGCTAAAGAAAAAACCAAGCCAAAGCCAAAAGGTAAAGCTGATATAAAGCTACGTGCTATTCGTCATAATATAGAGGTACGAATGGAGCTGCGTGCATTGAGCTCAGCATTAGATCTCGAAGAGAGAGAAATTATTTCTCTGTTAAGTCATGATTATGAGTGATAATACTATGAAACATTGCCAATATTGCTTTCTTATCAATGAACAATATTGTGTGAATACCTGTGTCCTGAGTTTCGAGCCTGGTCGTTACGTTTTTTCCCAGATTGGCGAGTTTTGGTATTTAACCCATCCTGACTTTTACGATCCCATAGCGACAATCAATCAGCTGGAAAAAGAGACTATCATCCTTTTCAAGCAGTTGCTTGGACAGTTAAAAAATAAGAAGGTCGTCATGAAATAAGGAGGCTTAGCCTCTTTATTTACTAGCAGCTAAACAGCTAGCCCTCCTATCTCTAGCGACTAGATTCCGAGTCGTGGCTGTTCTCTAATATTTATCTTGCGTATTCAGCAGATTTCATCGTTACCTAATCAACACTACCGGTCAAAACGCCTGCAATCATCTCTGTACATTCCTTTGTACGATGAATTTCTCTTTAAAAAACTAACGTAGTTTCAGCTGGTTTAGCTATTGAGGATTTAGGTCGTAAAGAGTTTAGCCGAAGATTTTGAAGTCTGTGTTCTGAATAAGAGATGCATAAGCGCTTGTATAAAGCATAAGAAGGATCAAAGGGGCTTAATATGGGGGAGGAAGATAAATAGATGAAAATGCAACAGAAGCCTAAGCTTCCTGTTGCATTTCCTTATTGACTCTTTTTAGTCATCAGGATCAATAAGCCACTCACTAAGTGTATAGCCTACTAGGCGCTAGAATACTCCTCTAATGCCTAATGAATATCTAGGGCCGGTTTCTGTGACTTCTAACACCTGATTCGAGTATTCAGCCGTCTTCACGGTTAACTCATTGGTAATATTGATCCCTTCTATAAACAGGGTTAAGTTTTCGTTGAAATCATAGCTACCGCTGATATCAACCTGGGCATAATCTTCTACATAATGAGCACCGCGCCATGACAAAGGCTTAGACTGCATAAATCTCGAGCGATTATTGTAGGCGATACGGAACTGGGCTGCGTCTTTCTCATAGAATAAGATCAAGTTCTGTGAGTCACCAAGGCCAACCAAAGGCAGTAGACCTCCTGAGGTCGAAGAACTCGAATCGCTATCGACTATAGTCATGTTAGCAATAACACCTAATCCATCGAGCGGCTCTGGCAGGCTGGTAAACATGTGCTGTATGGCAAACTCGTAACCCGTTATCTGAGCATCATTCTGGTTTACTGGGCGCGTCACTTTATAGTCGTAATCACCACTGGGAACACTCACTATTTCCTGTACTTCTTCGGTTTCCAAATAGCCGGAAATATCTTTTCTAAAGGCGGCTACAGAAGCGTAGCTTCCTTCCTGATAATACCATTCCAGAGACAGATCAAAGTTATTACTGGTGAATGGCATTAACATGGGGTTAGCCCCTTCGCCCTTTAAGCTATTCTGATGTCCACCGCTATAGCTAGACAGGGGTGACATCTCATCGAGTTCTGGGCGGGTGATGCTTTTGGAATACGCCACGCGTGCGATAACATCTTCGATAACTTCAATATTGGCATTTAAGCTAGGTAGCCAGTTATCATAATTATTGCTGGCTTCTATCGGTAAGTAATCTTCAGATTCTACGACACGTACGACTCCGTCCTCATTAGGTGCTGGCACCAGATCCAGTAAGGCGATCTGATTTCCCTTAGATTTACTGGTTGTTTCTACGTAACGTAAGCCGGCGACGACTTTCCATGGCATGTCATAGAGGTCGCCATCGAAATGGAAATCAGCGTATAAAGCGTCGAGCGTCTCATTGACTTCATAGGCTGTCGGTGAAGCATGCATCTGTGTACCATATTGGGCCAGTAAAGCACGGCTTGCAGCCGGGTCGTCGAGCTGTGCCATCACTTTATCGGATGTGACGTAGTCGAACCAGGCCTCAGAGTTAAATGTGAGCCAGTTTTGAGCGGAAGCGCCGTCGCTACCGGATAAGAAACCATCGGCATCGAAATTACTGAACAGGTTTGGATCTAAATAAATAGGAGAGCTGTTATCACCCCATATGACAGGTACTGGCGACTTTGTACTATAGTCTGTGCTGCCGAAGGTTCTGTCTGAGTAGAGCACGCCGAAGTTAATGGTTGCTAATGCACCGTTATCGACGATCCATTCACCATCTAATTTAACCTCTAAAACTTCATCATCTATTTTTGTACCGTCTCTACCTCCCCAACCTGCGGTTAAGCCATTGGATGAGTTGTTGGCATTGAAGGTCATCGTCGGCAGTAGGGCACCAGAGCTTCTGTCATAGCTGTAATCCCCAGGGCGCGCGGCGACGGTATCTGTCATGCCGCCTAATGGATCTGAAGAGGCCTGGGAGTACGAAATATCGGCGGCTAAGCTGACAGTGTCATTTAAGTCCCAGTCCGCATTAAAACCAAAGGCGGTCAATTGGTTCTCTGTTTGCGATTGACGCACCATGAAATCACTGTGACTGCCATTGCCCATGGACAGTTGTACCACTGTGCGGTTGTTATCCAAAGTGACATCGGTGAGCTTATTCTCTTCGAACCAATGGGCGAGAATATCTTGCCTGTAGTCGACCTCATACTTTGAATAGAGGGCATCGAGCGTGAAGGTCAGATTGTCCAGAGGCACGTATTGAAATACCAGATTACCTCCTGTGCGCTCACGGGACTCAGTTTGCGCTATCTGATCATAATTTTGTGGCATATAGACATCATCGAACGTGCGTCCATCGTTTAGCGTTAGATCTGTTCGTTCATAATAGGCGGTATTGGCTTCATCGTAGCGGCTGTCTCTTTGGCTATGAGCCAAGGATAACAGTACACCGAACTTCTCATCATCGAAAGTATTACTGATGAGCCCTGAGAATTGTGGGCTGGTGGTGCCGCTCATCTTGTCATACACGGCCTTAATACTGCCCGTGGCTTGAAAACCGGGAATGGCTAAGGGTTTGAAGGTGGTGATATTGACCGTTGCACCGATAGCCCCTTCCTGTAGGTTAGCCGACTGAGTCTTATATACTTCGGCGCCGCTGATGAGTTCAGAGGCTAAGATATCGAAACTAAAAGAACGTCCACCACTGGTTGTGGCCATGGTTCTCTTGTTTATCAAGGTGGTATTAAACTCTGGCCCGAGCCCTCTGACCGTGATCGACTGGCCTTCGCCACCGGATCTGTCGATGGATACGCCGGTGATCCTCTGCAGAGACTCGGCGACATTTTGATCGGGGAACTTACCGATATCTTCTGAGGTGATCGCGTCGACAACAGTGTCTGACTCTTTCTTGATATCTTTGGACTTGATCAGACTCCCTCTGATCCCGGTAACAGCAATCACTTCTATGTCAGCATTGGCTTCTGCCTGTGAATTTTCTACGGCATTAACATTCACGGATATTCCCAGGTTGAGCGCTATCAATCCTGATAAATAACTGACCTTTATCCGATTTAGTTTGTTCATCTAATCCCTTCTTATTGTTTGTTAGATTATTGGAGTTTTGATATATGACGTTAATAAGGTTTTAACAAAGTCGTTACGAAGGAATAGTGCATTCAGAATTTCGGTATATTGTATCCACAAGGTTTTATCTGTGAGGTATATCGAGTTATCTGCATGCTTTAGAAGCGAAATTGAAAACTTTGTGAAACATGAACTTCAGTGACTTGATGAATAATGTGTTTGAGTGCTTAGGGAGGCTATGAATGAAATTAGGTCCTTCATACATAGTTAAACAGGAAGATTATTGCTCATTCAGTGGGTTAGTATGTAAACATGAAATGGAAGTTATGTTCCTTCCCTAAGCATTCGCTAAAATTATTGATCTGAAATTATCGACCTGGAATTTAAAATTCAAACAAATGTAGGAGAATGTATGAGTATAGAGGGATTACTTCTCTATTTAGTCGTAGGTGCCGTAGCGGGATGGTTAGCCGGAACGCTAATGAAAGGTAAGGGCTTCGGCTTAGTCGTTAATATCATACTCGGAGTGATAGGTGGCATACTTGGTGGATTTATATTTGGTCTCCTCGGTATATCCATGGGAGGAATATTAGGTTCTATTGTTGCGGCGACTGTAGGAGCTGCTCTACTATTGTTTGTGATTGGCTTGATCAAGAAAAACTAGTATCCCTATCTAAAGCCTAAGCATAAATGTTTGTTGTAGAATAAGATGCCTGAAACAGGCTCGAAACATTAACCGACTAAGTCACTGTTATATTAAAGGCAGATGCTTGAGGTTATCTGTAACACATAATTAGCCTCGTGTTTGTTACAGAACAAGTTCCTGTTAATTAGCAAGCAGAGTCATTACTCCAGTAATGCCATCACTTAAAATCTCAAGCATCTGCCTAATTTGTCCTAACCTAATTCTAGGTGCGTAACATGAATATTAGTGAGCAAGATCTATTACAAGTGAAGATGATCAATGATTATTTTGAACTTTATTCAGACATTGAGATTTGGACATGTGAAGTACTTAACAATGTTGAATTTTGGATACCAGAATATTATAAATTGAGAGATAAGTATTCGGCGGTCGAAATTGACTTCCTTTTTATTAAATTTCCTTTCTTTCAGTGGATATCTCAACTTTTCGATAATATTGAACTTATCATGCGTGCAGAAAACGCTCACTCTTGCCCTCCCTTTCAAGATTAACTCTCTCCTAGGCATAACCCCTAAAGTTAGCAAGACTCCTTTCTGAAGGTGGTCACTCTTCGATATTCTTCTGTAGTGCAAAGACAAGAGTTTTTATCCAAGAGTGTTCGGCTAAAACTCCAAGCCTACTCGTTGCATGACCCCTTGGCCTGGCTTCCTAGCTTCCTCGTTCCCTTGGTTTCTCCCTTTTTACCGTACCTCGCACTTCAACTGTCATATATAAAATTATAAATCTTTATGAATAAACATAAAGCCCTTTTATATCAATTGGTTGCGCTTTTGCTGTGGTTCGGCATCTACTCTACAATACCGCTCATAAATCGGTGCTGGATTACTTGGGATTGTCGTTAATCGTTAATGTCATTTATTAACTATTACAACCGAGTAACGCATACGATTTAAATACGATAAAAAATATATGGAGTATGATTTTTAATGCAAAATTTTAATAAAACTTTGATCGGTACACTCGTTATTGCAGCTTTCTCTTTCGGTGCTAGCGCTGCAGATGTAGACAATTCTTGGTACCTAGGTGCTGGTCTCGGTCAAAACAACTATCAGTCTGTAGATGCTACAAGTCATCTGCAAGACGACAGCGACCTTGCATGGAATGCCTTGGTTGGTTATCAGCTAAACAAATATTTTGCGATTGAGGCTGGCTGGCAAGATCTAGGTACCGATGACGATACTCATCTATGGGGTGGTAACACTGATGGTAGTGAAGCAATTGATGTTGATGGATTCACTTTAGGCTTAGTCGGTACGCTTCCTTTAGATGATAAGTGGTTTGCTACAGGTGAAATTGGTGCTTATCAGTATCATTTAGCCCATGAAATGGGTCAGGGGAAATACGTTAGTGCAACAGATACTGCTGCATACTTCGGTATTGGTCTTGGTTATAACATCACTGATGCATTAGCTATCTCAGCTAAATACCGTAGATTTTCAGATGTGAATGAAACTGCATGGAACACAGTTGATATGGACGCGCAGACTATAGGTCTCCAGCTCACTTATCGCTTTGGTATAGAATCTGAGCCTACTCCACTAGCTATAACTGAAACTAAGCCCGTGGTAGAACCCAAAGTTGAGCCAAAAATAGAACCAAAGTATCAGACTAAAATCGAAAAAGAAGAAGTGACTATTCTATTTGGTTTTGACTCATCTGAGCTTAGTTCAAGCGGAAAACGTCAATTGGATAAGATTGTCAGAGAGTCTAAAAATTCAATCGATGACTCTATCGTGTTAATTGGTCAGGCTGATAATCAAGGTGCGGCAGATTATAACATGAAGCTTTCTAAGCAACGCGTTGAAGCTGTTGCTAATTACCTTTTGGATTCAGGTCTGCAAGTTGCTGACATGAGTAAGCAAGCTATCGGTGAGAAAGAGTCACGCGCAAATAGCACACAATCACGTTCACTCGAACGAGTTGTTGTAGTTGAGCTTACAAGCACAAAAAAAATATTAATTAGTTCACTATAAGCCGCAGCTTGAGCTGTGAAGGGAAGGTTATGCTCAAGGATGAGCCTTAATGTTTAAAATATGTTTAGTTTTGCTTATAGCTGGCCATTCGTGGACCCGCTCTGTTTATGTGACCATTGCCTAGGAATTGAGTTAGCAGATTAAGGGCGTGCGAGAACACTTGTACTCGTGTGAAACAATTTAAGCCTGTGGCTTTTATAGAATCTATAAGAACAAGGCTGTGTGTACTTTTATTTTTAACATTGCACTTAACATTTTCTGATTGTAATCATAATTCGAGCTTGAGTGAGACCATATGCAAAACATTTTAAGTTACAGTGGGAACAGGGGACTTAGTTTACTGTTTGATAGATTTTTTAAGCCGAGTCAGATTCATTTTCAAAATAACCGATTTGTCGAAGTTGAAGAGGAACTGATAATAGATGGCTTGGCAATAGATGGCTTTGTTCCTTACTATCAGCCGATAATCAACAGCGACACTGGTAAAGTGATAGGTGCGGAGCTGCTGGTCAGATTAGTCATGGATAACGGACGAGTCATATCGCCATTACAGTTTATTGATTATGCAGAGAAATCTGGATTAATCATAGAGATAACTGAACAGTTTTTATCTAAAGCTTTCAATGATTTTAATAAATTAGGCTGGGCTGGTAGTGACAAGTATTTAAGTATTAACATAGTACCGGAGCATTTGAAGTCGAGACGTCTATTTAAGTTTATCCAAGATTATGTCGCTCGAGGCGTGATCAATGGGAATCAGATCAAGCTTGAGATCACCGAGCGATTGGAAATTAACGATCTGTTAGGGGCTCGTTCATATCTTGAAGATTTTTACCAACTCGGTATTACTGCCAGCTTAGACGATGCTGGTACTGGTTATGGTTGCTTTCTCTATCTCCAGGAGTTGGCACTTAGCTCATTAAAATTAGATAAAAGATTTATCGATACCATAGCAGAAAACAAAGATACTTCAGTATTAGATTCAATCATTGGTCTAGCTAAAAGCTTAAAACTGGAAATTGTAGCCGAAGGAGTAGAAAGCCTGAATCAAGTAACCTATCTTAAGAGACGTGGAGTGAAGGCCATTCAAGGCTATGTATACGGCCAACCTATGCCTGTAATAGATTTCATCGACTGGAAGGGTAATCGTTAGTAACAATTTCCTGTGTAGTATCAGCCACGGAGTGGCTCAGAAGAGTATTGAACTCGTTTAATAACTAGTATTCTAGCTTGAATATAGTGAAATACCCGCTCAGCTCCCCCCTCATATTGCTTTACATTCCCCATCTTGACTTACACCTATAACAGTAAGGATACACTGTAGATACATAAACTAGTTAAAGGAGATATATGATCCAATCATTATTAGTTTGTGGATTAGATTGTTGCGAATTATTCGTGTCCTGTGGGACCAGTGTAGATGTAAATTACAATGAATAGTGATAAAAATATTACCTACAAAATAGGTCAGAGATACCTGTTCAACGTTAAAACTCATCAGCTAACTGATCAAAAGGACGGCACAAGCGTTGAGCTTGGTTTGAATGAGTCACGCTTGTTAGCTGTATTGATCTGCAATAATGGCGAGGTTGTTAGCCGTGAGCAGATATTAGAAGAGGTGTGGAACCAGCGTGGTTTGGTCGTAGATGAGACTAGTGTTAATCAAACCGTTTCCCTTTTACGTAAGTTCTTGGGTGACAATGTCAAAGAGCAAAAAATTATTAAAACTGTGACTAAAATGGGTTATAGGCTCACAGCTGGTGTAAATATTGAGAGTGTTGAGGTTGAAAAACAATCATCTTCAATTATGAATAGAGTAAACGAAAAATCTATTATTTATGGACTCTATATTGTTCTATTTACCATCTTTGTTTCTTTGTATGTTTTCGGGGGAGTAAAGCAAGGTGAAAGTTTCGGTGAGGGGTTGACAGGTTATAGTAAGATAAAAATCGATGGGGTAAAAATACTTAAGTTTAAAAACAATAATATTGACGATGGGCTCTCAAATCTCATCAGGAAATGTATTTTAACCAATGTTGATCTAAACCTTGGTGAGTTAAAAAGTGTAATTGTTTCAGCTAAGAAAAGCTATTCTTTCACAATATTATTTGTTGTTTCTGATAATGTTGACTATTCATTGTTGGTGAAAATCAACAAGAGTATACCACTGGATGATAACCTATGTCAGGTCATTTTAAATTATTAGTTTTTTTGTTTTCTATGCTTGTTATCTCAGTGTCAGCTTACTTTTTTTCCGATCTAGGTGGAAGAAATATCCATGCTTTTAAGGATGGCGATTGGGTGTTTGATGTGAGGCATTATGTTAATAATACAGATGATTATTTGGCTGGCTTTAATAGCGATCTTCAGGGCGTTTTTCGTGGTAGGTTACGATTTTACAATGATAATCATTACTCCGTTACATTCAGTATAGTCGTTAAAGAATTAAATAAAGATAAAGTTGTTAATGTAAATAACGAGGTTAATCTAAATGGAATCTGGGATGCCGAACAAGACATTATCAACTTTAATTTCGAAAACTTCCATACATTAAAACCTATGGGGTCAGATAGTGATGAAGAGTTTCTTATTCATCTAGCCATTAATGTTTTGAATAGAACTTTTGGTGAAGGACAAAAAATAACTTGGCTTAGGGGGAATACTTTTATTTTGAACAATATAAATCAGTCGCAAATTATATTCAATAAATCGAATGGCACATGAACCTTGCTGCCGGTCTTATTTTTATAAATAAACTGATTTAACTTACCGTGCCAGTATATTTCCCCCAATTTTTAGGTTAGTGAGGTCCTTGTGCTAGATAATTGTTTTATTTTGAATTCAGTGGTTTACAACCCTTGTTTTAATTTGCAGCAATCAGAGCTAAATTTGAAATTTAGCTCTGATTCTATTGTTAATCGCAATGGAGTAGCCATAGCTACCGAGATGAACCTGATTTTGACCCCGGAGCAGGGTGTTAATCAGCAGCAGTTACACGAATTTAATACAGGTCGAACCTTGAATCAACTACTCGACGTGGTGAAAAAATTAGCTATAGACAGTGACAGATCAATTTTCAATGAAAAACATACACTGATTTTTGTCAATACCGAAAGGGCGAGTTTGTGTGATGTGCATGGGCTTAACCAGATAAGAGAGCTTTCAATTCTTCTGCATCATCTGGGGGGGAACCTAGTTGTAGGCTTAACGAACGCAAACCCCTGTAATCGCTGTCCTAGGGTACAGCAAGGACTCTTATTCCTTAAAGAGCATGATATTTTAATATCGGCTAATAATTTTAATTATCGAGATCAAGATTTCAGAGACTCTGAGCTTAAGAGTCATTTGTATGACTTTGTAAAACTTACCATGCCGAACACTGATGATGAGATGGATATGCTTGTTGAGTTTATTCACTCTGAACTTGTCTTAAATGGGCTCAAAGTGATCGTTGAAGCAGTAGAGACTAAGACTCAGCTTAAGTCATTAAATAAGGCACTCATCTATGGATATCAAGGTCGTCTTCTTAAAAGTAAAAAAGCTAAAACTATTTAGCTTTAGCGTAATAATTGGAGAGATGTATGCCAGGCATGAACATTGAAACATTCAATGTGAACAACACACTTTATGTTGAAAACCTGCAAGTGTTGATCGAAAAATTGCTAGCCAGTATCACCTTAGTGATTAATCGTTTATCCAGTGAAGAGATGCTAGTGGAGTCAATGGAAGTTGATAACGACATCGATTTTGATGACTCTGTTTCTTTGACCTTTGGCTTGCAGCATTTTATCGAGCTGCAAAGCTTTGATTGATTTAAAGAGTCCAAAGGGGGATGTCAATGAGTTCAGCAAACGTTTACAAGAGTACTTATCGTCAGAAAACTTCCGCAATGAATTATTCAGTGAGATGAGGTTAATTCCTCATCTTCAATAGCAGACGAGCCAATCCTTCTCCAAAAGGGGCAATATACTTAGAGTAGAGGGACTTCACCTCTAAGCTGAGTGTTTTATTCGCTGACTAGCAGCTGATGATCCGCTCCGGCGCCCCTTAAAGACACGATATTAGATTCGACTAAAATAGTGCTGGCAACCGACTTGATGGTGTCCCAATTTTCCCTGCTCACCGATATACCTTGCTTCCATGCCTTTCGTTTTCTCTCCGCCTGCATCGATGATGTGATGTGTTGTGTCATATCACCTGCTAACGGATGCGTGATGGACTGCCGACTGATTTCTATTGATAGTGAATGCTGATCATCGGCTTTTTGCTGGGTCAAGTAAAGTTCGGGTAAACTCTGGCCTGCACCGAGTATATACACTAGCTGTATCGATTCTGGGCCATTATTCCAGCTGGCCTTTACTGACAAGCCATTCTGAGCGAGTTTTATCAGCTCACCGAAGGCTAGCCAACGATTGTGGCAATGGCTGATTTGTAAGCTGACGGTTTGTTGATCGGCGAGTTTCTCCAAACTGTAGTCCAGTAGGCTGGGTAGGTGACATAAGATACTGCTGCCCTTAAGATTTACGCTTAATCTCTGTTCGGATGAAGTATCGACCTTAACCGGTGAGTCGAGATCATCTGCCAGAAAGTCTAGTGCCTTGATGAAGTGCTTGATGCCATCTAGGCCTACCATCTCCAGATCCGCCACCATGTTGGCTATTACGTCGGCTTCGCCACAGTTTTTATGTAAGCCGATAAAGGCCTTAGTGCAGAGTGTCACTAATTCATTATGAGATATCTGAATCATAGTCTAAGCCTCGTCCGGGTTTGTTGTTAGGCTAGAGCCTGGAATGGCATTGTTTTGTGGCAGCTGATTTTGAAGTAAGCCTTCTTGAGGAAAGACAGGAAACAGCCACTCATCTGTGTGTAACTCATCACTCATGGGCGCTCCTTGGAATAGCGTTACTCTTACCCAGCGACTCGATCGCGGGTCAAACTTAGTAGCACCGAACATGGCTAACTTACAGCGCAATAGATCCATCGGCAGCGTCTGTTTATCTAACAAGTTAACCTGTATATCCCCCAGGGGGCATTGAGTCATAGCCCAGACTCGACGGGTGATGCTGCGATATTGTGGCTGCTCTAGTAAGAACTCACTAACTGGCATCGATACTGGCTTATTGATTAGTGCTTGGTGTAAGCGTGAGATTTGTCTGGCTATATCTAGGCTCATCTCTTGCTCATCTCCTGGTTCTACTCCCCTGACTCCCATTCTGGGCTCCTCTTTATCTTTAGAGCGATACCAGAACCAGTGACTACTTTTAGCTAATGAAAAATCAATATTCAGAGCCCAGAGATAACGATGTTGCAATATTTGCAGTATCTCCTCGATAAGCAAACCAGGTCTGAGACACAAAGCTTCATCGGCATTCATGGTCAATTCATATTTATCGACTAGATCAGGGTACAGCTCCAGCATGCAAGTGATAACGATTTCTTGAGATTCATAGCTGTAAGTCTGGGTGTCTTGGATAAGTGTCTGCCATTGGTGATACAGCTCTTGGGTTAACCTTGAGATCAAGGTATCGAGTTCCTGAACACTTAGCCTGTTTTTCTCCTGCTGATTGGTATCTATGGTGATCACTTGTTGCAAGTGAATAACGGCTCGCCTTAGTAGCTTAACTAAGCTGGTACTTTTCGCCTGTGTCAGTGGCTGGCATGATGTTGCGGCTATGGCATGTTCCCGCTGAGATAACCACCTGTCCATGATCTTTGGGTGATTGATCAGGTAAGGCACCATGCCCAGACCAGTGGCATTACCGACACCTAAATATCTTTGCAGTGGCTTAATTAACTCGACGGCTTGATCGCCGCCGCGCTGCTTAGCCAGATAATGTACCCAGTCCAGACTGAATTGTCGCAACACATATACTGCGCACATCTGAGCACTGAAAGACGGCTCGAAATCTAGATTCTGTTTGAGAACCTCAAAATCTGCGATGCCAAATTTACCGTTGCCATATACCGCCGTAGTACGCAAAATATAACCGACGCTAGCCAGAATGTCCCGCTGGGGCTGCATTCCAGATGAAAGCGAGTCCACCAGATGTTCGAACACCCGCATACTCTTGTTGGCCCTTGCTAGCACTAATACCTGACTGCAATTTCTACCCGCTTCTTGTAGTGGCACATTGTCTTTAAGTCTGGAAAATAAGCCAGAGTCGACATCCCCATGGACGAGTGCGAAGGTGATATCCCACTTCTGGGCAATAACGCGATCGTTACGCTCATCATTGGCTATCTCATCTGAAAAAATCAGCAGGTGATAGTGATTCTCTAAGGTATCGATTCGGTATATCACATGACCAAAACCTTGCCCATCAAGGGCCCATTCAGACTGGGATATGGTCCATTTTTGTCGTGCCATACGGCGCACTAAGCTACGTACGAAGCTCAATCGACTCTGGTGCATGGCGCCCAAACGACTCGGGTTCATCACAATGTCCGGTTCTCTTAATGTCCCGTTATCCATCAGGTTTGTTGAGCCTAAATTATTTATCATGTTGAATCCTTGAGTGTTATTCACTTCTTATTCATTTGTTAATAGCTTCAGCCTGTTTACAGGCTCGAATTATTGTTATAAACCTTGGGCCTTGGCCATTTCGATAGCCAGTTTTGGCGCATTCCACAAAGAAGGCAGCAGAATGAGGGAGACTGGTACTGCGGTTATCACAATAAACGACTGTAATGCCGTGATCCCGCCAGAACCCATGGAGATTAATATCAAGGCGGAGATGCCCATCATGATCCCCCAAAATGCGCGAATCGCCGTGCTGGGTTCACTGTTTCCGCTGATCACGACACTGATGGTGTAGGTCATGGAGTCACCTGTAGTGATGATAAAAATGGCTGTGAGCAGCAAGAACAAAATAGATATAACCGTCGGGTACGGCAGCTGCTGAGTGATAGCTAGCAGAGATGCGGGCAAATTAAAGCCTTCGAAGGCGGCGCTAACAGATCCCGGATTACTTATCTCGAATGCCAGGCCTGAACCGCCAACCACAGTAAACCAGAAGCAAGTGATTAGGGGGGCAATAATACTGACGGCGCACACCAATTGACGAATAGTTCGGCCACGAGAGATACGGGCGATAAAGATAGCCATCATGGGGCCATACCCCAGAAACCAGCCCCAAAAGAACACGGTCCACCAACTTAACCAGGCCTCATCACCTCGATAAGTTGCCATAGGAAAAAAGTTGTTCAGCATGGAGCCAACGCCTTGCAAGTAGCCGTTGATAATGAAGCTAGTATCACCAAATATCAGAATGTAAATCATCAAGCCTATGGCCAGTATGATGTTACATCGACTCAAAAACTGAATACCGCGATTGACGCCGCTCAGAGCCGACAGGGTATACATACCGATAGCTAATAAGATGATCACAAGCTGGGTAGCATAGGAGTCCGGCAAGCCAAATAAAGCGTTGAGGGCATAGCTGACCTGAAGCCCAAGAAAACCTATCGGTCCGATAGTCCCAGCCGCGACGGCGATAATACTCGTGGTATCGATCAGGGTGCCAGTTATGCCATGAAGTGCTCGCTCACCCAGAACCGGATACAATAAGGTGCGTGGCTTAAGGGGCAGGCCTTTATCATAATGCAGGTGCATCAGTACGATTGAAGTCAGACTGCCGAGTATGGCCCAGGCCAAAAAACCCCAGTGCATGAAAGATTGTGACAAAGCATTAATGGCAATTTGCTTAACATCATCAGTACTAGCAAACACTGGTGGAGGGCTGACAAAGTGAGCAATGGGCTCGGCAGCGGCCCAAAATACCCCACCACCGGCCAATAGAGTACACAGGATTATCGATAACCAGCGAAAGCCGTCCATCTCAGGTTTATCTAAGCCCCCGAGTACTACATGGCCGGTTCTGCCTGCCGCAAGACCTAAACTAATCAGGAAGGTGAGTAAAAGAAGCACCTGCCAATAGGGTCCGAAGATCATCACCGACCAGTTAAAACCCACATCAACGATCTTGGCAAGCAGCTTATCGTCGAAGAGGGCAATGGCGACAAATAGGGCGATAAAGCCACCACTTAGCCAGAGTACAGACTTATCTAAATTGAGCTCTTGGTGTTTATTTGTTGATTTCCTTGCTGTTGAAATCTCCGCGTTCGCGGTATTGATTGCATCAGACATATTCTGCTCCACAGGTTATTGGACTTGCCAGTGGCTAAATCCTTTTAAGCTGCCCGGTTTTGAGTTATAGGTTATTCAGGGCTGCACATGTATATTTCTGTTTCCTCTCATAGGGCGTTCTTCTCTGAAGTTATCCAAGAAGTCATAGGAGAATTCAGTTCATCTATGACTTTCTGGCTTTTGATCTAACTCCTAGGTTCTAAGCCCTAAGCCCCCCAAGCCCTAAAATTAAGCCTAAGTGCCTTCGGGGACCAATCCCTCCCGAAGGAAATTCAACCAGTTCCCGCCCAATATCTTTTGGGTATCCTCAAGGGAGAACCCCTGTTCGACTAAGCCCTTATAGATATTTTCCATCCCTTGGCTGGTGTTAAACCAGGGCAGTGCATTGGGCCAACCTGTATTGCTGACCGATCCTTCGCCATAATCCATTTTTTTAGACCAACGGCCATTTCTCATCCACTCCAGTACCTGTTTTGGCTGGTTAAGGCAAAGGTCGCTGCCTATGCTGAGGTGCTCGACCCCAATAAGCTCAGCGGTGTCAGCGACCATCTTACAGAAGGTGCTCAAGCTACATTGACTACCGCCCGGGAGATGGAAGGGATATAGGCTAAAACCTATCAGGCCGCCACGTTCGGCGAGTGCCTTAATCACCAGGGTAGATTTATTGCGCAGGGCCGGATGAGCAAAAGCCGGATTAGCATGACTGATGCAGATGGGCCGTGAAGAGAGGTCAATGGCTTGCAGTGTCGATTCTTCTGCGCTGTGGGACATGTCGATTATCATGCCGACACGGTTCATCTCGGCAATGGCCTGTCGACCGAAGCGGGTCACACCACTGTCAGTTGCCTCATAACAACCGCTGGCGAGCAGGCTTTGATTGTTATAGGTGAGCTGCATGATGAGCAGGCCTTGCTTGCGCATTACCCCAATTAAGCCAATCTCGTCATCGATGGGGGAACAGTTTTGTGCCCCCAAAAAAATGCCGACCCTGCCACTGGCCTTAGCCTGATAGATATCTTCCACTTCGAAGATTGGCATGATGAGATCCCTGTTATTTTCGAAGTGCTGATCCCACTTAGCAAATTGGCTCAAGGTTTCCCTAGCATTCTCGTGGTAGGCCAAGGTGGCATGGATCGCTGTGATGCCGCTGTCTCTGAGAGACTTGAAGTAATCTCGATCCCAATGACAATATTGCAGACCATCTATGATAATTTGATCTTGGTACATGGCGGGATCCTTAATAAGGGCGCTGGTAAGCGGTCTTGATAACGGTATAAAATTCTTTAGCGTATTGACCTTGCTCTCTGGGGCCGAAGCTCGACTGTTTACGTCCACCAAATGGCACATGATAATCTGTGCCTGCCGTGGGTAAATTCACCATGACGCACCCGGTTTGTGCTTGTTGCTTAAACAGGGCGCTACTGCGTAGACTCTGGGTGATGATGCCGGCGGTTAAGCCGAATCGTGTGTCATTGACTGTGGCTATGGCTTCATCGAGGTCTTTGACCTTGATGACGCTGGCTAAGGGCGCAAACACTTCTTCCTGATTCAAGTCCCAATCATTTTGAGTATTAAGCAGTAAGGTTGGCGACATATAATAGCCTTCATGCTCAAGCGCTAATCTCTGTCCTCCGAAGGCAAGTTCGGCGCCGTGGTGGTGCGCCTTATCAATCCAGTCAAAATTAGAAGTCAGCTGCTTGTCATCGACCACAGGCCCCATGAAAACGTCTTTTTCTAGTGCGTGGCCAACTTTTAATTGACTCATGCGTTTAATCAGGGCGTCGACATACCTGTCATGGATACTCCCTAACACGACTAAGCGAGACGAGGCGGTGCACTTTTGACCCGCACCCGAATAGGAACCGGCAATGGTCGCCTCGACAGCAATATTAATGTCGGCGTCATCGGCGATGACTAAGGCATTTTTACTGCCCATCTCCAGCTGGCACTTAACAAAGTTAGCCGCCGTTGCTGCGGCTATCTTACGGCCGGTATCTACCGAGCCTGTAAAGCTTACCGCGTCAATTTTATCAGAATTGATCAAGGCGTCGCCGACCTCACTGCCACTGCCTAGCACCAAGTTAAAAGTACCGGCGGGTAAGCCCTGACGATGAATGATATCTGCCAATGCGACGGCGCTTGCCGGTGTCAGATTGGCGGGTTTCCAAATTACACTGTTACCGAAGGCTAATGCGGGGGCGATTTTCCAGGCGGCGGTGGCGACGGGGAAGTTCCAGGGAGAGATAATGGCCACCACCCCCACGGCTTCCCGACTGACCTCTACAGACACGCCAGGTCTGACCGAGTCGGCGAGATCGCCCATCTGTCTCAGTACTTCGGCGGCGAAATAATGGAAGAACTGACCGGAACGATAGACTTCACCTCTGCCTTCTGCAAAAGGTTTACCTTCCTCTTTCGACAGCAAGGTGCCGAGTTCATCACAACGGGCTATCAACTCATCGCCTATGGCTTGCAGGGCTTTTTGTTTTTGCTCCAATGGCGTTTTTTCCCAGATAGGCTGGGCTTGTCTCGCCGCCGAGATCGCTTGGTCTACCTGTTGGCGACTGGCCTGAGAAAATTGACCTAAGTCTTGGGATAGATCAGACGGGTTAATATTGGTAATGGTCGATATTCCACCCTGCCACTCACCGCCGATATAGATAGCTTGTTCTGTATTGATGCTCATTATTAATCCTTTTCTTTTACTTAAATTCTGGGAAATAGCTAGATGTTAGGGTTTATGCAACCGCCGCATACACAACCAGCTCGACCAGCATCTCTTTTCTGGCTAAACCGGCAACCACAAGGGCCGCGCGATTAGGGAAGGGCGCCTTAAAATACTCGGCATAAATGGCATTGACCTTAGGTAGGTAACTGGCATCTGTTACATAAATCATCACTTGTAATACGGCATCTGTATCAACGCCTGCACAGTCCAAGGTATGCACCAGATTATCCAGTGTTTTGCGGGTCTGGGCCTCAATTCCACCTTCGACCACAATACCTTGGTTATCGATAGGTATTTGCGCGGTATACAGGGTGCCGTTAGCTGTGATGGCCCACTCTAACGGAGCGGTCGAAGCGAAAAGTGATGTGGGCACTGCTTGTTTAGTCTTGGCCATGAATTATTACTCATCAAGAATCAAAAAATGTGTGAGTTCAAATATTGCACACACCTTTCGATAAGACTAACGGTTAATTTTGTCTAATTGATAAGTTTTATTTATCAACTGATGATGAAAAAGTTGATAAATAAAATGCTTTAGATTACAAAAAAAATAAATGATACTTATCAATCTAGCGCTCTTTATTACAATGCTAAACAACAGTTCTTAGTAAATAGAATTCAGTACCAATATCAGAGAAATACAATAGGAATGAACTAGCCAATGGATATTAAGTTGCAGCAGCTCAAGCATTTTTCTCTGGTGGTCGAGGAGGGAGGGTTTCGCGCTGCATCCTCGAGGGCGAACCGCTCTCAGGCCGCTCTGTCCACGTCGATAAAGGAGCTGGAACGCACTCTGGGCCAGCCTCTGTTCGAAACTGGCCACAAGGCTAGGTTGACCCCTTTTGGTGAGATCTGTCTGCCTAAGGTTATTCTGTTTCTCAGTCAATATCGTGCGTTAACCTATGACTTTAGCGCCGCAGCCGCGGGTGAGCTAGGCGAGCTGCGTATCGCCAGTGTACCTTCGGTTGCCGCTAAGATTATTCCTAAGGTATTGGCGAAGTTTACCCGTGATCATCCCAAGGTAAAGGTGTCACTTATCGATGACAATGCTATTGGGGTGGAGAGAAGATTACTGGCGGGTGAAGTGGATCTCGCCTTGGGGAATTGCCTTAACATAAACCATACAAGAGTCGATTTCACCTCGCTATTGTTAGACCCTCTGGGACTGGTTTGCCTAAAAGAACACCCGTTAGCGCAACAGAAAAAAGGCGTTAGTTGGCAAGAGATAAGTCGCTACCCCTTCATCAATAATGGGACCTGTAAGCTATTAGAGGCTAGCTGTGCCAGCCCATTGACTCAAAATGCCCTATATAGCGTTGAGAACATCACTTCACTGTTTTCAGTGCTTGAACTTGGGATAGGTGTGACAACTCTGCCAAGGTTAGCCTTTCCTCAAAATGTGCCTTCACTGTGTTGGATCCCCTTATTGGATCCTCTGGTCGAGAGACAGATTGGTATATTCAGGCTAAAGGATCGCCATAGTTCGCCTCAGGCAATGATATTTTATAATTTGTGCATCAAGGAGTTAATGCCTGAACAATAGAGGGAGGGCATTTGATAAATATTAATTTTATTAAGGGTTTTAAAAGTTTGAAATATATAAGGTATAAAAAAGGCTCTTAACAAATAGTTAGGGGGATTAAGAGCCAAGGTAATATAGGTTTAATTAGTTAACTAGATTTAGTTACTATATGGATTGGCATCCCTCTTAGATGAAGAGATAATCCAATGTATTGTCAGGAAGGTTGACAAACCTCCGGCAGAAAAAACACCTGCATAAATCATAAACAGTTCAAAATATTCCATCATCTACTCACTTAAGGATCCATTGATTTGAAATTATAATTTAGTCTGTTTGTTTATTGTTCGCACTCAGTCTTTTGTATCCACAGTGTATCCCGCATTGCCCACGATGTTATTTTTGTCCTAAATAACTGTATCTTTAGAATTAACGCTATTAGGATTACGTTGAAGATACATAATCAAGGATGTAAATAACTTAGTAGCCATGTAAATTTAAAATCATGGTCAATTTTGTTTTATATTTTTATAATGGCATGTGTTTACTGATATTTACTAGAGTAAATAATCCATTATCAATAAGAGTAGGAATATGAATAGTTTTTTGAGGCAATGGTTCAGCCAATACAGTAAAGGTAAGGGAATCGAGCTTTATATGCTCTCTAATGAAATCAAGCTGGACTGGTTCGAATTACTGGAGCAGGCGAGAGCCGGGCAACTGGATCAGTGGCAAAAAAGTCCATTGGGGTGTTTAGCACTGATATTAATCCTGGGACCTGTTGCATTTTTGCTGAGTGATGATTATAGAAATCTGCATCAAAGAGCCAGAGCGCTTTGTATCAGTGGTATAGAGAAAGGATTCGATACTCAGTTAGAGTTTGTTCAGCGTCGCTGCTTCTATGATCCCTTGTTCTGTTCTGAACAATTAGAAGATCATAAACTATTGGTACTTTTGCTTATAGGGATGCAATCCCAAGCACAGGGAGATGATCAACATGCTTGGAGTATCTGGTATGAGAAAGCCTTAATACAGAGTGATTGCCATGGGTTACAACCTACGGCATGAGATATAAATAATTGATATAAATAACCGCTAAGGTATTAAATTATATTTTGTTATTCAGACCAGTTCTTATCTGACTCTATTTCTACTGTTACTCCTTTACTAACGGCTAAAGCACAATAACCTACATACTGTGGCGCATAATGCTTTGGACTTTGCTTAAATAGCATCATGTTGACTCGGTTGCTGAAATGCCATTCAATCTTATTCCAGATGAAGTTGTTTTCTTTATTTTCTCTTATCGCCTCTCTCTTTGTCTGATATGCGACAGGATCGAATTCATGGATGGCTACATTTATATGGCTATTGTTCTCCCCACCATTTCATACCTTGTAGGCGATATTTTATTTACAGTGAAAAAATGATTTTCGTTAAAAATATGATAATACCTAAATAAATGATGGTTTTTTTGCTATTATCGACATGATGCACCTTAAAGCTAGAAGTTTAAGGGGGGAATTGATTAAACCTGTAAAGGATTAACTAAATCTTTGTTAATAATCGTATTGTAAATTTCTATGGCTAACTGAATCCCGTTAGCCACTTTATTAGGATCAGTAACATCTTCTTTAACCTCAGATAAAACATTTCCTAGTGCCATTAAATTTGACCATCTATCAATATTGTCGATGAGGAGCTCTGAACTATCTGAAGAGTAATCTTTGAGATCTATTTGCTGATTAACATCTGAATGATTAGCGTCTGTAATGTTATCGACGGAGAATAAGTCTGCAAACATAGCCAATTCATCTCTTGATAACAGGTTCGCAGTATTCATAAGACCTTCAATTTAAGTTATCTACAATAGTATAAATTTATCATGCCTATTATTTTTCTTGTGTAAGTGCAGTGTATTTATTCAGGATAACATTTAGTCATGCTCGTTAAATAAACAATCATTTGTCGGAATATACATCATTGCTGACAATGACACTTGTTAATATTCGTGTCTTTGATTGTTAAAAAGAGTAATAATTATGAATAAGAAGCTCTGTCTTTCCATTGTCATATCACTTATCTGTATGCCAAAGTCATTCGCATCGGATGCCATCGTCGATGCTATTAATGAGGCTAAGGTGAGCGGAGAAATAAAATCACTGTATTTTTCACAAGATTTCTCTGATAGCTCAGGAAAGCAAACTAGCTCAATTTGGACTAATGGAGGAGAGTTCAAATTAGTATCTGGTGACTTCCATGGATTTAGCCTTAGTAGCTCTCTCCAAGTTGTAGACGTAACTTGGAGAGATGACGTTGACGATGCTTACAAAACGTCCATGAGCGCCGATGGTGCCGTGTTATCTGAAGCGTATCTTAGTTATGATTTTTCGAATGCCAATACTCGAGTCCATCTCGGTAGGCGATATTTAGCCATGCCTTTGCTGGGTGGCTCATCGGCTCAAAGCGTCACTGAGTCCTATGAGGCATACTTGATCACCGATCGTTCATTGCCTCAAACTGTCATTGTTGCCGGTAAAATAGACCGATATCAAGCCAGAACCGATTTTAAATCGACTACTCCCTTCACTCAGGCTAAAGCTGATGCTAAAGGTAAACCTGGTGAGTTTTTGGATATTGGTGAATATGGAATGTATAGCCTGTATATGAGTAATACGTCGATAGCAAATACTAATGTACAAGTCCATCTGGTGGAGACCCAAGGAATTGCGTTTATGGGCTATGCTGACATGTTTTATCAGTTCGATACTCGTTTTAAGCCTTATATCGGTGGGCAATATTATAAGACGGTTTACCACGATAATACTCTGGGACAGGATTCGGATATGTTGGGGCTAAAACTGGGAGTTGAATTGATAGATAACCTTGACTTGTTTACTGGTTATAACAAGACCAATGATAACGGTAAAGTCCTTCATGGTTTAGGCAACAATGCCTATGCTAATTTTACCACAACCACTAAAACCTCTGGCGATACAGGTTTTGAGGCCGGAAGTAACTCATTACAACTCGGTGTCGCTTATCAGATTTATTCGGTAAAGGTAAAATATAGATGGACGAACTTTAATCCCTTAGACGAAGAAGGGGGTATGACGGAACATACGTTAAATTTGAGTTACCAATTCGAATCATTGAAACAAGTCTCTGCCATGATGGACTATTCTGTGATGACTTTTGATAACGATGCCAGAAGCATGACGGACTTAAGGACCAAGCTCATTTATCGTTTTTAATATCTATGTTAAAGCCGATTATTTTAGCTTCTTCATATAGGCGAGTAGAGATGATCTAAAGGCGTTTGCTAAGGCACTTTGTTGTGGCACTCTGGCTTGAACCAAAAAATAGCTCCATTGTGCTGTTGGTTCCAAGGGGAGTGTCACAATACCTCTATCGTCGGCGAGTAAAATAAAGGGGTCGAGAATGGCAATACCGACCCCTCTTTTAACCAGCTGAAGCAACAGGTGCTGCGATCTAGCCTCAAAGACAATATTGCGTTTTATCCCTTGGCCTATAAATAAATTTTCTACGCGAGTTCTGAATGGACTGCCATAGCTCAGAGTCATAAATCTCTCATCTTGCAGGTCTTTAGGTGTTAAAGAGTCTCTGTTAGCGAGTGGATGGCCTTGAGGCAAGAACACTCTGGCTTTTTGTTTATAGAGCTCCCAACAATCAAAATCCTCATCATCGATATTGACATCGGCGATGATAGCAACATCTACTTTTCTGTCTAACACCATCTCGATAAGTTGGTTTCTTGGGGCTGTTTCTAATTCTATCCTTATTTGGGGGTGAGAGATGGCAAAATCTGCAACCACATCATGAAGAAAACTGTCGGAACACACTGGCATAGCACCGATCCTCAATTTTCCCCTATTGTTATTTACTATCGCTGCTGCGGAGCGACTTAAGCTATCTAAACCAGTAAACAGACGTTCTACATCTTGATAAAACAGGTGAGCTTCTGGAGTTATCTCTAACTTATTATGACTCCTGACGAAGAGTTTGAAACCAAGTTGTTTCTCAAGATCGGCTAACAATCTACTGACGGCCGGTTGAGAGACATGCATCAATGACGCGGCATTAGTGACACTGCCTGTTAGCATGAATTTTTGGAATGCCTCAATCTGGCGTGGGTTGAGCTTACTATTTGATGACATAGAGACTCTCTTCAGTAATATTGAGCGAAAAAAAGGCGGTAAAAACCGCCTTCATTATGTTGAGTTTTTTGCGTGGCGATCTTATTTTCCTGCCATGGCCTCGATTTCAACTAAGGCATCTTTTGGTAAGCGAGCTACTTCGACACAAGAGCGAGCAGGATAGGGTGCGTCATATGCATCAAAGAACTCCTGATAAGCCTGATTTACTAAGGCAAAATCATTAAGATCTTTCACAAATACCGTGGTCTTAAAAATATGGCCAACACTCAGTCCAGATTCTTCAATCACGGCTTTAACATTGGCCAGTGACTGGCGCGTCTGAGCGGCAACTTCTTCGGGCATATTCCCTGTAGCTGGATCTATGGGCAGTTGACCCGACGTTATCACAAAAGCGTCAGTGACTACACCTTGCACGTAGGGGCCAATAGCAGCGGGTGCTAATTCTGTATTTAATCTAATGGTCATACTTCTTTCCTTCTATTATGTACTAACTTCTGATTTTGAATTCGTCGTTTTGAGACTGGCAGAACTTATCTCTTCTTTTGTCATTGTTTTACGTTGCCAGCCAGTGAGAATCGAAAACATAAACACTAAAAACAGGGCCCAAGGGTAGGGGGCGACAAAACTAATGGCGGCCGAGGGGACGGGCAGGTTTGAATTTAATGCTGCGGTCTCTATTGAGGAATACCACACCATGACGGCTAAACACCAAGGCATCATATAGAAGATTGAGCATACCGCCGCTGACATCAAGTTACTGCGACGCTCTGGGCTCACTCCCTGTCTTTCTCCAATTGGACGAACGATTGTTGGCCCAACAAGAAGTTGCGATGGCGCGTTAGCACTCACCAGTAGTGAAGAGGCTGCAGTAGAGAAGAAGATGATCATCTCACTCTTTATGACACTGTCGCCCAGATTTTTCATGATGAACTTAAGTATGCTGTCCATTAAGCCTGAATCCATGAAAATCCTGATGATCCCCAGCAGCAATAGCACAAACATCACGGCGCCTGTCACACCGCCTATGGCGGTCTCAATTAAACCACTGCTATCGCCTCGGGTTGCGGGTATATGAAATAGATCTGAGATCTCGTATCTTCCCAAAGATACCCCGACCATCATGGCAGTGATGATACCGTAACCTAAGGCTTCAATGAGGTGACGCCCTTTCAATGCCGTGATTATGACCACGGCTACCGCGATTAACATCAATAAGTTACTTGGCTCAAGTCTATCCAGATCTATGGTGTTCACATCTAACGCGTTTTCTCCACTGGCACCAAAGATGATGAATATACCGAGTGAGATTGCACCTGCGGTGACAGCCAGTGGAAAACGTTCCTTAACGGTTCGCCCCAGATCGGCATTTTGTGTCGCACAACCGACGATGGTCACATCCGATATCGGCGCTACATTGTCACCAAATACGGCGCCGGACAGGAGTGCTAATGCGGCCCAAACAGGATCGGCGCCTAACATGACAGCGGCAGGAAATAAGATGGGGGCCAGGGCTAAATTTGCCCCGTTTGAGGAACCTGTCCCAGAGGCAAATATCGCGGTGGAGAAAAATACCACCACCAGAAATACACTGCCGTGAATACCGGTAGATAATCCAAACCATAAGATGCCATCGACTAAACCACCGGCTTTCATCAGTGCGCCGAGCACGGCAGCAAACATCCAGGCCGTAATGACGACAACTCCGGTTTTGTTGGCGATACCTGTGAGAATTGATTGGCAGTAATCAGTCTTATTCTTTACCAGCAATAGGCCGAGTAAAATCGCGATAAATCCTGGAGCCCATGCGCCTTTTGGCCCTCCCATGCCGTAGGCTGTGAGAATAAGCATCAAGGTGACCATGGCAAATAGGGGGAGTATCCCGCCTATCTTGCCAACATAAAACTCAAGCTTCGGGGATTGATTATGTGTAGACATAGTTCTTCCTCTTATTGTTAGCTATTTACCGGCAACAAGTTCGGGGTAGCCGAACAGGGAGGGAGTCCCGCCCGTATGGAGGAACACGACATTATCGTTATCGTTAAACTTGCCCTCTTTGATCATACCGAGCATTCCTGCCATGGCCTTACCTGTGTAGGTCGGATCCAGCAATATGCCTTCTTCGAAAGCCGTGGTGTGTATGGCATCGACCACCTCGCTCGATGGCAGACCGTAACCAGGCGCAAGCACCCAGTCGGCACACATCACCATGCCTGAGGTTAACTTATTTTCGTCTATGCCCAAAAGAGTGAGTACCTTGCGTGTTTTTATTTCGACGCGTTCAGTTTGAGCGGCTTTATCACGGCGGACACAGAAACCATAAACAGGGATGTTCATGTTCAGAGCAATCAGACCTGCTAATACACCGGCGTGAGTGTTGGCCGAGCCAGAACCTAAAATGATAGCGTCTATCTGAGTTTCACTCTCGCTGGCTTGCTGACAGAGCTCTTCTATACATTCCACGTATCCTAGGGAGCCCCATGGCGTCTTGTCTGTGGCACTGAGAGGGATCACATAAGGGCTATATCCTTGTACTTTTAGTTCTTCTGCCCGGTCATACATGGCTTTATCTGCGCCGAGTTCATCTTCACCTACATCAAAATTGTGAATTACTGCGCCCATAAGTTTATTCAGGTATGGGTTGCCGCTTTCTGAATACTCTTTAGAGTGAGTGTCGACTCTGTGTTCCAGCTGCACTTCTACGTGCCAGCCCATCTTTCGAGCTGCAGCCACAGTCTGACGAACATGGTTAGACTGCACGGCACCTGTAGTGAGTAAGGCATCGGCATTTAGATCCATGGCATGGCCGACATAATATTCCAATTGGCGAACCTTATTTCCGCCAAAAGCCAGGCCTGTGGCATCATCTCGCTTGATATATAAATTCGGACCCTTAAATTTCTTGGTCATGTTGGGCATTAATTCAAATGGAGTGGGTAGGTGAGCCAGATGTGCCTTGGTAAATTTGCTAGTTATCATATTTTCAACCTTCTTATTTTTGTGTTTTATTTATTGAGTTAACGTGTATTTTTAGAACTTATTTTTAGAATTAGTCATTCTCTGGAAAGCGAGTTTCATCTATCACAAGGTGGCTAAGATGTTTACTCCGCTTGCGACGAGTACGAACAAAGTAATGTTCTTGAATAATTTTGGATTGATAAATTTTGATATGTACTCGCCGAAGAAAAGGCCGGCAAATACCATAGGCAACAACATGAGTGATGACTCCCAGGTTTGACTCTCTATGCCTACAAATGAGAATTGCAGAATAAGCGACACAGAATAAGAAACCGTGGAAGTGGTGATCACCGTTGCCCGAATGGCATTTTTATCGAGTTCACATTGGGTTAAGTAGCTCACAACGGCAGGGCCCGGCATCGCCAAGGCACTGGCCATGGTGCCGGAAATGGTGCCAACAAAAGCACATAGCTTTTGATTCATTGGTAGAAAACTGGTTTCATCATTACGGTTACGAAATCGCTCTACTAAATTTTGCGCTGCCATCAATAGGATGAGAATGGCCACGGCTAATTTTAGCGTATCAATATCCGCCAGGTAGAAGAGTACTACGCCGATTGGATAGCCGATGAAACAGCCGATGATGAGTTGTTTTACCAATAGTTTGGGAGCGAGAGAGCGGACCTTAAACCAGTGGATCACTGACATGGCTAAGGTGAGAATAATGACAATCTGCACCGCAGCAGTCGACTGTAATAGAATTAAGAAAGCGGATACCGCTACTATGCCAAAACCAAACCCTGTAGCGGCTTGTAGGCTAGCTGCGATGAAAGTAACAAATAGAAGCAGTAATATACTCATAAAATATAAATCATTAATAACGTTAATGTCTATATTCAATAACATCACCAATTATGACAAATCATTATTCTTTTTGCGGGTATACATTAATGTTATGCATAAAAATATTTATTAATTTTTATTGTGTTGAAAGGGTTTTAGTTTTAATTCTTGTTATTTAGAAAGGTTATCAGAGATGTATGGAACTTAAATGTGAAAATGTGAGGGGGGGAGAAAGTTTGTTAATGAAATCTGGTGACATTTCCATGTTTGCAGATCCCATCAACTTAATGTGTCAAGGTAAATACTA
This sequence comes from Shewanella sp. YLB-07, assembly GCF_009377275.1. Lineage (NCBI taxonomy): Bacteria > Pseudomonadati > Pseudomonadota > Gammaproteobacteria > Alteromonadales > Shewanellaceae > Shewanella > Shewanella sp. YLB-07. Next base: position 209,580 of record NZ_VOQB01000003.1, on the reverse strand, counting down.
TACTTAAACTGTTGATAACGCTGATAGTGACTAAGCGGCCTTAAACTCAGTTTCCACTAAACTATATCCTTTTCCACGAAGTGTCTTGATTGCAGATTCAGGAATATTAGCCTGACGCAATTTTTTTCTGATCCTACATACTATTAAGTCGATACTTCGGCTCCAACCATCATGGGAGTATCCATTTAATATAAAAGACAACTCATCCCTATTTACCAAAGTATTCTTATGTAACATTAAAAAGCTTAATAGCTTGCTTTCTTTTTTTTGTAATTCAATTGAAACATCACCGATTTGACACAGGTTTAACTCGGCATTTAGGCTAATATTGTTGATCTCAATAAAGGGACTAATCGCTTCCTGAGTATGGGTATTATTCTTTTTAATCAGGCGGATAACTCTAGAGTGAAGCACCTGCATACCACGTTGCTTGTTGACATAGTCATCGCCACCTATTTCTATTGCTTTAACCTCCATATCTTCCGTCGATATCGAGGTATAGAAGATAATAGGGCAAGGATGTATGTTTTTTAGTGCCTTGAAAATGGACACCCCTGAGTCTGTCGGTAATTGAATATCAAGGATGATTAAATCAGGACGCTTCTCTGTGGCATACATATAAGCGGCACCTGTGTCATAGGCTTGATATACGATGAAACCTTTGCGTTCAAAAAATGTTTTAATCAGTCGTGAGGTAAATAGATCGTCCTCAACGATCAACAAAGTTTTAGTTATCATTGAATCATTCCTTCCAAGTATCTTGATTGTAATTCTTGTTGCAGACGGACATATGTCTAAACACACGCCAGCTCGCACAAGATTTGTTTCAAGTCTGACGTAGGATTCAGTATGAAGGTAGTAAAAAAATGTGAAAATCATAAGCCACAATAAAAGCCATGTAATACAGGGTGTTGAAGGGTGTGTTTACTTTGGGTTATAACAATTTATACACTAATTAGGTGGTTTGACTCGAATACTTTAGTACATCAATAGCTTGTACTATATTGGGAGTGCTTGTCAGTGATGCCTCAACCCATTGTGATAAACACATCAGCCATGGCTGTCAATTGCCTTAGGTCAAATGACAACATTGCCTTATAAGAGTTGACACTCCCCTTACTTGACTTTGGATATTGTCAAAAGTAGCTTGATCCAAGAATGTTGTTTTGCTAGAAAACTTGAGTTCTAATTCATGCAGATAGTGACTTTGTGGATCGAAGCCTAACAGGGCAAGACTTCCTGTTAATTTATGCAGTATCTCTTCGGTAAGCTGTATATTTTGCTGATTTAGTTTAGTGTTTGTCGCGTTATTGACTAATGCTTCTAACTGGTCTAGTTGAGCTGCGATATAATCTTCATACTGAGTACAAATTTCTAATGCAAACTTGATATCTTGATCACACACATCGTTCCAGAAGCGCGCTAATCCATCGGGCAGTTTGGATTTTTCCGTTGTTTGCATTTATAAACTACCTGTCTGAAGTTATTGGTGAGTTAATCTAAATATTCAAGAGCCAGATACAAGAATAAACTAATACGTATAAAATTACTCAATTGCGGGCATGATGCGCTTAACGAGGACATTTATCCATTCGTTTTGACATCCATTTTGTACCCCGAAAGTATCAAACTGAGGCTACTCATCAATAAAATACGTAACGAGTATGAAAATCAGTTGTCAACTAATTTTATCTGGTTTCCACTCGCCTGCTAGTTTCAGCATTATGGCCTCTTTCCCCTACTGTGATATATAGCAGATACCTCTGTGAAACACTTACCTTTGACCACTGCTTATAATTTTACTCAGAGTTGGTTGTATAAGAGATTGTTGGTTCCCGGGCCGGATCTTTGGTTTAGGTGCGAAAATTGTAAATTTAGGAATAAACACAATGAGAAAAATTAAGTTAATGACAACAGGGTTATCGGTGTTGGCCTCGGCGTTACTACTGACTGCCTGTGGTGGCAGCGACAGTAGTGATACCACCACTACTCCTGATGTGCCCCCTATTTCACAAGCGCCGGTATCGGCCCGCGATGGCTTTAATGTGGTTACGCCCAACGAGCCGGGTTATGTCGATTTGTCGAGCCTAATTGAGAGTGGCGTCGCAGGGGCTAAGGTAACGGGTGTTTATCTTGAGTCCAGCCAGGGTAGTGGGCAATGTGGTGAAGTTTCTACAGATGATTTAGCTTCTGATCAAGGCTTTAGTGTCACAGTTGAAGGTGCAGCTATTTGTGAATATGGCTATGAAGTGGAAAGTGTGGCTTTAGCGGGTCAGACTAAGACACGTGCCAGGGCTAAAGTCATGGTGGCCAGTAGTGCAGGCGGCGCGGCAGTACTGCCTCCTATCTCGATAGCCATGGCGATTGGCGCTATAGAAGAGACCGATATCGAAGCGGCTTTAAAAGCGACCATGGGGACTAGCTATCCGACAGATTATACCTTATCTGAAAATTTCAGTGTGTTAGGTGATGGTGATGTCACTGTAGACGCGCCTAACTTCTTAATTTCTTACACCGCCAAAGCTAAAGGTGTATCTCGTGTGGTTTACTCCCTCGAAGGCGAAATCGCTGGCGTGCCTGATATCAAAATGGGCACATTAGATTATGCGGTTTCAGACAGTTTAAACAATGCCCCAACAGCCTCAAGTTTTGCTTACAATGCTGATGAGATAAATACCTCCTATGAAATCGATCTCAGTGCTGATAATCATATAGATGATAGTGATGGTGATGGTCTGCAATTGGTTGAGGTTCAGAGCTATACCGCTACAGTGGCGGCTAAAGACCCAAATGATTTAAGTAATACTGTATTAACATTTACAAGTTTAGTTGGTGGTAAACACTATGTTACTTACGTTGTTTCCGACCAGCACGGTGGTTTTGCTACAGGCATTATAGAAGTCAGTGTGGCGAATCAAGATCAAATGGCAAGATGGTCAGATATCGAGAATGACCAGTTACTTTTTACAGCTCCTCAGACTAAATTTGAAATGGATATTGAAGCTGCTGCTGCAACTTATCAGGGTAACTGGATTGATACCGGATATACACCCAATATTAGCATGTCAACTTTCTCATCAGTGGGGGCCGAGGCATATTGTGCTACGCGAGGCCGATTGCCCACTGTCGCAGAAATACAGGATTTGTATAACGTTAAATCTCCGGCCTCAAGTTATTCTTGGCCGATGGGTCAAGGGTATCTAGCTCTGGATGATACTAGTTTTAGCGTTGTATCTTTACTCGATAACAAGATTGCTCAAGTTAATGGGGGGCTTTATTATGCCACTTGTGTAGATAGTGGTGGACCTCGTCTTTTGGCAAATAAAAACACAGCAATTGCCAACGACGTTGACACGGTTGAACTGACTGCTTCATTTGTTCGTGATACCGGACCGGTCGTTGGTGCTGTACTCAGCTATAGTCTTTCATCGAGTCCAGAAAAAACTGTCATTACTACAGATGAACAAGGTGAAGCCAAGTTTAGTGTGAAGAGTACTCAAGCAGGTACGGCGGCGGTAAATTTAGAGTACGTAAACAACACATCGGAAACAGTTCGTGTGTCTACTGATATTAATTTTATCGGTGATATAGATACTGCGGAAGTCGTTTCTATGGTAGTGATTAATGACAATGCAGCTGCCGATGGTTTAGCAATGAATAAATATGGCGTTACCCTACATGATTTTTACGGTAATCCAGTTGGCGGGGCACTTATAAAGTTGGAGAAGGACAGCGTCACTGCTGATTTGTTCGAAAACCCCTTAGGGCTAATATCTGGTGTGGATGGTCAAGTCATTTTTAATCTAACTGATTCTATCGAGGAGCGTGTTGAGGTTACCGCAAGTTTCACTAATGCCGGAGGTGCTTTCACATCTGAATCCAGATATAGCGTATTTAGTGACCCAATCTGTTCTGATGTTATCAGTGGAGAAATTCTATTTGTCTGCCCTAAGAAACATAACGATGCTTCATTGAGATCCGTTGAAGCTGAAGATTATTGCAACGATACTGGTACACGCTTACCAACCATAAATGAACTGTTAGCCTTGTTTCAAGAAAATGGACACATGGGAACTGCATATGGTTGGAATATGGGCGATTATTACTGGTCCAGTACAATGGATGGTCAGGGTAGAACTTATGACTTTAACCTTACTAATGGATCTGTTTCGAATAACAACCCTGCAGATATCTCAAAATTTGCTTGCGTCAGTGACGGTGGTGAAATAGATACGGCAAGAGTTGCCAGTCTGACCATAGAGGAAGATAATGCCAGAGCGAATACCATTGAGCGGAACGTGATTGAAATCACCTTACTCGATAGTGAAGATCGTCCGGTACCAGGGGCTAATATCAATGTTCAACTTGGTAGTAACACTGTTTCAACTGATGAAGATATAGCTTTGCTAGTGTCGGATGGGCGAGGGCAGGTCAGGCTTCATTTGGCTAACACTGTAGGGGAACCAGTCGCTGTAGAGGTGTCTTACACTGGTTATATATCTGGCTTCACATCTCTTTCTACGACAAGTCAATTTGCTGCTCCGCTGCCATTTACTTATCCATTGACCGAGCAAGAAGCGATTGAACAAGGTGTTCCATATAGCTCTACTCAGAGAGAGAATGGCAGTTATGGACCTGATGATGTCACGTTCGCGAGGATGAATTGGGCTGAAGCAAGTTCATTTTGTATTAATCAGGGCAAACGCCTGCCGAGTTTCGATGAGCTTGAATTACTATACGCAGACGAAGGAAACATGTGGACCGCACTCGGTTGGCCTACATATTGGGCATACTGGACGAGTACAGAGCATGATACTAATCCAGACTACCACTGGGAAGTTCGTCTCCATGATAATAGTACCAGTACTCAACATAATAATAATTCTAGGTATGTTACTTGTACTAACTAACTATAGATTTCATTTACGATGGGATTCAGTATAAGTTTACATTTGGATTAAGGGGCTGGCTTAACGGCGCCAGTCACTTTAAAGCGTACTTTGTAAGTACGCACAATCTTCAAATAAATTGATAGAGCCCACAATAAAAAAGCCAGCGGTGTCATACCGCTGGCTTTTTTATTGGGTGCCGAAAAGGGGTTACGGGACGTTAGTTGTATCTCAGTTTTTGTATTGCCAGCCCGAGAGTTCTCAGTGTGGCCACCTTGATTGAGCTTTTACGCCACATCAGGCCTATTTCTCGGTAGGGTGCTTCGCCGGGTGGCTGCATCACAACCGCATTAGAGTGCTTAATCAGGCCATAATCGATGGCCATTTGAGGCAGGAATATGGCGCCGACTTTTGCATCGACGAGCAGGGCTAAGGTTTGTAGATTCGTGGCGCTTTGATGGCTAAATTTCTTTTTATTATCGAGAAAGAAAGGGCCTAGTTCAGTCTCTGACATGCTACTTTCTCCTTTTAGCAGGTAGATACTTTCGTCTGGGAGGTTTTGGTAGTCCAGTGGTTCGCCTAGTTGCTCGGCAAGGTCTGGATGTACAACAAACTTAAACGGGTCAATTCCCAGTTTCATATAATGGTGACGGCCTATGTCTACCGGTTGAGCCACAAATATCATGTCCAACTCGCCCTTGGTTAACGCCTCGATAAGCTCATCAGTACTGCCCTCTTTAATCGTCAGGTTTAGGTCCGGATAGGCCTCATCACAGTGTTTAAAGATACTCTTGAGCACAAACAAGGCTATGCTGGAGATACAACCCAATCGAACATTGCCGGTCATTACATTCCCCTGTTGCCTGACCAGCGACACCATATCATTAGCTTCAGCGAGTAACTTCCTTGACCTCTGCACTACATCTTCACCAATCGCAGTAAAAGTAAATGTATTGCCGTGACGTTCGAGTAATTTATCGCCAAGCATATCCTCCAGGTTTTTAATTCCCGTAGACAGGGTCGACTGACTCACTCCGCATGCTTTGGCTGCACGGTGAAAATTAAGCTCTTGGTGCAGGTTAACCAAGTAAACGAGGTTCTTAAAACTGGGTAAGTCATTCATATAAGCGATTGGTTTTCCATTATTTATCTATGTGGTGTCAATGTTGAATCAATATTAATTATAGCAGTCAACTGTAATGTTTCGACAGTAGCTGTAATTAAAACATTCATTAATCATTGTTAAGTATGAAATGTGCAGATTGGCCTCATTTGAAACCTTGGTGAAACAAAGCTTGGATGTTAGATCTATTTAATAGATCAAGCAATAATCTTCGATCGTATATTTAGATTTTAGTTTTGTTCGATATAAAAATTAAGTCAGTAAGCGTTGCCTGCGGGCCGCTCAAAATGTGCGGTAGATGCTCTAGTTAACAAATGAGGTTCCAGAGATGAAATCAGCCCATGTAGAAAGTCACACTGTTGTCGATATGCACCGCTTGGATATCGTTTGTTCGCTGCATAAAAAAGGGCTAACCATCAAGTCACTGTCGCTAGAGGCGGGGTTGGCGGCAGGAACCTTGAGTAAGGCGCTGGACCGCCCCTGGACTAAGGGGGAGCGAATTATAGCTGAAGCCTTGGAGATGAAACCTCAGGATATCTGGCCGACGCGCTATGAAAATACAAGATACGAGATACGAGCCATTTCGATGCACTCCTAGGGAGTGTCACTACGTATATAACGCAGCTCATAGAAACAGCGACACACAAATAACATTGCAATCACCTTCATCCTGAGCGTTAAGCGCTTTGGGGAAGGATGTGTGCAGTTAACACAATTTAAGGATTTAACATGACCAGTGTCATTGGCCTGGCGGCCACTCAAGCACTATTTAATGCATTTAGACATTTCAAATGTATGGACATCAAGCTATCAGGAGGCCTGGGATGAGAATGGGTAAACTCAATGTATTAACTTCTGTGGTGCTGTCTAGCCTGTTGTTGTCAGCGTGTGGGGGAGGAGATTCAGGCTCTGATTCTCCCGCTGAAGGTCCTGTAGTTGAGCAGGCGCCGGTATCGGCTCGTGATGGTTTTAATGTAGTTGCGCCCGACGAGGCAGGTTATGTCGATTTGTCGAGTCTGATTGAGAGTGGGACAGCAGGTGCTAAGGTGACCGATGTTTATCTCGAATCCAGCCAGGGCAGTGGCCAGTGTGGTCAGGTACAAACGGGTGACGAAGGCAGCGACATCTTAGGTCAGGGCTTTAATGTCACAGTTGAAGGCGCGGCCATTTGTGAATATGGTTATGAGGTGGAAAGTGTTGCTTTGGCGGGTCAGACTAAGACACGTGCCAGGGCTAAAGTCATGGTGGCGAGTAGTGCAGGTGGCGCGGCAGTACTGCCTCCTATCTCGATAGCCATGGCGGTGGGTGATCCAGAGTTAGAGACAGATATCAAAGCGGCTCTGGGAACTGATTTCCCCGCTGGTTATACCTTATCTGAAGATTTCAGCGTGTTAGGTGATGGCGAAGTTGATATAAGTACCGATGATTTTACTATTACCTATCAGGCCACCGCTGAAGGTGTATCCCGTGTGGTTTATGCTCTTGAAGGTAACATCGCTGGCGTGCCTGACATCAAGATGGGGACTTTAGATTATGCTGTGTCGGATAGCTTGAATAATGCGCCTACGGCAGCAAATTTTGCATACGATGAAGATGTTGAGATAAACACCAGTGTAGATATCGATGTCAGTGGCTATATCGAAGATGTCATCGATAGCGATGAGCTGCAGCTTATCGAAGTTAAAAGTTACACCGCCAATGTGGCGTCAAAAAACGCCGCAGACTTAACTAATACCGTGTTTACGTTTGAGGCGCCTACCGATGGTGAGCATTATGTCAGTTACATGGTGTCAGACCATCGAGGCGGCTTTGCTACGGGGATAGTTGAGGTTACAGCATTTGATGCCAACCAAGTGGCCAGATGGACCGATATCGATTATTGGGATGATCCTGCTAAACGTCTACTGACATTTTCAGCCCCTAAAACCAAGTTTGAAATTGAACAAACGACTAGTGAATATCAAGGGTCATATACAGATAATGGCTACACGCCAGCTCTGCAGTTAGCCACATTTACCTACGCTGGTGCTCAAGCATATTGTGGGGGGCGAGGGCGTTTACCTACGTCAGCTGAAATGGATGTAATGTATGATGCCGTTGACCCTAAAGTGAATAAACTTTGGCCAGCAGGTAAAGCTTATATCACTCAAGACGGTTCGAATGCTGGTTTGTACTCAATTGAAAATGGGACGCCTAATGTAATGGGGACAGACACTTACAATGTGACTTGTGTTGACAGTGGCGGACTCACTGTAGATGTTGTACGTGGAGTTGCTGTTGCAAATGGGACTGATAGGGTACAGCTGGACTTTGCCTTGGTACGTGATACAGGCCCGGTCGCTAATGCAATTTTGTCTGTAGAGACAACAAATGATGCGGTTCCTGATAGCAGTACATACACGACAGACGAGAACGGATTAGCGACTATCAAGGTGACTAGTATCAAATCTGGTGACTCAAAGGTAACCGTGACCTATGTAGGGGATAATGGGATTAGCGTTTATGTGTGGAGGACAGTGAACTTTATCGGTGACATCGATACGGCGCGAGTAGCGCAGTTGTCAGTACTTCAGGATAACGCTAGTAGTGATGGTGTTGAGGAAAACAGCTTAAGAGCGGAGTTGCTTGATGCTAATGGTAATCCTGTTGTAGGTGCGCTTGTTGAAGTGAGTTTAGATAGCGGGACTGCAATGATACAGCCGCCACCTAATTTATATACGGATGATAGCGGTTTTTTCGAAATCAAGGTAACGAACGATGTGGAAGAGGTCGTATCGGTGACTAGTACTTTTACCAGTTTGCTGAATGGGCTTTCAAGTCAACAAGCTGATATTACATTCAACTCGAATGCAATTATTTTATCTGGAAATTTTTATGATGGATATTGGACTAGTAGTTGTGGGTTTGCGACTCGGAAGACGATTCAAGGGCCGGGGCCTTTGAATGTGACCCAGGTTACCCTTAGTAATAGTCAGGAAATACTTGCAGGTAGTTGTAGTTCAAGGCGAAAGAATATGCTGCAATTTCAGAGCGGATCTGACTTTACTTATACTTTTGGGGGGCCGCTTAAGCAGTATGCTTACCCAGGGCAAATATATTGTACAAGTAGAGGGACGGGCACTATAAGAATGGAGTCCAAAATTGACAGTACTGCTTCAGATCTGACAGTTATATGTAACTAAAAGGCTGTATTGAGGTACCGCCTCTAAAGCCGGCTGTTTTGTTGCTAACATTTTTTGTGGAGTGTCTTTAAAGGATGCTAGGGGGTTATGCATCGCGCTGTATTTGTTAGGAGTATACAGCGCCACCTGCTCGTAAAGCTGGCGTAATTTTACGGTGAAATTGGTGAGAGCGCGTTTTCCTGTGCCTACATGGCCGTTTAAGTTGTATTGACACCGAGCCAGTCAAAACCTTTGGTGGTTTTACCAATAAAGGTTTTATTGGGATGCTGCACAAAGCCAAAGTGGTTAAACCACTGATTGAGTTGTTTGACCGCTTTTCGCAGCGTATAGCGGGTATTGCATGTGGGCATGGTAATCGTCTTTTATTGTTGACAGGGATTGGTCAACTGCATGTAGTTAAAGGTGGTAGCTCGCTCGTCGTGTGGTTTTTGAATTAAGCGCATGGGGGGGCGATTGGTCATCAAGGATGATTTAATGCGCGCGCAATCATTTTTGTGTGTTTTAGGAGGGCTCAAATATTGATAAAGCCAGCGGCATGACATCGCTGGCTTTTTATTGGGTGCCGAAAAGGGGTACTGGACGTTAGTTGTATCTCAGTTTCTGTATTGCCAGTCCCAGAGTTCTCAGGGTGGCCACTATATTGGGTGGCACGGTTAAGGGGGGCTTAAGTATATCAGGTAGGTGAGAAAGGTAACGCGGCATAAAATGCATGCTCAATTCATAATCATGCTCAGCAAGGTGATTTCAAGCTATTGAAATGTAGGTTTTATATTTACTTTGTCTATTCACTGGGTGATTTATATATGTTTATGACTATTTACTAGTTATCACTCATTATATAGAGCAGTTTTGAGAAGCCTAGATACTTATAGCAAGTCAACAAACTTGAGCTGGTAATGGTAGAGCTATTAAGTTTGAAGGCAAAGTAAATGAGGGGTAATTAACATGGGTGGCACAGTTAAAAGCATTGTTAAAAAGGGGAAGGTTTTTATAGCAAGATGAAAGCTGATTTCGTTATTTCATACTACAAGGTATTTACACTGTAGATGAAATCGCTTTTCATTCGATACTTTCGTGATACAAATTGCGTTTTTCAAAAGCATATACTGGCTCCAGTTCGAAAGAAGAACTTCAACAAATTATTATTTTACGGAGCTTTAAAATGAAAAACGTATTCAAAATCGCAACAATCAGTGCACTAGTTATGTTGGCAGGTAATGCAGTAGCTGTTGAGTCTACAGGTAACTTCCAGTGGACTGGTACTGTTGCTGCTGCAAATGTTATTGACCCTGAATTGGTTATTGTTGATACAGGTACTGTTGGCCACAATGACGGTACACTTACTTTTGCAGTCGACGAGACTACTAAAGCAGTAACTGTTTCATCATCTTCTGAGCTTTCTTTCAATGTAGAAGACAGCACTGGTGCTCAAGCCAATTACTTCTACGCACTAACTAACCTTAAGTTCTCTTCTGGTGGTGGATTACTTGGCGAAGATACAGCTGAAGAGTTCTCTGTGATGGTTGATTCAAGCGCTCTTGTTAAAAATACTAGCACTGCTGCTGCTGAGTCAGTAATTATGACTCTAGAAACTGGTGCATCTGGTATGCCTAGTGTTGCTGAAGGTGATGAAGTTGTTGTTCAGGCGACAGTTTTGATTTCTGACGCTGCAATCTAATTTAATTATCCAGATGCTATGTTCATAACTATTTATTTTATTGATTATGAACTAAGCCTTTGTAAGTAGATAATGCCGGATGCTAGATGTTATATCTTTATATCCGGCTTTTTAAGTTGTAGCTTTTAGTCAATAGATTTGAGTGTCGCGTAGAGTGAATTATTTACTTTGAATGTGGATAAGCTCAACATGGCTTAATATATTGTCTTCACTTTAAATTGTTTTATTTATTTTCAAGTTGGTTTTATTTAATTCTAAAGTTCAACTTAAATCTAAAATTAATACTTGAAAATATATTGATATTGAAGTATTCGAAATAAATGTAGGGACTGAAATGTATTCAAGTTTACTTTTTTATATATTGATTTTTTTTACGGCTAGCGTAAGTGCTGGGACAGTAACTAAGAGTGTCAATATAAATGTTGATATTGTAAAAAACAGTAATTCAGCAGAACTTTCTATTGAGGCCGATAAAAAAATATTTACCGCTTTATATGACACAAAAAACCAAGGGTTTAACGATTTAGATATGGGGTTTACTATTTCCAGTCCGATGGCAAACACTGAAGATTATGAGATTGAATTAATGGGCTCAGATCATCAGTGTGATGGTGCTCCTTTGGCTGTTAGCACATTGTTTGACGATACTCCATTTGTCGTTGATGACGTGACTCCAGCGATGTCTTTTCAAACCACAAACAATGGTTTAAGAACTAGTCAGCATAAATTTACTCTGGTTTATCCTACGCTAGCGCAAACCGATAGCGAGCAAGTGTGTAACGGAACCCTGAGTGTCTATGCGAGGTTAAAAATATGAGCCGCCTAAGTACATGTTTATTGATTGCACTGCCATTGACACTCAGTGGTGTTGCCAGTGCTTTGGCTGAAACAAATTATTTCCCCGGTGAATTTTCGGATTTTTTCGATGAGACTCAACAACAAATCAACGTGGTGGTGGTGGGAGCTGGTGAAGGTACCTTAGTTAAGGGGCTAGCCAGTTACGATACGTTTAGAGTCGAGAGTGATAGCAGTGCCTACAAGCAGTTAAAAAGCTATTTTTTAGAAAGTCAGGTTAAATCTGCTGCAGTGGATGCGATTCTCGAGCAGTTAGTTGTTGGGGTTGCCACCGATGAGTCATGTACAGGGAATTTGGCTCGCTGTTTGGTGACACCTGAGGTTGACAATGCTGGTTATGTGTTTGATTTCGATTATGGTCAGCTAAGAATTTTTGTGCCATCGACATCGGTTAAAGCTGAGCTGGCCGAGGTCGAGTATCAGAGCGCATTTAGTGAGAGTAATGCGTTGATTAACTCGACTCGCCTCTATGGATATACCGATTTTGATGGCAGAAATAGCGGCTCCATGTCGAATTACACCACAATTGGCCTGCCTTTGGGGTATCTCACTTTCGATACTCAATATCACACACCAGGTAATGAGTTTGATCTCTATTCAGGTCTTTATACATTAGATTTTTCAGGCCATACCCTGCAGGCGGGTCGTAGTCGCTATAACCTGTCTTTTAATTCGACCGATATGTTCGATACTGGTGCCAGAATGGCATTAGATGGTGCCTTTGTCGGTTCCAGCAGGAACTTGATTAAGGGCAGTGCGGATAGTCAGCAAAAGATCTATTTTTATGCACCTCAGCTTGGGCAATTAGAGGTTTATCGAGACGATCGCTTGATCTTGACTCAGGTGGTAGATGAGGGACAACAATTCCTCAGTTATGAAGATCTGCCAAAAGGTGTGTATGACATCACAATTATCTTGAAGGTTTCAGGAAATACCGTACTTAAAGAGCGTCGTCAGGTGGTGAATAATAACCAATTCTCCATTCCTGTGGGTGAGTTTGACTATGTATTCGGTGTGGGCCGTTTAGAAGACTTTGATTTTGGAGACTCTCCTTTAAATCAAGACTCTCTGATGGCGGATTATGACAATTACGACCGTAATATTATTAAGGCAAGTAGCACTTATAGATTTAACGAAGCGCTTCTCTTTGGTGGTTCGGCAACCATAGGGACTGATGAGCAATATCTTCAACTTGGTGGAAGTTATTACTTTAATGAAGCTCTGAGTCTGGATTTTGTTCATGGTAGCTTTCTTAATGCTGATGACTTTTATCAGAGAGGCAGTCTGTCATATTCTGGGATTTTCTTGGACTATCGTCGCTATGAATACGATGCTCAAAATACTGAGTACCGAATGGCCAGCCACCTTTATGGCATGCGCAGTTTCGAAGACATTGGGGTTGGTATTTCGGGTCAGGTCATGGGGGCTAATGGTTTCTTACGGGCTGCGTACTATACCTCTAGAGATGTTGTCAAAGTTGCTAGTGCTGTGGTCGAGAGTGAGTCTGAACTCTGGTCGTTATCTGCCGGTTTATCAAAGAGTTTCGATGCCGGTAGTTTAAGTGTTAACGCCGAATATATGGATAACAGTGTTACTGATGTGGATTCTCGCATATCACTAAGTTGGACCATGCCGTTCGGTGATAGTGGTATATCGGCTCAGAGCAGTTTGTATGTCGATCAGGATGGTTTCGATCGCAATGTAAATTACCTAAGGGGCGATTATCAAGGTGATAATTGGCGTGGTAATGCCTCGGCGGGCGCGCATGTGTTCAATGATAACTCTGTGATGGGTGATCTTTCGGTAACGGCTTCGGGTGACAACGACTATTTCACCGCTAACAGTTATGGCTACACAAATGACAGAGGCGAAAAAACACTGTCAGCTGGTTTTAATAGCACTCAGGTATTGTCATCTAGTGGCTTGTCGTTCACTAAGGATAAGTCACGCAGTTATGCTCAGGTTAGTGCCCTGACACAGGATGAAGATTTCTCTCCCGAGTTAAAGCTTGGTTTGAGTAAAGACGGCCGTTACAACCGCAGGGTGACAGTGTCCGATGAAGTATCTTTGCTACCGTTAAAAGAGTACTCGGCGTTCGATTTTGACTTCGATGCATCTGGAGACAACGTTGAAGTCCAGCGAGGGCGAGATCACAGATTCAGCCACCCTGGTACTGTGTTTAATGTTTCTGCAGATGTTACCGAACTGGCAAGTCAGATCCTGGTACTGGATGATATTTTCGGTAACCCTATATCCAGAGTGCAGTGTTTAGGTGATGGCTGTATCAGCGCCGAACCTCTGTCTGACGATGGTGTGTTCAGAGTTAACTATCGTAAGAATGCTGATTTCCGTCTTATTTCACGTAAAGGCTTGTGTATCTACGAAGGTAAGGCCAGCGACACTAAGGTGAATACGCTTAAGGGCTTCTGTTTGCCGGGGTTAGAGCAGACTGGTCGTGATAAATGGCAGAAAACATCTTATTTATTACAGGGGGATAACTTAGAGCAAGCATTAGTATACCTGGGACAGTTTACCGTAGGTAAAGATGCGAAAAATGTTATCGCGCGCCTTAACAGTCAAAACGTCATATTTACCAGCGTTACCGTTGCCGGTGAGCAGTACATTTATGTGACGGATATTAACTTAACATCAGCAAAGCGTCAGCTGCTACAAGAGTTGGATGCTTATGTATTAATCAAAGACAGCGAATTGGACTTGCTTACTCTTTTAGAAAATGAGGAAGGTAACGATGCCTAATATCAAATATGTTTTAGCAGCCGTCTTGGGTCTGTTTATCAGTATCCAGTCAGCCGAAGCGATTCAGGTCAGCTCTATGTTTAAAGTTGCTGATAAAAATAGCGAAGGTGTGTTTACCGTCACCAACACTGAGGGTAAGAAGATATTTCTCAATATCGGTATATATGAACTCACTATGGTTGATGGTGAGATCGTAAAGACTCCCTATACACGAGATAACTTAGACCAGTGGAAACTCACGGTACGTCCGGCGCGCACCGTGATCAATCCGGGGTTTGAGAAAGATCTTAAGGTGTCACTGAGCTGTTTACCGGATTGTGTTAGCGATACTGATCGAGTTTTCCAGCTTGCCGTAGTACCGACGCCTTATTTTGATGAATCAGTGCGTCCTGAGCAAGCGGTGCAGATGGCGGTGGGTTTTGCTCCCTTGTTTATCGTCCCTGGTAAGGCTGATAAGCTCAATTATTCAACCCGTTATATTGATAATAAGCTTGTGGTATATAACAAAGGTAAGACGTTCCTGAATATCAGTGTCAACAATTGTGAAGGCACGTTGAATGATACTTGCCGCAAGAACATTAAGGTGCTGGCCGGTCGCCGTTTCGAGATGGAGCTTCAGCCTGATATGAATAAGGGTAAGCTCAATCTAGAAGTTCGCACTACGGGTAATAAATTAAAGGACATGCGTGTAGTGATCAGGGATGCGAATAATGAAAAGAGTTAATCTGCTGCTGGTAAGCTTACTTTTTAGTATATCGAATGGCTGGGCATCGACCCTGAACGTGGATCTTACCGGCGGGGTTGTTCGTTGGGATAATGCCATTGTCAGTAGCAGCGGTGATGGCATGGTGCCTTCGTTCTGGACGCCGACACATGGCTTAACACCTACTGCTAAGTGGATCCCCGGGGCTTTTGTCGGAACGATACCAACTGGTATTACGATGAGTTCAGCTAGTACTAATTTCGTCGTGCCGATTACGTTCAAGGGGTTTGAATACCACACAGGCTCTGCGGCCCCTACTTCAGGCGACCCTGTTCCTGGTGGTTCTTCTTGCGGCACCTGGAGTCCACCTATCGCTACTGTATTAGGGAGTAGTTGCCTTTTTCCAAATATATTAACCACAGGTACTAAGGTCGTGACGCCCTACGCTTTTATCCGTCCGATATTTAGTATAGACGAGACTGATTTGGCCGATGCTTTTGATGGGGAAGATGCAGGTCTTTATCGCGGCAGTGTGTCGCTCAGTCAGTTTTATCAGTATTACCTTGGCGATATAAAAACTCAGTTTATCGACAGTCAGCCGTTTGTTTTGGAAATTGATCATACTCCGGCCTATATCACCTCGGTGGAGCTAACTGGTGAGTCAGAGATGAAAACTGTCTATGGCGTAGGCACCGACACTGTGTCGGCCAAAACCAGCTTTGATGTGACTGCCAGCGGCTTTTTCAGCGACGGTATGAAAGTGATGTTAAATAGCTCTGATGATTACATATTGAGAAATTCTGGGTCAGAGATCCCTTACAGTATTAAATGCATTGGCTGTAGTAATGGCGAATACTTAGTCGAAGAGGGGGTCGTCAGCAACCCTAGTGATCCTAGCTTAAAAGTGTCTGGAGTTGAGGTGAACAACATCAATTTTAAAATTGATGTTGAGTTTAATTCAGTCCCGCTAGATCCACTTGAGGTAGGTTCTTACACTGACACCTTTACGTTAATTTTTGAACCGGATGTATAATATGAATAAGAGGTTAGCAGCACTGCTGCTTGTTGGTCTGGGTGGACTCGCACCTCAGGCATTTGCACAGAGTGATACCGGTTCAGCCGATCAAGTTGGAGCCTGGTTTATCGAAGGTGCCACTGGTTTGGGCTTAAGTAAAGAGGCTGAAGAGAGCAATCTGTATTGGCGTGCAGGAACTGGTTACCGTCTTAATCAGTATCTTGATTTAGGTGTGGCTGTGAGTAGTTTACATGATGGTGTGGCCAACTCTGAGGCTGTTGAAGCCTTTATGCGGCCTACGTTTTCCTTAGGGGAGGGGTATTCTCTGTACTCTGAGCTGGGTTATCGTGATGAGGGCGATGGCCTGTTTGCTGGGTTAGGTGTTAAGTATCAGCTGACTCCATCCTGGGAAGTGAACTTAGGCTATCGTTGGTACCAGGAACCGGTAAGTGAGTCTCGTGGTGACAGCTATACCTTAGCCATAGGAGTACAGTACCTGTTTGGTCAGTCAAACAAATACCAGCATGTATCCAATTATGATTTTGTTGAGATTTCAGTCGAGCCTACTCCTGCTGTGTCCAAGCCTGCTCCTGTAGTCACGGCTCCCGCGGTTGTGGCTTTGCTAGAGGAGTCATCTGAAACTTGTAGAACCACCATAGCAATGACTGATTTGGATAATATAGATCAGGTGTATGAGCCTAATGACTGTAATATTTATCAAAGGTTCTATAGCTATGGCCATTGTGAACATGTTTTCGATGTCCAGGATGTTTTAGGTATGGATAGTGCGAATCTAGAGGACCATGTGATCGTACAAGGGGCTTGGTTACATTTAATTGCTCAGGAACATTGCTTAACAATCGATGCCTTGAGTGTGCTCAATCCTTGGATTAAAGTCAGAGTAGATAACAATAAGTTTGTTTTTCCAAAGGAAAAATTAAGCCTGCCTATTAGATAAAACCTCGATGCCAAGCTTATAGGTAGCTTCTGATAATGCTCATTTACAATCAAAAACGGTCAATGACTTAAGTTATTGACCGTTTTTGATTGTATGGTTTAGTTGAGTGAGTCTTAGTACCAATTAAATGATTGTTATTTCAATATATCCATATAAAGAAAAGGTATTTTTAATTATCTTGAAAATACCGATAATTATGAATGTTCATATTTTTGATTCTATTATTAACTTATAGGTTCTGGCATCTGTGTTATAGCTTGCAACTTTGAATTTATTCTTATCTATTATTTTTTCTATGCTAATCACTATATTTCTGGCAACTTCGGTCTGATTTTCAATGGTGATAAACTTAGTTTGTAGATTTAATCCCTTTTGCCAATAATTCTCTGTGATATTTAAGGGTTTTGAGCTCCAGTCATGTGCCATAGGAACCGTACCCGACCATTGAAAAACCGCTTGGTTACCTGCATTCGCCTGGGCTGCTGTAAAAAGTAGTGTTAATAATAGAATTGTGTTCTTCATAGTTCACCCGTAAATTATCTGCTTGATTCAACATTGTCGTAACTTCAGGTTTATTTATAATCCAAGATCTAAAATAAAGATACACTCAGGATACGAAAATGTCGCGACAAATATTTGACATCTTCGGGTTTATCTTAATTTGATCATGTCTTAGGGTGCTTTATATTTTTAGATTTTTTTGCGTATTATTTAAAAAATATTTAAAAATGAGATCTATATCCTCCTCTTGGTTTTATCTCACTTTTGAATGTTTGGTTTTTTTTTGGTTCTCGCTGCATTTCTTGAGTGTTATGCGGCCAGTTTGCTCTGACATTGTGCGACTGTGTTATTCGTTTGGTGCCACTTGTTTGATTTGGCTTTGGTTGAGTTTCGATTTATTCAGGCAAGGGTATCTGGAGAATGTCCCGTCCTGAAATAGGTTGACGGTTTTATTAGACCAGTAGCACTTGCTGCTGGTCTTTTTATTGGGTGCCGAAAAAGGGTACTGGACGTTAGTTGTATCTCAGTTTCTGTATTGCCAGTCCCAGAGTTCTCAGTGTGGCCACCTTGATTGAGCTTTTACGCCACATCAGGCCTATTTCGCGGTAGGGTGCTTCGCCGGGTGGCTGCATCACAACCGCATTAGAGTGCTTAATCAGGCCATAATCGATGGCCATTTGAGGCAGGAATATGGCGCCGACTTTTGCATCGACGAGCAGGGCTAAGGTTTGTAGATTCGTGGCGCTTTGATGGCTAAATTTCTTTTTATTATCGAGAAAGAAAGGGCCTAGTTCAGTCTCTGACATGCTACTTTCTCCTTTTAGCAGGTAGATACTTTCGTCTGGGAGGTTTTGGTAGTCCAGTGGTTCGCCTAGTTGCTCGGCAAGGTCTGGATGTACAACAAACTTAAACGGGTCAATTCCCAGTTTCATATAATGGTGACGGCCTATGTCTACCGGTTGAGCCACAAATATCATGTCCAACTCGCCCTTGGTTAACGCCTCGATAAGCTCATCAGTACTGCCCTCTTTAATCGTCAGGTTTAGGTCCGGATAGGCCTCATCACAGTGTTTAAAGATACTCTTGAGCACAAACAAGGCTATGCTGGAGATACAACCCAATCGAACATTGCCGGTCATTACATTCCCCTGTTGCCTGACCAGCGACACCATATCATTAGCTTCAGCGAGTAACTTCCTTGACCTCTGCACTACATCTTCACCAATCGCAGTAAAAGTAAATGTATTGCCGTGACGTTCGAGTAATTTATCGCCAAGCATATCCTCCAGGTTTTTAATTCCCGTAGACAGGGTCGACTGACTCACTCCGCATGCTTTGGCTGCACGGTGAAAATTAAGCTCTTGGTGCAGGTTAACCAAGTAAACGAGGTTCTTAAAACTGGGTAAGTCATTCATATAAGCGATTGGTTTTCCATTATTTATCTATGTGGTGTCAATGTTGAATCAATATTAATTATAGCAGTCAACTGTAATGTTTCGACAGTAGCTGTAATTAAAACATTCATTAATCATTGTTAAGTATGAAATGTGCAGATTGGCCTCATTTGAAACCTTGGTGAAACAAAGCTTGGATGTTAGATCTATTTAATAGATCAAGCAATAATCTTCGATCGTATATTTAGATTTTAGTTTTGTTCGATATAAAAATTAAGTCAGTAAGCGTTGCCTGCGGGCCGCTCAAAATGTGCGGTAGATGCTCTAGTTAACAAATGAGGTTCCAGAGATGAAATCAGCCCATGTAGAAAGTCACACTGTTGTCGATATGCACCGCTTGGATATCGTTTGTTCGCTGCATAAAAAAGGGCTAACCATCAAGTCACTGTCGCTAGAGGCGGGGTTGGCGGCAGGAACCTTGAGTAAGGCGCTGGACCGCCCCTGGACTAAGGGGGAGCGAATTATAGCTGAAGCCTTGGAGATGAAACCTCAGGATATCTGGCCGACGCGCTATGAAAATACAAGATACGAGATACGAGCCATTTCGATGCACTCCTAGGGAGTGTCACTACGTATATAACGCAGCTCATAGAAACAGCGACACACAAATAACATTGCAATCACCTTCATCCTGAGCGTTAAGCGCTTTGGGGAAGGATGTGTGCAGTTAACACAATTTAAGGATTTAACATGACCAGTGTCATTGGCCTGGCGGCCACTCAAGCACTATTTAATGCATTTAGACATTTCAAATGTATGGACATCAAGCTATCAGGAGGCCTGGGATGAGAATGGGTAAACTCAATGTATTAACTTCTGTGGTGCTGTCTAGCCTGTTGTTGTCAGCGTGTGGGGGAGGAGATTCAGGCTCTGATTCTCCCGCTGAAGGTCCTGTAGTTGAGCAGGCGCCGGTATCGGCTCGTGATGGTTTTAATGTAGTTGCGCCCGACGAGGCAGGTTATGTCGATTTGTCGAGTCTGATTGAGAGTGGGACAGCAGGTGCTAAGGTGACCGATGTTTATCTCGAATCCAGCCAGGGCAGTGGCCAGTGTGGTCAGGTACAAACGGGTGACGAAGGCAGCGACATCTTAGGTCAGGGCTTTAATGTCACAGTTGAAGGCGCGGCCATTTGTGAATATGGTTATGAGGTGGAAAGTGTTGCTTTGGCGGGTCAGACTAAGACACGTGCCAGGGCTAAAGTCATGGTGGCGAGTAGTGCAGGTGGCGCGGCAGTACTGCCTCCTATCTCGATAGCCATGGCGGTGGGTGATCCAGAGTTAGAGACAGATATCAAAGCGGCTCTGGGAACTGATTTCCCCGCTGGTTATACCTTATCTGAAGATTTCAGCGTGTTAGGTGATGGCGAAGTTGATATAAGTACCGATGATTTTACTATTACCTATCAGGCCACCGCTGAAGGTGTATCCCGTGTGGTTTATGCTCTTGAAGGTAACATCGCTGGCGTGCCTGACATCAAGATGGGGACTTTAGATTATGCTGTGTCGGATAGCTTGAATAATGCGCCTACGGCAGCAAATTTTGCATACGATGAAGATGTTGAGATAAACACCAGTGTAGATATCGATGTCAGTGGCTATATCGAAGATGTCATCGATAGCGATGAGCTGCAGCTTATCGAAGTTAAAAGTTACACCGCCAATGTGGCGTCAAAAAACGCCGCAGACTTAACTAATACCGTGTTTACGTTTGAGGCGCCTACCGATGGTGAGCATTATGTCAGTTACATGGTGTCAGACCATCGAGGCGGCTTTGCTACGGGGATAGTTGAGGTTACAGCATTTGATGCCAACCAAGTGGCCAGATGGACCGATATCGATTATTGGGATGATCCTGCTAAACGTCTACTGACATTTTCAGCCCCTAAAACCAAGTTTGAAATTGAACAAACGACTAGTGAATATCAAGGGTCATATACAGATAATGGCTACACGCCAGCTCTGCAGTTAGCCACATTTACCTACGCTGGTGCTCAAGCATATTGTGGGGGGCGAGGGCGTTTACCTACGTCAGCTGAAATGGATGTAATGTATGATGCCGTTGACCCTAAAGTGAATAAACTTTGGCCAGCAGGTAAAGCTTATATCACTCAAGACGGTTCGAATGCTGGTTTGTACTCAATTGAAAATGGGACGCCTAATGTAATGGGGACAGACACTTACAATGTGACTTGTGTTGACAGTGGCGGACTCACTGTAGATGTTGTACGTGGAGTTGCTGTTGCAAATGGGACTGATAGGGTACAGCTGGACTTTGCCTTGGTACGTGATACAGGCCCGGTCGCTAATGCAATTTTGTCTGTAGAGACAACAAATGATGCGGTTCCTGATAGCAGTACATACACGACAGACGAGAACGGATTAGCGACTATCAAGGTGACTAGTATCAAATCTGGTGACTCAAAGATAACCGTGACCTATATAGGGGATAATGGGATTAGCGTTTATGTGTGGAGGACAGTGAACTTTATCGGTGACATCGATACGGCGCGAGTCGATAGCCTAGTGTTGCTTAGTGATGAAGCTATCTCCGATGGCAGTGAGCAGAATTTATTTGAGGTTACCATACTGGATGATTATGGTAATCAAGTAGGGGGCGCAGAAGTTGAGGTTTCTTTCGGTGATAGTGTGACAGCCCAACTGGTTGATGGAAATTTGATATCCGGCACCGATGGCGTAGTAAATTTTGGTGTTACCAATACGCTAGAAGAAATCGTAATTACTCGAGCTTTATTTACTAATGTTACAGCGTCGAGTAATAAAGAGGTGGCCAGTCAGTTCATCGGATCTGGAGATTTAATTGCTGGAGGGCTAACGTTTACTCGTCCGTTAACGCTAGCTGAAGCCAAAGCGCAAGGAGTTAGTTATACTGGTTCACTCACTGGGGATGGTAATACAGCACCAGCGGGAGAGATAAACGTTGTGCATAATTGGCCATCCGCAAATACTTTTTGCACAAATCAAGGAATGAGGTTACCAACAACAAATGAGCTATTTTCGTTGTTTAATACCTTTGATGGGGTTGATGATAGTAATGACAGACTCTTTACTGAGAAGGGCTGGCCGATGAACGACTGGTTTTGGTCATCTACTGTGTCAGGAGATGGACATTATGATGTTGATCTTACAAGAGGTGTCAGACGTGTAGGTAGTGCCAGTGCAGGAGTCTCTTATAGTAACTATGTTTCATGTATTAAAGGGTAGCGTTGATTTTATTGTGGCCCATCAATATGCCGCAAAGCAAGATTAATGGTGTCACTTATGCTAACACATATTTAAATGGGCTAATCTTCAAGTCGTTTGATTGAGTCTTGAAATGAAAAGCCAGCGGTGTCATGCCGCTGGTTTTTTATTGACCATTTACAGGCTTGAAGAGGATATGCGTTGTGAGCTTAAAGGACAGAATGAACAAATATCAAGTTGCTTATAGCTAACTGAGAAGATAAGTGTGCAGTCACTGCTATTTATGGGCTCCTACCTGGGAAATGGCTGAGAAAACCTAAAAGTCAGGTTTTACTACCACGAGTGACGAGCTAAGGTTGTGTTAAAAGATGCACTTCGTAAATTACAGATGCCACTTTCTTTGACCTCATGACCTCCTGTTCGTTTTCCTATTTCGTCATGAAATTTATTATTTCCAATAACCATGTATTTGGTGCTTGACCTGTTTGAGTTGCTTGATTCATCTAAAGATAAATATGATGTGGAATATAGAGTTGAGGTCTGTTCTAAGGGGGAGGGGCACTTCCCCTCTCGTATTTAATGGAGATGTTGCCCCTTATTGGTTAAATTACATGTAACGATATAACAGCTGTAAAGTGCTCTATTAGTTGTACTAAATAAGGTTTAAACGTCCTAGAGTGTTTGTTAGTTAAATTTAAATTCCGCACTTATGAAACTGTGGGTAGATTGGAACGATTCAGAAATAAGAGCTAGGCTTTCTATATGTAATCCAGTAGTTTACTCTGACGCACCTGATATCAAACCACCATTATATTGAACTGCTCTAGTTTTATTTTTAGTGTACAACTAAAGTTAGGTTTTTGAATCGATTTCCTGTTGAGTGTGAAGCTCTGAATTGATTTTGATCGTAATGATTTACCATCTTGTATTGAATGTGAAACTTTATTTTAAGCTGAGCAGATTTCGATTGAGTTATTGATAATGAAAATAAATATTTAGTATGTCATGATTTTCGAGTGCGTGCGTATCTTGGGTGTTTCTGTTTTTATAGTGATGAGTGCAGGTATTGAACATTTTCTTTTAAAACAACATTATTATGATTTTTGATAAGTTTTTATACTTATTTACTACCAGTTGTTTTTAAATTTGTTAGATACTTCTGCGGTTTATTTCTTTGCGAACTTAAAAGGTCGGATCGAAATAGCTAAGTTACTTGTTAGGTACTAATAAATTTGAACACTGAAGGCAATATATGAAGTTAAAATCTGTACTAATAATGATGGGGATCTCATTGGTCTCTTTTTCTAAAGCTGGCCTTGCCAGCAATGATTCATCACAATTAAAGAATACGTCCGAAGCTTGTTTGATAACTCGTGATACTGGTGAAAAATATTGTCTTAAAGCAGGCGAACGTTCTCCATATGCGCTGCCTAGAAATATCCGTGGGCATGAAGTTGATGTACTAGCCCCCAGTGGGTTAAGTGTCATGCTGAGCGATTATGACAATTTGTCATATAATCGACTCGCCGTATTTGATGGTTATACGGCATATGCAGACCTTAAGAATATTAAAGCTAGGAATGGTAAGATTTTGGATTTCTCCCATCCACATTCGATGAGAGTCATTGCTACAGAGAAGGTGCCTGAAGCTTGTATTATTAGCCGAAAAACAGGTGAAAAATTCTGTCTGAAAGCAGGGCAACGATCTGGCTATGCTCTACCTCATTATATTCGTGGCCATGAAGTTGATATCATAGCACCTAGTGGGCTAAGTGTGATGTTGAGTGACTATGACAACTTGTCATATAACCGACTCGCTGTATTTGATGGGTATACGGCATATGCAGACCTTAAAAATATTAAAGCGAGAAATGGCCAATTCCTCGATTTTTCCCACCCACACTCGATGAGAGTGATTGCAAAAACTAAGGAACCGGAAGCCTGTATCATTAGCCGAGAAACGGCTGAAAAATATTGCTTAAAGGCTGGGCAGCGTTCTGGATATGCACTCCCTCATTATATTCGTGGACATGAAGTTGATGTGATGGCGCCCAGTGGGTTAAGTGTTATGTTGAGTGATTTTGATAATCTGTCTTATAACCGATTAGCTGTGTTTGATAAATATACGGCTTATGCAGATCTTAAGGGGGTAAAAGCTAGAAATGGGAAAACTCTTGATTTTTCTCATCCGCACTCGATGAGAGTAATCAAGACCAGTAAGCAGCCTGAAGCTTGTATTGTTAGTCAGTTTACCAATGAAAAGTACTGTTTAACAGCAGGTCAACGTTCAGGATATGCATTACCTCATTATATCCGCGGTCATGAAGTTGACCTAATTGTTCCTGATGGATTAAAAGTAACCTTATCGGACTTTGATAATTTATCTTACAATCGTTTAGGTTTTTTTACGAAAAATACAGCTAATTCACAACTAACAAATGTTCTGGCATTTAATGGTCAATATTTGGATTTTTCGGAACCTCATTCTATGCGAGTCTCTTCTTCTGCGATCATTGTTGACCCTGTTGACCCTGTTGACCCTGTTGACCCTGTTGACCCTGTTGACCCTGTTGACCCTGTTGACCCTGTTGACCCTGTTGACCCTGTTGATCCACCAGTTCAAAGTCAAGTTGCTGCTATCACTGGGACTGTTAGTGGGAATGATGCTTTTTTCGACATTAATTTTGATACACCAACCGTTAGCGAAAGAGTTTTAGGGCTGGAGTTTTCTAATTCATTAGACAGTGTTGTAAAAGTAGATTTTAGTAGTTTAGTTTATGCCAGTTTTGATAATGGTAAAACTTGGCCTAAAGTGGTCGACATTAATACAAGTGGTAGCTTAGTTGTGCCGAACGGAAGTCAGAGTGTAGTATTGAGAGTTTTGACTTTAGTTGATGGGAAAAATGATAAGAACAAAAAGGTTGAATTACTCGCTTGGTTAGATCTACTACAGAAAGATAAGAAAAAATACAGTATAGATATCAGTAATGAGCACTCTAATAATACTGTTAAGTTAAAAGAGATGATAACTGAAAAACAAACCATTATTGAAGGTGACTTTAATACCAGTCATGTCATATTTGATAAGTCGACATACCGCAATACAGGGCTAAGTATACAGCTTATTACTAATACTGCACAGGTATGGAATGATCTTCGAGCGGATGTTGAGTTGATATATACAGATTCATCTCGAACATATCAATATAATGTAAATTTAATCGGTTTTAAGGTATTAAACATACCTAAAGGGGTGAAAGAAGTCATAATCACTTACTACAGTGCTGATGATGATATTCAGGAGCCTGATGAAGTGTTCTATTTCTCCGCGTGGTTAGCGGGTAAATTTGTTGATGGTGTTTTTGCTGAAACAGTTATTGTTGATAATGACTAGAGACCATTAATATTTAACCATAAAAACAGTCCTTTATTAGCTAGGGCTGTTTTTATTTTAATAAGATTGGTTATGCATTATTTATTAAGAGTGCGTGCCACGTACATGTAGAGTTAGTCAGCTTATTACTTGTACATTCCTATTTAAAAGTAATCAAATTTTTATCTGCAGCCTTGATATACGCCTACCAGTGATTTTTCTATGATTTCCAGCTAAGCTTTATCTTCAATTGAAATTATCACTTCTTTAAGTTCAAACAACAAAATGTGTATACTGATTCGTATCAAACGATGTTAATTGTGCATGTATATTATGGCGGTGTGGTTAAGTACAGCCGACGCAATTTGAAGTGCATTGTGTCGGCTGTACTGCAGTTTATCTTGAGTTATAACAACTAGCGTAGTGCTAGTGCTTTTTCTGCTAGGCGCTTGGCGGCATTGCGGTGTTTGTAGAGCAGTCGCTCCAGATCCAGTCCAATCACTTGGCCGTCGTGGACACGCCATTTTCCGGCTATCATAACTCTGTCAGCACTGTGAGCGCCGCACAATATGAGCGCTGCCAGAGGATCGTGGGAGCCAGAGAAGCGGATTTCATCGAGTTTGAACATGGCGATATCGGCTTGCTTGCCTACGGCTAAGGTGCCTATGTCGTCACGGCCCATGGCGCGAGCCGAGCCTTGGGTTGCCCAGCGTAGTGCATCAAAGTGAGTAACATCGGC
The DNA here is from genome assembly GCF_009377275.1 of Shewanella sp. YLB-07. Taxonomy (NCBI): domain Bacteria; kingdom Pseudomonadati; phylum Pseudomonadota; class Gammaproteobacteria; order Alteromonadales; family Shewanellaceae; genus Shewanella; species Shewanella sp. YLB-07. The sequence goes on along the minus strand of NZ_VOQB01000003.1, from coordinate 183,153 downwards.
AGCCCCATAACGTAAGCGCTGTAAATACAGTGCCATACGAACTTCACCTATCATATTAGAACCGTCGTTAGAGGCTGAGCCATCGACGCCGAGTCCGACTTTCACTCCTGCGGCTTCCAGCTCCTTGTTACGACATATGCCCGAGGCCAACATCATATTGGACGTAGGGCAGTGACTTATCCCCACTTGTGCCTGACCCAGACGCTTAATTTCTTCGTCGTTGAAGTGAATACCGTGAGCTAGCCAGGTGCGGTGATTTAACCAACCAACCTCTTCGAGGTAATCCACCGGACGATGACCGAAGCGCTCGAGGCAGAAGTCTTGCTCATCTATGGTTTCACACAAGTGAGTGTGCACCATGACATTCTCATTTTTAGCAATGCGTGCTGTCTCACGCATAAGGTCTGTTGTGACCGAGAAGGGAGAGCATGGAGCCAAAGCGATTTGTATCATGGCGCCATCATTACGCTGATGGTACTCGCGAATTAAACGCAAGCTGTCATCGACTATGACCTGTTCAGTTTGAATGGTATGGCGAGGCGGCAGGCCGCCGTCATCTTCGCCGAGGCTCATGGAACCACGGGTTAAAATTGCCCGCATATCTAACTTATTAGCCACCTCGACCTGGAGATCAATGGCGTGCTCTAATCCGTTGGGGATCAGGTAGTGATGATCCGATGCCGTAGTACAGCCTGACATCATCATCTCTACTAATGCGACCTCGGTTGCCAGACTAATCATCTCTTCATCGAGCCCGGCCCAAACGGGATACAGGGTTTTGAGCCAGTGAAATAGCTCTTTATTGAGTGCGTCGGGGTAGGCCCGCGTCAGGGTCTGGTAGAAATGATGATGGGCATTAATTAATCCTGGGGTAACCACATGCTGGCTGGCATCCACTACAACATCGACTTTTAGTGTTGGCTCAGCTCCCAGTTTAATTATTTCGACAACTTTAGTGCCGGATATCACTACACCACCGCGGGCATCTTCATCTGTGCCTGTGTAGAAAGCGAGGGGGTTTTTAAGCCATACTGTTTCCATTGATACTTCCTTAGCCCACCTCCAACTCAGTCAGAGTGGGCTTATCTGTTGTTATTCTAGTGTTTATTCTATTTTGTACTCTGCTGCTTATTACATGGGTTTAGCTTATATTTCTCTTCGGTCTCAGGGAGGACCTATCGCAAGCGGGCTCCGGTAGGTTTGCTTCAGCAAGGCTGTGACTATGGCGTCAGTGGTGATCCCTGAGTGGAAGACGTTGGCTATCTATGGCCATATTATCGGCATAGCCTTAGATTATTGTTCACTTGTCATGCTAACTATGTACACAACGTGAGCGGATAGTAAAGCCTTACACCATGTTTTTTTGTTTCATAAATGTGCTTTTTTCATTGAGAATTAAAGTCTCACCCATACATTACCTATTGATTATTAAGTGGTAGTTCTTTTGGTTTTGGCTTTTTTTATTTGCTTTTTATTTTTGTACACATTTTTACGGTTGATTTTGTACAATGTGTGGCGCAAGATTAACCAATCAATTTTTAAAACAGATTTAAAAATAAAAACAGAGATCAGAGAAGCAAGCGAATCGGCCTCATTGTTGGTTAACGCTTGTTGCTTGCTTGTTTGTGGCTAGGTTTAGATAAGGAGTCCTTCGATGAATAATGAGTATCCGCGTAACTTAATTGGCTATGGCGCTGTCCCTCCACACCCACATTGGCCTGGAGAGGCGCGTGTTGCTGTCTCCTTTGTGCTCAATTATGAGGAGGGGGGGGAGCGTTGTGTGTTACACGGTGATTCAGAATCCGAAGCTTTTTTATCTGAGCTTCCCGGCGCACAGCCTTATGTGGGCGAGCGGCATATGAGTATGGAGTCTGTTTATGAATACGGTAGCCGGGCCGGCGTTTGGCGCGTACTGCGTTTGTTTAAACAATATGATATTCCGCTGACTGTTTTTGCCGTTGCTATGGCCTTAGAGCGTCACCCGGACGTGGCGAGAGCCATGATGGAAGATAAACATGAGATCTGTAGTCACGGTTACCGCTGGATAGATTATCGACATATGGATTATGCCGAGGAGCGGGAGCATATGCATAAGGCGATTGAGATCATCGAGCGCATCACAGGTGAGCGGCCACTGGGCTGGTATACGGGGCGCACCGGGCCAAATACACGTAAAATCGTGGCTGAAGAAGGTGGTTTCCTCTATGACTCTGATGCCTACGATGATGATCTGCCTTACTGGCATGAAGAGGGGCCTAAGCCGCAACTGGTGATCCCTTATACCTTAGATGTCAATGATATGCGTTTTGCCACAGTGCAAGGTTTCAATTCGGGTGAGCAGTTCTATCAGTACTTAAAAGACTCCTTCGACACCTTGTATGAAGAGGGAGCAACGGCGCCTAAGATGATGTCGATTGGTTTACATTGCCGCCTCATCGGTCGACCCGGTCGCATCGCTGCGCTCAAGCGTTTCCTCGAGTATGTCAAGCAACATGATAAGGTGTGGCTGTGCCGACGAATAGATATTGCCAAGCACTGGCACCAGCATCACCCGCATCCAAGCATAAAGGAGGGGGAACTATGATGCACTTTTCACATTGTCAGCCAACTAAAATGAACCGAAGCGAATTTGTCGCACACTTCAAAGATGTGTATGAACACAGCCCTTGGGTAGCAGAGTGGGTGTTTGATGCCGGCTTTTCCGGCAATGAAGACGACATCAATATTATGCACCAGCGAATGGCCGATACACTGCTGCAAGCCGACAAGAGTAAGCAATTAGCTTTGATCAATGCTCACCCGGATCTTGCGGGACGCGCAGCGATCAATGGCGAGCTGACCCAGGCATCCACTTCGGAGCAAGCTGGTGCGGGCATAGATCTTTGTTCGGCAGAGGAATTTGAGCGCTTTACGCGATTTAACCAGCTCTATCTGAATCGTTTTAACTTTCCTTTTATCAAGGCTGTGAAAGGGGCCAATCGCCATCAAATCCTCGAGTCTTTTGAAATGCGCTTAGATAACGACAGTGAAACCGAATTCAGTACCGCCTTGGCTGAGATAAACAAGATAGCCCTGTTTCGATTGCAGGATATGTGAGTCGCTGTTGGAAAGTAGTCTAATCATCATGTTAACGCGTTAATCAAAAAAAGGCCTTTATGGCCTTTTTTGTTTTTATGACGAGTTATCATCAGCAAGAGCGCAATAAACAGTGAGGCTGACTGAATTTAAACCTTTAGGCCTTGTTGATCTTACCTTTGTTGGTGTTCTTATTGGTGAAGCTGGAAAAAACTACATGGAGATCCTTAGACACAGATTCACCATCGAGGTTTAATTTCGAGCGAATATGGTTTAGATGTTCCTGCATCAAAGTAAGGGCTTTGCCTTTGTCGGCAGCTTCGATGGCATCTAACAGCGCCGTATGCTCATCCAGGGAGCAGTTTATGTGGTTACCCACTTCATACTGAGCAATCAATAATGATGTTTGTGAGACAAGGCTGCGTTGGAAATTAAACAGGGGAGTATTGTTAGCCATTTCGGCAAGTTGTAGATGAAACTCACCAGATAAGCGGATACCACTACCAAAATCGCCTTTCTCGAATGCACTCTGCTCATCTGCTACAAGCTTGCGAACTTGCTTTATCTGTTCGGCGGTTGCGTGTTCTACAGCCAGCTCAGTGATCGCCAACTCCATGACTTCACGGGCTTTGAAGATCTGCTTGGCTTCCTCTACGGTCGGTGCGGCAACGATGGCACCTCGGTTAGGCCGGATAACGACGACTTGCTCCAGAGATAATCGCAGTAAGGCGCGGCGAACCATGGTGCGGCTGACATCAAATATGTCACTCAGCACTTCTTCGTTGAGCTTGGTATTAGGCGGTAGGCGCTGCTCTAGAATTGCATCAAAAATATGGCAGTAAACGATGTCATCCAAAGTCTGATTAGAAAGCTTAGATTTGGGTTTTACCTGTGTCGATTTAAGGTGACTTGTCATTAGGTTGCCAGATTCTTTGATAGAGGGTGAAATGCCGTTCATTATACGTTTTTCAGTTAACTTTACTGTGTTTTGTACACAATTTATCAGCTTTATTTTTAGCATAAAATTGAGTTTTGTATACAGTTAGCCAAAAACGCGCGCTAATCAGAAATTGTACTTGTTGATTGGGGCAAAGTGAAGATAAATAACAAAGGCTTAAAGGGCAATCACACCACAGCTACCATCTGACTCTATTCTAGTTGTTATACCGATTGTATTAAGAGTCAGATGCTATGTTGTGAATTATTTCCAATCCTAGTCTAATAACAGAGGGTAACTAGGCAAGGTTAAGAAAGGCGCAAATTCGGCGGAGGTAGATATCTCATCGAAGAGGCGCGCCGTTTCATGGAAGCAACCCGAGTCGAATCTAGCGTCGCCGACTTCAGCCTTGATGGTGTCAAGCTCCTGAGTTAGCCAAGTGCGGAAGCGCTGCGGTGAAGACTTGTCCATCGTCCAATTTCACTGCGTGATGGATCCACTGCCAGATACTCGCGCGTGAAATCTCGGCGGTTGCGGCATCTTCCATGAGGCCATAGATAGGCACACAACCCACCCCCTGAATCCATGCCTCGATATAATAGAGCGCGATACGGATATTTTTCCGCACACCAGCTTGGTTACACCCACCGGTACATGGCTGCAGCAAAAGCTCTGCGCTTATTTCGCCCATGTCGCTAGAGTCAAAATCCAGTTGGTTAATTTGACCTTTAAGATGCTGGTTAAACATATCCATCGCCGGGACCACTAAGTGTGGATGAGCGACCCAGGTGCCGTCGTGCCCATTGTTAGACTCCCGTCGTTTGTCCTCAACCATCTTGTCGAGTACAAGTTGCATGACTTGAGGATCTTTATTTGGAATGAAGGCAGACATGCCGCCCATAGCCAAAGCTCCTCTTTGATGACAAGTACGTACTAATAGTTGGCTATAGGCATTGAGAAATGCCTTATTCATACCGACTTCACGGCGATCTGGCAATATACGGTCTGGGTGATTTTTTAAGGTTTTTATGTAGCTGAAAATGTAATCCCATCGACCACAATTCATCGCAACAATATGGTCACGCATTACGTATAGGCTCTCATCCATCTGGAACACCGCAGGGAGAGTTTCGATCAATACCGTTGCTCTAATCGTACCTGTACTTACACTGAAATAGGCTTCGGTGAAACTGAAAATATCATCCCACCACTGTGCTTCTTCCATGCTTTCGAGCTTAGGTATGTAGTAATACATTCCCAGCCCTTGTTCTGCACGAGTCTGATAGTTATGGAAGAAGTAGAGTGCAAAATCCATTAAACACTCATGCTCTTGCCCTGGATAGCGCATCTTTCATGAAACTCTTAAGCATTTTCTAATGGTTGTTTTAATTAACTCAAATTCACTTACTATAAAAATTTTCATGGGAATTTATTTCTTGTAAATCTCATCAGACGTTCGACATTGTAGACGGGATATTAAACTAGATGAAATGAATAAATATAATTTAGGGTGATAAGGTATAATCCATTTTTAACAGTTACTTAACTTGGTTTGAGACTTGTGTGGTGAGTGTGTCTTAATATGAGTTAGTAATGACTTACTGTCATTACCTGTGTTGATCGTTTGGATATTGTGCAGTTGGATTGTACAAGTTAGCCTATGAGCTTATCGCGATAAAGCTGATGGGACATTGGTAGAATACAGGTAATGAATAAAATCAGGCATACCTGTTAAAGTACAGGCAGCCTGATTATTCTTCCTTATTTACTAAGCTAATGAGAGTCATTGCCAATGTGACTTAGTGGGTAACTGAATTTATTAAGGCAATAGATTCAGGGGTAAGACTGTCTACATAATCTCTAAGGGCATCTTCTTTTTGATAGAATTCATAATCTGCTATTGCTTTTAATGGTAGGCATGCTTTTATATCACCAAAGAAGGCAAAGTTTGGTGGGCATTGGTTAACTTGGTTAAAGATTAGGTTGCCAGAGTTATCAATATCATAAATTATGTAACTATTATAATCTGTAGTTCTGGCGAACGAGGAGTTTAGTAAATCTTCTTTGTCAAGAGAGTCTAGCCAAGCTTGGCCGCCAATGGCTTCCATTGTTTCTATGGAAGAATGGAGCTGAGGTTCAGAATCTATGTTGTCTATAACGCCGTCATGATCATAATCATAATCGATACCGCTAACAGAGCTAATTAATGCAATAGATTCAGGTGTAAGGCTTTCGATATAATTTTTCTGTGCATCTTCTTTTTTTAAAACTTCACCATGAAAAATGTCGTTGTTTGGTAGCACCTTATCAAGTGGTAGGCATGCTTTTATATCACCAAAGAAGGCAAAGTTTGGCGGACATGGATAAACTGTATTAAATATCAGGTTGCCAGAATTATCAATATCGTAAATTATGAAGCTATTATAATCTGTCGTTTTGGCGAAGTTACCCTTAGTTTTTAGTAAATCTTCTTTATCAAGAGAGTCCAACCAGGCTTGGGCGCCAATTTGTTCAAATGTCTCTATGGATGAATTTAACTCGGGTTCTGTATCCATACTATCTATGACACCGTCATAATCTGAATCAAAATTATAATCGGAAACCGTCACTTCTCTTGTATCGATTATGACACCATCTTTACCACCCCATTTCATAGTGAAAATGACTTTATCACCTGAAGATAAAAGGGTGCTTTTATACACCTCTTTAATATTACTAGTTACACTCGTTTTAGAATAAAAACATTTCTCTTCTTTGCAAGACATTTTGTACTGAGTATTCACTTCTGCTTTGACATAGAAACCAGGTAATGAACTAAGATCATTAGTAAATGACATTGAAATGGTATTTGTATCTAGGTTTGCATGCACTTCAGAAAAGTAGGGGGATGATGCTAATATCTTAGCTGTTAAGTCCTCTGCAGATGCAATATTTGGTAATAAGTATCCACTTAGTGCTGTAATTAAACAAATTTTGGCAGAAATGTTTAGAAATATTCTTTTATGATTATTCATATGTTTCCCAATAAATTGAATTTTTATTTGTTATTTTCTAATTAGAAACTTAGATTGAAAGCTAGGATTTACTAATCTTCATAAATAATTACTTGGTAGAGGGGTTATTGATACTTAATTAGTGTATCTAAAGTGTATCCTGTTGGTTTTAAAATGAACTATTATTGCTTTTTTATTAATGCGTTGGCGTGTTTAAATATTTATCTTTGTTTTTAATTGTTACTGTGTTAAATATTATTTTCAATATTTATTTAATGGTTACTTATGAAAGAAAATTATTTACTCTTATTGTTTGGTATGTCTTTAACCTCGGTCTCCAATATTTCTATAGCTAGTGATAGCACTCTTATATATGCTGAAAGTATACCTGAGGCCTGTATCATTACCCGTGATACCAGCGATAAGTATTGTCTTAAAGCTGGAGAAATTGCATATACCCTACCAAAATATATTATGGGAGATGAAGTTGACTTACTGGTTCCTAGTGGGCTGGAAGTCGTTCTTAGTGATTATGGGAGTATACCAAATAATCATACGGCTTCATTTGATAGATATACTGAAAATAAGCAGTTGGAGCATGTAAAGGCTAGAAATGGTAAGTATCTCGACTTTTCTACACCCTATTCCATGCTAGTTGTTCCGACGAAGAAGGTTCCTGAAGCTTGCATCGTTAGCCGTAAATCCGGTGAAAAATTTTGTCTTACAGCAGGTGAGCTTAGTTATACACTACCGGATTATATAATGGGGGATGAAGTCGACTTGCAAGTACCCAGTGGTCTGGTAATGGTTCTTAGTGATGATGGAAGTATACCAAATAATCATACGGCTTCATTTGATAGATACACTGAAAATAAGCAGTTGGAGCATGTAAAAGCTAGGAATGGCAAGTATCTCGACTTTTCTACACCCTATTCTATGCTAGTTGTTCCGACGAAGAAAGTTACTGAAGCCTGCATCGTTAGCCGTAAATCCGGTGAAAAATTTTGTCTTACAGCAGGTGAGCTTAGTTATACATTACCGGCTTATATAAAAGGGGATGAAGTTGATTTGCAAATACCCAGTGGTCTGGTAATGGTTCTTAGTGATGATGGAAGTATACCAAATAATCATACGGCTTCATTTGATAGATACACTGAAAATAAGCAGTTGGAGCATGTAAAGGCTAGAAATGGCAAGTATCTCGACTTTTCTGCACCCTATTCAATGTTAGTTGTTCCGAGTAAAAGGCTTCCTGAAGCCTGTATCATTAGTCGTATAACCAACGAAAAATACTGCTTAACTGCAGGCCAGCGTTCAGGTTATGCTTTGCCTCACTATATTCGTGGCCATGAAGTCGACCTGATTGTTCCTGATGGATTGAAGGTGATCCTGTCGGACTTTGATAATTTATCTTACAACCGTTTAGGCTTTTTTACGAAAGACACAGACAATGCTGACTTAATCAATGTTTTGGCATTTAATGGTGAATATCTTGATTTTTCTGAACCTCACTCTATGCGGGTATCTGAGATTACAGGTCCGGTTGATCCAGTAGAACCACCAGTTCAGAGCATAGTGGGTGATATCATGGGTTCTGTAGGTGGTAACGATGCTTATTTCAACATTCACTTAGAGACACCAACAATTAGTGAAAGAGTTCTAGGGCTACAATTCTCTAACTCCTTTGAAAGTATTGTTAAAATTGATTTCAGTAGTTTAGTTTATGCCAGTTTTGATGGCGGTAAAACCTGGCCAAAAGTAGTCGACATTAATACAAATGGGAGTTTAGTTGTTCCAATTGGAAGTCAAAGCATACTATTGAGAGTTCTGACGTTAATTGATGATAATGATAATGATACTAAGATTGAATTATTTGCCTGGTTAGATGAAATGCAAGCAGATAAGAAAAATTTCATTCTCGATATTAGTGGTTCTTACTCTGAGAATAACGTTAAATTAAAAGAGATGCTAACTGATAAACAAACTATAATGGAGGGTGAGTTTAATACGAGTCATGTGATGTTTGATCGTGCTACATATCGTAATACAGGTTTAGGTATACAACTTCTCACTAATAGTGCACAAGTATGGATTGATCTTCGTGCCGATGTTGAGTTGATATATACTGATGCATCACGGACATATCAATATGATGTCAATTTACTTAATTTTAAGGTACTAAATATACCAGCAGGGGTGAGTGAAGTCATTATTACTTATTATAGTGTCGATGATGATATTCAAGAGCCTGATGAAGTATTTTATTTCACTGCATGGATAGCCGGTGATTTAGCTGATCGCCTTGTCGCTGAAACAGTTATTGTAGACAACGACTAGTATGAGTTAAATATCCAGTTATAATCAAAAGTGCTCTGCAAGGCAGAGCACTTTTTGTGAAATTTTGAGACTTTTAATCTTCAAATTTTCTGAGATACAGGGCGAGTGGATCTGCATCGGCATCCTTGTCCAGCATAGGTAAAGATACGATAAACAAGGAGAATAACTCGGCCTGTGAGCTGATGTTTAGCTTGCAGTGGATCTTTTTCCGATGAACCTTTACCGTTTCCAGGCTGATATCCAGTGATTTAGCGATAGCCTTACTGGAGTAACCTTTCAAAATAAATAACACAATTTCACGTTCTCGTTCACTCAGCACCTCTCGACCAAAGTTGTTGAAGGCTTTGTTGAGATTATTGCTGAAATTTTTGTCTTTTACCGATTGTTGGTCGGTTATCAGTGACTGTAGGTCGTATAGCTGGAAGTGTTTGCGGATTAACTCGAGCAAGATAAACTTTATCGGTTCGACAGCTTGAAAAGGCTCATCTATATCGTCTGTGGAGTCGTCTCGCAGGCCCAGAGAGATGACCACTGACACCTCATCGGATAGGTGGATGATCACACCTTGCTCATCTTTAAGCCTTGTGGCTTGGTAATAGTTTAAATAATACTCTGTCTGAAAAAAGTCGTCGGGTGCCAGTTCGGTTAGTTGATAAATACCTTCGGGTACACTTCGCTGAATGGCGCCGTAGAAAGGATCCAGCAGGTAGCCGCCGCGTAGGTATAATTCTAAGGTAGAGTGTTGCTCTCTATCGGACAGATCACTATAGAGTAAAATTGGCGATGACTCTTTAAAATAGCCAAATACCACACTACTGCCATAGGGAGATATGGATTGCAGTATGGCTGATAAATCACCAAGAAAATCTTTGCTGCCCATTTTAGAAATGAGCTTAGGTAATATGTGCTGCCAATCAAATTCAGTTTGAATATTGTTATAATTATTCTTGTTCAAAATGTATTCCAGTCAAACATAGTTCAACCACAATACTGGCTTTAAATTAATCTGTCGAATAAGTTTTAAGCTGAAATTTACCTTTGATCTTGTGCCATTTTAATCGCCATTTTTCTTGAAATAATAATCTTGTTATCAATACCCCTACAGGGTTATTCCGTCATTTATCTCGCTAAATTAGTCTTACACCAATTGGTATGAGATCAATTTCCCATTTGAAATTTTCATATGGTTTCTCTTTATCGGGCTAAAAGGAAAAGCAGATGACGGAAAAAACAAATCACAAGCGACTCTGGTCTCGCTTGATGGCGATGGCCAAACTAGGTGCGACGCCGAACGGAGGCTGTAACAGGCAAGCGTTAACGGATCTGGACAGCATGGGCAGGAGTCTATTGATCGAATGGGCCAATGAGATTGGTTGCAGTCATCATTATGATGAAATTGGTAACTTGTTCATTCGTCGGGAGGGTCAGTCTCCACAGTTGCCAGTCATACTCGTTGGCAGTCATCTGGATACCCAGCCCAGTGGTGGCAAGTTCGATGGGGTATATGGTGTCTTAGGTGGGTTAGAGGTGTTACACACCTTGACTGAGAAAGGTATCGATACCCAGCACTCCATAGAGTTGGTTGTCTGGACCAATGAAGAGGGCTGTCGTTTCGATTGTGCCATGATGGGCTCTGCGGTGTGGACTCAGTCAATGCCATTGCAACTGGCTTATGATCTTCAGGCTTTCGACAATCAGGCCAGAGTCGAAGATGAGCTTATCCGTTTAGGGCAAAAAGGCCAGGTAGCCGCCAGTTACTTTCCGATAAAAGCCGCCTTCGAATTACACATAGAGCAAGGGCCCATTCTGGAGCTTGAGAAGTTGACTATTGGGGTGGTAAAGGGCGCTCAGCACATGAGTCGGCATAATATTACCGTCTGGGGCCAGGAGGCTCACGCTGGCCCAACACCCATGTCTTCAAGACGCGATCCCATGATGGCATTATCACTTTTCCTACCCAAGCTTTATCAATTGGCAGAGGAATATTCCCCTGATAGCCGCATCACTTTTGGCACGATCGATGTCGAACCCGCTTCACCCAATACCGTACCGGGTAAGTTGATGCTTACTATGGATATTCGTCATCCGGATCTTGCCACTTATCTTGATATGTTAGAGAAGAGCGAGCAGATTATTTCACAGAGCTGTGGCAGTTTAGATTTAGAATTTCAGCTCAAGCAGAGCTGGCATGCTCCGGGTGTTGAATTTTCGGACGCTTGTATTGTTTCGGTGCAGCAGGCTGTCGACGATTTAGGCTACAGCAACAAGACCATGGTGAGCGGCGCCGGTCATGATGCGGTCAACCTGGCTCGGATAGTGAATACCAGCATGATATTTATTCCATGTCGCGATGGATTGAGCCATAACGAAGCCGAGTACGCATCTCCTACCGATGTGGGGAAGGGTGCCGATGTCTTGCTCAATGCCATCTTATCCCAGGCTGTTTAGCGTCTATTAATCATATATCAATTAATGGCAAGATCTTATCTCACTCATAGTTAAGCATATGAGTGAGCCGATCAGCCCATGAATATTTGGAATCCTTTATGTCACCATTATCACTCAGTATTTTAAATGATGTCCCTGTCAGTGACACAGTACAGAGATATCTCAGCACCGATCTTAAGATGTGTATCGGTGGGCAGTGGCTCAGCGCCAGTTCAGGGGAGACAATCGATGTTTTCGAGCCTTCAAGCGGTGAGTTACTGGCTAAAATCCCCGCGGCGGATAAACAAGATATAGATAAGGCCGTGATATCGGCTCAAGCTGGTTTTAAAGTGTGGTCTCGTATGCTGCCCTATGAGCGTCAACAGGTTATCTTAAAATTTGCCGACTTAATCGAATGTCATGCTGATGATTTTGCCATGCTTGAGTCCCTCGATAATGGCAAATCTGTTGAAATCGCCCGCCATGTCGATGTGGAGTCGACGATCAAGTTTTTCCGCTATATGGCGGGGTGGGCGACCAAGATAGAGGGGACAACGCAAACTGTGTCCGTGCCTGGTTTACATTCAACCTATACCAAGAAAGTCCCCATAGGGGTGGTTGGGGCGATTGTTCCCTGGAACTTCCCCTTATCTATGGCGGCATGGAAAATAGCCCCAGCTTTGGCTACTGGTTGCAGCATCATCTTAAAGCCTGCGGAAAATACCTCTTTGACAGCCCTGCTACTCGCTGAAATAGGCATCAAGGCCGGCTTGCCTGCAGGTGTGCTCAATGTGGTTACTGGCTTTGGGAATGTTGCTGGCGCGGCGCTATCTTCCCATCCCGGGATTAACAAGATTGCATTTACGGGCTCGACACCAGTAGGCAAGATGATTGGTAAGGCGGCGATGGAGAATGTGACACGGGTGTCGTTGGAGCTAGGGGGTAAATCTCCGGTTATCGTATTTAATGATGCTGATATTGAGAAGGCGGCTCAGGGAGCGGCCAGCGCTATTTTCTTTAATCATGGTCAGGTATGTGTCGCGGGTTCTCGCCTCTATGTTCAGTCGGGGATCTACGAGGCATTTATTCAACGCGTCAGTGAGATTGCAAATGATATGACTCTCACTCATGGAATGGACAGTCAGATTGATATGGGGCCACTGATTTCCCGTGTACAACAAGAGCGAGTCCAGGATTTTATCAAAATAGGTATCGAAGAGGGGGCTAGATTACTGGCTGGAGGGTGTGACTGGCAAGGCCCTGGATATTTTGTTAAACCGACCGTATTTGCAGATACTCACCATGATATGACCATAGTCCGTGAAGAGATCTTCGGCCCTGTGCTGGTTGCGCAATCATTCGATACATTGGAGGAGGTCATAGCGCTAGCTAACGATACACCATTTGGGCTTGCTGCCAGTATCTGGTCAAATGATATCAAGCTTGTCCATCAGATGATTGACAGTCTCGAGGTGGGCATAGTCTGGGTTAATACCCATCATCTTGTCGATGCATCCATGCCTTTTGGCGGGGTGAAGCAGTCAGGCTTCGGGCGAGAGCAGGGCAAAGAGCAATTGGATCTGTTTCTTGAGACTAAGACGGTGTGGATTAACTATGGCGATTGAGTTAGCTATTTGACTAGGAAAGGCCCGAAAGGTTAAGAGGTAACCTTTTGGGCCTTGATGAATGAGCAGTGAGTCGTAAGCGGTAAGTTGTAAGAAAAATCACTTATGACTTCTAGGTTTAAAGAGTAAAATTAAACGACTTGTTGATGGAGAGTAGCAGATGGTTATCGTTTCTAAACACGCCACTATCAACTTTCATCTCTGTGTTTATATCATTAAATAAGTAGGCTAAGGATATGTCTATCCCCATGACTTGGGTCGATAGTCCAACGGACATGTCTGTATAGGCACCAATATCCCAATTGCTCCAGTAGTTTCCCCAGTTTCTACCTGCGTGTAAGTCTATACTGTATTTCTCCATGATTTGGTAACTGTAATTAACACTGATGTAATGGCTGATATCGCCTAAACCTGACATGTCATTGGTAAAGTAATAACTGACATCCAGTCCAAATCCAGATAAGCCTAAAAGCAACTCCTCAAATCCGGCAACATCATGTGAGCCGAGATATTGATAGCTAATTAAGCTCACGCTGTAATCGATATCTGCAGATAAATTATTTGAGTAACCTAGCCAAAAGTCAGTCTCGACACTCTCATCGCCGCCGTAGTCCAGGTTGGATGCCCAAGCCCCGACGAAGAGTCCATTGCTAAAGTCTGCATTTATTCCAGCTTGTAGGGCTGGATCGCCAGCGCTCAATGATTGTCCGCGCCAACGGTAATCTGACGTTGCGCCTAAATTGGTTGAGAGTTCGGTGGCCATCACGGGGGAAAAGCTTAATGACATTAAGCTTGCCATAAATACATTAGATCTGTTCATAACATCTCGGGGGGATTGTGAAAATAAAAGGGGAGAGGTTAACTCTCCCCCAGCTTGTTACTTATTTCCTACTAAGCAATGATTAAGAAGAAAATGGCCGTGATAGCTATGCCTATTAAGGTATAAGGCAGCTGAGTCCTGGCATGTTGAATGGGGGTACAGCCGCTTCCCTGAGCCGAAAGCACAGTCGAATCACTGAAGAAACAGGAATGGCTACCTGCGGCGGCGGCCGAGAGTAAGGCGCCGATTATGATAGGCATAGGTGTTCCTATGGCGATGGCAACAGGAAAGACGATTGGCATGGCGACGGCAAACAAGCCCCAGATCGACGCTGTTGCAAATACCATGGCTGTTAACACCAGAAATATAACAGCCGGGAATATGGCGGGTGAAATGTATGGCACTATCGTGTCGATAATATATTGAGTCAATCCCAGTTGGTCATTGACATTTTTAAGCATAAAGCCACCGATCACCGTTGCCAGGGGGACCAACATCACCTTGAAACCCTTGAACATGGAATCGAACATCTTGGTAATCGATAAGATGTTTTGTAGCCAATACAGGCCAATAGTGAATGTTATCGCTACTATGACACCAGCAAGTAAGTCTATGCCGTAAAGCCAGCTGGCGATGACCAGAACAAACATAGGCAGTAAAAAGTTAATCACTCCCATCAGATCTGAGGTCTGCTTGTCCTGTACGAGTTCAAGGTCTATTTCATCGACACCATCAGGTTTGGGCTGCCCAGCTTGTGCCCTCTGTTCAGCAGCTTTCATGGGACCAAGATCTGGCAGCTTGCGAATGGCGACCAGAAATACCACTGCCAAGGTTGCCCAACCATAGGCCATATAAGGAATGGCATCGATATAGATTGCCAGTCCTTGACCGGATTCGGCTATGCCATTGGATTCCAGTAGAGAGCCGAAGTATACCGCCCAGGTGGAGAAGGGCACCAATATGCATACCGGCGCCGCGGTTGAATCAACCAGGTAGGCAAGCTTCTCCCGTGAAATCTTGTATTTGTCGGTGAGTAGCTTCATGGATGTCGATATAGCCAGGGCATTTAAATAATCATCGATGAAGATTAGAATTCCCAGACAGAAGGTGATCAGCATGGTCTGCTCTTTACTCTTTACCTTGTTGAGTAAGACCCGGCTGAAGTTAAATATACTGCCACCTGTTTCCAGTAAGGCTATCAAGCCCCCCATTAAGCCACAGACTAAGATGATCCAGGCTATGGTTGGATCCACCAGTACGGCTTGGGTGACCTCAACGATGCCTGGAACCGTTTCACCTGGGTTGAGCATGATAAGACCTGCAACGGTGCCGATAACTAAAGGTTCAGCCGAACGGTGGGTTGTAAATGCAATGCCTAAGACGATGCAGGTTGGCAATATACTTAGCCAGCCAAAACTTTCTCCCTGTACGTGGTTTTGGCCAATATAGATGAACAAGATAACGAGAGTCGCAAAACCTAACAAATAGCCGATTTTTTTTGATAGCTTGTCGCTGCTTGGTAGAGGCATTGCATTATCGTTAGGCATCAAGATTATCCCCAAGGAGCACTTCTGATGACACTTCATCTATAGCTTCTTTCAATTTGGAAATTAAGCTGTCTATATTGTCTCTGGTTAATGTGAGTGGTGGGGATATGACGATAATATTGCCCACGGGGCGAATGATGAGGCCTTTCTCGAGGCATTTCTCGAACACTCGCTGCGCCTGATACAGTCTTTCTTTCGTTTGCTTGTTCGATACCAGATCGATGGCCAGCATAAAGCCTGTACCGCGCACATCACCAACAATTGAGTTTGTGAGAAGTGTTTCACGGGCTGTTTGTTGCAGATAAGGCCCCAATTTATTGACATTATCAAACAGGGATTCCTGTTCAAGGATCTCGAAATTCTTCAATGCTGCGGCGCAAGCTGTAGCATGTCCACTGTAGGTGAAGCCCATGGAGAAGACACCGCCTTCACATTGGGGCTGACTGATAACCCGATAGATGTCTGCTGATATAATCGTTGCGCCTAGGGGGATGTAGCCTGAGTTAATGCCTTTGGCGGTGATTAATACATCGGGTACAAAATCGAATATGGCTTCACTGCTAAACCATTGTCCAAGACGTCCAAAAGCCGTGACAACTTCATCGGCGACGACCAATACATCATACTTACGGCATATGTCGGCACACTTTTTATGGTAACCCTTAGGGGCAACCAGTACGCCGCCTGCACCCATCACAGGTTCGAGAATAAAGGCTGCAACGTTGTCGGCACCTAAGCGTAAAATATGATTTTCAAGTTCATTGGCAAGAAAACAAGCGTATTCGTCTTCGGTTAGCTGCTCTGCACCTATTGGGCGTCGATACATATCGGCGGCTGAGACATAACTGATGAGCTCATCGCCTAAGGAGTCGAAGCTGCTCTTGGTGGCTTGTATCCCGGTAAGGTTCGCTGCGAAATAGGTTGAACCATGATACGCACTATCACGAGAGATTATTTTCTTCTTGGTGGTCTTGTCGCGTAGGTTATTGTAGTAGTGGATTATTCTAAAAGCTGAGTCGTTGGAGACTGAGCCGCCTGAGGTGAAAAATACATGATTGAGGTCCCCAGGGGTTCTCTTGGCTATCTCAGCGGCTAATTCTGAGGCTGGTGCATTGGTGGAGTGACCGAAGGGATTAAAATATTGCATCTGGGTGATCTGCTTATGGATAGCATCTGCCATGTCTTCACGGCCATGACCGATATTGACGCACCAAAGTCCTGCGATACCGTCTAAAAATGTGTTCCCTTGTGAGTCACTAACAAAATTGCCTTTAGCCTTAGTAATTACCTGGCTTCCCTCTTCATGGAAAGTAGAAAAGTCTGTATATGGATGAATAAAATGATTTTTATCTTGCTGCCATACTTTATCTGTCTTAATTGAATCGGTCACATTACCACCTGTCTTTTTGTTGATGTACCTCTAATAAACAAGTTCTGCGTGAAGTGAGCAATACCCCCGAGGGGTTATTGTCATGAGCTCATTAAACCATTAAATATTGATTAGAGTGTTTAACAAGTGTTCTGTTTGTACTGAACTTGTGTAATGGGAAGTCATAAAAAAGTTTACTGATAAAAACGATTAAAATTAAATTGGGACTCAATATGTTTAAACAATCCAGACGTGATCTATTAAAATCTGCTGCCGTGATTACTGGCGGTTCCACCCTATTTGCCTCTGGCTTATCTTCCTTGGTTATTTCCGGGAGTGCTCAAGCCGCAGAGCCATTATCAGATATAGAAAAATCACCTAAAAGTGACGGATTTACCATTCCCGGTGAGTTTGAAAAGCAAAAGGCTGTTTGGCTTGGTTGGCCTACATTTCAATGGTATACCGATCCCAAACTCGACACTAAATTTGCCATTGCGAATATCATTCAGGCGCTGGTACAGGAAAGCGTTACCGTTCAGCTTATGTGTACAGATTTAGCGGGTGAACAGGTCATTAAAGCTTGGTTCAAAGAGCAAGGTTATGAGATTGGCACGAACCGCTTCCTCAACTATGTTTATGTCAATCCGGTGGATATCTGGCAGCGTGATTTTGGTCCAGTTTTCTTGAAAAATCGTAAAACCGGCAAGACGGCCATATCAAGTTTTACTCAGAATCAATGGGGCTATTCGACGACGGACGATGCAACGTCCGTCGCTATGAGCAAACTTCCTTTCGAAGTATCAAAACTGAAAGAGTTCTCGGCCAATGAATATTATCAGACATCTCTGGTGAGTGAAGGGGGTGACAGAATACCCAACGGCAAGGGGACGCTTATTGTCTGCAGAGACGTGGAATTTGATCGCAACCCCAACTTATCTGAAGATGAAATTACGGCTAAATTAGAGAGTGCGTTAGGTGTGACTAATGTGATTTGGCTCAATTCCGGGGTTTATGAAGATCCGTTAGCCTTCTGGGGGCCGTTACCCTATGCGGTATCTGCAACTGAAACCCTCTTCTTGTATGGCCCGCAAACAGTGGGTGGGCATACGGACGAATGTGCAAGATTTGCTAACGCAACTGATATTATTCTGACCATGCCTACAGCCGAAGAAGCGGCCAGCGATCCTATTCATGGTGTTAATTATGCAAGGCTTCAGCATGCGCATCGCACCTTGTCTGCAGCGAAAGATCAGGACGGAAATCCATTTAATATTATTGAGCTTCCCGTACCGGATCTCGAGTATATTGAAGTACAACCTGATCAAGATATGTATAAGTATTTGGAGTCATATACTTATCCCTCACATGCGGTGGCATTTCCGAAGGGGAAGCCAATCCAGGTGGTGAAAGCGGCAAGCTATGCTAACTACTTGGTTACCAATAATACGATCATAGCGCCGAGTTATAACAGCCCGAAGAAAGATGCCGAAGCCAAGAAGGTACTCAGCCTTGCTTACCCGAAACATAAAGTCATTCAGATAGATGCTGATGCATTAAATTATGCAGGAGGGGGGATACACTGTGTCACCCAGCATCAACCAGCTTAGGCATTTAGTTTGTTAGGGGCTGATGTAAGTTAGTGACTCATCAAATGGGTGAGTCATTTAACTTAACTGTTCTATCTTTAAAATGCAGGGGGTTTTCAACTTATGGCTCTTTTCATTAAAAATGTAATCATGTTCAAACCAATATATGTACATGCGTAACTTGCTGTTCTCTTCTATGCTGTTAGAACTAAAGAATTTTCGATAGCATCTGGAGCTGTACATATAGCCTGAATGATACAGTTTAATCATTCTGTCGCTTAGTCTGATCTCACGATAATCTATGCTATCGCTGGCTATGTCTGTAAATCTATACTCTCCATGGTGAAATAAACCATTAACTATTTCGATGTTTTTTGGATTTGCTAACATGCCATCAAACTCTAATGCTGAAATTCGGCTAGTGATCAAGGCTGACGCGAATATGGCCGTCAGGCTCATGATCTTCCAGGGAATATTTCTTTTGTATTTATAGTGCAGAAGTGTACAGCTAATTAAGAAGATGCTTAAAATAATGAGGACTCGTTCATACTGAAGCCAGGCGCTCGCTTCAAAGATGGTTGTGATCAAATTTACTTCCTTGGAATATCATCAATCGTCAGGTAGGGGGGGGCAGTTAACTTGAGCTGAAACTAAGTCGAAAATATCCGACTTAGTTTTTCTGCTGATTCTTTAGAAAATGCAGTTGCTAGCGAACTCTTTTCCTTCTTTTATCGTCCAATCAGCCTTAGATTTCTCTTTTATGTTTTTGCACCAATCCTTACTGCCTATTTCAGGAGCACAGCCAGATAGAAGAGATAAAGCTAAGATAATACCGATCGTTTTTTTCATGATCATTCCAGTCTTAATGATGATTTATTTTTACGGAATTTATCATTTCTCAATAAAATTTTGGTATCGTCAGTGTTTTAGCTGTAAGAGTCGATCATTTTTGATAAGGTAAATCGTTTTTCTCAGTATATTTAACTCTTGTTTTGACTAAGTTTTTTGTATCTAATTTAATGAGTTTATTTAGCATGTAAAATTAAAATATACATAACGATTATATACTTAACAGGTGTTTTTATGTCACTAACTCATTAGTTTCTATCTGAGTTTATCATTGGTGTTTTTTGTGTTTCACCTGAGTATCGGTTTCCCCCTTAATCCTATATTGATAATTATTATGAAAATCAATCAGATCTCCATGGTTTATCATAAGTACCTTTTTGATACTAAATATTTTAAAAAAAGCGATAAACTTACTTGTAAACGTACTTAGTATCGTTTTAAAACTGGAATTTATGAGTCTTTGTCAGACTATGGCTTCAGCTATGTAATTATAGTTTAGGGTGTGTTATTCGAATGGTATTGTTAAATTTATATAAATCTAGAGAAAGTCATAACTGCAGTATTAACTACCGTTATGGTCAGAGTTGTTTTTATAGGGGCTTTCATGTTTTTATTTTATTTCTAGTATTTTTTATATTTTTGTTTTGCGATCCTGCGTTAGCTGGAATAAAGCATATCAGCATGCACGATGTCAGCTCCGTTGAGATTAAAATGTTGTCTGTAAAGTTAAATCTAGTTGAGGGGGATAAATCTAATAGCCGGCTCTTAGTCACACTTTCAAATAAACAAAAGGAGGAGGTGATTATTAAGCATAAAATAATTAATCATTTTATGCTGGAGGCCCTTGTGGATCCAAGGTTAGATCTTGAAGGTGCCAAAATTAATGTTTATGAGAGTAAATCTGGTCACTGGGATAAAATTTACTCTACTGGATTTAGCCAGTCTAGCCATAATCAGACTATTTCAGTTAACACTACTCATAGTGATATTGTTGATAATCAAGCCATAAAGACCTCAAGGATGGGAGTGGTAGCATCGGAAGTAGGCAGATCAGGAAGCGTTTGTTATTTGCGCTTTGATGAGAGTGAAACCCTGTGGAGTATAGCTAAGCAATATAAAAATGATTGGGGAACAAGCATCTATGGCGCTGTGCTGGCGATATATAAAAACAATCTAACTAAGTTTAAAAACCAGAATATCAATCGATTGGTTCGCGGTGCAAACCTGACTTGTCCTAGTGATAAACTGATTCGAACCATAAATGAAACAGGGCTGGCTAGAGAGAAATTTAATCGACTAAGTAAGCAATAGTGTAAGTAATCAAAATTTCATATCATTGAAATAGGATATGAAGTTTACGGTCTACCTTCTTTTAAATATCGGGTGATTTCCTGATTGGTTTTATCTGACAATGTTGTAATTCCATTCATTTGTTGGCTATTTAAACCTGTTAAGTCAGAGTGGGCTTCATAAGTTGAACAAAGATCTGCGAGTGCTGTAGCTCCTATATTGGCTGCTACCCCTTTTAATTCATGCAGGTAATTTTTTATTTCACTTGGAGTTCGGTCGTTAGCCAAAAGATTTAGTGTCGAGTAGCTTTCGATAAAGTAACCGAGTAGTTCGATATACAAGTCTTCATCATGGTCGGTAATTGTTAATCCTGCGTTCACATCCAGGATAGGTTTACTCTGGATGCTCTTTATTTCCGGCTGTCCCGGATTCGGTTTTGCTAACTCAACATTTTCACCCGCTATTTCTATATGTTTAACTAATGTGGCTATTAGTTTCTCAAAATCTAATGGTTTACCTATCACATCATTCATTCCGCAAGCGAACGCCTTTTGACGATCTTCGTACATGATATTTGCCGTGAGCGCTATGATTGGAAGCGCTTGTAAATTGAGCTCGTTTCTTATTCTTTGAGTCGCATGGTAACCATCCAGTATCGGCATTTGGCAATCCATTAGCATCGCATCGAATGTGTTTTTTTCTAATAATTTGACGGCTTCAAGCCCGTTATTAACTATGGTGATTTCGATTCCTTTCTTCAAAAATAGGGCTTTTATCAGTCTCTGGTTTGTTTCATTATCTTCTGCCAATAATATTTTTTTACCGATAAGCGAGGCTATATTCTTAGACATGACACTTTGATCAGTATTAAGGGCGTCATCAGAGAGTATGGATAAATTATCGGAACTTGGAGGCTTAAAATAAACACGAACTAGAAATGTAGTTCCTACGCCTTTTTCACTTTCGATGCTAATATCACCATCCATGGATTCGACTAGTTGCCGGCTAATGACTAAGCCAAGTCCAGTGCCGCCAAATGTTCGTGAAGTGGAGGAGTCAGCCTGGGTAAATGATTGGAACAGATTTTCAGTTTCCTGCTTACTCATGCCAATTCCCGTGTCTTGCACCTTGAATTGTAAACCTATGCTTTTCGGAGGACTTTCTTCCGTGAGCTTGCTAACGCTTAACGTTACGCTACCTTTAGAAGTAAATTTAACTGCGTTACTGCCCAAGTTTAGCAAGACTTGATACAAGCGTAATGGATCACCTTTTAAAAAGTTGGGTACGTTTTCATCTATATGGATCTGCAGGGTTAAACTGGATTCCTGTGCTCTATTACGGATAACGACGTCGAAATCCTTGACTACTTTTCGGATATCGAAATCGACTTCTTCCAATGTTAACTTGTTGGCTTCTATTTTTGAAAAATCGAGTATGTCGTCGATAATACCAAGTAATAATTTTGCAGATTGATTAGCATCCTTGATATAAGATGATGTCTCTGAGCTTAGGTTTGTCTGTAGAGCCAAATCTGTCATGCCTATGATGGCATTCATCGGGGTGCGGATTTCATGGCTCATATTAGCAAGGAAAAAAGATTTCGCCTCTTTTGCTTTCTCAGCGTCAGTGACCGCCTGATTTAGGTCCTGTGTGAGATCGACTATTTCATTATGTGAGCGGCGGACAGAAATGAGTAATATCACAAGCGCCATGAAAAATAGGCCGCCTAACCACCACATGTTCGAGGTTATCTTGTTGGCATTTTTTATGTCCTGAGATTCTTTTTCTAGCATGTCTGTTAAATACTTGTCGGTAGCAACAGCCGATGTATGCATTTTGTTTTTGATGATGGCGATTTTTCTTGCTCTACTGACTGACGATTCGAAATTATTCCGGTACTGGTCCAAGGTGTCAATTGTCATGGATAACTGCTGCTTCTCATCATTTTTAAGCAGTGTTCCTGTGACTAAATTAGCTTGTTCTTCAGTTTTTTCTAGCTGTGTAAGCACTTTTGATTCATCAAAATAGACATCATCATTAATGGATGTGTAAAATTCGTCTTCATAAAGCCTTAACTTGTTGAAGCCTTGGGTGAGTAAATTGATCTCTTTTAAGATGTTAACCCGCTTCAAAACTGAAGTTTGGACTCTCCAGATTCTTTGCTGAGCACCGTTAAGATTTTCATGTTCAACATTGTCAAGCTTATTCGAAGCATCGATCAATGTGACTCCCGCCGCTTTCAATCTTTTGATAGGGACAGATTTAGATGCTAACTTTGAAAAGTTTTCTGCAGCTTGTTTTGTTTTTATAAAGTAATAGCTACTATCCATATTAAAACTTTCAGATGACAGGTTTTTTATTAACTGCCCCGTTATTTCTAGTAAAGCTTGTTTTTGGAATTTATTTTTTTCGTAATTACGAAGAAGACTCATTACTTGCTGAGATTTTGTTCTTGTATCCGTAGTTATCATTACTATTCTGTATATGTTATCGACTATATTTCTTAGGTTGTTAATACTATTCACATCAACCTTGATATGCTTCTCCTGATATTGGGTCAGCTCAATTAGTTTATTGGTCATTTCTGCTGCAGTTAATGCAACTCTTTTTTTTCCATTGTTGAATTTATTTTGTTGTTTCACAAAGAGCTTAAATTGTTCTTCATAACTGTTTAGTGAAAAAATAAACTTGCTCTCACCATCATTATCATTGCGGAAATAGCTTGCTAACTCATCCCTATGGATACTTTTTAGAATTTTATCCATATTGTTCTGAATCGTACCAGCCGATAACAAACTACCATCACGGGCATACACGAGTTCATTCAAACGTGCCTTGTCTAATGCTGTTGTTGCCTGATCTACTGTGATGTAATCATCGATATGGTAGCTTAAATTTGAGAGTACGCCTCCGCCTATGATACCTACGATAAATAAAATACTTATTAGGATATAAAAACGTAATGAGATTTTATTAACCTTAGTTTTACTGGTAAGTAATCTATTATTACTTCGTGAGTCCATATCTAATTTCTCTTGTAGGAAAATGTTATTTATTCGAAACTAGCTGCTTACTAAAGAAGTTAATATCGTGTTCAAGTCTGACTTGAGAAAAGGCCGTTTCAAAAAATGTGTTACAGAGAATGCTCTACATTGGTTGATGATTTCTTCGGTGAGGCTAGAGGATACAGCGACTATCGAGACCTGGTCCCAGTGTGTGTTTTTCCTTATTTCGGCCATTGTCTCTGGGCCCGTCATAGGCTCCATTTGTATATCGAGTAAGATTAGATGATAGTCATCCTGTCTCATTTTCTCTAGACACTGCACTCCAGAGTCTGCAGTGTCTACTTTGACCCCTAGCTTAGATAACAGCCTCTTCCCCAGAATCAAGTTGATGTTAACGTCATCAACGATCAATACTTTGATATCATCATTAGTTGGGATATTTTCTTTTTTCTCTAACATAATTAGTCTCATATTAACTGTCGTTATACCCACTTTAGCTCGATGACATTACGCATTATGGATGTAAATACAGTTAGCATAGCCAGCTTAAGCTTGTGTGAATTGCACTTTTATTGGTATAAGCATACTGTGGCTAGTGCAGTTTGAGGTGTGAATAATCTAAAATCGATATAAATGTGTTTAAATTATTTACTCCAAATAAAACAATTCTAAAATTACTTTCAACCAATTGTTTTAATTGATTTTTTTTGTCGTTGGTTTTTTTTGGAAGCTTGGAATATTTGTGATACTTTGAATAATTATATAAAATTATCTTATGAAAATGATTCTGGCGCTCCACTTACCTTTTTACATCTGTTTTTACGCTCTAATGTTCCATTAATGTAGCATTAATGTAGCAATTGTCGTTGAGTATTAATCTAGCCTTGATACACTTGGCTATTGAGAGAAACACGTGGTCACCGCCTCAGCTAAGTCCTCAAAGAGTTAATGTAAACTTGCTGTGGTCTTCAATTGATACAATGGAGAAATTTGTGAAAGATAATGATGTTACTGAGGTTTATGGCTTAGGTAAGAGGTATGTGTTTAATGCCTGCACGGATCAATTAACCGATACGTTAAATGACAGTACTATCGAACTTGGGATTAATGAATCCAGATTATTGAGCCTTTTTATTTCCCATAAGGGAGATGTGGTTTCCCGGGAGCAAATACTAGAGGAAGTTTGGCTAAAACGTGGTTTAGTTGTTGATGAAACCAGTGTTAACCAAACTGTATCCCTATTAAGGAAGATTTTAGACGACAATGTCAGAGAGCAGAGTTATATCAAAACCGTAACTAAAATGGGCTACATGTTGACTCCTGGTGTAGAGATAACTGAAAACTCTGGTATGTTTGGTAAAAATAAATCTGCATCATTTTATAAAAATCCAGCTACGCTAAAAATGACCTTTTCAATATTTTCAGCTATATGCTTAGCTATTTTAATTTCTTGGGTTGTAACTGAACATGATCCGGAAGTTAAGGTTGAGTCTTTTACCGGTTTATTAATAGACAATGTAGAGTTGTTGGGGTTTGCTGATAGCGAAATAAATTCAGATTTATTCCCTATTATTAAGAAGTGTATAATTTATATTTCAAATGAATACTCGGGAAAATTAAGTAAAGTTTTTATTTCATCTAAAGATGAAAGAACTTTGTCGTTATTGTTTTTTTATGATGACAGCAGTAGTTTTTCTTTTCGGATCGGGCTAAATTCTAATATTCCACTGGAGAGTAATCAATGTCTTATTTTTTGAAAAACATGAATTATTTGTTTATTTTTTCAGTGTGTTTTTTCAGTGTTTTTTTTGGACTTACTTATGGAACAGGATATGGGAATTCCAACGCCTTTTTGGAAGGTCGCTGGGAATTTCATGAGGAGGTTTACATTAATAATAATTCAGCAATGTTAGGTCGGTTTGAAGGTGATGTGACAGCTAACTTTGATGGTGAATTAGAGTTCCATAGTGACAATGATTACTCTACTATTATTCATATTCAGTTTCTCGAGTTAGATACAAATGAGGAAGTTATATTTAAATATAATATAAACAGTAATGGAAGGTGGGAGGTTAATGGGAATGTGTTAAATTTTATGCCTGAAGATATATCTGAATTAAAACCTGTCATTGCCGGTACTGACAATGAGTTTATTTTGAATTTGGCTGAAAATGTAATAAAACGAGCATTTTCTGATAACCAAATAATTTATTGGATAGATGATAAAACATTTTTGTTGAATAATCTGAATCATGTACAAACCATTTTCAATGGTAAATGATTTAACTGATATTATGTACATTTATTGTAATTGGAAACATATGAAAATTTGGGTTGATGCCGATGCGTGTCCCGGTGTAATAAAAGAGACGCTGTTTAGAGCAGCAGATAGAGCTAAAGTTGAAGTGACGCTGGTGGCCAATCATTCGATGCGTGTGCCGCCATCTCGTTTTATTAAGATGGTGACTGTCTCGTCGGGCTTCGATGTGGCCGATGATGAGATAGTTAAGCGGCTCGATGCGGGCGATTTAGTGATAACCGCCGATATCCCCTTGGCATCTGAGGTGATCGATAAAGGCGGCGTGGCGCTTAATCCCCGTGGTGAGCTTTATACCGAGCAAAATATTAAGGCTATTCTGAATATGCGTGATTTTATGGATACCATGCGAGCTAGTGGTGTGCAAACTGGCGGCCCGGCACCCTTGGGTCAGAGTGAACGACAGGCGTTTGCTAACGAGCTCGATAGATTTATCACTAAGCACCACAAACCTGCTTAACAGCCCTAGCTTCATCAGATACTTATCTGTGCTTTGTTTCCCTTAATTCTGGTTTTCTACATTTATCTCAGGTGCCCACATTTCACTCTGGGACTGGGTTAGTAAAAACAAAGGCGCCATTTGGCGCCTTTGTTTTATTCTTAACTTATAACTTATAACTTATAACTTAAGCCTTAACTGGCTCATTGAGCTTAGCTTCTTCTAATTTTTCGCTGTGGTCGACCATAGTTACTACCGCCGAGTCACCCACTACGTTAGTACTGGTACAGAACATGTCGATGATACGGTCAAGGGCTGCTACCAGAGCAATTGCTTCTACAGGTAGACCCATCTGGTGAATGAGCACGCCAATCATGACGATACCGCCACCAGGAACACCACCTGCACCGATTGACAGCAGGAACACACTGAAGGCCAGCACGGGTATTTGATCCATGGTGATGGGTGTACCGAAGGCGTTACCGACGAAGAAGGCTGCAACTGTGATATAAATAGCCACACCACTCATGTTCATGGTTGCGCCCATAGGTACGCCGAAACCTGCCACGCTGCGCTTTACACCGAGTTTTTCAGTTAGGGTACGCATGGTGACCGGAATCGTGGCATTTGAGCTGGCAGTAGACAGTGCGAACAGGAACTGCTCACGCGTCTTACGGCGAAACTCAGATGCTGAGATATTGGTGGTCATGCCGATAACGACTGGGTATACCACAAGTGCCCAGAATGCCAGTAGACCGACGATGACCGCCATATAGCTAAATACACTCAAGAAGGCTTCAGGTTCGAAGGTCGCACCGAGTTTAACCATGAGGGCGAATACACCGATAGGGGCGATGCTCATCACAACGGTGATCATCTTAAGCATGATCTTGTTACCTAGTTGGAAGAAGGCCACCACAGGCTGTACTTCATCTCCCAAAGCTTTAACGATACCGCCTGTCAGCAACGCCATAAAGATGATCTGCAGCATGTTACCCGAAGCGAATGCCTGAATAGGATTGCTTGGGATTATGTTGACTATCATGTCGATAAAGCCCGGAAGTTCTGTCGATGTCAGGCTGGCATTTTGATCGCCTACTAGATTCATGCCCGCCCCTGGTGCGATCCACATGGCTAAACCAATTGAGACGATAATTGCGACTGCAGTATTGACGAGATATAGTCCGAAGGTCTTGCTGCCCAAGCGGCCGAAAGATTTGAGATCGCGAAGCTCGGCAATACCAGTAACTATACTGAAAAAAACCAGCGGGACGACCAGCATCATGATGAGCTGCACGAACATGCTGCCAGCACCTGATGCGATATCGACTAAGGTGGTGTTGGCAAAGCTACTGCCAGCAAAACCATATTGAATTATTGTACCTAATATCAGGCCGGCAAATAAGCCGACAAATATACGGGATGATAGAGATTTAAACATAAGTCTGCACCTTCAATTTTAATTATGATTACTCCTTCCATAGAGCATTACTTCCTTTCTTTGTATTAAAAATACTCTGTTATATACAAGGTGCTAACAAGTCCAACCACGGTGATTAGGGTGAACTTTAACCTGTTTTACTTAAGGCGATAACTCAGTAAACCACTGGCGCTAACGTCTGAAATACGAGACTTGTACACGGGGCGGGGTAAATTAACTTATTAGAAACAAAAATGATAATTGTCAGATTGGGATGCTGATTGACTGCCTTATTTAGATAATTCCTCTGTGTTTTACTAGTATTTGTAGGGTAGTGACCATGTTTATTCATTGAGGTGTGACAGATGAAACTTCATTGGCAGATAATGATAGCGATTGTTATAGCCATTTTTGTTGGCTTGCTTACGCCTCCTAACAGTCACATTTACCAAGTCTATGGCTTTTTCGGTACCCTGTTTCTTAATGCTTTAAAAATGGTGATTGTCCCCTTAATCATGGCATCGATTATCTCCAGTATGGCTAGCCTTAATCAGGGGGATAATTTGGGCCGTTTGGGGCTTAAGACCTTGGGCTATTACGCCACGACGAGTCTTATTGCCATCTTGATTGGACTCACGGTCGTTAATATTACTACCCCTGGCATTATCGATGGTGCGCCCGCGGGGGAGCTATTAAACCTGCACGCCGATAACGCTGAACTCGAGTCGACTCTGTTGAAAGTCGAAGGCAGAGGCAGTAAAGATCTGATTGAAATTTTTATTCGCATGATCCCTACCAACATAATCGCCGCAGCGGCAGAAGGGCAGATGCTGGGCCTGATATTCTTTAGCTTGCTGTTTGGCTTCTTTATGGGACGTGTGGAAGGGCGCAGGGGAGAGGTGCTAAGAGATTTTTGGAAGGGTGTGTCTAAGACCATGGTGCTTATCACTCAATTTGTCCTCAAGTTTGCCCCTATCGGTATTTTTGCATTAATCGCTAAAACCGTGAGTGCCACAGGCTTCGATGCCTTCGCGCCCATGTTGGTTTTTCTGTTGACTGTGATCACGGCTTTAGCACTGCATGCCTTTGTGGCTTTACCACTCTTGCTTAAATTTGTAGGAGGCGTGAGTCCGCTAAAGCAGTTATCTGTGATGTCGCCAGCCATGTTGATGGCATTCTCTACCGCTTCATCATCTGCCACTCTGCCTCTGACTATGGAGTGCGTAAAAAAGCGCGCCGGAGTATCACATAAGACAGCCAGTTTCGTGCTGCCCTTAGGGGCTACGGTGAATATGGATGGTACTGCTTTGTATGAGTGCGTCGCAGCCATGTTTATTGCTCAGGCCTATGGTCTGGAATTGGGACTTATTACCCAGTTCACCATAGTTCTCGTGGCGCTATTAACGTCTATTGGAGTCGCAGGGATCCCTGCGGCAAGCTTAGTGGCCATTACCGTGATTTTAGCCGCGATAGGCCTGCCACTCGAGGCGATTGGCCTGCTCTTAGTCACCGATAGGATCTTGGATATGATGCGAACCGCGGTCAATGTGTATAGCGACGCCTGCGGCACTGTGATCATTGCGCGAACCGAGGGAGAGTCGTGGGTACTCTCTCCTGAGCAAGAACACGAAGTCACAGAGCCAGATAATGATTAACCTTTTTAGTGATAGTGTTGTCATTCTAGGTTTAAGAGAAACTTGGTGATTAATTTCCCCTGAACAAGAACACGAGGTCACAGAACCTGACAATGATTAACTTCATTTGTAAAAATGCTACTGGATTTGGCTTGGTATAGTGAATTATCGGCTTGCTTTATTAGTTCGTGATAGTGAGACATAAATCCAGATTGAACAGCTAATCCCACACTGATACTGGCTAACCAATGATGTACACCCAGCGGTATTTTCATATCAGCGACTTTGTTTTGGATCTGCTTGGCTAAGTGTTATCCGCGGAAGATTGTTTATTACATTTGAGTATGAGCTGATTATTTCAGCATAAGGAAAATTAAGGTAGAGTCAGATAACCTAAATTTATGTTTATTTCCTGTGATTGGTCCATCACAAATCTTGCTTTAAAAGGGAAGTTTAATGTCAGAGAAAATGCAGTTAGCCCAATTAAATATTGCCCGTACCAAAGCGGCAATGGATGAACCTTTAATGAAAGAGTTTGTCGATAACTTAGAACCCATTAATGCCATCGCCGAATCAAGCCAAGGGTTTGTGTGGCGCTTGCAAGATGAAAGTGGCGATGCAACCAGTATTCAAGCTTTCGATGATCCTTCGATTATCGTGAACATGTCGGTGTGGGAGTCAGTAGAAGCGCTCAAAGGCTTTATCTTTAAGACTCATCATATTCGTTTTTTAAAACGAAAAAGTGAATGGTTTGATAGGCTAGAGCAAGCTAACTACGTGATCTGGTGGGTGCCTGAAGGTTATCGCCCTGATGTTGAAGAGGGGAAAGAGCGACTCATGTATCTAAGAAAACATGGCGAGTCAGACTATGCCTTTAGCTTTAAGCATAAAGGCGATAAAGTTTTAGAGGAAAATGTATAATAAATTCTGCTCTTTCATTATAAACAGGAGGTTCTTTTGAGCCGTAAATTAACAACAAGCCTAGTATTGATCGCCTCCTTGATCAGTTTTAGTAGTTTTTCCGCTAACAAGCCTGACGACAACAACTTGAGTGATGTTTTTAATGTCGACCGTATTGTGTCTGATAATGTAGAGCTTAATTTCATCAATGACGGTGATATACAGCCCAAAATCAGTGACTTTATTGTGGTCAATTACGTCTTGATGAGTAATGAAAAAGGCGATCGTCGCGCCGTGGTGACCCTGGAAAATCAATCATCGGGTAGCCGAATCTTTAAAAGTGATCAGGTTATGGCACTCATGGGAGATGGCAGACGTCTCTCTCCACATACCTATAAGCAGAAGTTTAAACGAGGAGAAAGCATCTCAATGACACTTTCATTTGGTAATAACAAGACCCCCATTCTACAGATCTATACCCGCCAATAACGCTAATGCTGATTTTTCATATCTATGACAATATTTTAGGGTTTAGAAAGCTGAATCATCAGCTTTTTATCTCTTTGATTCAACTCTAATTCAGCATTATTTCTCTATATTCATGTTCCCTATTCATGATGCTCTTTTCATTGAGTGTTAATGTAATGTAAAATGCTGAAAAGTTTTTGGAGGAAGAGAAATAGATGGAACCCCAGATAGTTGAAATTAGAGATTTTGTTTCGTTTACCTTAGCCATTATTGCGCTGTTTATAGGTAAAACGATCATCTCTCGCTATGAGTTGTTACGAAAATACAGTATTCCAGAGCCCGTGGTCGGAGGCTTTGCTTGTGCGATTATTGTCGGGGTTCTCTATTATGCTTTTGGCATCCAGATTGAATTTAATTTGGATGTCCGAGATATCCTACTGCTCTATTTCTTTGCCGGTATAGGGCTTAAGGCCGATATTGTCACCTTGCTAAAAGGCGGTAAACCGCTGCTTATCTTGCTAGTGCTTTCGACCGTTTTTATCTTCTTGCAAAACTTTATGGGGGTCAGTGTCGCGACCCTGTTTGGTTTAGATCCTAAAGCGGGTTTGATGTCTGGTTCTGTCTCCCTTATCGGTGGTGTCGGTACGGCCATGGCTTGGACACCCACCTTCGTCGAGGAGCTAGGCATACCGAATGCCAGTGAGCTAGGCATAGCATCCAATACATTAGGCCTTATTGCAGCTTGTGTCATTGGTGGGCCAATTGCCGCTTATTTGATGAAACGTCATAATGTGAAACCGAATCTGGATACTAACTTAGATATCGGTGCTAGCCATAATAGTAACCGCAATCATATTCAAGTCGATTATTTTGGGGTATTACGTGCCTGGTTATGGTTAAACGTGACCTTGATTGTGGGTTATTTTATCGACATCGGATTACAAGAGGCTGGGCTTAAGCTGCCTATGTTCGTTGCTTGTCTGTTAGCGGGTATTATCATTGGTAATGTAGGCAGAGCTTATCTCAATCGTGACAAAGAGAAAGACAGAAGTTATGTAGAGGATGCTTCCAGAGGCTTATCACTCATTCAAGATATCTGTCTAGGCATGTTCTTAACCATGGCCTTGATGAGCCTGAAAATTTGGGAGCTTGAAGGTAGTCTGGCTTATATTTCTGTGGTGATGACGTTGCAGGTATTGCTGTCGATTCTGTTCACTGTGTTTATCGTATTTAGGCTGATGGGCAAAGATTATGAGGCAGCAGTCATATGTTCCGGCTTTGGCGGGGTCACCTTGGGCTCGACAGCGACGGCGATTGTAAATATGACGGCGGTATCTCAGCAATATGGCGCGGCTCATAGAGCCTTCATCATAGTGCCTCTGGTATGTGGTTTCTTTATCGATATCGTCAATGCCATGATCATCAACCTGTTCGTTAATTTCTAAACATATTTGCGATAGGACTGTTAACTGATAATAAAAAGGAGCCCAGGCTCCTTTTTATTTTTGGATTAAAGGTAAGGCTTATAACTTGATGAACATCGAGTCACAGGGCATATTGCGCAAAACTGGCTCAGTGGGTGAAAGCAAAAACTGAGTGATAAAGTTCACTTTATGGTGACCCATGATCAGTAGATCTATGTCATATTTGTCGATATTGTCGAGGATCTCACTGTCGAGATCGCCTGAGTGTATGATGTGCTGGTGGATCGGGTAGTGATGTTTTATATCCATGTCGAGAGAGTCGATAAGCTTAGCCATCGAAGTCGTAGATTCTTCTCTGACGATGCTCTCCTGCTCTTTATAATCGCTTCCTAGCATCCCCTCATAGGTGTGGGGAATGTCCAGGTCGATATGCAGCAGACTCAGCAACGCTTGATTCTGTCTGGCAATATTAGCCGCTTTTGCTAAGATTTTCCCACTGTCTTTATTCAGTGCGACACACAAGAGTATATGTTTGTAATTCATTCTCAACCTGCCTATTTATACCTAGAGGTATTATTTGTTAGCGCTTAACTTCCGCTAAGCCTGATGAAGCAAGCTTAAACCTCTGTTGAATTAATAATATTGAGAATTACTTAGGCAGAGGATAAATAAATCTTACTGCTTGAGTGTGTACCTAAAAGAGCTTACAAGAGCTCTTCGACGATGAGCTTGAGCAGGTAGGTCTCTCGTTCGATAGACATGCCTTTCTTGGGGCTGTTAGCCATGGTGTGCTCGTTGTGTTTTATGGCCTCGAATATGTTGATCCACACAGGTGTCATACCATTTTGAATTTCGTGGGCTTCCAGTTTCGTTTCACCGAGTTCGGGGTGAATATTGCATACGTAGCAGTATGACTCCATGTGCATGATGTCAAAATCTTCCTTGTACCAAGGTCTGAACTCTTGGTACAGACCAAACTCGCTCACCACTTCGATATGTTGAGCGCCAGTTTCCTCTTCGAGTTCTCTTAGCAGGCCTGCTTCGATGGCTTCTCCTGCATCAATTCCCCCGCCTGGAATACTGTAATCATGATATCGCTCCGTATAGAGCATGAGAATGTTCTCACCATCGAGAATGATGCCGCGGGCAGCTCTACGATGGAAGATTTTACCTTCGAGTGAACTCAGTTCTGGGTGAGTAGTGGTTCTTAAATTGCGCATTATTCTCTCGCGAAATGACATATTCTAGAAATGGAACGTTAAGAAAAGGCTAAACATGAGGAGTGATTTTAAAAGCCCTCAGATTGAAGGCTTTAGCAAGAATATTTGGGATGGCTTAAAGCACCACTTCTAGCTCTAACTCAATATCTGTACAACCTTTATTGCAAAAAACACCATACTTTCCAGTCTGTTGCTTGTCTGTTGGCACGATGAGTTTGAGAGGTTGCTTACAGGTTTCACACAAGACAGTATTGCCTTTGAAGAGGCGCTTAATCAAGTTTTTCTGTGCGTTAAACGATTTGG
The DNA here is from genome assembly GCF_009377275.1 of Shewanella sp. YLB-07. Lineage (NCBI taxonomy): Bacteria > Pseudomonadati > Pseudomonadota > Gammaproteobacteria > Alteromonadales > Shewanellaceae > Shewanella > Shewanella sp. YLB-07. The sequence continues at coordinate 149,168 of NZ_VOQB01000003.1, read as the reverse complement.
CTGTGGTCTTATTAATTGCTGAGAAATCGAGTTTCTGTGTCTTGCCTGGGCTAGTTTCGCTCATGATCCGCCATCTAAGTTAGTCATCTTTGTTATCTATTGTCGAGTATATCTTTGCTTGAGCAAACACTAAAGGCTTAATCGCATGGATAAGAGCTTCTCTCTCGCCATTTTCCTATGAGGTAAAGTAAATGTGAGCTCGAACGGTAAGTTTTTTATGATCCTAAGTTGAGCAATTAGTGTATAAACTCACTTATCAACCAAGCTTACAATTTAGTGAGCGAGTTTTTTAGCAGGCTTGTGGCTAAGATAAGAAATATCTACAATATCAGTTAACCAGTAGCCGATAAATTTCAGATGACAAGATGTCCAAGCTAAACATACCAGAATCAGAGAAAGTACCAACAAATCCTGTAGAGCAAGAAGGACCCTCTTCTCTGGATGATGCTGCAGAGGATATTAAACTGGCCGTGGATCTTATCTACCTCTTCGAAAGTAACAAGATAGAAACCGAAGTCGCGTTATCGGCTATCGAGATAGTCAAAGCCGATCTTATGTCTAAACGAGGTAAACCCGCAATCTAAGATGACTGGCTAATACCGATAGATATAAGACAAGAGGTTAAGCGCATTTTTACTCATCTTATCCCGTTTGGTGTTAGCGCGGGCTCCTCAATGACTACACTATTTGACATAGTTGAGTGATTCTAGAACTGATAGCGAACTCCCGCTATGGCTTCTAACTCGACTTTTACATCATCAATAATGTAAAGAATAGGCTGAGCCTCAACGAAGAAAGTGAACTTCTCTACTGAGGTTTGCGCACCGAATATGGCTCTGGCACCCAATTTAACATCATGATGATTGGAATTGATATCGGCAATCTTGCCACCAAAGCCATAGTAAAAATGCGGTGTGTTATTAAAATTAATCATCTTGTCTACTGTGATTGAAAAATTATCTAACCCAACTCCTACTTTAATATCACCAAATTTAGCATTTATCCCGGTATCGCTGCCAAGCATGACGCCGACTTGAGGCGCGGCCACAGCCGTTGAGCTGGCTATTATCACAAACGCGAGCAGACTGAAGATATATCGGATTGATTTCATGTTTCACCTTTAAATGGAATGGTCATATACCTAAGGGTATTGTCGCCATCGATGGGGCAAGGTTATTGAAACCGTCTCTCTATATCAATCGAATTTAGGCTTAATTCGTGATAAATCCAAATAATGATAATCTATTGAAATTTATGGCAAATAAATATTATATTGTTTTGGTTATAATGAAATGAAATTGTGAGATTCTTGCCTTAAACCTGACCGGAATAAGGTGAAATATGGCAAGAAAATGATGCTGGTTTTGTTGGGAGAAAGGGAGGGTATTGTTAGAGAAAAAACAGGAAATAAAATCCCCCTTGTGAAGGTCTATATAAGCAAGCATCTTGTGATATGACAATTTTTCGAGTTTATAGCTTTGTCATTTAATTACCTATGTATCTTTGATTGCTGGAGTGATTATGTGCAGCACACCTAAGACAAGCCTGGCAGCTAAAATGCCTGAAACCCCCTTTAGAAGTTTTATGGCCAGTATGACTCTTGCTCAGCGTAAACGTTTCGCTGAAGTGGCTAATCGTGCCCAAGAGCGCCGAGATAGCACAGAGCATTATCGGCAAGGTCTTTCTAGCCAGCATAAGAGTGTAACTAGCCTAAGCCTATGGGAAAAATTCAAGCAATTATGCATACAAACGGTTAACTTGATGGGATAACAAGCTAGGTTTATGGGAGACTCCTAGGGTAACTAAGATCTGGATATGAGTCCTGATCTAAAACGCTTCGGCTACTGATACATGTATCGCATCATTATCCTCTGAGCGGGCGTAATCGAGTCGCAAATCACTTCGGTGTTGTATTGACTTACAAAGGGCGCTTGTAGAAAGCGCCCTTGTAGCTTGTGTCCACACACTATTTTGTGACTGAAAACTTATTTTCCCTTAAGCCTTCTGGCCCCATCTTGTACCGAGCGATGGAACTTGGTTCGGTTACGATCTTTAGCGCGCTTCTGGGCTAAACTCGCCGTATTTAATGCCTGTTCCCGGAGTAACTTCAGGTAGCTGGTTAAACGTCTGGACTCTAGCTCTCCATTGGTTAACGCCATTTGCACCGCGCATCCAGGCTCAGATTGGTGATGACAATCACCAAACCTGCATTGCCTTGCTAAAGAGATGATCTCTTCGAAGGTGTCAGCGACGCCTTGCTCACAATCGGCAAGTTGTAGCTCTCGCATACCCGGTGTATCTAAAAGTAAACCTCCTGATTTCAGTTGATGTAAAGTTCGCCCCGTTGTGGTGTGACGTCCCTTGCTATCATCTTCCCTAATGTCAGAGGTTAATTGTGACTGGCTCCCTATCAAGCTATTGATGAGTGTTGATTTTCCAACTCCGGATGAGCCCATGACCGCTACTGTTTGCCCCGCAGAGCAATAAGTGTGTAGAGATTGCACGCTCTCTCGTGCTAGCGCATTAACTGTCTCTATCATAGCCAGCGGAGAAATGCCCAATATCTGCTTAATGTAGACTCGAGTGTCATCGCAAAGATCGGCTTTAGTCAGTACGAATACCGGGGTTACCCTGGCTTCATTGGCTAAGGCGAGATACCGCTCTATACGGTTTAAATTAAAGTCATTATTCAAGGATGAGACGATAAATACCGTGTCGACATTGGCCGCAATGAGCTGAGTCTGCACCTTGCTTCCAGGGGCTTTGCGGCTAAATAATGAGATACGTTCCAGCCGATGACGAAAACTGTGGTCATCATTAAGCACCAACCAGTCACCCACTGTGATATCAGGCATCTGGTTTGTGATAGGGAGCGTTAAGGTGTGGGTACTTGTCTCTAGCTCGAATTGATTTCGGTGACAGGCCATCACTTTAGCGAACTGAATCTCGGTGATATTCTCCTCTGCCACTTGTTGTGCAAAAAAGGGACGCCAACCTAATCGAGTGAGTGAGTAGTTTGATTTCTCTTGATGTGTAGCAGCACTGCTAGCATTAGAGATTGAGTTAGAAGTTGAACTCGAGATTGTTTTAGATTTGATTATTGAGAATCGATTGTGTTTATTCATTTTTATCCCAGCGCAAAGCGCCTGAACTGATTGGATCAGGGGATCGTCAACTAACCTGAGGTATATCTGAGATCCCGGTGTTATGCGTTACTTGAGGCTAGGACGAGTCGTCGCTAGTCGTAACGATAAATACAACCGGGTAGTGGAACCTTATTTACATAAACAACTACTTAAAAGAGCTAAGCAAAAATTGCTTTGATCTATAACTGTTTAAGTTAAAGCGCCTGTTGCCCAGTTAAAACCTGTAACAATCATCAATTAATCTCCTATCTGTTTAAGTTGGTAATAGTATTAGAGTCAGTCGACTTCAAAGTGAGCTCAACAATAACAAAATCCGCTAGGTTTCACTAGCTACTCCTTGCTGATTTTTACTTATTTTGGCTTTTAAATCATCAGATGTCCCACCTTGACTAAAATAACCGTTTCCTGTTTCACAAAAGGATGATGCTCACTCTGATGCGGGCTGCGTATCCAGGTGTTTGCCGGATATCTGCCATGTTCATCTTCAAACTGCCCCGATAATACCAGTATCTCTTCGCCGCCAAAGTGTCGATGGGGTTGAAAAACCTCATTGGCAGGCCATTTCACCAGCGCTGTGTGCTGCCCCTCAAAATCATGCAGTGACATGACCTCGAGCCCGCCAATACCTTGTTGCCATACCTGTCTCTTGGTATCGACTCGCACTTGCTGAGTATCTTGAATATTAAACTGGTTGAGTTTGACAAAAAGGGTGCAACCATTCGTGCTAAACGGGCTATGACTGCTGCCTGGCGGATTACGAATGTAAGTCCCCGCCGGGTAGTCACCCGTCTCATCGGAAAAGGTGCCATCTAACACCAATATCTCTTCACCTATTGGGTGACGGTGTGCGCTGAAATGTGAACCAGCTTGATAACGCACTATACTGGTGGCATGGCCGCTTTCTTGGTTCTCCCTTGCCAGAGGCTTACGGGTGACTCCCTCAAGGGGGCTAGGAAGCCAGTCCATATCATTGCTGTCGATAACGACTCTGTGTGCAAAATCCATATTCAGATTTATATTTAATAAAGGATTCATTTCCTGGCCCTTGTTGATTCCACAGTTCTCATGATTACTCTTTCTTACTCGATACTCGAAACTCGATACTCGAAACTCGAAACTGGTTTAATTTCGCCCAGCCATCACGCCGCCATCGACATCCCAGATGGCACCAGTAACCCAACTGGAGGCATCTGAAAGCAAAAAGCTAATGGTATTGGCAACATCTGATGGAGTGCCTATCCTACCGATTGGATGGAAGCCATTAAAGCCTGCTAAGGCTTCATCCATCTGCTCAGGTTCAATAAAGGCTTGATAGATGGGCGTCTTGACCACGGCAGGAGAGACGGCGTTGACCCTGATATTAGCGTCTGCCAGCTCCATGGCCATATGTTGTGTCAAGGCATGAAGTCCGGCTTTAGCCATAGAGTAAGCAGAAGAGGGGGTAGCCTTAACCGCTTGTTTTGCCCACATAGAGCCAATGTTGACTATGTTGCCACCGTCATTTTGCATCATATTCTTGGCTACGGCTTGAGAAATAATAAAAGTAGACTTGTTTAAGCCCATATAAATTTCATAATCACTCTGGCTGTGCTCAATGAAGGGCTTGGGGTTGAAGTAGCCGGCGGCATTGACCAGATAACTAACCTTGTTTGAAGGTAATTCAATAAAGTCGACGATGCGTTGAACATGGCTAGTTTGATAAAGATCGGCTTGTAACCCTGATACCTTACCAAATTCACTCAGCTCGGCAACGGCCTTCTCAAGCTTAGCGGCGTTGTTGCCGACAATAACCACTTGAATATTGGATTTTACGAGTTGTTTGGCCGATTCAAAGCCCATACCACTCGAGCCGCCAACAATAAGTGCGATGCCGGAATGTGAAAAAGCCAGGTTTGAAGAATGAGTCTCTGTAGCTGTCATAATGAATCCTTGTCGATTATTCGTTGATTACTTATTTCGTCGGCGTTTAAGCCGTTTGATGTGATAATCTTATGGCTCATCGACAGATTAAAATAGTAAGTACAAATAGGTTCGCTAGGTACTTTTTGGTACATCTTTATGACTTTAAAAGAAAAAGAAATTTCAACTTTGCAGTTACGAGTGGTAAGCCCGAGTGAAAGCACACGCATGGTCGAAACCATAGTGGGCTGTAAATGGTCTTTGACCGTTTTTCAGCTATTGGCTCAAGATATCAATCGCCCTGGTGAGATGGTACGCCGTGTTGAGGGCTTAACCACTAAGGTACTTAATCAATGCCTGAAGCGTAATGTCGAATTTGGGATCTTAGAAAAAATCAGCTATCCGGAGATCCCGCCGCGTGTGGAGTATCACGTGACGCCTTTCGGAAGTAAGTTTATGACAATATTGGATGCGCTTAAAGAGCTGCAACAAGAGATAGAGGCGCAATAGACTTTGGGTTCATTCTACCTTGGAGCAAGCTAAGGGCTGCCATTGACCGCAATCCAGAACGGGAAATTACCCACAATAAATCATTTCTCTATGGTCATGATCTGGGCATTGATCACCACGACTTGGTTGTCTTTAGTTAAGGTGACGTAGATCCATTGGCTGTCCTTACTGGTACGGATACCGTGGGGTCCTTGACCGACAACTATGTGTTGAGTCGTTAGGTTGACAGGATCTATGATTGAGATCTTGTTATCGCTAATGGCAGCAGTGGCCACAAAGCTATCATCGGGGGCGAGATCTATTCCCCATGGCCATTGCCTACCTGGATCACTTTCAATACATTTTCTTAGCCATTTTAAATAGTTAACAATAACACTAGACTCACTCATTTATTTGCGTGAACTGCCAGTTGCCTTGTACTCAATCAAGTTGATTTCTTGGCCTGCTGGGTCTTTGAGCACTGAGACTGAGCCGATATATGGGATCTCAAATGCGGCAAGTTCAATGGCCCCATCAGCTAATGCCTGTTCTACGGATTGATCAATATTGTCGACAGTGACATACCCCACCCAAGCCGATATAGGCATATGAAATTGTCCATCCTTCGCTGTTTCCTGACAGTTAGTTGCGGTCTCGAAGATGCCGGCCATAGGTTTGACAGAACCATGAGGAATGATGAGTCCGTAGCGCTTACCATTTCTTCCGCGAACCTCCCTGATGGTGCAATTGAAATGTGCCGTATAGAAAGCGACAGAAGTATCAAAATATTGAGTATGTAGCTCTTGCCAATCAAAGTTCATCTTTTTCCCTATATCTACCGATAGATTTGAATGTGTTGGTCATTATCAGCTTGTTTGCTTTTCTATAGATCACTAGGAGTTTTAGTTGAACATGTATTCCGCTCTTTAATACGGGGCGCCATTCCGTTAAGCTCATAAAAGGACCATTTTGAAAGTATGTTAGGGATGCAAGGGGATGTGCGCAGATAAAACCATCAGACAATTACAAGCCGAAATCAAAGCGTTGAAAGATGATAATCTCGAGTTAACAAGGCAGATGCTAAGTGTCGAGGAGAAGCTGACCGCTGCTCTGGATGGCACAGGTTTATGTCTTTGGCAGCAGCATATCCCCAGTGGTACGCTCACTATTTTCAATCGTGAGTGGGGGCATCTACTGGGTTATACGGAGCAAGAGTTGTCGGCTCATGTGGATAGCTGGAAGGGAAAACTTCATCCGGAAGACAGAGACTGGGTAATCGCCGCTTTTGAAGATCATGTATCCGGTAAAGCTGAGTCCTATCAGGTCGTTCACAGAATGCTGCATAAAGATGGCAGCGTAAGTTGGGTCTCAGACAGAGGCCGTATCGTCGAATATGATGAAGGTCGACCTGTTCGTATGATGGGGACTCATATTGATATTACCCAAGAGAAGCGCTACGAACTTGATTTAGCCAGGCTGGCTCATTGTGACCCTCTTACCCATCTACTCAACCGTAAGGCGCTGGAGCAAGCATTTTATATTCAACAACACAGTCAGCCACGCATTGGCGGTGCACTTTTCTTCATCGATCTCGATGGTTTCAAGTTACTTAACGATAAACATGGTCATCGATTCGGCGATCTGGTGTTGATGGATGTGGCACAGACCCTTAAAAATAAGGCGGGAGGGTTAGCCAAGCTAGCGCGTTTTGGTGGTGATGAGTTCGTGATTTTGCATACTGCTATCAATAAAGAGGTACTGGCTAAGTTAGCTCAAAGCATATTGGAACACTATTGCAGACCCGTTCAGATTGATTCCTGTGAAATCAAATTAGGGTTAAGTATCGGTATCAGTCTATTTGATTGCTCCGATCCATTTATTGCGATTTACGAACAGGCTGATAGGGCCATGTATCAGGTGAAGCAGAGGGGAAAACATCATTATGCCTTTTGGCAAAACCATGATCCCCAAGCACTTAAACTAACAAAACGGGTTAGCTAAAGGCTAATAGCCTATAGCTAACCTAGCCTTTACCAACACATTGATACTTCTTGGTGACCATATAGACATCACATCTTGAGCCAAGCTGATCCCGGCAGCTGGTTTGTTCACCGCTAAAAGCATCTGCTTTTTTGAATCCCCAAGCTTTGCATCTTTTTGTTGCTGTCTTTAAGGCATCTTGTTCATCGAAGATAGATGTTTCACTTGGCGTACGGGTGTAGGAGAGTTCAATGACCCCATCGGCTAGGCTGCCGCCTGTGGCTTCCATGGTTTTCATTGAAGTGCATGCCGATATAGTGAGAGCAAGGGTTGCAATAACGAGCGTTTGTTTCAGTATGTTTTTCATAAGTTATTGATTCGAATTCTAAATTGATTAGGAAGCTTATATAAGCTTCCTTCTAGGCTTCGGCATCATAGTCAATGAGTTGCTTAAGAGCACATTGAAAATAGTAAATGAAGTGTGTTCGTCCAAATATTATTCAGATGCCTCATTATGGTTAGCATACGTGAAACATATTTCTTACCTTGATGCTCAGTATTGAGTTTAAAAAAATGCAGCCACTTGGCTGCATCTCTTCTTGGTATAGTGAAAACTGAACTTAGTTAGCTATCTTTAGCTCTGCTTTTTCACCGATTAAATTCATATTAAAATCGAACTCATCGACGCGGATCGCGCGCTCACGCTTGAGGTTGTAGCTCAGCAATTGTTTGTGCTCTGTGGCGTTGATGACTTTAGCGTCCAGAGCATTATCGAGAGTGATAGGGAAGCGAGTGCCAGGTTTGAATGCACGCGCCTTAAGCCCCTTTTTCACCTTAGCCAGTAACTCGAGGCAATCCATCTTAGCCAGATAGGCTTGCTCGTTGATGTAGTTACCATCACCGACAACAGGCTTAATCAAGTGAGTCAGGTTCTTCTTGAACTCAGTATTGAGCTGGGCCTGCTCGGCAAGCTCTCTGACTAAGTTATCATTCACTTTCGGCATTTTAGCTGAGTAAGTCACCGTTAATGCACGCATTAACTTACGTACTGGCGACGACGGGAAGTTTTCCAGGAAGGCAAGCAGTGCTTCTTCTGCCTTACACAGAGACCAACGGGTCGCATAGTGAAAGTAAGGCGCTGCTTGTGCTCTTTGCTCGCTTGGCAGTTTCTGCTCGTAATAACGAATCGACGCCATGGCAGCGTACAAGTAACTCATCACATCACCCAGGCGCGCCGATAGCATCTCGGCTTGCTTGAGTTTTCCGCCAAGTACCAGCAAAGAGAAGTCGGCGTATACTGCGAGTTTCGAAGCCAGTTTGTTGACTGATTTCTCGTATGTCGCGACTTCGGCTAGCTTAGAGCTTGAAGGGGCTGTAAATGGCAGCAGGCCTAAACGGAATGCGCGCAAACTGTTGTTGACGCTGTAACCTATGGTTTTACGGAATATGCTGTTAAACACCTTATCGGCATTCTTATGATCGCTGTGAATCGCCTCAACCATGCTCTGCATATGAGGGTGACAACGCATTACGCCTTGCCCGAAAATCATCAGGTTACGGGTCAGAATGTTAGCGCCTTCGACCGTGATAGCGATAGGCTGGGCAACATAAGCCGAGGCTAAGGTATTTTGTGGACCACGTTGAATGGCCTTACCGGCTTGAATGTCCATGGCTGAGTTGAGTATATCTCGGCCAAGTTCGGTCATATGATATTTTGCGATTGCAGTCACTACCGAAGGCTTAAGGCCTATACCTAGGCCTTCTGTGGTCAGCACTCGCATGGATTCCTGTAAATACGTCTTACCGGCAATGTCTGCAAGTTTTTCTTGAATGCCTTCGAACTTGCCGATAGATAATCCAAATTGCTCACGGACGGCGGCATATTCTGCCGAAGACTTAAATGAGCACTGGCTCACCGCTGCACCAAGGGCAGGTAAAGAGATACCACGTCCCGCGCCAAGACAGGCAACGAGCATAGCCCAGCCACGGCCAATCTTAGCCTGGCCACCTATGATGAAATCCATAGGGATAAATACATTTTCGCCGCGTGTGGTGCCATTATAGAAGTTAACGCCCATAGGATCGTGACGATTGCCAAGTTGTACCCCCGGGTGAGACTTAGGGATCAGCGCACAGGTAATGCCAAGATTTTCTTTGCCGCCAAGCAGACCCTTTGGATCTTGAACCTTGAACGCCAGTCCAAGTACTGTGGCGATAGGGGCTAAGGTGATATAGCGCTTATCCCAGGTGATCGAGAGACCAAGTACCTGCTTACCTTCAAATTCACCCATAGTCACAATGCCAACATCCGGGATACCACCGGCATCAGAGCCAGCCTCCGGGCTGGTCAGGGCAAAGCACGGGATCTCCTGACCTTTAGCCAGACGCGGTAGCCAGTAGTCTCTTTGCTCACTGGTACCATAATGCATCAATAGCTCGCCCGGACCCAAAGAGTTAGGCACCATGACAGTAACGGCAACGGCTGAGCTCTTGGCCGATATGGTGGCAACTATGGTTGAGTTAGCGTAAGGGCTAAATTCGAGTCCGCCGTAGGATTTTGGAATGATCAGTGAGAAAAATTTGTTCTCTTTAAGATAGCTAAGAATGTGATCCGGTATATGTTTATCACCCTGGATAGCGAAGTCATCTATCATCTCTATTAAAGTGGTCACAGGACCATCGAGGAAGGCCTGTTCATCTACGCTTAACTTAGCGACCGGAATGTCTCTCAGTGCAGCGAAGTCAGGTTTGCCTTGGAAGATCGATCCCTCTAACCATACATCACCGGCATCGAGTGCCTCTTGCTCTGTGGTAGAAATACTCGGCATTATCTTTTTTAATTGGGTTCTTATGCTCATCTTCTTCGCTCATCCGACCAGAAATTCAGATCACATTACTACATAAAATCAAACTTAGATCAATAACTCCAAACGAGTAATTTAAACGATTGTTTTAATTGTTCGTTTGCTGTGAAAGTTATATTCTGATTTTTCATTGGCTTACATGTGTGCGCTGAGATATGAATTATTTATATTAAGGGTTAATTTTTATTGAGTAGAGTGAGTAAAGCCTGGCAAAGCTAAGACTCGATAAAGGCTTATAGTGATAAAAAGGCTGAACTTAGTCCTGAGTACACTTTAGTGCGATTAAACGCCTTGCCTAAGGGGAGAAGGACTGGGGGAATAAACTCGTGAATGGAGACTGACCCTGGAATGAAAATGAGCAGCAAATGCTGCTCATTTAGCTTACCTAAGTTTACTGATTAAACTGACTCGTCTAGGTTAGAACTGAGCTTCGACTCTTAGAGTCAATTGTCTTGGATCACCTAAGGTGTGGACTCCATAGCCGGTGTCAGCTGAAGCTACATATTCAGCGTCCAACAGATTGGTGCCTAAAGCGTAGACTGAGAAGTTATCCCATTCATAGCCGATACGGGCATTGACCAAGGTTTTTGCATCGTTCTCAGGTTCGTAATCAAGCCCTGATGCTTCGGGGTTATTTAGGGCTGATGATGTGCCTGCATAGCTGACGTTTAGGTTAGCGAAGATACCAGAGTCACTGCGATAAGTGGAGCCTATGTTTGCCGTCCACTCGGGGGCATCTTCGAAGCTTCGACCGGATAGGTCGTAAGTCACGGTTGGCAGTACGACCAAAAACTCTTCAAACTCAGTTTTGGCATAACCCACGCCGCCATAGACGCTCCAGTCGCTATCTATCTGATAGTAAAGTTCAGTTTCGAAGCCTTGAACCGTTGAACTACCCGCATTACGGGTTTCACTGTCATATCTGTTACCCGAGAACTGTACATCTACCTGTTGATCTTGCCAGTCAACATAGAAGAAGTTGGCATTGGCACTTAAGCTGCCTTCTAGCCAGACTGAGCGAAATGCCAGTTCATAGTTCCAGGTATATTCGGGATCGAAGGTATGTGTGGTGTTTTGGGCCGTGTTAGTGCCTACTCCACCGGAGCGATAACCTTGTTGTACGGTAAAGCTGGTGGTGATGTCACTGCTCCAGTGATAGCTGGCACCGAGTTTTGGCAGGAAGGCATTGAAAGATGCATCAACCAAGGGCTCTGCCCCAGAGGCGCTGTCCGCCATGCTTAGCAGTTTTGCATTGATCCCAGTGATCAGGGCGCTTGTCATAGGGTCAAATGCTGGATTTGCAGGGTCTGGCATCAGATGAGCGTTGGTGATCGCTATATCCCCATCGGATTCATTTTCCTGTTTTTCGCGATCGAAACGGAAACCGGCAAAGATGTCCCAATTGTCATTGATTTCATAAACCGCATCGGCAAACATGGCTAAGTTAGTGACACTTTGTTTGGTTATTGCTTCATTATAAATCCGTACTGGATCAACATCGGCATATAGGCCTAAGACCATGTCTGCAAGTGATTGTGGTAGTCCTAACCCGCCATTTTCCGGGGGAGTGACTAACAGAGTCGGTACGCCTAAGCGCTGGAAGCTAAGGTATCTTTGACCATAGGATTTAGTGTTAATATCCTGTTTAGAATAGAAGGCACCGATAACACCGGAAACCTTGTCCGTGTCGAATACCAGTTTAAGCTCTTGGCTGAATGTATCTTCTTGATTGTCCCAAAATCTTGCTGCTGTAGGCTCAGGAGTTCTATCATCATCCCAGCTAAATCCTCCATAGACAGTGGAGTAGGCGCTGACAGCAGAGGCTGTCCAATCATCATTGATATCGTAGTTGAGCGCTAAGGTGTAGATATCGACATCGGTGAAGGTAAAGCTGTCTTGATCGATTGATACTTCTCTTTGTCCAAAAGGATCGTTTAGCGGACTGCCATCTTGAGCCGTTGTTTTAGTGCTCTGCATACCCACTGAACTTTTAGCTTTGGTATAGCCTATTTGGGCATAGAACTCTTGCAAGTTTGAAGGCTGATATTTCAGCTTAAAGCGATAGGTTTCATTGTTATTATATCCGGCAGGCTTGCCTGTCACTGTATTGTTGATATAACCGTCGAAATCATTTTTATCGGCGCTGGCTCTAAAGGCGACTTCATCTTCAATAACCTCACCGCCTATGGCTGCAGCGTACTCCTTCTGACCATTTTCACCCACACCTAGCCTGGCTTTTCCTTGCCATTCGAAACTCGGGTCGACCGTGCGCATTATGATGGCACCGGCCAAGGAATTACGTCCCTGCAGGGTCGATTGAGGACCACGCAGAATTTCTATCTGGCTAACATCCCATGCTGAGAATCCGCCTTGACGTACAACACCATAGGGCATCACTGCGCCATCGATGTACATAGAAGCTAAGTTGCTGCTGCCGCCACCTGAAACGTTATAGGCATCTATGCCACGTATGCTAAAACCACTACGGAGATCACCGTTAACGTTTGGAGTACGTTCGAGTGCATCATAAAGATCGTTAATGTTTTGATCTTCGATCTGCTTGCTGGTGATCACAGCTACGCTAGCCGTGGTTTCTTGTAGTGTTCTGTCTATTTTCTGGCCTGTGACCATGATCCTTTCTATGGCTTGGTCATCGGCATTAGACATGGCTGGAAGCATGAGTGAGAAGAGTATGCTGGTGCGAATAGCGAGTGTTATTGGGTTATGTTTCATCATAGGTCCTGTCTGCATTTCGATGTATATCTATACGAATGAGAATCATTATTAAAAATCGCGGCGGATGTTAACACAAAGTTAAGGTGTTGAGGCAAGAGTATTTACACTAATATGTCTCGTATCCATTGCCAGGCCACAGATGTGCAGCTTTTAATGTAAATTTTACTGAAAAGTTTGTGAGAGGTGGTAGGCTCGCCTGTTATCTAAATGATAACTATTTGCATGTATTAAGATGAGCGTAACGATTGTCGTACTCTGGTTTGGATGTTTAACCGCATTTCTGTCCAGTAAGCATCAAGGTTTACTGGCTAAACCTTTGATGAAGTGCTTTTCCATCTCTGTTTTTGTCGTCTGTTTAATGGCTAGTATCTGGTTGTTAACATATATCTATAACCCGATTGCTTCGGCGCTGATGGTATTAGCGTTTACCATGTTTATCTGGCTGAGTTTAGTGCTACAGCTTGGGCATGTTAAGGCTAAATTGGTTCCCTTGAGCTGTTTCAATTTAATCTTCTGGGTCGCTGTGGTTCAGCTGGGAGGTCAACATGTGGCCTAAAACCTTCGCCGCCATATTCGGTGGTTGTCTTATCTCGATTTCGGTGATGTTGAATCTCAATTATATACTTCCATTAGACGTCGATACTCGGCTATTTGTCGGATTATTGATGGCCTTTCCACTCTGGGTGAGTGCCATGATCTGGTGTTATGCCAGTGATTCAGGTTGGCATGCCTGGCGACGTTGTGGCGGCTTATTGTTGGTATCGGCTGGATTCAATACTCTGTTTTTTTTCAGTTAAATTGAGATTTATCTGAACTGAGGTCAAGTGAACAACAGCTTATTAAACATAACTCATTAAACTAAGTCATTAAACTAAGTCATTAAACTAAGTCATTAAACTAAGTCATTATGAATAAACAATTTTTAAAGCGTCTAACCGAGGCTCACAGTTGGCTGGGATTGATCATCTCTGGTTTGCTATTCATCGTTTTTTTTATGGGCTCAATAAGTTTATTTCGCAGTGAAATATACCTCTGGTCTGTGTTGCCACATCATACACCTGCCCAAGGCGAGGTTTTGTCTCCCAGTGAGATAATGACACTGGCAATTAAGGATCGTCCCTTCAATGCCAAGGAGCATTTGACACTAGTGTCTCCGACTGCAGAGATGCCATTTTATAAAGTCTATGTGGACATCGTCCTCCCCGAAGATGCGACGACGGATATCGATTATGTGTCACTCTTGATGGACCCTGTGTCTGGCGAGATCCTGGCACATGTCGATGACTTCTATCTGGCCGATTTTATCTACCAGTTACATTACAATCTTAATATTCCCAATGGCGGTTATATTATAGGTTTTGTGACCCTATTTTTCTTTTTCGCGCTGATATCTGGGATTTTCATTCACGCTCGTAAGTTGTTCAGACAGTTTTTTCTTTACCGCACTAACGAGGGTAAGCGAGATCAGCTGCTCACCATGCATAATGTCATTGGCGTGATGACCCTGCCGTTTACCTTGATGTATGCCATCACAGGATTGATATTTAACTTAGTTATCATCTATCAGATCGCGTTCGCCTTAGTCTTGTATAAAGGCGATCAACAAGCACTACTCAGTGATGCTGGTTATACCCAGCAAATGCCAGAGTGGCTGGATGAGCCGCAGGATACCAGTGCAGAAGTTGATACCTTAGTGGCTCAGCATATTGCAGCGTTTGGTCAGCCACCTAGAGTCATTCGCGCCTATAACTATGGTGATAGCAGTGCACTGCTGCACATGTTCGGTAACGAGTCAGGAAAATTTGTCAGTCCTGTCGAGCAGGTGTTTACCTTAGATGGCGGCGAAACCTTGTTCTCAAGGGCGCCAGAGACTCCCAATACGATGACCACCGGGAGAATTGTACTCTCGACGCTGCACTTTGGTGATTATGCGGGCACGGATCTTAGACTGATCTATTTATTACTTGGCATGGGTGTGTGTGTGCTTATCGTCAGTGGTAATCTACTTTGGGCCGAGAAACGGACGCAGCAGAGAAAATCTTCGCCAAAGAGTATCGCATTGGTTAATAGCATGACGTTAGGCTCGACCATGGGAGTTATATTCGCCACCGCGATGGCATTCTTGTTCGAGCGAGTAGTGCCCCTGGGAGTGGTTGGGCGAGACGAATTGATGATGAGCAGTTTCGTGGCGAGTCTTGGACTCTATCTGGTGCTGGCTTGGTTTGTGTCTGATAAGCGAAAAATGCTGTTTATCTCACTCATTGCTACAGCATGTATCTTATTAACCACCATTTTAGCGGATTGGGTGCTTTTCCATGAGCAGATAGTGATGGCGTTAAATGCGGGTTTTATGGCCGTTGCCGGGGTGCAGGTTGGCTTGGCGATCACTGTGATACTGTTTATCACAGTCGCTTTCTCTCTAATTGCTAAGCAAAAAGCTGGTGTACCTGATTCGGGTTACAGCCCTGAACTGAATAAGAGCCTGGCCGATGAGGGGCTAACTCAAAGTTAACTCAACGGATTAGTGCCATCAGATAAACTTTATACCTGTTTAGCCATACTTTTATCAGGAATAGAAAGCGCAGCCATATGGCTGCGCTTTCTTGTTGTAGAGCCTTCTTAAAAACTTGGTGAGATGATTAATTTATCATCAATACTTGTTGCTCAAGTCCAGTGTCATATTGCCAAACTTGGTATTGTGGCTCTTTGCCATCATAAAACCAGAGAACGGCAATCAATTTATTCTGATGATTCGCTACTTTGATCTTGGTCGTGAGTAGGCCCTTATCCAGTGGCCCCCTGAACTGGCAGGAATCAAAGTTCACCGAGTAAGTGTTATTACTGCCATTAAATTCATCGCACAGTGAGAAATAGGCTCGCTTGCTTGAGTCGATACTGATATCGATTGCAAGTTGGAAAACGCTCTGCATGACATTGTGAGGGTCAATAATGAGATCATCTAATGAAGTTGGCTTCGGGGTAGATGTTGCTGGTGGAGTTACCGGAGGTGGGGTGCTGGTATCTGTTGTAGAGCCTTCATCTCCTCCGCCTCCACAAGCAGGCAGGATGCTGAAAGTTAACAGCAATAAATAGCGTTTTATACTCGTCATTTTTGTTAAGTTTTTCATATTCATCTCCTTTCCCATATTCAAGGGTATTGTTCAGGTCAAGTTAACGTTAGTCCTGAAAAACGAGTGCCGAAATAGGGGTAAGATACCAAGAGGGATTAGTATTGCCGCTGTTATCTGCTGCGAAATCGATAAACTCTGGATAGCACGCATCTAAACGTAGCCTTTCTAGTGGGTGTTTCCAGCTGGTAGGCACCTCTAATGCCCAACCCATACCATTTTCATTAAGAAAATAGAGCCCTTGATTTGGAACGGATCTGTCTTCTCTGAAGCCAAAATAGGCCGTATCGAATTTATCTGTAGGTGCTTTATTTTTCAGATGGATCTCAAGTTTTCGTCCGGGATGCTCACCAGTGGGTTCCTTTGCTGCTTGTCCATGATCACTTTCTGGGGTTGCAAAGATAAAAGGGTCATAGGGAAAGTCTGGCATCTGGGATTCTGGCACTGCATTCACAAAGGGGATAGTCATATTCCAAGTGGTGCGGTAGCTAGTTCCGCAGCCCGATTCTGAACGAAGAAACTCGCACCCAGTAGTGAGAGTAATGTAATCCCAAAGGTCTTGGGCAAGTATAAGTACGCCATAAGTTTGACCGCTTTCCAGCGGCGAAGCACTCTGTGCAACACCGTCAATACTCCATTCAATGGTATTTTCCTTGATGTTACTCATCGCGATACCCGGTAATTGAATGGCAAATCCGTTGTGATAAAAAGCGCCTGCTGCTGCGAGTTTAGCTACAAACTCTACTCGTCTGACTTGACCATATTTGACATATTCAATGAGCCTTAAATGGAAAATGACATCATTCATGTCGTAATCTTCTCGGGTTGGGTAGAGATCTTCAAAAACTATTGAGGTGAAAGTTGAAGATGATGGATAGTAGTTAATGGTCACGCCGGTTTCAGTTGTGCTGATTTGATAGTCTTCGACCTCCCCATCTCCGGCTCCCCCGGTAGGGCCAATGTCGGCCAGGCTACTGAAGCGAAATCTAGCCCATGTTTGACCGGTTTTTCCCCATGTAGGCACATCTAAATTGACATTGTTACTGCCGGGGGAAAGGGCGTGGCCTGTGATAGCCTGCTCGTCACTGTCAAAAATACCATCTCGATTCCAGTCAAACCAAGCGTTGAGAAAACCGCCACTGCCCGTTGCGGTGGCAAGAATGACAGCGGATTCACCTACTTCAAAACCAGTAGGGAAGCTAATGCCATCTTCATCATCCATGCCGTCACTATCATCATCTGACAAAGGAGTAGGGTAACCACTAGCTTCACCGTCGACACTGGCACCTAAATAAAAATCATCTATGATGGAGTGTCTGGCACCATTGGAAGCCATATATGTCCCATAGCTATCAGGCGCATCACCAAAGTCAACATTCTCACCAACAGGCACTTCAGCCAAGGCGCACCGGGCACCGTCATTACTCGATGATGAAGGGCCGTAAGCAAATATATCGGCAATGGGATTTGACTCATTAACATTGAGGCGATAGATCTTACCGTTACTATTATTGCTCAGGTAAAGCACACCGTCGGGGTCGAAGAACTGCGCGCCAAAGGTGAATTTTGAACCCGTTGAGACGACCACCACCCCCAGGTTTGTGGCGGAGGCGTCAAACGGGTCGATGCGAAGCAGGCTGGCATTATAGCCATTAGTGACGGCGTAGATATATCCATCGCTTGGATGGAAGGCAAAGTCGGTGATGTTATAGGTCGCGTTAGCTGTACTTCCGGCAACGAGTGTCATTGGATAGTTGTTTGGGTCATCTAAGGGGATTTTAAATAGACCCTTATTTTTTCTATATCCATACCAGGCATTTTCATTGATGGCGATGTCACCGACAAAGAAGTTTCCCGCAGCAGATGCGTCGGCATCTTTAATAATGGTGAGTGGGGTGATCACATAGTCATCACCGGTTTTACCTAAGGTGCTGGCTTCATAGTCCCAGCCATAGATATAGTTATCGTGATAATTAAATCCCACACCGTTATAGGAAGCAAGGCGATTCATGTCGTCTGAAAGTATCACATAGCTACCCGTTGCCAATTCGACACCGTATGCAATGGGAACAGAAGAAGGCGTTTGTATGATGAATGCCTGAGTCGGACATGACTCAAACTCAGCTGCAATGCCATCATTGGCAAAGGTAGATAAGATAGTAAAGAGAATGAGAGGAGAGAGATATTTCATAGTTAGTCCCTATATGAAACGGATTTTACTATGAACTGCATGAGATGTGCCATTTTGTAATAATTTGATTTTTATGGCATTTGTGTTTTTTGTCATTTCAGCTCGCAATTTGCGATTCAAATTGCACCACTTAAAAAGTGGCCTTCAGAGGGGAAATGTAACTTCTATGAAGAGTCGTCATTACATGCTGGAAAATGAAGCCGGCGGCCGTCCCATGCTTATTATTATCGATAGTGCTTGTTAGTTAACTCGACGTTGACGGTGCATGCTCTCCATATATTTCAGCCAACTCGTATTCATCCATAACTTATTCATAAGTGAGTTCCCAAGCAAGTGCACAAATAAGTATTACCTTACTTAATGTAAGGACTTACCTTAAGCTTCATTAGTGTTTTTTCCTCTTCCTTAGTGAAAAGCTGACGATGCTCTACTAAGCTCTGTGAGTACTACTATGTAGTTGCTTATTATCACAGGTCAGGGAGAGACACATGTCGGCTAGTGTTCGTTCGCCACACCGATTCATCACCTATTTAGCGTTTGTTATCACACTATTTTTTGTCTTGGCTGTATCAGCTAGTGCTCATGCCGCCGATAAAAAAGTGATCAAGGCATTGTATATTCCTCTTGCAGATCATTATGCATCGATCGTGGCCTATGAGCGCTATCGCGAAGAGATGAAGTACGCCGATTATCAGATAGAGCAGATGAAAAACTGGGATCTATTACGGGCGTATTTCCAATCCGGTGAGGTCGACATGGCCTATGTGATGAGCCCATTAGCGATGGATATGTTTAGCGAAAAACCGCATTTCAGGTGGATAGGCTTGATGCACAGGGATGGAAACGCATTGGCAATTAACGACCTGCTAAATGAGCAGGTCAAGCTTCCCGCTGTGAGGCATGAAAGAAAGCCCGATGACAAGGTTGCCAAGGCATTGAAGCAAGTATTTGAGTCGACAGGCCGCGCAACCGAAATCGGTATGCCTCATCTGCTGGCGACCCATACCGTTGTGCTATATCGCTATCTAAAAGAGCATGGGCTCACCATGAGTTTAACGCCCAATTCAGGCACCCACGTACTGGCGATTGCCGTCGCGCCACCTAAATCCCCAAGCTTTATTAAGAGTAAGAGTAATAGAGCCCAAGCGGCGGCTTTCGAACAGTCCTTACCCTGGGCTGATGTGGTTGAGACGGGGGGATTTGGGCATGTGGCCTGGTATTCAAAAGATGTGATACCTTGGGAGCATGGGCATGTGGAATGTATTGCTTTGGCAACTGATGCTGCGATTAAATATAAGCGTCAGGCGGTCCATGAAGTGATGGATTATATTCATAAGGCGGGAGAGGATATTGAGGTTGCTCGTGCTCAAGGAGGAGAAGCATTAGAGGAAATCGTCAAATTAGTGCGTAAGCATATTCCGGCCCATACCCGTGAAGCCATTATCGCGAGCCTTGATCCCGACTTGAGAGTGATTAATTATCAAAACCTGAATGTGGATAAACCGGGTCTTAAATTGATTATGGATCTGGCGGTTGAGGGAGGCATCATCAAAAATGTTATCGATATCGACAAGTTTGCAGATGAAGGTTTTAGTCGCAATGACTTAATCGGAGTGAGCCAGGCCCAATTGAACCGCTAAAGTGAGAGAGCCAATGAAACATGAGTTCACACAAGCACCGATGAAAGAGGTAGACAAGCTAAGCTCTTTAAGCTTCAACCTGACTATCTGGTTCTTGATCTTATCCTTACTGCCTCTGACAATTGTTGCCTGGTTCAGTTATCAGCAGGCCAAGCAGAGTCTGGTCGATGCAGCTGAAGAGGAGTTAACTCAGTCTTCGCTGCTGAGTGTACAGTCCATTGAGAGCTGGTTTAATTATCGCATGGTAGACCTCAACGTCGAAGCCGAATCTATCAATGCCGGGCTTATTTTGAATTCACTCTCTGAGGGGAAGCTATCCAGTGGTAAAAAAGCTGATGAATATGTGACGAGTTACGATTGGACCAAGCGAGTCGATGGCCTGCAAAACGACCTTATCGTATTAAGTCGTCAATATGACTATATCAGCGATATATTCTTGATTGATCTCGATGGTGACATTCTTTATTCCGTGGTGAGTAATGATGCGAAAGGCAAAAATGTCTTCTCGGCCAATTTAGTGGCCTCGCAGTTTACTCAAAGTTTAAAAGTGACCATGGACTCTGGTAAGGCTAACTTTTCTGGCTTGGAGAGGAGCCCATTGAGCCAAGGTCAAATCACAGGCTTTATTTCTGCCCCCGTTCTCGATGAATTTGGCGCTCCTATCGGGGTCTATGTTATCGAATTAAAGTTCGATAAAATATTGAATATGCTGCACTCGACCATATCAGACTCTAGCTCTTTAACTCATTACATTATTGGTCAAGACGGTATTCTCAGGACGCCAATAAAAGATAATTGGGAGCAGGTCTTGCAAAGAAAAATTAATACTCGTCCTTTTATCGCCTGGCAGGGGAGAGGGGCTAATGCTGGCACAGATGGCAAAAGGAGCATAGCTTATGAGTATATCGGACCTTCCGGCAAAGAGGTGATTGGGCTTTACCACACGGTTCATCTTGCCAACATAGAATGGTTATTGATCAGTGAGATAGATAGCGAAGAGACGTTACAAGCCAGCAACTGGTTGAAAAAAATCACCCTCTTATTCGTGCTGCTAACGGCGATGGGCGTGTTACTTGCCTCGGTATTTATTGCTCGCAAGATCACTCGACCGATTATTAAGCTTGCCGAAGCCAGTCGGAAAGTCGCCGCTGGAGAAGATCTGACTCGGGTGGATGTTAAAGGCAAGAATGAAATTGGCCTGCTAGCCAGTGCTTTTAACCATATGCTTGAAGCAAAAGCGCGTAATGAAGAGGCACTTATAGAGGCTAATAGCCTGGTCATGGAGGCGCTGGATTCTCTGGAAGAGCAGAAGTTTGCCTTAGATCAGCATGCGATTGTTGCTGTGACAGATTTGAAAGGCACCATCACCTACGCCAATGATAAATTTGCCGAGATCAGTGGTTACAAAGTCAACGAATTAGTTGGCCAGAATCATCGTATCCTTAATTCAGGTTTTCATTCTGTGGAATTTTTCTCTGAGATGTATAGGACCGTGACTAAGGGCAAGGTGTGGCATGGCGAGATCTGTAATCGCAATAAGCGAGGTGAGATCTACTGGGTTGATACCACCATCATGGCGCTCAAAGATGCGCGAAATCAACCTAAGAGCTACATCGCCATTCGAGCCGATATTACCGAGAGAAAGCGTAATGAGTTAGAGGTTAAAGAGGCGTTGACCCTGATGAATGCCACACTGGAGTCGACCGGTAATGGTATCTTGGTGACCAGTAGTGATGGCGAGATATTAAGGACTAATAGTCAGTTTTCACATCTCTGGGGAGTCGCTAAAGAGTTACTCGACAAAGGGGTTAACGATAGAGTCATATTAAAGCAGATCATGAGTCAGTTGAAAAATCCTGATATTTTCATTAAACGTGTCGAGGAAGTCTATCTGGATAGAGAGTTAGAGGCATTCGATACCATTGAGTTTATCGATGGTCGAGTCTTCGAGCGTGCATCCTCTCCCATGGAAATCGATGGTGAGTATTTTGGTCGAGTCTGGAGCTTTAGGGATATTACCGAGCGAACTGAAAATCAAAATGCCCTGTTGCAGGCGAAAGAGCAGGCAGAGCTAGCCACTAAGGCTAAGAGTGAGTTTCTAGCCAGCATGAGCCATGAGATACGTACCCCCATGAATGGCGTCATCGGCATGTTGGGTCTGCTATCTAACTCTAAGTTGACCGAGTATCAAAACCGCCGTGTCAACATAGCTCAGTCCAGTGCACAATCTTTGCTTTCGCTGATTAACGACATATTAGATTATTCCAAAATCGATGCCGGCAAGTTAGAGCTGGAACAGATAGATTTCAACCTGAGGGGAATGCTGGGTGATTTTGCCGAAGGCATTGCCCATCAGGCTCAAAATAAAAACCTAGAGCTGATTTTAGATCTTAAAGGGGTCGAACAATCTATGGTTACCGGAGACCCTGGTAGGCTGCGTCAGGCGATCACTAACTTAACCGGTAATGCGATCAAGTTTACTCAGCAAGGTGAGGTGGTGGTGAGAGCCGAGCTAACCCCTGCCAATGAGGGGCAATGGTGGTTAACTTGCTCCGTGTCCGATACGGGGATAGGGATTCCCGCGGATAAAATTGACAGTTTGTTTAAATCATTTAGCCAGGTCGACGCATCAACCACCAGAAAGTATGGCGGTACTGGATTGGGACTCGCCATAGTACAGAAGATATCGCGCCTGATGGGCGGGGATGTTTCAGTGAGCAGCGTTTATGGCGTAGGCAGTTGTTTTGAATTTAAGGTCTTGCTTGGCAGGAGTAACAGGTCGACTTTAGTGATCCCTAAGGTCGATATTAGTCAGCTAAGCTTGTTGGTGGTCGATGACAATGCGACTAACCGTGAGGTGATCCGGGAGCAACTTGAGCTATGGGGAGCGACTGTGGTTGAGGCCTGCAGCGGCCAGGACGCCTTGGATATATGCTCTCAAAGGGATAAAGAGCCTGGCAGTCCTAAGTTTGATGTCGCCTTCTTAGACATGCAGATGGCAGCAATGGACGGAGCCGAGCTTGGACAGAAATTAAAAGCCGATCTTAGATTTGCTCAAATCAAGCTGGTAATGATGACCTCTATGTCTCAGATGGGGGATGCCAGTTTCTTCGCGAAACTTGGGTTCAGTGGCTACTTCCCTAAACCTACCACCACCTCAGATATTTTAGATGCACTCAACGTCGTCGCCGATGGCGGTGAGGCACTTCAAAATGCTCGGCCTTTGGTGACTCATCATTATCTTCAGGCGTTACATCATCAAGCGAACGAGCCCAAGATACCGAGATGGTCTCATGACACCCGTATTCTCTTAGTTGAGGATAACTACGTTAATCAATTAGTGGCCATGGGGATTTTAGAAGATTTTAACTTAGATGTGGTCGTCGCTGAAAATGGTTTGCAAGCATTGAATAAACTGAAAAATGTAGTCGGTTCCCCTTTCGATCTGGTCTTGATGGATTGCCTAATGCCTGAGATGGATGGATATCAAGCCACTAGTGAGATCCGCACCGGCAATGCGGGAGAAGGGAATAAAGACATTATCATAGTTGCCATGACAGCGAATGCCATGATGGGAGATAGAGAGAAGTGCATAGATTCAGGGATGAATGATTATCTGCCAAAGCCGATAGATCCAGATAAGCTGCTCGATAAACTCATACATTGGATTCCTCTGGCTGAGTCTGATGAAGTGGATCTCAATCTAGATGGCTTTGATGTGCATGTGTCTGCTAAGGCATCGGATTCTGCAGTCAGCGCAATAACTGGCGTTAAAACCGACCAAGTCAGTGTTGAGGTCGATAAGGCAATATGGGATAAAGAGGCGCTATTAAAGCGTTCAATGGGCAAAGAATCCCTGTTAAATGCCATAGTGAATCTGTTTGTAGAGGATATGCCTAAGCGTATCGAGTCCCTGTTGGAGGCCAGTGAAATAGGGGATGTTGATCAATTACGTCAAATTTCCCATACTATAAAAGGTGTCGCAGCAAATCTTAGTGGCAGTAAACTTCAAGCTTGTGCAGCGACGATAGAGAAAGCGGCAAAAGAGCAAGAGCTGGATAAAATACGAGCCGAGATCCCCGCGTTACAGATCCGATATGAAGAATTAATTTCAGTGCTCAACCTGCATGAAAAGTCTCCGGAAGAAGAGGTTACGCTAACCCGTGCCAGTAAACAGTTGATTTCAGAAAGCTTAGCGGATATCTCAGTAAAACTCAGTGAAGGCAGTTACATAGATGTAGAGGATTATGGTCATCTAAAAAGAGCCAGTGAACGAGCCGAACTGCAGCAGAAGTTTGATCTTTTACTGCAACTTTTGGCCGATTTTGAACATGAGCAAGCCTGTGTATGTTTGAGTGAGCTCTCCATCTATCTTGTTGATACTGATTCGAGTCCATCTAAGGGGATTGCCAATGGCTGAAAAAGCAACGATTCTATTGGTCGATGATACTCGAACCAACATTCAGCTGTTGGCCGGATGCTTAAAGCATCAGTATCGATTGAAAATCGCCATGAATGGCCAACGTTGTCTCGAGCTCGCCCAAAATCCCCCCTTTCCTGATCTGATTTTACTCGATGTGATCATGCCTGAGATGGATGGCTATGAAGTTTGCCGTCAACTTAAAGAAAACCCAAATACCAAAAATATTCCGATTATTTTTGTCACGGGTCGAGACTCAGATGAAGATGAGGAGTTTGGCTTGCGGCTCGGTGCGGTGGATTACATCGCTAAACCTATACGTCCTGCGATTGTGACGGCTAGGGTGTCTACCCAGATAAAGCTTAAGTATCAAAGTGATGAACTTCGTAACATGGCGCTCCATGACCAACTGACTCAACTGTATAACCGTCACTTTTTAATCGAATCCGCGGCGAATAAATTGGCCCATGTCGATCGACATGGTAATCCGCTATCACTGCTTATGATAGATATCGATTTTTTCAAGCACATCAATGATCAATTCGGCCATCATGCTGGCGATCAGGTACTCAAGGCTATAGCGGAAATACTCAAGACAGGTAACCGAAAAGAAGATGTAGTGGCACGTTTCGGTGGCGAGGAATTTGTGGTGTTACTGGAACATTGCTCCCTCCATTCTGCTGTCGAGAAGGCTGAAATATTAAGAGCTGAAATTGAAGCGCTAGAGCCGATGGGGATAACTGTGACTGCGAGTTTTGGCGTCGCTCAGTTAATGAAACATGAGCAAACATTTGTCGAACTACTTACCCGTGCTGATGCCGCTGTCTACCGGGCTAAAGAGCTGGGACGTAATCGGGTGGTTGCCGCAGAAGATGCGATTTCTGAGCCTTATTTAGACAAAAAAATAGTCTGATTCATTCATTTATTCGATGGGATTAATCATGAGCGAAAATGTAAATATACTGATAGTAGATGATACTGCTGATTGTCGCTTGATGCTCAGCGCTATGCTTGAAGGTGATTACTCAGTGTCCGAAGTGGCTTCCGGTGAAATGTGCCTCATTGAGGTGGCTAAGTCTCTGCCTGACCTCATTTTACTCGATGTCGACATGCCTGGGATTTCGGGGTATGAGGTCTGTGTCCATTTAAGGAAGCAGTACCAATCCGAGTGCTTGCCTATTATTTTTGTATCTGGTTTGGACTCATATGAAGAGCGTCTTGCCGGATATGAAGCCGGCGCCGATGATTACATTGTTAAGCCTGTCGAGCCTGAGATCTTATTTGCTAAGTTGGCCAATTGTTTAGAGCAGCGTCAGAATATGGGCGCAGCTAAGGCGAGTGAGACCGAGGCCGTGAGCATTGCCATGGAGGCGATGACTGTCAACAGTGAGCTAGGGCAAGTGGTGCAATTTATTAAAGATGTTCAATCGATCAAGAATGCCGAGGATGTGGGCCGTGCCATGATCAATATTCTCTCTAGGTTTGGTATGAACGCGGTGGCTCGAGTCGATACAGGTTCTGTAGCGTACATTGGCTGTGATGAAGAGAGTATAGAGGCCGAAGTCTTGTCTCGGTTCGTAGTCCATCATGAGCGGATTTTAAGTGTCGGGATCCGCACCGTAATTCGAGACCCTCACATCGTCCTGCTGATCAAAGATATGCCCTTAGACGATGAGAAGCGCTGTGGTCGTTTTAGAGACCATTTAGCGGTATTGATGGATATCGCAGATGCACAACTGGCTAACATCAAGACCCGTAATGTGATGCTAGAGCAGCGCCAACAGATCTTTACTCAAGTCATCTCGGTGGCGGAAGAGCAGATAAAAAGAACTACGATTCGGCTTTTTGAACACGATAAAAACTCTCAAGGCATCATGCATGGCATGGTGTCCGAGTTAGAAGGCATGTTGTTTGGCCTGGGATTAGAGGAAGATCAGGAGAAAAAGTTGATGGCCTTGGCAGACCAGACCTCCTTGCAACTGCAGGAGACTCAGGGTCAGACACAAGTGGTGAGCAGTGAGCTTGGCGCAATTCTCGAAAGCTTGTATGACTTCTTTAATACACTCAACGAGCCTTCAAAAGGCGATCTATCTTAACTTACTTTCTCTATTTCAGTTGTTAGCCTTATTGAATACTCTCTAAGGCTAACATGTCTACAATCGAGACTGTTCATCATCACTCTCTAACGTTTGTAGACTCTTCTATTACAAGTTCCAACTGACCACTAAAGAACCATAGCCATGCCACTTGTCTGTGTCGCTCTGATATTCCTTGGTGTAGGTATTGAACGTCCAGGCAATAGACCAGCCTGGATGGGCCCAGATAATGCCGGTATTGATGCCTGCTTGTCTGCTTTCTAGCTCGACTTGTGAATCATAGGGGAGAGAACCATCGAGGGTGAGATCGTTGAAGCGATAACCTAGATAAGCGCGGCTATAGACCATGAAGCTGCTGCTTTGTGCCGTGGCGGACAGATTGCCATACTGGCCAGCATGTTGACTCAGTCGACCGAATGAACTTGCCAGTTCGTTTCCCCATCTCAAGGTTAAGCCTAAGTCTGTTTGGCTTCTAAAGTTACCTAATTGTGTATGACTAAAGCCTGCAATATCCCATTGGGTCTCTCCGAGAAAGTCATTATTAAATGCCGCTCCACGCATGAACAAACTGTCAATTTCGTAGGCGACTTGGAGCGTCAGTTGATTTTCGACTTGGTATTGCCATCCTTGAGGAGCGGAGGAACCCGTGACCTTATGCACAAAGGATTGAACTTGCTCATTGGCCGATGCTGGACCAACGACTCCTAATGAGAGCCAGTTTTTTTGCGCTAATCTAGCTGAATAGCTTGCCGTATGACCTTCAAATGCCAGATAGCCAGCATAAGGCCTATCTTCAGCTTGTGGTGCATCGACTTCGATCATGCCTGGTGTCCACATCTGTTGGGTGACCTTCCAGCCCCAAGCGTGCTCAGCATCGGTTTGTGAGAAGGTGAGTGAACCAAGCCATTGAGCCAGCATCGGAGCAAAAGACAAATCAGCCTCTGTATCGCTTTCCCAGCCCAGGATGATGGCATTGGTATAGTTACCATCATCGCCAAAAATGATGTCATTATCGAGTTGGAGATGCCATTGGCCTGCATGTGCGGCTGGAATACCCAATACTAGACTAGCTGCTAAACCAGAAGCGAATACATTGGAGCGAGAAAATAGATGGGACAAATTTTACTCCTAGCTTAGAGGGAATTTCACTCGTCAATCTTCTCCTTGAAAGACAAGAAACTCGTTATTGCCAAGCAAAGTTTGCGCTCACTTCAAATGTGAGTGAGGCAGGTTTGAGCATGGTTAGAGAAAAGCATAAACAAAGCCAGTCGCATATCACAATAAAATAAATGTGACGTTTTGTATTAGCCAATGTTTATCTTGTCTGCATTAGCCGCGATTTTGATTACAAGAATTTAGTCTATGACCTTTTTCACTGCTCTTTCAAACCCGTTTAATGAGTAGCTTTGTTGATGAAAAAGTACCCTTTTCGCATCGTACATCATAGCGATCAACTGCATGCTTTCCGTGTCTTTTATCTGGGCGAAAGACTCGCCATCATCACAACCAATTAAGGCGGGGAGTGCTATGGTTGTCAGTTGACTATCTATCTCTAATTCAATATTTATATTGGCATTAATGGGGTTAAACAGGGCGTCTTGGCCAGCGCAGTATTCACGGTCGTTAACATTGGTGAAAATGACAGAAGCTTTACCCGAACCAGCGTCTAATACCTTCATCTTCTGATAACCATAAGTCGCTATTACAGCAGCATTGCCAGAGTCTTGCTGATGAGTCCAGTCCCCCCTGCCTATCTCACCGGCAAAGATACCTACGGATAACACCAATAAGCCTAACCCTAAGAAGCCTAAGATAGGTTTGATCATATTTACCTCCTGTAATGAGTCGAGTACCAGAGCATATTAGCGTCAGTTTACTTAACAATTGCTGAATCGATTCGCTTAATAAAACACCATTCCGTTACTTTTAACTTGGGAATTAGCTTTATAATAATTTGAATTGCGCGCAAGTTAGTTGCGCGATTAGCTTAATGCTGATAGAGTTGCCTTAAATTAAATTGCGCACAATCTAATTTGGCGTGTGAGCTGAAATTTTAATCCGAGTACTAATACCTAAGCACTGAACAAGAGTACTCATATCAGAGAACTAATACAGGAAGAGAGACTAATTATGAAAGCAATCTATCAAACTAAAGCAACCGCGAGCGCTGGTCGTAACGGCAATGTGGCCACAGATGATGGCAAGTTAAGTCTATCACTTAGCTACCCCAAAGAGATGGGGGGCAGCGGAGAATTTACCAACCCAGAGCAACTGTTTGCGGCCGGTTACAGTGCTTGTTTCTCCAATGCGATTTTACACGTTGCACGGGAAGAGAAACTAACATTAAGCCTGGCACCCGTTACGGCGACTGTCACGATTGGTGTACGAGAAGAGGGTGGTTTTGGATTAACTGCATCATTATCTGTGACACTCGATCTACCTCAAGAGCAGGCAGAGCAATTAGTCAAGACTGCACATCAGGTATGCCCTTACTCAAATGCAGTAAGAGGTAATATCGATGTGGCCCTGACGGTCAATGATCACTTGATATAACTGCTGTTTAACGGTTTATTTAGTAAAGACCTTAATTAACGAAGCAAAGCTTCCTAATAAGAACCAGACTCTATTAACAGAGTCTGGTTCTTTTAAGATCAGAGGATAATAGTTATGAACCTAACATTAATCACCAGTGGAAGAATATTGTTAGCCCTCTACTTCTTATTACCCGGGATCATGAAGTTTGTTAGCTGGGATATGCATGTGGCACTGATGGTTAAGCATAATATGGTGATGATCCCTGTGTTATTGGCAACAGCTGGGGCGTTCGAGATACTCGCCGCCCTGGCATTAATGGCCAATAGATACACTGTAGCCGTGTCACTCATGCTTGCTGCACTCGTGGTTGTAATCAATTTCAGTTTACATGACTTCTGGAACTATACCGGTATCGAGGGAGCCCATGAGATGCAAAACTTCATCAAAAATTTAGGTATTCTTGCTGGTTTGTTGGTGTTAGCCGGACACTCATCGAAAATGAAAGAGAAGGCTGAGTAAAACAGTAAACCAGCATTGGTGGCTTACTGTTTTAAGACTGGCTGATGCGGCAGATGTGACACCAGTTCAGCAGCCTAACAATTGATACTGGTACAGGTTTTACAGGAGCTGTACCAGTACCAATCAGTTTTAGATTGCAGTCTTGAAAATATGCATAAATGAAGGTGGCTGCTCAATATCAATGGGAACTCTGAGCTTTCGTGCCACATCATTGGCGGAGATCAGCCCTCTGATGTGATGCTGCTGATGGTCCACCACCAAAATATGGTGTAAACCATTCTGCTGTAAGGATCTGACGACATCACTGACATTGGCGGTGGTGATCTGCTCATAATCCAGAGCCATTAGCTTATCCCTTGGAATCATCATATCGGTAACTAAGAGTTCTTCCAGACTCGAGCCAAACTTATTCGCTAGCTTGACCATCTTTCTGTGAAGCAGTCTGTGCTTGGTGATGACGCCTAAGAAGTGATTGTTCTTATTCACAACCAGGCGCATAAAACCATGGGTCTTATTCATGATTTCCAAAGCCTCGAGTGCATGGGTCGATGAGTCGATGACCATAGGCTGAGAGTGATCGAAGTCTGTGAAGATAGACAGGGCTGGTGAGCTTAACTTAGTAATATCTTCATCTGATGACCAGAGAAGATGATCGATTGAGGCGGTACTGAATAGTTCTAAATTTCTCATTTTTATGATTCCTTAAACTGCTAAGGTTTAGGCTTAGGTCTGTAGGGGAGACCGGGGCTTCTGTATGCGTGCGGATGGCTACATGATTATCGAGATGATCAGCAGTTAGGCGAAAGAGCCATCGAACACTGAGTTTACAGAAGTAAGCTTGCGCCCTACCAAGTTAAGTTAGATAACGCAAGCGGGTCAATCACATTAATCACAATTAATTTATGTAACTTATTGATGGTTAATGTTAATTTTTGTAACTTATTTGGGTTTGAGCGTTTGAGGGGCTAAAATAGTGCATAGCTAAAATGCAGTTGTAGCTCAGTTTTAATTGGCCAGACTCATAGGGAGACATAGTCGTTGCTGCGGATATTGAAGGAACTAGGAAAATTAGGGGAAGTGGCTCCAGTGTAGAAATACGTTCCCATTACGCAATAACTGAAATTTTTAGTCTCTTAAACGCAATAGTGGCTAAATATTGACTATACTGAATAGTGAAAAGCGTATCATAGGTAGTGATTGGGTTTGTAAGTTTTGATGTCATGTCTATGAGTAGCAACCGTGTTAGTTTCTGGGCTTACAGCGCGGTTAGCGAGGGATATAGCACAACCCTGTGTGTAAGAATGTAAGTATGAGCTAGCCCCCGACGCGCTTTTCACCTATTTCACCTGTGATTAATTAGACCTGCTTACTAGCAGGTTTTTTTATTCTTGTTTACTCAAGTATCCACGAATCCTCAATCGAGCCAGACGCTTAGTTTAAGACAGTTGGTACTTCTTAATCTTGCGATAGAGAGTGGCAACCCCTATCCCTAGCTCCTTCGCCACGAGCTTACGGTTACCTAGTCTGGAGATGCACTCCTCTATTTTTATCTTCTCTATCTCTTCAAGATTTAGATAGTCATCTGTGACTCTGGTCTTGGTCTCACTAACCTCGACCTGATTATCAAAGTAGGGGGGCAGCAGGTCGACATCGATCTGATCGCCAACTGGCACGATATTGACCAGGTACTCGATAAGATTACTCAGTTCACGAATATTTCCCGGCCAGTGGTAGGCATTCAGGCTGTTAATCACCGTCTCTGTGATCCCCGGATAGCAGGCGCCTATGGCGTGAGAGTGGCGCTCTAGGAAGTGATAGACTAAGTGTTCTATATCGCCTTTTCGCTCTCTCAATGCAGGTAAATGCATAGGGATCACATTGAGGCGATAGTAGAGATCTTCACGGAAGTCATTCTGGGCTATCATCTCTTTGAAGTTGCGATT
Source organism: Shewanella sp. YLB-07 (assembly GCF_009377275.1). NCBI lineage: Bacteria > Pseudomonadati > Pseudomonadota > Gammaproteobacteria > Alteromonadales > Shewanellaceae > Shewanella > Shewanella sp. YLB-07. Next base: position 117,582 of record NZ_VOQB01000003.1, on the reverse strand, counting down.
GGTCGCAGAAATAATACGAATATTTACCGGCACTGGGCTGTTAGAACCTATGGGCATTACCTCGCGCTCTTCCAGGACGCGCAGCAGCTTAGACTGAAGTGTCATTGACATATCGCCGATCTCATCGAGGAACAGGGTGCCATTATTCGCCGCCTGAATTAACCCGACTCTACCTTTCGTCAGGGCACCGGTAAAGGCACCTTTGACATAGCCAAACAGCTCACTTTCAAGCAGTTGCTCCGGGATGGCGGCACAGTTAATGGCAATAAAGCTTTGTTTATTACGATCACTATGGGCGTGAATAGCTTTAGCAAAGACCTCTTTACCCGTGCCACTCTCGCCATCGATCAAGATACTCGATGGGCTCCTGGCTACGCGGGAAATTAAGGTTTTTAACTGAAGCATTTGGCTGGATTCACCTATGATATCTTTAAATAAATTCATCGAAGTATCATCTTGGGAGATCGCGTTGTGGGGCTGATAAAAAGACATTAAAAACAGCTGCTGGCTCTTGATGACATGAAACTGTCCTACCACTAGCTCCTGGCGTTTTCCCAAGGTAATAATATGTTGCTCAGGTCCTTTTAATTTATTGTCATGCACCAGCAAAGGCTGAATATTGATCTCGATACTCGTCAGTTCCGTTTGGCTGATATTCAGGTTGGCTAAGGCTGGGGCGTTGCCATGTAAAACCCGATTACTGCCATCGAGAACCAGTACCCCTTGATCCATATTGTTTATTAAGCTGGAAAAAACATCATCTAGCCCGGAGCTACTCTTCTTAGATTCAGATACCTTGATGACAAAAATCTGTGAAATATGCTGAATATAATCGAGAAATAACTGAGTATTATTCTTAATTAATTCCCGTGATTTTTGATTAAATGCCACTAAACTGATCACACCGATACAAGATTCATTGAGTATGATTGGCACACCAAGAAAAGCGGTTTCCTCACAGCTGTCCCGAGTTGTACAGCCTTCACATATAGGATCGGTGCGAGTTTTTACGACCACCTTATTATTTTTGGTTTCTATGATGTATCTGAAAATTCTCGAACTGGTGTTTAGTTTCTTTCCTATGAATTTATTGTAAGGCCCAGTACCTGCGATACGCACTAAATTGGCATCAACCACTTCCGCGTCGAGTTGCAACACGGCGGATAACTTCTGGGTGAATTCTAATATGGTGGGCTGAAGTTTCATCAGCTCAGAGGTATATGCAGTATTCAATTGTGTGATCTTATGATTTTTGTCATCAATCGATATTAGGTGTCTGGCATTCTTTTGTTTTGATATGGAATAATTTTATTTAAGTAAGTTACGCGCTTGTGTAGAAATGTTACCCGCATCACATTGTGGGTATCAGAATGATAATTCTCATCTGAGAGCTATCATTTTAATCACTATCAATGATAGTGCCTCTCACTTCAAACCCTCTACTTTATTGTTTTGAAACTACAAATAACATTTAAAACAACGCCTTACCTTTATTTTTTAGTTTTGGCATCCATCTTGCTTTTAGTCTCTACATCCAATGTGACCTCTGCAAAAATTCCAGTAATCGCCTCTTATTTTAATAAGTAGGTATCAACAAAATCACAAAAGAAGTAGGAATAATGATGAAAAGCATCAATACACTTATCAAGGAAATTAATGAACTTGAATCTCAATTAGATCAAAAAGATCTTCTACTCACATGGGAGCAAACTCCTGCTGAGTTAGAGCGTGTACTTAAGACTGCGAAAGTCCTTAAAACCATGCGCGATGAAAACATTGCCACTAACGTATTTAACAATGGCTTGGGTATCTCACTATTTAGAGATAACTCCACTCGTACTCGTTTCTCATACGCATCAGCAATCAACATGTTAGGCCTGGCTCAACAAGACCTCGATGAAGGTAAGTCTCAAATTGCTCACGGCGAAACAGTGCGTGAGACAGCCAACATGATCTCATTTTGTGCTGACGCCATCGGCATTCGTGATGATATGTATTTAGGTGCGGGTAACGCTTACATGCGTGAAGTGGGTGAAGCACTGGATGAAGGTGTGGAAAAAGGCGTGTTACCAAGCCGTCCGGCACTGATTAACCTTCAATGTGATATTGACCACCCAACACAGTCAATGGCCGATCTTGCATGGCTTGAAGAGCACTTCGGTGACCTTAAAGAACTTAAAGGCAAGAAGATTGCTATGACTTGGGCTTATTCTCCAAGCTACGGTAAGCCCCTTTCTGTACCTCAGGGCATCATAGGCTTGATGACTCGTTTCGGTATGGACGTGACGCTAGCTCACCCAGAAGGTTACGATTTAATTCCTGAAGTCGTTGAGCAAGCGAAGAAGAACGCTAAAGCCTCAGGCGGTAGCTTCACACAGGTCGATACCATGGCCGAAGCGTTCGAAGGTGCTGACATCGTTTATCCTAAATCTTGGGCTCCATATCAGGTCATGGGCAAGCGTACCGAGCTGTTACGTGCCAATGACCAAGAGGGCCTAAAAGCGCTAGAGCAAGCGTGTCTTGCACAAAATGCAAAGCATAAAGATTGGCATTGTACCGAAGAGATGATGACTAAGACTAAAGATGGCGAAGCATTATACATGCACTGTCTACCTGCCGATATCTCAGGGGTGTCTTGCAAAGAGGGTGAAGTTGAAGAGTCAGTATTTGAAAAGTACCGTATCGCGACTTACAAAGAAGCAAGCTGGAAGCCATATATCATAGCCTCAATGATCCTAAACCGTAAGTTTTCCGAGCCAGGAAAAATACTAAAAGAGTTACTAACAGATGCTAAAAAGCGCGTTAAGTAATTAACTCTTGCTGATTCATTTACACATTCTTGGGGCAAAGCTCTGCCCCTCTATCTGTTTTCACCTATGAGGTATGCCCGTGTCTACATTCTCACTCAATATGGAGATAGCTGATAACCGTCATTACAATGGTCAACTGTCTTCACTTTTCACTGCGGCGGAAGCTAAGAAAGCCCTCGCTTTCCATAGCGGTATCGAAGGCTATCAGCCAACACCACTTCAATCTCTCGATTGCTTAGCCAAAGAGTTTGGTTTAGGTAAAATTTTAGTTAAAGACGAGGCGCACCGCTTCGATCTTAATGCCTTCAAAATGCTCGGCGGCGCCTATGCTATCGCGCGTCTGTTATGCGATGAATTCAAGCTTGATATTAATGCGTTTGACTTCGATAAACTGAAAAATGATATCACCGAAAAGGTGACCTTTGCGACGGCTACCGATGGTAACCATGGTCGTGGTGTGGCTTGGGCTGCTAACAAGCTAGGTCAGAACGCCGTCGTTTACATGCCAAAAGGCGCAGCTGTCGAGCGAGTTAACAGCATCAAGTCTCTAGGGGCCGAGTGTATTGTTACCGACATGAACTATGACGATACCGTTCGACTAGCCATCAAGACTGCAGCACAGAACAACTGGAAAGTGGTTCAGGATACGGCGTGGGAAGGTTACCAAGAGATCCCAACTTGGATCATGCAAGGTTATACCACGTTAGCCCTTGAAGCCGTTGAGCAGATGGCAGAGCAAAACGTGAAAGCACCAACCCATGTGTTTCTACAGGCGGGTGTTGGCGCATTAGCCGGTGGTGTCTTAGGTTATCTGGCTTCTATTTATGGCCCGGACAAATTGCACTCAGTGGTCATTGAGCCAGAGACTGCAGACTGTATCTATCGCTCTGGCATCAGTGCTAATGGCGAGATGGTCAATGTCGATGGATCTCTTGACACCATCATGGTGGGTCTGGCTTGCGGTGAGCCCAACCCAATCGGCTGGCCAGTGCTACGTGACTGTGCGACACAATTTGTTTCGTGTGATGACGCCGTAGCTGCACTTGGTATGCGTGTATTCGGTAATCCACTGGGCACAGACCCTCGTGTAGTTTCTGGAGAGTCGGGTGCCGTTGGTCTTGGACTTCTCGCCGCGATTCATTTCCATAAAGACAAAGCTGATTTGATGCAGAAGATGGGTCTTAACAAAGACTCAGTCGTGCTGTTAATCAACACCGAGGGCGATACCGACCCGCTTAACTACCGTGACATCGTTTGGGGCGGCAAGTACCCAACTATGGCGTGATTTTTCAATAGACACAGCCTAGTGTCGTCATCAATGACTGAGCTGTATTTTTAGTAATCGAGAAAAGCTGGATGTGATGACCACCATCCAAGCTTGGAGAAATATTATGACAATTCCATTCAATGAAGTACTAGCAAAAGCAGAAGAATACAAAGCTGATATGACTAAGTTCCTCCGTGACATGATCGCTATTCCTAGTGAGAGCTGTGACGAAGAAAAAGTGGTTTTACGTATTAAAGAAGAGATGGAAAAAGTTGGTTTTGACAAAGTTGAAATCGATCCTATGGGTAACATTCTGGGGTACATAGGTCATGGTCCACATTTAATCGCCATGGATGCACACATAGATACTGTGGGTGTGGGTAACCTTGATAACTGGACTTTCGATCCTTACATCGGCATGGAAGATGACGAAATTATCGGTGGTCGTGGTACTTCAGACCAAGAAGGCGGCATGGCTTCTATGGTTTACGCAGGTAAGATCATCAAAGACCTCGGTCTTGAAGGTGAGTACACGCTACTCGTTACTGGTACCGTTCAGGAAGAAGATTGTGACGGCCTGTGCTGGCAGTACATTATCGAACAGAGCAAGATCCGTCCTGAGTTTGTCGTCTCTACCGAGCCTACAGATTGCCAGATCTACCGCGGTCAACGTGGTCGTATGGAAATCCGTATCGACGTTCCAGGAGTCAGCTGTCACGGCTCTGCTCCAGAGCGTGGCGACAACGCAATCTTCAAGATGGGTCACATCTTAGGTGAAGTTGAAGCGCTAGCGCAAAACCTAGGCGATGATGACTTCTTAGGTAAAGGCACGTTAACGGTATCAGAGATCTTCTATACATCTCCCAGCCGTTGTGCTGTTGCCGATAGCTGTGCTGTTTCTATCGACCGTCGCTTAACTTGGGGTGAGACTTGGGAAGGCGCACTAGAAGAAATTCGTGCTCTACCTGCAGTTCAGAAGGCTAAAGGCGTTGTCTCTATGTACGAGTACGACCGTCCTTCTTACACGGGTCTTGTTTACCCCACTGAGTGTTACTTCCCAACTTGGAAGATCGATAGCGAGCATGTTGCTACTAAGGCTCTCGAGTCTTCATTCGAGTTGTTATTTGATAAGAAGCCAGTCGTTGATAAGTGGACCTTCTCAACTAACGGTGTCTCTATCATGGGTCGTCATGGTATTCCCGTTATCGGTTTCGGTCCGGGTAAAGAGCCTGAAGCTCATGCACCAAACGAGAAGACCTGGAAAGCTCATCTTGTGACGTGTGCGGCTATGTACGCCGTGATCCCAATGATGTACCTAGATCAGCTTAAGAAGTAATTAAGCAAGACACTTTAAGGGCGACTGCATCGCCCTTAAAGTGTCATTTATACCAAGCCTTTTATTTTCTGTACTTTCTCTTTTTTTCTTTTTTCTTTTTCTTGGGAGCGGTTTCGATGACATCAACAGCGATACTGATCATTAATGGCACGCTTGTCGATGCCCATGGTCAGTCCAAAAAACAGCTGCTACTTATCGATGGTAAGATAGCCAAAGTGAGTGAGACCATCACTGACACCCCGGCTGAGACCAAGATTATCGATGCACAAGGCCTCTACGTTATGCCTGGTGGGATCGATGTTCATACCCACTTCAACATAGATGTAGGCATTAGCCGCAGCATAGATGACTTTTACACAGGTACCCGTTCAGCGGCCTGTGGCGGCACCACTATGATCATAGATCATATGGGTTTTGGGCCTAAAGGTTGTTCATTAGGGCACCAGCTCGCCGTGTATAAAGAGTACGCTCAAGATAAGGCGGTGATCGATTATAGCTTTCATGGCGTTATCCAGCATGTAGATGAGCAAGTGCTTGCTGATATGCAAACCATGGTTGAAAAAGAGGGCATCTCTAGTTTCAAACTCTACCTCACCTATGGTTATAAGCTTGATGACGACAGTACCCTTAAAGCCATGGCGCGTCTCAATGAGTTAAATGCACTCACAACGGTTCATCCAGAAAATGATGCCGCCATAGCACAGCGTCGTGCTCAGCTAATTAAAGCGGGCAAAATTGCCCCCAAATACCATGCCGTCAGTCGTCCACTGGAATGTGAAGCGGAAGCGATTGCCCGCACGATCAACCTTGCTAGCCTCTCTGGTAACGCGCCCCTGTATATCGTCCATCTTTCTAACGGCCTAGGCCTGGACTATATCCGCTTAGCCAGGAAGAACCAGCAAGCTGTTTGGGCGGAAACGTGCCCACAGTACCTGTTGCTGGACGATAGCCTCTATGAAAATGAAGATGCCGTTAAATATGTGATGAGCCCGCCTCTTAGACCTAAAGCCGAACTTGAAAAGCTTTGGCTGGGGCTCGAGGATGGCAGCATAGACACAGTCGCTACCGATCACTGTTCATTTACTTACCACGACCAGAAGCACAAGGGAGTCGATGACTTCACCGCTTGTCCTAATGGCATGCCGGGTGTAGAGACCCGTATGCCGCTCCTCTTCTCCGAAGGGGTGTCTAAGGGCAGGATATCTCCTGAAAAATTTGTCGAGGTAACCAGTTTTAAACCTGCAAAACTGTTCGGCCTTTACCCACAAAAAGGCTGCCTTCTGGAAGGTTCGGATGCGGATATTGTGTTATTCGATCCTGAACTTGAGGTCACTATCAGTCATGACAGATTACATGACAATACTGACTACACCCCTTTTGAATCACATGCTGTTACTGGATGGCCAGTCATGACCATCAGTCGTGGAGAAGTCGTTGCAAATCATGGTGAGTTTCTAGGGAAAGCCGGTGCAGGGCATTTCGTGCACCGCAAGCCGTTCGATAAAAACAACATCTAATTCATCATTTTATCCACAATTAACTCGCGATGGCTTCAGAGTCATCTCTTTCAGAACCGCGGGTTAATGAGTCGGAGAGTCAAGGAATATTTATGAAACCTATCGCTGTAGTTGCCCTAGGAGGCAACGCATTACTACGCCGTGGTGATGCACCAAGTTATGCTAACCAATTAGCCAATATAAAGATTGCTGCCGCAGCCATCGCCGAAATCGCTAAAGATTATCGCGTCGCTATCGTACACGGTAACGGCCCACAAGTTGGCCTGTTAGCGCTACAGAACTTAGCTTATACCAAGGTATCTCCCTATCCATTAGATGTGTTGGGCGCCGAGACTGAAGGCATGATCGGCTATATGTTGGCTCAAGAAGTTCAAAATTTAATGCCAGATCGCGAAGTGTCTACTCTGCTGACGCGCATCGAAGTGGATGCTAATGATAAGAGCATGCTAGATCCGACTAAGTTTGTTGGCCCGGTATATAACGAAGATGAAGCCGGTGTTTTAGCTGAAGCTAATAACTGGATCATGAAGCGTGATGGTGAATTTATCCGTCGTGTGGTGCCTTCACCTAAGCCGATCAATATTCTGGATAAGCATGCTATCGATACTCTGCTAGCTGCTGACGAAGTGGTGATCTGCTGTGGTGGTGGCGGTATTCCAGTGTGTAAGTCTGATCTCGGTTATGTGGGTGTAGAAGGTGTTATCGATAAAGACTTATCGGCGACACTACTTGCTAAGCAGTTGAACGCAGAGAAGTTACTTATTCTTACCGATGCCGATGCTGTCTATCTCGACTGGGGTACTGAAAACCAGCGTGCCCTGCGCAATGCAACGCCTGCTGAATTAAGCCAGTATGATTTCCCAGCTGGTTCCATGGGGCCCAAAGTTGAAGCCGTTAGTGACTTCGCCGCGTTTGGCGGCAAGGCTTATATCGGTGCTCTGGAGCATGGACTCGATGTACTAGCCGAACGCTCAGGAACCTGCGTGAGTAATTAATCACTATAGAGCACAGGGGGGATTTCCTTGTGCTAGCACAAGCTTAAACATCGAATGCGCCTACGCATACATTCAGCTTAGGCGCATCATGTGATCCATATTAAGGCAGTAAAAATATGAGACATACTTCCAAAGATATGACGCTACCACCAGATCTGACTACAAAGAAAGGCTCTGGCGCGGTGCGCAGTAAGTTTCCCATCTATGCGAACTCACTTCCCCCTTGTAATCATGCCTGCCCGACAGGCAGTAATATCCAAGAGTGGCTGAGTCTCGCTCAAGAAGAAGAGTATGAAGCCGCATTTCAGGCGTTGATCAAGAATAATCCCATGCCAGCTATTCATGGCCGCGTCTGTTATCACCCTTGTGAGAGTGCGTGTAACCGTAATGATGTCGACCAATCAGTGAGCATTCACGCCGTGGAGCGTTATCTGGGCGATCAAGCCATAGCGCATAAGTGGCCTGTGCGTTTCGAGGCCAAATCGAGTGGTAAGCGAGTGCTTATTATCGGTGCGGGCCCCAGTGGTTTGGCAACGGCTTATCATCTGAAGCGCAAGGGCCATGATGTCGAGATCCGTGATAGTGCCCCCATGGCTGGTGGCATGATGCATTTTGGTATTCCCGCCTATCGTTTACCGCGCAAAGTATTAGATCAAGAGATCCAACGTATCCAAGATATGGGCATTAAGATTGTGCTCAATACTAAGGTCGAGTCTATCTTAGCCGAGAAGGTGAGTGGCCAGTTCGATGCGGTATTTCTCGCCATTGGTGCTCACATTGGCCGCGGCGTAGACATCCCCAATGCTGATCCTGAAAAGGTGACCGATGCGGTCTCATACTTAAGAGATGTCGAACTAGGCAAGGCGCCCAAACTGGGTAAAGTTGTGGTGGTTTATGGCGGTGGTAATACGGCCATGGATGCGGCGCGTACCGCTAAACGTTTCGGTGCCCAGGTAAAAGTGGTCTACCGTCGAGACCGGGCTAATATGCCTGCCCATGATTTTGAATGTGTCGAAGCCATGGAAGAGGGTGTCGAGTTTCATTGGCAGCGCACCATCAATCAGATAGATGGTCAGCAATTTACCCTAGAGAAGATGGCGATCAATGCAGAGGGTAAGCCTCAACCAACAGGCGAGTTCGAGACGCTGCAAGCCGACTCGTTAATTCTGGCTCTAGGTCAGAATATCGATACCAAGCTCACTAAGGCCATTCCGGATGTTGAGCATAAGTGGGATGGCAGTGTTGTGGTTAACGACAACATGATGACAGGCTATAAAGGCTTGTTCGCCGGTGGTGATATGGTGCCTTGCGATCGCACTGTCACCATCGCGGTCGGCCATGGAAAGAAAGCAGCGGCTAATATCGATGCCTTCCTCCAAGGGCGCATCTTTACTAAGGTCGAAAAAACGCCCCTCATCAAGCTAGATAAATTGCACCTTTGGTATAAAACCGATGCAGAGCAAAGTGAGCAACCCGCCACAGATCCTGTCGAACGTCGCACTAATTTTGACGAAGTGCTCGGCGGATTAACCGAGCAAGAGGCCCTTTATGAGGCCCAGCGTTGTTACTCCTGTGGTAACTGTTTCGAGTGTAATGGCTGCTTAGCAGCTTGTCCTCATGGAGCGATCACTTACTTAGGCAAAGGTAAAGGCTATAAGATTGATTATGACAAGTGTACCGGTTGTAACGCTTGCTATTCCCAATGTCCATGTCATGCCATAGAGATGGTAGCGGCCGAGCAGGCTTAGGAGCAAGATATGAAAACAACAGAATTAAACTCAGTCACGGCTTCGATGCACACCTGTGATGGTAATGAGGCCGCGGCCCATATCGCCTATCGTGTCAGTGAAGTATGTGCCATCTATCCCATTACGCCATCTTCGACCATGGCGGAGCTCGCAGAGGAGTGGGCGGCTAAAGATATTCGTAATATCTGGCAAGGGATCCCACTTATCGCCTCGATGCAGAGCGAAGGTGGCGCAGCTGGTACCGTGCATGGCTCACTGCAAAGTGGCGCCCTGACTACCACATTTACGGCTTCCCAAGGCTTGCTGCTGATGTTGCCGAACATGTATAAAATTGCCGGTGAGCTCACCGCGACGGTATTCCATGTTGCCGCGCGTTCACTGGCGGCTCAGGGGTTGTCCATCTTTGGTGATCATCAGGATGTGATGGCGGCCAGAGGCACAGGCTTCGCCCTATTAGCATCATCTTCCGTGCAAGAATCCCACGATATGGCTATGGTGGCTCATGCTGCCACGTTAGATGCGCGGATCCCTTTCATGCACTTCTTCGATGGTTTCAGAACCTCCCACGAAGTGAATAAGATTGCGCTTATTAGTGATAGCGATATTCGCACTATGATCGATGATAAACTTGTCAGAGCCCATAGAGAGCGAGGTCTGAGCCCAAATAAGCCCTTTATTAGAGGTACCGCGCAAAATCCTGATGTCTATTTCCAGGGGCGTGAAACCGTGACAGCGTTTTACAATAAGACGCCTGAAATCGTGCAGGCTTGCATGGATAAGCTCGGTGATATCACCGGCCGTTACTATAAACTGATAGAGTTTTATGGTGATGAAGCCGCAGAGCGGGTGATCATCGCCATGGGCTCAGGTATCGAGACCGTTAAAGAGACAGTCGACGCCTTAAACCGGGCGGGTGAAAAAGTGGGTCTATTACAGGTGAGACTGTACCGTCCATTGAGTGCTGAATATCTGCTTGCGGCCTTACCAAAGACGGTTAACAAGATAGCCGTGCTTGATAGAACCAAAGAGCCAGGTGCTAACGGCGACCCTCTTTATCAAGATATCTTAACTTCTCTGGTCGACAGTTATAGTGAGCAAGATAATCTGTCGCAGATGCCTATGCTAGTGGCGGGACGCTATGGTCTGTCTAGCAAAGAATTTACCCCAGCTATGGTTAGCGCTGTGTTTGATAACTTAGCTAAGGACAAGCCAAAGAAACATTTCACCTTAGGTATTATTGATGATGTTTGCCATTCTCACCTCGAGTTTGATGCCAGTTATGACATAGAGTCAAAGGATGTGGTGCGGGCTATTTTCTATGGTCTAGGCGCCGACGGCACCGTAGGTGCGAATAAAAATACCATCAAGATCATAGGTGAAGATCCTGATTATTTCGCCCAGGGCTATTTCGTCTATGATTCGAAAAAGTCAGGCTCACAAACCGAGTCACACCTGCGATTTGGTAACCATGCCATTAACAGCCCTTACCTTATTCAATCGGCCAACTTCATAGCCTGTCATCAGGCGACCTTCGTCGATACAACCGATATGTTAGCTAAGGCGACAGAAAACGCCGTGTTTCTGCTTAATACCCAAGCCAGTGCCGACAAAGTGTGGGATACACTACCCGCCAAGATGCAGTCTCAATTGATTGAGAAAAAGATGAGCATGCATGTGATCGATGCCTACAAGGTGGGGGAAGATACAGGCATGGGCAAGCGCATTAACACCATAATGCAGACGTGTTTCTTTGCCCTTTCTGGGGTGTTAGAAAAAGACGTCGCCATCGATAAGATCAAAAAGTCCATCGTTAAAACCTATACCCATAAAGGGCCTAAGGTCATTGAGAAAAACTTCGCCGCAGTGGATCACACCTTAGCCCACCTCGAAGAGGTGAAGATACCCGCATCAGTCACCGCCAAAGTGATTGATAGACCCATAGTTGATGAAAAAGCCCCTGATTTTGTCAAACAAGTTACCGCTAAGATGATGGCAGGTAAGGGCGATCTCATCCCTGTGTCTATGCTACCTGTAGATGGTACCTACCCATCGGGCACGACCCAGTGGGAGAAGCGCGATATCGCCCTGCAGATCCCTGTGTGGGAAGAGACAGCCTGTATCCAATGTGGTAACTGCTCAATCGTCTGTCCTCATGGGGCGATACGCGCCAAGTTCTATGACAAGTCTCTGCTTAACAAGGCGCCGGATGGCTTCAAGTCTCATACCATTACCGCTCGCGGTTTCCCCGATACCCGTTACACCTTGCAGGTCTATGCACAAGATTGTACCGGTTGCACCTTGTGTGTCGATGCTTGTCCTATGGTGATACAAGAGGTAACAGATACAAGTCCTGAGGTTAAAGCCATCAATATGCAGCCTAAAGGGCCGTATATGGAACAAGCTAAGAAAGATCTCGATTTCTTTACCTCAATCCCCTACAACGACAGATCACGAGTGGATTTCTCACATGTTCGTGGCGCTCAGTTCCTGCAGCCTCTGTTCGAGTTCTCGGGTGCTTGCTCTGGTTGTGGTGAAACACCTTACCTTAAGCTAGTGTCTCAGCTCTTTGGTGACCGCTTAATGATCGCCAATGCGACAGGTTGTTCATCTATCTATGGCGGTAACTTACCCACCACACCTTGGGCTAAGAATGATGCCGGCCGTGGTCCTGCTTGGGCTAACTCACTGTTTGAAGATAACGCCGAGTTTGGCTTTGGTTTCCGTTTAGCGGCCATTAAGCAACAAGAGATGGCTAAGCAGTTATTGGTTCGTATCAGTCAAGACCCGCAAGGGGATCTCAGGCCTGAACTCATCGATAAGCTACTCAATGGCGAACAAGGATCTGAGTCTGATATACAGGCGCAGATTAAACGCGTCGACGAGCTGAAACTTGAGCTTGAGAAGCATGGAACGGAAGATGCGCTTAATCTTATCTCGGTTGCCGATCAGCTGATCCGTCGTTCAATCTGGATAATAGGCGGTGATGGTTGGGCTTACGATATTGGCTCTAGTGGTTTAGATCATGTGTTAGCCAGCGGTGCTGATGTCAATGTCTTGGTGATGGATACCGAAGTGTATTCTAACACCGGCGGTCAAATGTCTAAATCGACGCCTCTGGGCGCCGTGGCTAAATTCGCTGCAGCGGGTAAGCAGACCACCAAGAAAGATGTGGCGATGCAAGCTATCTCCTATAACAACGTCTACGTTGCTCGTATTGCCCTAGGTGGCGATCCACAGCAGACACTGTTGGCCATGCGAGAAGCAGAAGCCTACAAAGGACCCTCGATCATCATCGCTTACAGTCACTGCATTGCCCATGGTATCGACATGGAAAAAGGGCTACGCCAGCAGCAGTTAGCGGTTAAGTCGGGTCACTGGCCATTGTTTAGGTACAACCCGCAATTGCGTGAGGTAGGAGAGAATCCATTCTCACTCGATTCACTGAGACCCAGCATCTCCTTGAAGGAGTATCGCTCCCATGAGGCTAGATTCAATATGCTGACACGCAGTGATCCTGATTTAGCCGAGTCACTAACAAACCGGGCCCAGCATGTTCTGGAGCGTCGATGGAAACTCTATGAGGAGATAGCGTCACGCCCAGGAGGTGCGGTTGCGGCTCATGTGGAAGTCGATGTTGAGGATATCCATTAATCGTTAGAGTGGACTTAATCCTATGGAGGTGACGACCGCGCCTCCAATTTTTTATTCGTTCATTTATACCATTCCGAGTAAGTATCTGAACTGACCAGATACTTATATGGAATGGTATTAGGTGTCATCGACAAGAGGTGACACCTTTATCATCCCACTCTTATAGCCATCCCTATTTTATACCCATGGCTATTGAGTCGCTCCAAGCTCGTTCATCACACTATTCACTATTCACTATTCACTATTCACTATTCACTATTCACTATTCACTATTCAATCAAGAGAACACCCAGCAGGTTTGCCGTTGGCTTGTTCAATACTCGCGCATCAGACCAATCAGACACTAAAAAGGGAGCCTGCTGGCTCCCTAAGGTTGAATCTCTTGTGCTTAACTCTTGCCTAGCTCTTGCTTTAAGCTTACCTGTTGCTCAAGTTAAACTATGGTTCGCTAAATCTTTGGCTCCGTCGTTATATGCTGCGCATATCTAAGTGTAGCAATGCCTCCAGCACACTGCCGCCGATGGCACGGGCTTTATCGGATACGCTCAGGTGATCGGCTTTATCTCCCCTTGGGTCGATATCACCAATCTTAAGACCTTGGTGAACCTCTAGCCCCTCATTAAGCAGGCCCCTGACCTTGCCGGACATGGGCGCTATGACGGGGGTGTCGTTCACTTGGGCGATAAGCTCGCCCTCTTTGACTATGTCGCCCAAGCTGACATGGCAGCGCATGGTGCCGGCTTCGGGGGCTCTTAATACCCTTTGGTGGGTGTAACCGCCGATGTTGCCGGGAATACCGGTATTAGGGGCTGTTTCACCTTGATATATGATGCGGCCTAAATGATGGCCACGATTAGTTTCGATAACGGCATCGCAGTCCACCCCAGCCATAAAGCCTGGACCGAGTGCTACTGTGTGTGGCGCCAGTGCTTTTGTGGTGCCTAAATTGCGCTTAGCCAGAATGGCATCGACCACAAAATTTGGCTGTAACTTGGCGGCAGTTTTACACTCTTCATCGACCAATACAGGGATCATACCCTTATCGATGAGCTTAAAGATCGAATTATAAGAGTTGGCCTTTTGGGCGGTGATCCCCTCGACTGTGGCTGTGTCATCGAATAGGCACTGGGCAAAGGAGACGGAGCGACGGATAACCTCAGGTTTAGCAATATCTGTCATCACGACTTTAAAGCCGACATTGTGCAGACGTATGGCAACCCCGGTGGCGATATCACCGGCGCCGCGGATCAGTACTAAACGTTTGCGGTTGATGCGGGGATCGTCTTTCATCAGGCCACCGGCGGCACCATTTTTGACCTTCAATATCTCGCCCATGATGCTGACGGCGAGCTCTTCCGGCGTCTCAGCCCCTATGCTAAAGCCGATAGGAGAGTAGACGGCTTGGACTCGCTCATCACTTATGCCAATATTTTTCAGGTGACTAAACAGGGTCTGTAACTTACGTTTACTGGCTAACAGGCCGATATATTTGGTTTCTTGTTTGATAATTTTAGTGATCGCGTCTTTATCTTCATGGTTTGAGGCGATAACCAGATAAGTTTGATCTGTGATAGTGAGCTTATCGATGGCCTGTTCCATGGTTTCAGCAAAGACCTGCTTGCAGCCTCGTGGGAAGTTCTCCTCGGCTAAGCTGTCGGCATAGGTATCGACGACAGTAATGTCGAAACCTAAGACATGGGCGGCCTGAGCCACGGCTTGGTTGACGTGGCCCGCACCGATAAGAATTAAGGGGGCTTTTAATCCAAATACATCGATATGTATCGACATAGTGCCGCCACAATCCATGTCCATGGAATCGGGGCCGGTGCGGGTCATACGGCCTTTTACCACTCTGGGATCTCTTTGCTGGATAGCCTCGATGGCTTGTTCGATAACATAGCGCTCAATCATGCCGCCACCTATGGTACCTAGTGTGGTGCCGTCGGCTTTAATTATCATTTGTCCTTGATGTCTGGGAGCCGAGCCTGATGTTTCGAGGATATTAGCCAGGGCGAAAGGGATATTGAGTTCTTCTAATTCAGCAGCATGAGCAAAAATATTCATAAATTTGACCTTGTACGAAAGGAGGCGGCTAATTCATCCGTCCTCGTCACTCATAGTGATTGACC
Organism: Shewanella sp. YLB-07; assembly: GCF_009377275.1. Taxonomy (NCBI): domain Bacteria; kingdom Pseudomonadati; phylum Pseudomonadota; class Gammaproteobacteria; order Alteromonadales; family Shewanellaceae; genus Shewanella; species Shewanella sp. YLB-07. Next base: position 102,129 of record NZ_VOQB01000003.1, on the reverse strand, counting down.
TTTTAGTCATCACCTCTTTTATGGGTATAGATGCTTGCATGTTCGCTAAGCAGATGACGTCGAGCTGCATCTCCTGCCTGAGTAGAGCCATTGCGAGTGCTTTCACTGCTATATAGTTAGGTGAAAGTTCGACCTTATTAATGATCCAGACTCGCTTTGCTCTGTTGGGAGCGTGTTTAAACATGCCGTCTTCGTGGGCTATTAGCCTACCCAAAACCTGTTGATCCAGAATCTCGCCAGTCTTGCATTGGGTGATATGTTGAAAATCAGTCCAACGATGGATCTGTCTAGGATCGATTTTCTGGTTAATCACTTCGCAACCGGTGACCGCAATCACAGTATCAACAGAGGAAGGAATGCAAGGCTCATGCCCAGAAGGGGCTTTAATCGGTAAGTGTTTTGCGCCGTCGGCTTCTATGATGATTAGATCGAATAATGCCGCGGATTTTAGCTTATCCAACATGGCGAACGATATGCCGGTAACTTTGTTTTTTTCTTTGTTTTCAGGGTGTTCAATAATGTCTTGATAGCAGAAGCAGATGTTTGCTGTCGGCCATGATGAAGGAGTATAGTGCCTTGTCTGTGAAGGCGCTGACTCGGTCGTATCGCCGCAGCCGGGAGAGACTGTTGTAAAAATAAACGCTCGAGGGGCTGCTTGGCTAGCTGAGCTATCATGGCTATCAATTTGATAGCTTAAATTCTCAGCGTCTATGATAGTATCGAACTGGTCCGATTTGGGCAGGTACATCTTAGTGGTTGTGGTGATTAAGACCGTTAATCCTCGGGCTTTAGCCTGGCGGGCAAGCACAAAGGCTGTGGTGCTTTTACCGCCGCCGCCGACGAGGGCCAGCAGTTGGGTCGATGCATGATCTTGATTATAAATAGCGTCGAATAACATCATAAACTTATCCAGGAGAATACCAGCATGCCATTGATTCCAGAGCCTGTTTACCAGAACATCGATTGCGTGATGCCTGCCGCGGGTTTGTCATCGCGTATGGGTGACTGGAAGATGATGCTAGCATATCGCCATCATACAATTCTTGATCAAAGTATTGAAAATGCGTTGAGTTTTTGCTCTCGAGTCATCTTAGTTGCAGGCCATAGGGGTCAGGAACTGCTTGAGCGATATCGTGATCGCCCTAATGTCTTGGTGGTGATCAATGAGCAGTTTACCCAAGGCATGTTTACCTCTATTCAGGTTGGAGTGGCTCAGGTTAACAGTGAGTACTTCTTTATCGCTCACGGTGATATGCCCAATATAGGCGCAGATGTGTTTCGCGCTATGTGGCAACTAAGAGGCGAATCTAGCCTGTTTCCGGGAGATACTGAACATAGTGGTCATCCTGTGTTGCTGCCTTCCTCCTTAGCTTTGGCAATCATAGCGGCGCCGGCTGGCAGTAAAATGAAGTCCATCCTCAACAGGAAAACCGTGACTTATATGGGGCTGACTACGCCTGTGATCCATCAGGATGTCGATACCCCAGAGGCTTATCAAGCCTTGATAAATGCCCTATAACGTTTAAATAAATGCTCTGATGTGATCCTTACCCTAGATGATTTTCTCGATGACTTATCAGGCCTTGATAAATGTCCTATGACGTTAAAATAAATGCTCTGATGTGACCCTGATCTTAAATAACTTATCAAATTGATAGAGAAGATCACTCGGTGGAGATCATCTCCTATCTCGCTGAGCTACAAAGCTCTGTTTCTGCTTGTTTTATCACCTCGTTAGCTTGCCATCTCAGATGAAAATACAATATTTGCTGCTCAATCTTGACCAAGATCACGATTTTTTTTGCTTGTTTGTAAAAAATGTCACCTTGGCGTGGTAGTTGCTCCTGTCTGCTTAACAAAGGTCATTCCTAACTTAAGAGTCCTTATCATTGCTTGATGAAATGTAGCGGCTTTGTAGATAACAACAGCACAGAAATCAGGAGATTTACCATGGGAGACATCATGCGTCCCGTCCCGTTTGACGAACTACTTCATCGTATGTTCAGTGAGTTCAAACAGAGTCAATCGATATTCGGGATCCCAGCCAAGCAGTTTTATCGTAAAAATGATGCTAATAAGCTCGCGGTTTGGGGTGAGAATTGCCAAACACCCGTAGGTCCAGCAGCGGGTCCTCATACCCAGCTAGCGCAGAACATTATCTGTTCATGGTTAGCCGGCGGTCGTTTTATGGAGCTCAAAACGGTTCAAAAACTCGATACCTTAGAGATTGCTAAGCCGTGTATTGATGCGGAAGATGAGTGCTTCAATACCGAGTGGTCAAGCGAATTTACCTTGCCTAAGGCGTATGATGAGTATGTTAAAGCTTGGGTTGCACTTTATCTGTTAGAAGAGGTGTTCCAGCCTCTTGTTGACGGTGAAGAGAAGTCATTTGTATTTAATATGAGTGTTGGCTACGATCTGGACGGCATTAAGACTGCGCCTATGCAGGCCTTTATCGATAATATGATCGACTCCAGCAAGCACCCCTTGTTTGTGCAGCATATTGAGCAGCTCAAGTGTTTCGTTGCAGCTGGTGATTTCGAGCAGAAATATGGGGTTAAAGTTGCGGCGAATCGAATCGACGGCCTGCTTAACGCTATTTCTCCACAGATCTCTAAGGGCGTCACCCTTTCAACCATGCATGGTTGCCCGCCAGCTGAGATTGAAGCCATCTGTCAGTACATGCTTGAAGAGAAGAAGCTAAACACCTTCGTTAAACTCAATCCAACCTTATTAGGTTTTAAGCGTGTACGCTCAATCTTAGATAATGCAGGTTTTACCCATGTGGTACTGAGCGAAGAGTCGTTTAGTCATGATCTACAGATCGATGGGGCTAAAGCCATGCTGCATCGTTTGGTCGACCTCGGTAAAACGCTCAATATTGGCTTTGGCGTTAAGTTGACTAACACCTTAGGCACGATCAACAAGAAAGGCCGTCTACCCGATAAAGAGATGTATATGTCGGGTCGCGCCTTGTTCCCCCTCTCTATCAATGTGGCGCTCGAACTCTCTAATGAGTTCGATGGTGAATTGCCGATCTCCTATTCTGGCGGTGCGAGCAAGTTCAACATTAAAGAGATCTTCGAAGCGGGTATCCGCCCCATCACTATGGCGACAGACTTACTTAAGCCTGGTGGATACATGCGCCTAACCGATTGCGTGAACGAGCTCGCCAATAGCAGCGAGTGGGGCATGACTAAGGTCAATATCCCTAAGTTAGCTGAGCTGGCGAAGAAGTCACTGACGGTCGACTACACCCAAAAAGAGTGGCGTGGCCCCGAAGATATCACAGTCAATAAGGCACTGCCTTTAACTGACTGCTCGGTTGCACCTTGTGTTACCGCCTGTCCTATCAGCCAAGATATTCCAGAATATTTACGCTTAATGGGCGAGAAAAAGTATGCCGAGGCCCTCGAGGTTATCTACTCACGTAATGCGCTGCCTGCTATCACGGGTCAGATCTGTGACCATCAATGTCAGTACAACTGTACTCGTCGTGACTATGAAGGCGCGTTAAATATTCGTGAGATGAAGAAGATCGCCCTGGAGAAAGGTTGGGATGAATATAAGGCGAAGTGGCATCAGCCGAGTCTTACGGATAAGGCGCCTGCCGCCGTATTGGGCGCGGGTCCAGCGGGTCTGTCAGCGGCTTACTTCTTAGCGCGCGCGGGTCACCCTGTGACTATTTTTGAAAAAGAAGCCAATGCCGGTGGTGTGGTCAAGAACATCATTCCTCACTTTCGAATTCCAGCCGCAGCGATTGAGCACGATATCGAGTTTGTCACTAACCATGGCGTGAACATAGAGTATGGCTGTAAGACAGATTTAACCGTCGATGCACTGCGCGCTAGTGGCTTCAAGTATATCTGTGTAGGCATAGGCGCCGACAAAGGCAACCCAATGTCACTCGAAGGTGGCAACACTCACGTATTCAAGTCACTTGAATTCTTGGCCCAGTACAATAATGGCTTCTTCGATAGCCGTGATAACAAGCTAGGTAAGCATGTGGCCGTGGTTGGCGCGGGTAACACGGCAATGGACAGTGCTCGCGCGGCACTGAAAGTGGATGGCGTTGAGCAAGTCACGGTACTTTACCGTCGTACTGTCGCTGAGATGCCGGCCTATAAAGATGAGTATGATGAAGCGTTAGCCGCTGGCGTGCAGTTCATGTTTCTCACCAACCCAGAGTCATTAAGCCAAGATGGCAAGCTTGTCGCTCGCGTGATGGAGCTAGGTGAGAAAGATGCTAAGGGACGCCGCCGCCCAGTGGCGACCGATAGGACTATTGAGCTCAATGTCGATGCCTTAATCACCGCCGTCGGTGAGCAGAGTAACTGCGATGTGCTTAGCAAAATCGGTATCCCTATGGGTCAAGATGGCTGGCCAATCGTCTCTGCCGATACCGGCGAGACAGGCCTCGAGAATGTTTACCTTATAGGTGATGCGAACACGGGTCCTTCATCTATCGTATCGGCTATCTCAGGTGGTCGCAAAGCGGCTTCATCAATTCTTGCTAAAGAGTCTGTTACTGAGTGTCAGTATAGCGTTATCTCAGATCTTGATGTGGAAGAGCTCTACCAGCGTAAAGCCGAGATCCAAGTTAAGCTGGTTAACTCCGACGATCAGGACGCCTTCATTGAGCAAGAAGCCAAGCGCTGTCTGGAGTGTTCATATGTCTGCTCTAAGTGTGTGGATGTCTGTCCTAATCGCGCCAATATCTCACTGGCAGTCCCGGGCTTTAAAGATAAATTCCAGGTACTGCATATCGATGCCTACTGTAACGAGTGTGGTAACTGTGCTCAGTTCTGTCCGTGGAACGGCCGTCCTTACCATGACAAGTTGACCATCTTCAACTCGTTAGCAGACATGAACGCCAGTCACAATAGCGGCTTCCTCGTCGGAGACGAACGTCTTACGGTTCGCGCCAATGAAGAGATCTACACCTGTGAGCTAAATAATGGCAAGTATTTTACGCTACCTGACAGCTTAAGTGATATTTCACGCATCATCAAATTCGTGGTTACCGAGCATGATTACTTACTTGGTCAACTAGGTGAATAAGGAATAGTCTTATGATTTTATTACAAAATGCAACAGCTGTTCAATTTGAGCCATGTTTCGTTAAAGAGGGTGTCGATATCCTTATTGATGGCACTACGATTAAAGAGGTGGGATCAAACCTGCGCAGTAAATATCCGCAAGCAGAAGTGACGGATATGAAAGGTAAACTCGTTATGCCTGGGATAGTGTGCTCCCATAATCACTTCTATTCTGGCCTGGCGAGAGGGGTGATGGCTGATATTAAGCCTAGCCCCGACTTTATCTCCATCCTGAAGAACCTTTGGTGGCGTCTGGATCTGGCCCTCGATGAGGAAGCAGTCTACTACAGTGGCCTAATCTGTTCCCTTGAAGCGATTAAGAATGGTTGCTCGAGTGTGATCGATCACCACGCATCGCCTAACTATATCGCGGGCTCACTTAAGACCTTACGTAGCGGTTTCATTAAGGCGGGTCTACGTGGCATGACCTGTTATGAAACCACAGATAGAAACGCTGGCATGAAAGAGATGCAAGCCGGCGTCGAGGAAAATATCGCCTTCGCTCAACTGATCGATGCGGCTAAGAAGAAGGGCGATGAACCTTATCTGGTTGAGGCCCATATCGGTGCCCATGCACCGTTTACAGTGACCAATGAAGGTTTGTCTATGATGGCCGAAGCCGTCAAGGTCACAGGTCGTGGTATCCATGTTCATGTCGCCGAAGACCGCTATGATGTGGCCCACAGTCATCATCATTATGGCCAAGACATAGTTGAGCGTTTGGATAGCTTCGGTTTGATCAATGATAAGACCTTACTGGCTCACGGCCTGTTCTTATCGGATAGAGATATTGAGATTTTGAACGCTCGTGGCGGCTTCCTGGCGCACAATGCACGCTCGAACATGAACAACAATGTGGGTTACAACCATCAGCTGGCTAAGTTCGATAATGTCGTGCTAGGCACTGACGGTATCGGCGCCGATATGTTTGAAGAGCTTAAGTTCTCATTCTTCAAGCACAGGGACAGCGGCGGGCCACTGTGGCCCGACAGCTTCCTGCGTAACCTATGGCTGGGTAACGATATCTTAGCCAAGAATTTCGGTGCTAAGTTCGGCCGACTCGAAGCGGGTAATAAGGCTGATCTCACTATCTTAGATTACATGAGTCCTACACCTTTATTGGCAGATAACTTACCCGGTCATATCGCCTTCGGTATCAATGCCGGTAACGTTAACTCTGTGATGGTTGAGGGACGCTTCGTCTACCAAGATCGCCAGTTCCCATTCGATGTTGCGCCAATCTACGCTGAGGCAAGAAAAGTAGCTCAACGCATCTGGACCAATATGGATAAGCTCAGTTAACCATTAAGCGTTTGAAATAGGGAAGAAGTATTGCTCACAGAGGCATAGAGCCTCTCGATATTAAGAGCCGGTACTTTTTCCCTTTTTCATTATTGTGTTTCATTTGGTATCGCCCCATGGATGCACACATTAGCAATACGTATCTGGTGCAATACCACAAATACAGCTAAGAAGAGAAACGTTATGAAAAGGGATAAAACGCAATTCAAATGGCAAGAAGCTACAGGAGATGCGAAGTTTATTGCCGACCGTCATTTCGATAATCTTTTGGAAGGGCGCTTGTTTCGCTCTTCATGCCCAAGAGGTAAGATCGAAAGTATTAGGTTACCGGACTTACCCGAAGGCTATTTTGTCTTTGGCGCTAAAGACGTGCCTGGGCGCAACGTGCTGCAGATGGTGGAGGCGGATTGGCCCGTTTTCGCCGATGATGAAGTGCGTTATCTAGGTCAAATTATCTTACTTGTGGTGGGACCCGAGATTAAGGTTCTCGAGCAGATCTTAGACAAAATACACGTAGAGTATCAGCCGCTCACCCCTGCCTTCACCCTCCCGGATTCGCAAAAACTCACTGATGGTGCCATCCATGGCCAGGACAATAAATTTGATAGCCACAGGATCAATAAAGGTGATGTAAACAGGGGTTTTGCTCAGGCTGAGCATATTTTTGAAGAGATGCTGTCTACCAGCTATCAGGAGCATATGTATCTGGAGCCACAAGGCATGGTCGGCTATCCACTGGATGGCAAGATTGTTATCGAAGGCTCGATGCAGTGCCCCTGGTATGTTCATCATTGTATCTCAGTGGTGCTGGGTCACAATAAGGTACGAGCGATTCAGGCCACCACAGGCGGTGGTTTCGGTGGCAAAGAGGACTATCCCGATGTGCTTGCCGGTGCCTTATGTGTCGCGGTTGAGCGTGTGGGTCAGCCCATAAGACTCGTCCTGCCCCGTAGTGAAGATATTGCCTTCACCTCGAAGCGCCACCCTATCGATTTTCATTACCGCACCGGAGTCGATAAACAGGGCAAGATAGTCGCCATGGAAGTGAAGGTGGATATAAACTCGGGGGCTTACCTGAGTCTATCAGGCATAGTGCTACAGAGGGCGATCACCAGTTGTATCAATGTCTACGAGATTGACAATGTGCGAGTCGATGCCACGGCCTGGGCGACAAACACCTCACCTAACGGTGCCTTTAGAGGCTTTGGTTCCCCTCAAACGTGCTTCGGCATAGAGACCCACCTTAGTCATGTTGCCAAGCAACTTGGCTTGGAGCCGGCGGACTTTAAACATGATCATCTGTTAAACACAGACTCGACGACGCTAACCGGGGCTAGCATCTTCGGTGACTTAGTGCTCGAGCAGATGTATGAGCAGATCTGTGAGGCCAGTGATTACCATGAGAAGGCCAAAGCCTACCGCCAGCAGTCAAAGAACGGTGACCTGTTAACAGGGATCGGCTTGGCGATGTTTCAGCATGGCTGTGGTTTCGCCGGGGATCTCGAAGATACCTTAGTCAAGGCCAAAGTGCGTCTGGTGAAGGGGGCCGATAATGAGGTTGAGATCCAGGTCTCTAACACAGATTTAGGCCAGGGACTCAGCCTGACCTTTTGTCAAATTGTCGCCGATGCGCTGAAAGTGCCATTAACCTCAGTCAGACTCGCGAGAGCCGATACCGGTGTGGTGCCTGATTCCGGACCCACAGTCGCATCGCGTTCAATCGTCATCGTGGGCTACCTTATCGAGGTCGCCGCAAAGAAATTGGCCAGTATCTGGATAAATGGTACCGAGCAATGCGTCGAAGAAGATTATAAAAAGCCCAGTTACCATAAATGGGATCAAGAAAAGTTTGAGGGAAATGCCTATCAGGTGACCAGCTATGGCATGAATATCGTTGAGATCGAGTTGGACCCAGCCACGGGGGAAACTGAGATCACCGGCCTGTGGGCCATCTACGATGTGGGCCATGCGATAGATGAAATGGTATTTAAGGGCCAGATAGACGGTGGTCTGGTACAGGCGCTGGGCTATGGCAGTTTAGAGCGGATGACCTTAGACAGTGAGGGTAAATTCCAACAAACCACCATGGCCGATTATGTGATACCTACGTCGATGGATGTGCCCGCGATCAGCAGCGCATTAGTCGATAATCCTTACAAATATGGGCCTAAGGGCGCTAAAGGGGGAGGCGAGTTGACCCATAATGGCGGCGCTGCGGCTTATTGTGCCGCGGTTGAGAGTGCTATCGGCCTGCCTATTTCATCGATCCCTATTACGCCAGAGGTGGTGTGTGATCTCCTCTATGGGGCGAAGAAGCTATGCCTCAGCAATATAACGGTTACAAGGGGCAAGACTCAAGGAGTAGCGCGATGAAGATTTGTTTCAAGCTTAATGGCCAGGCAGTCAAGGTGGATGTCGATCCACTGCAGCCTCTACTGCATACCTTAAGAGAACGACTAGGGATGACCTCGGCGAAGCAGGGCTGCGGTGAAGGTGAGTGTGGTTCATGTTCGATCATCATGGATAACCAGCTGGTCAATACCTGTTTAATCCCCACCATCCAAGCGAAAGGAACGGCCTTGGTGACCTTAGAAGGCTTAAGGGATACGCCGAAGGGGCTGTGCGTTATCGATGCTCTGCTAGAGGCAAAGGGCGTACAGTGCGGCTTCTGTTCGCCAGCCATGGTATTAGCCCTCTATCACCTGCTGGATAATCGTGTCTGTGCGAGTATTACGCCAACGGATAAGCAGATAAGGGAAGCGTTAGCCGGCAATCTGTGTCGCTGTACCGGTTACGCCATGATAGTCGAAGCGGGTAAAATTGCGGCCAGAAAGGGAGAAGGTCTATGGTAAATATCTATCGTCCGACTAAGTTAGAGCAAGCGCTTGAGTTGAATGCAATATACTGCGCTACGCTATTTGCTGGTGGCACAGATCTTATGGTGCAGGGAATGGCTCACTATGGTGACAGCGATAATGCTGTGGTGTTTCTCGATGATATTGCCGAGATCAAGGGGATTGAGCTCGATAATAAAACCAGTGAGCCTAGGCTAGTGATAGGGGCTGGGGTGACATTATACGAGTTGATTGCTCACGAGTCTGTTCCCTTCATGATTAAAGATGCGGCTAGGCGAATCGCAGCGCCGGCCCTGCGTAACCGGGCTACCTTAGTGGGTAATATCTGCAATGCATCGCCCGCGGCTGACATGTTGCCCGCCCTGTATCTGCTCGATGCGCGTATCGAGCTCGGCAGTCCCGGCGGTAAAAGGGAGTTAGCTATAGAGGAGTTTATCTCGGGTCCCGGTCAGACGCAGAGGTTAGCCGATGAGATAGTGACTAAGGTAAGCCTGACTCTGCCAATGTTTGATGACTATTTATATCATAAGGTCGGGACCCGCAAAGCCAATGCGCTCACTAAGTTGTCGATATTAGCCGGGGTGCGAATAGAATCGGGCATTATCCAGGATTGGCGACTGACATTCGGCGCCATAGGGCCAACAGTGGTCCGAAATGTCGAGTTTGAGCAGGGCTTGATTGGGCAGAGTGCGGACGTATTACAACAAGCGGAAACCATCGACAAGATCGTCGATTTTTATAGCCAGAAGATAGCCCCTATCGATGATCACCGTTCAACCGCCGAGTATCGCCGATGTGCGGCACTCAACCTCTTGCGACGATGGCTGGAAAATATAGGGTAAATCATAGGTCAATGAGTGTATATCACTATACTCATTGACCTAAAAGGGGTACAATTCTCCTCCGATTTCATCGTCGGAAAAGGACACTGCAAGAATGAGTAACCCCTTATATAATAAACATATAATCTCTATCTCCGATCTCTCACGTTCTGAATTAGAACTTATTGTTTCTACCGCCAATAAACTGAAAAAAAAACCTAATCCTGAACTATTGAAAAACAGTGTCATCGCCAGCTGTTTCTTTGAAGCCTCGACGCGAACTCGCCTGTCTTTCGAGACCGCGGTTCATCGACTAGGGGGCAGCATTATCGGGTTCCCCGATAGTGGTAATACTTCCTTAGGCAAAAAAGGTGAAACTTTGGCCGATTCGGTAAAGGTGATCTCCTCCTACTGCGACGCGTTTTTTATGCGCCACAATCAAGAAGGCGCTGCCCGTCTTGCCAGTGAGTTCTCTTCGGTTCCGGTGATCAATGGCGGCGATGGTTCGAATCAGCATCCGACTCAAACCTTACTCGACCTGTTCAGTATCTATGAGACCCAAGGCACCTTAGATAAGCTGCAGGTGGCCTTCGTGGGTGATCTGAAATATGGTCGTACTGTGCATTCTCTGACCCAGGCATTATCTCTGTTTGATTGTGAGTTCCACTTCATTGCCCCCTCTGCACTGTCGATGCCCGATTACATTATCGATGAGCTTAATGCCAAAGGGTGTAAATTTACCCTGCATGACACCTTAGACGGCGTGGTCGATAACTTAGATATCTTGTATATGACTCGGGTGCAGAAGGAACGCTTCGATGAAACTGAATATCAGCATTTGAAATCCAGTTTTATCTTGAGCGCTAAGATGTTGGAGGGAGTGAAAGACAATCTTAAGGTATTACACCCATTGCCCAGGGTGGATGAGATCACCACAGATGTAGACTACACCCCTTATGCTTATTACTTTCAGCAGGCTGAAAATGGCGTCTATGCTCGCCAAGCGCTGCTCGCCTTAGTGCTGACCAACGAATATGGAGATGAGTAATGAAGAAGCATTTAAAAGTCGAAGCCATTGAAAATGGAACCGTTATCGACCATATCGCACCCGGGCAAGGGATTAAAATCCTGAAGTTTTTTGAACTCTCCAAGGGGCAACAGCGTCTCACCATAGGTTTCAACTTGCCGACCAGTAGCGGCGACTTTAAAGATCTGATCAAGATTGAGCATACGGTATTCGATCAAAATCAGGCCAACCAGTTAGCCCTGTTTGCACCTGAGGCGACCATCAATGTGATCGAAAATTTTGACGTGGTAGACAAGTTTAAAGTGGCTATCCCCGAGCGTATCTCTGGGGTGTTGACCTGTCCTAATAGCAACTGTATCAGCCATAATGAACCCGTCGACAGTCGCTTCAATATTAAGCAAGAGCGCATCGGGGTTAAGCTGAAGTGTCATTACTGTGAGAAATCATTTATTTCCGGAGTGTTCCGCGAGTTTCATTAGTCGCACCAGAGTTTTACTGTGGCCAAACTTATCCAGCTTGGGCTATCACTATCAAAGTGATAGCCCTTATTATTATTTTGATAGCCCTTGATATTAATCGTCCGCTTCCGTCCCATCTCCCCCCTTTATTTCGTGCTTTATCAGGCTAATTTCTCCTGCTGAGAGTTGAATCTAGGTCGCTATGCTGCCGTATAGCGTCAAGAGTCTCATCGACGGCGGCATAAACTTGACCCGAATCACAAAAAAAAACAATAACCAAGTCAATCCTGATTCTGGCGTAAATGTTGCCACTAGTTAGCTCAATTGCATCACTTATTTTTAAATCATTTAACACTGGTTGAAAAATAGGCTTATTTGAGAAGGAAAGTACTATGATTGAACGCTTTTTAAAGCCGAGCAGCGCGGACCAAGCTCTGAATTTAATGAAGGAGCACGCAGCCAATGCTACTTGGTTTGCTGGTGGCTCAAAACTCAATGCCAGACCGAGTCTGACTAAAAAAACTGTCGCGATTTCTCTGAATAACTTAGCCCTGGAAACCATTGAATTGCGCGGCAACTCCCTGTATATCGATGCCATGTGTCGGGTTCAGTCTGTGCTGGAAAATGAGTTAACTCCTTATGGTCTAAAGCAGGCTGCAAAATTCATTTATTCAAAACATCTACGTAATCAAGCCACTATTGGCGGAGAGATCGCCGCCTTTCAAGAAGAAGCCTTATTGTTGCCTGTCTTGATAGCCCTTAAGGCGCGCATCGTGACGGCCGACGTTGGAGAGATGGGGATCGAAGATTATCTGGAAAGTGCCAGCCGTGGCTTGATCCTTCAAGTCGTGATCCCGGATGTCAACTTGGTTTGTCTGGCCTACAACATGACTCGCTCAGCGGCGGGCCTCTCTATTATCAATGTGGCCGTATCTTTAGACCAGGCTGGTGACAGCGTGATCGCCATCGATGGTGTCTCACCACGCAGAGCTGGTTACAGCATTCCTGTTCGATTAAGAGACGTCGAAGCACAAAAGTTAACTGATGAACAACTTGAAAAAGCGGTGGCAAACTCAGTATTTCCAGAGGCTGATATTCGCGGCAGCGTCGATTATAAACAATATATTTCAGGCATCTTAGTGACTGATTTACTTGCCGAATGCCAACGTCTAGTAAAGGAGGCTTAGTGATGAGTATTAACCTAACAATAAATGATCGCCAGCAAGAACTTGCTTGTCGTCTTGGTGATAATGTCCAAACCTTACTGAACAAGGCAGGTTTTCGCTCCGTACGTAACAGTGATGACGGTTTTGGTTTTGCAGGTTCCGACGTGATATTAGTCGATGGCCGTCTACTGAACGCTTCCTTGTTGATCGCGGCTCAGCTTGAGGGCGCCGAAATCTATACGGCCGAATCATTAGGTAAATGGAACCAGCTGAACCATGTCCAGCAAGCGATGATCGACGTGGGTGTGGTGCAATCGGGATATAACGATCCCGCCATGGCTCTGATCTTAACTGAGCTGTTAAAGCATAACCCGAATCCAAATCGTGACGAGATAGACGATGCTTTGACCGGCATATTTAGCCGTGATGCCGGCTACCAGCAATATTATGAAGTGATCGAGTTAGCAGTAAATCGCCTGAAAGACCCAGAGCATTATAAGCAGTACGCGCCAGAGTTCAGAGACGATCTCACCTTTATCGGTAAGAACACCCCTAAGCTAGACTCGGCCAAAATGGTGCAGGCGAAACCTTGTTATGTAGAAGATAGGATCCCTAAAGATGCTTGCGTGATAAAGATGCTCCGCAGTCCACATGCCCATGCCTGGCTCACTCACTTAGATGTCACTAAAGCCGAAGCTTTGGAGGGGGTGGTGACTGTCATCACCTATAAGAATTGTCCGGATATTCCTTACACCCCAGGTGGTCAGAGTGCCCCAGAGCCTTCGCCATTAGATAGACGCATGTTTTGTCAAAAACTACGTCATGTGGGTGATAGGGTCGCCGCCGTGGTGGCTGAATCCGTTGAGATAGCCGAGCAGGCCCTGGAGCTGATTGAGGTTAAATATGACGTCCTCAAGCCCGTTATCAGCATAGATGACGCCCGCGCCGCCGATGCGCCCATTATCCACAATGGTCCCATAGAGTATGTTGTTGGCGCTCCCGATGACTTGGCTGAACAAAATGAAAATGCCGATATCAGAGACGGTAAGGTGATCCTTAACTTCCCCATTGGCTGTTTTCCGCGGAAAAATATAGCGGCGAGTATTCGTGGCCATATCGGTGATATCAACAAAGGTTTTAGCGAGGCCGATCATGTCATAGAGCGTACCTATGAGTCTAAGCAGGTACAGCAGCTACCGACGGAAACTCACATCTGTTATAGCTATATGGATGGCGATCGTCTGGTGATGCACGACTCGACTCAGGTGCCTTGGCATGTGCGTCGTCAGGTGGCTAAAATTATCGGTGTTAAGCAGAACAAGGTGCATATCGTCAAGGAGCGTGTCGGCGGTGGTTTTGGCTCTAAGCAAGATATCTTGCTGCAAGATGTCTGTGGTTGGGCGACTTGGATCACTGGCAGAGGCGTGTATTTTCACTACACACGTGAAGAGGAGTTTATCGCTAACTCTACCCGTCACGTGGCTAAGGTGCATGTAAAAATTGGTGCCAAGAAAGACGGTACTTTGACCGCGATCGATATGGATTTTCTGGCTAACACAGGTCCTTACGGTAACCACGCCCTGACGGTGCCTTGTAATGGTCCAGCCTTGTCATTGCCACTATACCCGTGTGATAACGTCGATTTTCGTGTGACGACTTACTACTCCAATATCTGCCCGACAGGTGCTTATCAGGGTTATGGTGCGCCTAAGGGTAACTTCGCCTTAACCATGGCGATGGCTGAGATGGCCGAAGTTCTGGGTATTGATCATCTGGATATGGTCGAGATCAACCGAGTTCGTGAGGGTCAGGAACTTAAGATCTTGGCGGCTATCGGTGAAGGTAAGATGCCGGCAACGGCGCCAAGAGCCTTAAGTTGTGCCCTAGAGCCAATTCTTAAGCAGGGACGTGAGCTGATTAACTGGGATGGTGACAAGCAAGCGGATGGTGATTGGCGAATTGGTCGCGGAGTGGCGATTATTCAACAAAAATCGGGCATTCCAGATATCGATCAGGCTAACTGTTCGATTAAGATGGCATCCGATGGCACCTTTATCGTTCACTCCGGTGGTGCCGATATCGGTACCGGACTCGATACCGTGGTGGCTAAACTCACCGCCGAGGTGCTGCGCTGCCCCATCGATGAGATCACCATACACTCAGGTGATACCGATCATGCTCCATTCGATAAGGGCGCTTACGCCTCTTCGGGTACCTGTTTCTCTGGCAATGCCGCCAAAATTGCTGCCGAAGCCATGCGCACTAAGATCTTAACCTGTGGCGCCGAGATGTTGGATGAGTCCGTCGAAGATGTGATTCTCGCTGCGCCCGGGGTGGTGAAAGGTAAGCAAGGTGAAGTCAGCTATTTCGATATTGCCCATCGCGCCGAGAGCGGCACAGGTTGGGGGCAGTTATTGGCTAGCGGTTGTTACACCACCTCACTGTTCGCCTTCCCCTATGGTGCCAACTTTACCGAAGTGGCGGTCAATGTCCGCACCGGTGAAATCAAGCTGGAGAAGTTCCACGCCTTGCTTGACTGCGGTACTCCAATCAATCCAAACCTTGCCCTGGGCCAGATCTATGGTGCCAGTTTACGTGCAATCGGTCACAGCTTAACCGAAGAGCTTATCTACGATGAAAATGGCATCCCGCTAACCCGCGACCTTAAGAGTTATGGTGCGCCTATGATTGGCGATATTCCTAAGGAATTTAAGGCGGTACTGGTTCCGAGTGACGACAAAGTGGGTCCTTACGGGGCCAAGTCTATCTCTGAAATCGGGGTCAACGGAGCTGCGCCCGCTATCGCATCGGCAATTCATGACGCCTGTGGCGTGTGGATCCGCGACTGGCATTTCACTCCTGAAAAAGTCCTCGAAGGACTAAACAAGCTATAAATCCCCAGAGAAAAGTGAAGAACGTGCGCGACATTTGTCGCGCTCGATCTCAATTTTACACCTTAATTGTTCCTGTTTGATCTGAAGTTTACTTAAAAACCCACCAAGTTTGTTGATGTCTTAGCGCATGACTTACCACCAAGTTTAGATAAGGATTCGAGATGAAACTGTTATATAAGATTGAAGATAAACCCCCAATGGGTGTCAGTATTGTGTTGGCACTGCAGCATATGTTAGCCGCTATGGGGGCGATTGTTGCTGTCCCTCTAGTGGTTGGTTCCGCCATAGGTATGGCCACAGATGAGATGGTTATCCTGGTTAATGCCGCATTAATGGTCTCGGGCCTGGTGACCATTATTCAGTGTAAAGGTGCAGGCCCGGTTGGAATACGTTTACCCGTGGTGATGGGCACCAGTTTTACCTTTGTTGCCATCTCTATCTCCATCGGTCTGGAATCCGGGGTCTCGGCGATTTTTGGCTCGGCGTTAATAGGCTCGCTAGTGATGATAATTGGCAGTCGTTTTATGCCACAGATAAGAAAGTTATTTCCTCCCGTAGTCTCAGGCACCGTTGTTTTGCTTATTGGCTTAACGATTTTACCTGTGGCAGTAGATTGGTTCGCCGGTGGTTTTGTCGGCCAAGAGGGCTATGGAGATCATAATAACCTGCTGCTCGGCTTGCTGGTGTTGGTGGTGGTTATCGTCTTATCACAGCTAGGCAAGGGCATAGTCTCTGCAGCCGCCATCGTTATCGGTATGTTTGTCGGTTATCTGGTCGCGATCATGTTAGGTATTGTCGACTTCTCCCCGGTTGGTGCCGCCCCGGTATTTGCCTTACCCAGTCTACTTCCCTTCGGTCTCAGTTTTACCATCAGCGGCATAATCGGCATGTCTATCGCCTACCTGGTCACTATCATGGAGTCCACCGGCGACTTTTTAGCCCTGAGTGATGCGACCAATACTAAGTTAACTGGTGAGAAGCTTTCCAAGGGCATCTTATGTGATGGTCTGGGCAGCGCCTTGGCATCGACCTTAGGGACCACGCCATTCTCATCTTTTAGTCAAAATGTAGGTATCGTCTCGATAACAGGGGTCGCCAGCCGACATGTGGTGGCATTAACCGGTCTCATCATGGTGTTCGCCGGACTATTCCCCAAGATCGGTGCTCTGGTTGTCACCATACCTTCTCCTGTGCTCGGCGGTGCAGGCCTGGTGATGTTCGCCATGATCATCTCAGCGGGTATCGGTATCTTAGCTCGCATTAACTTCACTAAGCGCAACATGATGATCATAGCTGTAGGTGTCGCCTTTGGTATGGCAGTAACCTTCCGCCCCGAAATCCTCCACAGTTTTCCCGACTCAATTAGGGTGATTTTCAGCTCAGGTATCACAGCAGGCTCACTCGTTGCGTTGCTGCTTAACCAGGTGCTTAGGGTCAGTCGCTCCGATGAAGTTCAGTGTACGGCAGAGAAACGCGAGTCGTTGAAAGAGCAGATTGAAGAGAGTGAAGCTGAAAATTTGTCTAAACCTAAAAATTTGCCTGAATCTGATGTAAAAACGAATTATAAATATTAGTCTGTATTTTAATGCAATGAATTGATAATAAAAGATAAGTTGAGGTTTGGGATGGGATATAGTCACACGGTAAAAGTCATTAGAGCTTCGTTCCTGGATATTTTAAGCGTGGTAGATGATCCAGCAGACATCGAGGAAAATCTAAGGTTTATTGAAGATGGTCTGATGTTTGTTGCCAATGGACGCATAGAGTGGATCGGCACCTGGGAAGAGGGCAAAGACAAGATCCCTGCAGATGTCAGGGTGCGCAGTTATCCGGGGAAAATAGTCATGCCCGGGTTTATCGACACCCATATTCACTATCCGCAATCTGAGATGGTGGGTGCCTATGGTGAGCAGTTACTCGAATGGCTAGATAACTATGTTTTCCCCACTGAGGCGCGTTACAAAGACAAAGATTATGCCAAAGAGATGTCTGAGTTCTTTGTAAAACAACTGCTGCGCAACGGCACAACCACGGCCATGGTATTTGGTACCGTGCATCCTGAGTCAGTTAACTCACTGTTTGAAGTGGCTGAAAACATCAATATGCGCATGATAGCGGGTAAGGTGATGATGGACAGGAATGCACCTGACTATCTGCTGGATACGCCTGAGATTAGCTACAACCAGAGCAAGGAACTGATTGAGAAGTGGCATAAGCGTGGACGTCTGCTCTATGCCATCACGCCACGTTTCGCACCGACTTCATCCCCTGAGCAACTCGATGTCGCCGGTAGACTCAAGCAAGAGTTTCCCGATACTTATGTACACACTCATCTGTGTGAAAATAAGGATGAAATTAAGTGGGTTAAAGAGCTGTTTCCTGAGCGTGCCAGCTATTTAGATGTCTATCATCACCATGGGCTCACGGGACCTAAGAGTATATTTGCCCACAGCATTCACCTCGAAGATTGTGAGTGGGATTGTCTGCATGAGACAGATTCAGCGGTTTCTTTCTGTCCTACATCAAACCTGTATCTCGGCAGCGGCCTGTTTAAGTTACAGGAAGCCTGGAAGCGTAAGGTCAAGGTAGGCGTCGGCACCGATATTGGTGCGGGAACCACCTTTAGCATGATGCAGACCCTGAATGAAGCCTACAAGGTGATGCAACTGCAGGACTATCGTTTGTCTGCATTCGAGGCCTTCTATCTGGCGACATTAGGCGGGGCTAAGTCTCTGTCTTTAGATCACCTGATCGGTAACTTTGAGATAGGTAAGGAAGCCGACTTTGTGGTTATCGATCCCTGCGCGACCCCTTTACAGCAATTGAGATATGACAACTCTAAGTCGCTCGCCGATGAGCTGTTTGTGCTCATTACCTTAAGTGATGATCGCAGCATCTATCGTACCTATGTCGATGGACAATTAGTCTACGCACGCAATTAAGCGCGAGTCAGAAATTGGAATACTCGGCTGTTGCAGCCGAGTATATGTGGAAGTATGGGCCGAAAATAAAAGCTCAATAGTCATATTGAACTTTAATTTTAACATCAAGCCAAGGTATAAATCTTCGTCGTTCTATACCCTGGCGCCATTGCTTGAAGTCTGAGTAGACACTCGCATGATGTTATCAAGGCTCATATTTTGTGGCAAAAAGGAAGCAATGATATGACCGATAGTAATACAGTTGGAAATGAATCATTAGAACAAACTCAGTTAGCTTCAAAGAGTCCGCTAGACAATTACTTCGAGATAACCGAACGAGGGAGCACGGTCCGGCAAGAGTTAATTGCCGGTGTGACCACTTTCTTGGCTATGGTTTATTCGGTTATCGTGGTGCCCAGTATGTTGGGTATCGCAGGGTTTGATCCTGGCGCCGTTTTTATCGCTACCTGTCTGATCGCCGCGTTTGGTTCCCTGCTGATGGGCTTATGGGCAAAACTGCCGATGGCCATTGGTTGTGCCATCTCACTCACGGCATTTCTTGCATTCAGTCTGGTGCTGGGGCAAGGGGTCAGTATTCCTGTTGCCTTAGGTGCAGTCTTCCTTATGGGGGTCGTGTTTACCGGCATTACCGTGACCGGTATTCGTCAATGGATCTTAACTAATCTTCCATTTGGTATCGCTCACGGTACTGGCATCGGCATCGGCTTGTTTTTACTGCTCATCGCCGCCAATGGTGTAGGACTGGTGATAAAAAATCCCCATGAAGGTTTGCCCATTGCATTAGGTGAATTCACTTCATTGTCGGTGTTGATGTCCGTGATAGGTCTTGCGGCCATCTTGGGGCTGGAGAAACTCCGCGTACCTGGCGGTATCTTACTTGTGATCGTGGCTATCTCGGTATTTGGTCTTATCTTCGATCCTAATGTGGTTTATCAAGGCTTATTTGCCATGCCTGACTTTGGTGGTGAGAACTCCCTGATTGGCACTATGGATGTCATGGGGGCGTTGAACCCTATGATCTTGCCCACGGTATTTGCTCTGGTGATGACCGCTATCTTTGATGCTACGGGTACCATTCGTGCGGTAGCCGGTCAGGCCAATCTGCTGGATAAGGATGGGCAGATCATCAATGGTGGCAAGGCTCTGACTTCTGACTCTGTGACTAGTATTTTTGCTGGCATGGTCGGTGGTGCACCGGCTGCGGTCTATATAGAGTCAGCAGCGGGTACTGCCGCAGGCGGCAAGACAGGTTTAACTGCCACTGTGGTAGGTGGCTTGTTTATCTGTATGTTATTTTTGGCACCGCTTAGTTATCTGGTTCCGGCTTATGCCACAGCACCAGCCTTGATGTATGTCGGACTCTTGATGATGTCTAATGTCAGCAAGTTAGATTTCAAGGATTCGGTGGATGCATTATCTGGTTTGATGTGCGCCGTGTTTATCGTGCTGACCAGTAATATTGTTACCGGCATCATGCTGGGCTTTTTAGTGCTGGTGATAGGGCGGGTGACTTCAGGTGAATGGAAGAAACTCAACCTAGGTACGGTTATTATTACCATTACATTAGTTGCATTTTATATTGGCGGTTGGGCGATTTAGTATTAGTCTGACTCAGCTTTAAAACTGAGTCATGATATAAAGAGTTACTTTACACAAGTTTAACCACTTAAAAAAATAATAAGTTTGTCAATTACAGGTGAGGAATATGAACAATAAATGGATATTAGTAGCATTGCTAGCAAGCCCTACAGTATTTGCTGAAAGCTTAGTTCAATGGTCTGATTTCAGTGTGACAGCCCTTTACGGCGATAACTTTGAGGTCGACCCTGCGGAGCAAACCACCATCACGCTAGAAACCGCCGGCGGTTGGAAATACGGTGATTGGTTTGCGTTCCAGGATTTTATTTACTTCAATGATGCGCCAAGTGATAGTAATCACGTTAACTATGGTGAGTATGGTACTCGCTTTAGTGCCAGTAAGATTTTTGATAGCAAAATAGGTTTTGGCCCCTTAACGGATCTGTCTCTTGCACTGCAATATGAGCAAGGTTCTGCTGCGGCGAGTACCATGCTTTATGGTATAGGTTCAGATTGGGCTGTGCCTGGTTTTAGCTACCTTAATGTGAACGTCTATCAGCGCACCGAATTGAGTAATTCTGCAGGAGAACGAGGTGCCAGTGATGGTTGGCAGCTAACCCCAGCCTGGAGAATCGATTTTGGTGACACTGGCATAGTGTTCGATGGCTTTATTGACTGGGTATTTAGTCCATCTGAAGACTCTTATGAGCCTATGCTGCACATTAATCCACAACTTAAGTATGACTTAGGTGCCGTGATCAATGGTAAGAGCGGCCAATTTTATGTCGGTGTCGAATATGATTACTGGAAGAACAAATACGGCATACCCAATGGTATTCCCGGTCTTGAAGTTGACCAAAGTGTCTTCTCGCTCTTGATTAAGTATCATCTATAAGCGTTAACTTAACGCAGAACGGGATACAGCAATAATAAAGCCCTGACATGAAAGTGTCGGGGCTTTTTCTTGGTTGGTGGACGGCGGGATGACTCGTATCATCCAAGTATCTTTAACGTGAGGTTACCCCTTAGGGGCCGTCGCAAGCGAGTTTGTTCACCGAGATTGGAAAGATTACATAGGTTGAAATCAGGTTCATTTTTCTTTTAATTTTAAACAGAATTGAAAGCTAAATCTTGTATCGTTATATTTTTGGGTGGAGGCTGGCTTTGTTGAGATGACTAACGCGTGGAATACGAGCCCCCAAGGTCATGACTTCCATATTCCAATCTTTAGAAAAGTATTGGAACCGACAGAAATAGAATACAGTGCCATAGATCATTCTATAGGCCCATGCTCTGAGATTAAGTTGACGGAGAAAGTTGGCGTAATCATCGATTCTGTCGAGATCCTTCGCCTTAGCTGTCAGTGCGCGATTGAAGATAAAACAAAGGCCGGTGATTGGGTCCCGTCAGGTGAAGTTGTTACATATGACTGGGGGGTCAACATCAAGCTATCCGATGGAACTAGTGTCTCAATGACGACTGAAGATGACTCAATCCTGGGTGAGTTGATTATATCGCCGCTGGCTATTGAGCCTTACTACAAAGAAGATGTCTGGGTCGAACAACTTGATATTTGCCTACGATTAACTTAATTGGAAAATTAATAGTGCCACCCACATTAAATGCTGCCTGGATTTTCACATATTCCCTCAAAAAACCTCATTTTATTCATTTTAGCTAGTGTAAGTCAGGATTCCCCTATGTTATTGGATTCATGGGCAAGTGGAATATTGATAACTTGCCACAGACTTCATATGTTATTGATTAATAATGGCGGGCTCGATTTTTGGCTCGCTACTCTTGACTAACAGTGGTTAAGTGAGAGGTTGTTATGCCCCGCCCAAGATGAAGCCAAGTGAGTTTAGAAGACACGCCTATGTCCACTACTGCTCTCGTGTATCCAGACGTGCAATGCTGCTGGGAGATGATGAGGGCACTGGAAAAAACTATCACCATAGACATTACTGGGTTGAATCTCAGCACCATTTCGGTGATTTTATTTATTTTATCGTGATTCAATTTTATTGAGCTTCTGGTTAACTTGATTTTAATTATTTTAACTTGCAGGGAAGGTTATACTATTTTCACTGAGAAAGAGGTGGTTATAGGTTCTATGTGTTTGAATTAGTTGCTTATTATTAACTGAAAACGTGTCTATTTTCTATTGTCTATCTCTATCGGCTTATTGAGCCTTACGCCGCTGATCATATCACCTGTGGTTTTATTTCTGCTTCCTGTTTAGGTCATCTTCTGGAAATGAACCAACATGCATTTTGGGTATGAAATACGGTGAGATCTAATGCTGATGGATATTAATCCACTAGTGAAGAAGGGCGATGATTTAAATAGCTATACCAGTAGCATGATGGTGGAAGCTGCAACTGATTTTAAACGCCTATCTAAGTGTACAAGTTTTACTTGATCACAAAACACATCGTATTAACCGATGTAAACAGAGAACATACTCATGTATGAAAATGAAGAAAAAATAGTTAAAGCATTTATTATTGCCTCCATCGCTTGGGGGGTTGTAGCTATGTGTATAGGTTTATTGGCGGCTCTACAGTTATACCTGCCCCAATTAAACTTTGCCAATGAGTATATTAATTTTGGAAAAATAAGACCGCTGCATACGAACGGGGTCATTTATGGATTGGTTTGTAACTTTATTATAGGTATGTCGCTATATATTGTGGCTAAAACTTCATTAGTTAATCTAATATCCAAAGGTTTATCTTGGTTTTTGTTCTGGGGTTGGCAGATAACATTGATAATAGGCCTTATATCAATCGCTTTAGGTTATACATCAACCAAAGAATATGCTGAATTTACATGGCCGGTTGATATCGCTATTGTTGTCCTCTGGCTAACGTTTGGATATATATTTTTTGGAACACTAGCTAAAAGGAAAACAAATCATATATTTGTTTCAAACTGGTTTAGTGGTGGTGTTATTGTTGTTATAGCATTAATTTACTTGGTAAATAATTTATCCATCCCAGTATATGCATTTAAAGGTTACTCGATATTTTCTGGTGCTAGTGATGCGCTTGTACAATGGTGGTGGGGTCATAATGCGGTTGGCTTCTTATTGACAGCTGGCTTTGTTGGTACCAACTATTATTTTATTCCCAAGTTAGTTAACAGACCTATTTATTCATATCGACTTTCATTAATTACTTTTTGGGGATTAATTGGTTTTTATACTTGGGCTGGTACACACCACTTAATTGGTACATCAGTTCCAACTTGGATTCAAAATATTGGCATAGTGATGTCTCTTCTGTTGTGGATCCCTTCATGGGCTGGCGCATTTAATGCTTGGATGACCTGTACTTCCAATAAAGAGGAGATGAAAAAAAATCCCATTGTATGGTTTTTCTTATCGTCAATCGCCTATTATGCATTAGCAACATTTGAAGGCCCTCTTATGGCTATCAGATCGTTTAATACGATAGCGCACAATACAAGTTGGGTTATAGGACACGTTCACTCTGGCGCACTAGGTTGGGTTGCTATGACGTGTATCGCAACTTTCTACTATTTCATTCCACAGTTATATAAAAAAGAACTCTACTCATTTGGTCTAGTTAAGGTGCATTTTGTGCTAGCTCATTTAGGTATAACCTTCTATGTCGTTGCTCTTTGGATTGGTGGTATAGGTCAAGGTATTAAATCGTTAAGCCTCACTGATTCGGGTTCACTCACTTATACGTTTGTTGATATCTTACGGTTTATTGAACCTTATATGCTAGGGCGTGCAATTGGTGGTGCTCTGTTTATCTCCGGTATGTTGGTAATGATTTACAACCTAATCATGACTATAAATAATCCACAAAAAGCAATGATTAAAGGAGGTTGTTAATGGAAAATTCAATATCTAAATCTGTAAAAGCATTTATTACTATCACGACAGTCGTTGTTTTATTTTCATTCTTTGTGTGGGTTTTCCCAGGATTTTTCTTCACAAATGACCTTAAGGAAATCACAACGGCCAAACCATATACCGCCTTAGAATTAGCTGGGCGAGATGTTTATATGGCAGAAGGTTGTGTGGGGTGTCATACCCAGATGGTTAGAAACTTGGAGCCGGAAAGAAAAAGATATGGTCGTCCTAATAAAATGGAAGATGATGTTTATGAGTTTACCTTTTTGTGGAGCTCACAAAGAACAGGGCCAGACTTAACTAATATTGGTTTGAAATACACTGAAGGCTGGCACAAGCAGCATCTAATAAACCCTCAAGCAGTTGTACCTGCTTCAATCATGCCTCAATATCCGTGGCTTTTTGAAAAAGAGATTAACGGTAGTCATGTTGTTGCTTCAATGAAAGCGATGAAAAAACTAGGCGTTCCATATACAGACACTCAAATTGAAAACTCAGTAAACAAAGTTGAGGGTAAAACGAGAGGCGATGCACTTATTGCTTACTTAATGAGCCTCGGTGTGGATACACAGGAAAAAGCTGGAGATTTAAATTAATGGAATCCACAAAAATATTATCTAGCGTACTATCGATTATCTTCTTTTTTATCATGGTCGCAGTTATCTATTCGCAGTTTAAAAAAAACAAAACTGCAGATAGTAATAAAACAATAGAGCACTTTGATGGGATAGATGAAAAAGATGCTCCTATTCCTAAAGTTTTCTTTGCGGCCTATCTTATTGCATTTATAGGCGCCATTGTTTATGTCCTTCTATATCCAAGCTTGGCTTCCTGGAAAGGTTTTGTCGGCTGGACACAGGCCGATGACGCTTATGTAGCGAAATCAGTTGATATTAACAATGATATTAATGGCGCAATCAATGCTCATACTGATGAGGAAACATTCACGCTTTTACAAAAAGAACCTCTTGTTATACAAGAGGGTAAAGCAA
Source organism: Shewanella sp. YLB-07 (assembly GCF_009377275.1). NCBI lineage: Bacteria > Pseudomonadati > Pseudomonadota > Gammaproteobacteria > Alteromonadales > Shewanellaceae > Shewanella > Shewanella sp. YLB-07. Next base: position 77,109 of record NZ_VOQB01000003.1, on the reverse strand, counting down.
TATTTGGAGATAACTGTTCTGCTTGTCACGGTCTGGATGCAACAGGGCAGCATAACTATCCAAACTTAGTGGATAAAGACTGGTTATACGGCGGTTCACCTCAAGATATCTATACGACTATATATAATGGCCGTCACGGTAAAATGCCTGCTTGGAAAGAGGTATTGAACGGTGACGATATAGATGAACTTACGCAGTATGTTTCTCAGCTAAATAAAGGACCATTTGAAAGTAATGATCTTTTTGATGCTAATTGCTCATCATGTCACGGAAAAGATGCCCAAGGGACACATGGCATAGGTGCACCAAACTTAACGAATAATATCTGGCTTCATGGTTCAACCAAAGATGATATTAAGCGAGTTATTGAGAATGGCATGAGCAACACTATGCCTGCTTTTTCTGAGCGACTTACTAGAAATCAAATGTTGTCTTTAACCTCTTATATTCTCTCCCTACAAAATGAACCACAAGAAAATATCGGGCTTATGCAAGCGAAAACATATATTTTTTCTAGAAATGAAAAACCATTGCCCGCAGTGTTAGCCACTTGTGTGGGCTGTCATGGTGCAGATGGTCTTGGCGGTGTACCTGGGACGCCTAAACTAGCCGGTTTGAAAGAAGCTTATATCTATAATCAATTGAACTTGTTTGTATCAGGTTTAAGACAAAATACGACGATGCAAGGCATGACTGCAAACTTAAGTGTTGAAGATAAGTTGCTTGCTGCCAGCTATTTCAGCTCGCTAGATTCACCAGATATAAGTGAGATTTTCCCAGATAAATCTGCAGAAGGGCTGATTAAAGATCCTACTGAACGCCTAATATTCCAAGGTGATTGGCAACGAGCGCTCCCAGCTTGCGCTACTTGTCATGGTCAAAAAACGGAAGGTAACCCATCATTTCCAAGATTGGCAGGTCAATCTTCTGACTATTTAGAGAAGCAATTATTTGACTGGAGAACGGGTGTTAGATCTGGTGATCAAGGTCAAATGATGCAAAACGTGGTTAGAAAGCTGACAGATGATGAAATTAAATCCCTTTCGAAATATTTATCAAAAATTAAATAATCGCTGAGCTGGCTAAAGGCTAATAGATTGAAGGCTAGTGGATTTAAAGGTTAATAGATTTAAAGATTAATAGGATACCGTAATTATGAAAATGAATAAGTTAAGAAGGGAAATCATTAAAGCTGGGGGCTATGTCGCACTAGCTGCTGCGCCATTGACTGCTTTTTCCAAAGAGTTTATGAAAGATGGGAAAATGTATTCGGATGGTGAAGGGGTGAGCTATGCTGCTGGCCCTAAGCCCGTACTAAGTACATTTCCTCAAAAAGATGATCTTGTGATTGTACATACTAGACCACCTCATCTTGAGACTCCTTTTAATGTATTTAATGAAGGGTTAATAACACCCAATAATCGTTTTTTTGTTCGTTATCACTTAGCTGACTTACCTGTTGCCATAGACACTGATAAATATACCATTACTATCTCTGGAGCTGTTGATGAGGAAGTTACGCTAAGTTTGGCTGAATTAAAGTCGATTGAAGGCCAGCAAGAAATCGTAGCGGTACAACAATGTACTGGTAATAGCCGAGGTTATTCATCACCACGTGTTTTTGGTGCACAATTAAGTAATGGCGCAATGGGTAATGCGAAGTTCAAAGGTGTGCCACTTAAAAATGTGTTAGCGAAAGCAGGTATTTCAAGTGCAGCGAAAAGTGTCATCATAGATGGTTTGGATAAGCCGGTACGAGACACGACACCAGATTTCAAAAAATCATTACCTATTGACCATATTATGACCGGCGAACCTATGTTGGTCTGGGAAATGAATGGTGAGCCCTTACCATTTTTAAATGGATTTCCAGTTAAATTAATCGTGCCTGGTTGGTATGCAACATACTGGGTTAAGCATGTATCACATCTCAAAGTCATAGAGGATAAGTTTGATAACTTTGATGCGTTCTTTATGACGACAGCATACCGTCTACCAGATAACGATTCGAAGAGTGAATTACCAAATGAAAGGGCGAAAACGACGTTACCTGTAAATCGTTTCCCAATAAGAAGTTTTGTTACTAGTTTAGAAAATGGTGATGAAGTTAACGCTTCAAGCAGTATTGAAATTAAGGGAATTGCTTTTGACAGTGGTAGTGGTATAAAAAAAGTCGAAATGTCAGTCGATGGTGGCAAAAAATGGATGCAAGCGACACTTGGAGAAGATCTTGGTCGCTTTTCCTTTAGAGGTTGGAAGTTAAGCCATAATTTCAGTGAAAAAGGAAGAACACTTGTGATGGTCAGAGCAACAGGTAAGAGCGGTGAAACACAACCTGTAAATGCAACTTGGAATCATGGTGGTTATAACCGTAATGCTATTGAACGTACAAGTATTAAGGTGGTTTAGATGCGGTTTTTACTTATTATATTAACGCTATTTTCATTGACTGTTAAAGCTGAAGTCGTATCAATTTCATTACCTATGGATAATACAAAACTTAAGCCATTGGCATTACCCGGGTATGGGCTTGCGCAATCTAAATGTCACCTTTGTCATTCAGTTGATTATGTCATGTATCAACCACCAGAAATGGATCTAAAAGAGTGGACTGGTGAGATGTATAAAATGCGAAACGCTTACGGTGCACCTATCAGTATGGATGAAGCTAAGTTTATTGCCGCTTATTTGTCAGTCGCTTATGGGTCTGCAAAAGAAACCGATGAAGAAATAATAGCCTTAACTAAACTCGCTAACGCCAAAATAATCTATCATCCGGATAACTTAGATGTGCAATCGCTATTATCTGATAATGATTGCTTAACTTGTCATAAAGATTCGGAAGCTCTTTCTATCAAAGAGATGCGGTCTAAATATGAAGGCACAGATAATGCTGTAGATAGATTGGGAGTCGCTATTAAGTTAGGGGGTCTTGGCATGCCTAAGCCACCTATAAACCGCCATGAATCAGAAGCTATTGCAAAATTTATTCTTGATGAGGGGGGGAAATAGATCAGTTCCTGAAATCAGTGTAATTAGCTATCATTTATTGCAAATGATTAAACGTATGTACATCCAATCTCCCATAAAAGGCACTGAACATTTAACGCTCAGTGCCTTTTATTGGCAATGAGCGCCTTAATCACCTAAAGGAATTCACTTCGCGCCGACGGCATTTTTCTAAAGATTGTCAGTACCTTCAAACTGGCTGGTAATTTTGCTCGCTCTCTCTGTTTAAACCTGACTCTTTTTTATAAAGAACGAATAAGACCTGTCTGAATTTTCACATATTCCCTCAAAAACCTCATTTTATTAATTTTTGCTAGTGTAAGTTAGGATTTCCCACTGTAATTGGATTTATGGGTAAGTGGAATATTGATAGCTTGCCACAGACTTCATATGTTATTGATTAATAATGGCTGGCTCGATTTTTCCGATTTTTCATTGGCTCGATTTTTCAGAGCAAGACACAAAAACAAAAAAGGCGAATGCATGAAGCACTCGCCTTTCCATATTTAACTCTTAACTTATTTTGATTAAACCCCTGTTTTTAACAGGCTTATGATCCCTGCTACGCTGGAAAAATTAAACTTCTCCATCATGGCTGTGGCGCCTTTAATGAAGGTTGGTTTATGCTGGCGTACCACATGATAAACTTGAAAGCAGAGGTGTATATCACTCTCCGATAGGCCATTATTCTTATGGGCTATCACAGCTAAATAGCAGCGCAACATAAAGCAATCCAATACCAGTAATCTAAATGCAGACTGAGGTGAGTCACCTAAGGTAAGTGGAAAATATTCATGGTAAATATAGTACAGAATATAGCGTTTAAAGATATCGCCATGCTCCTCTAACGCAGGAGATGCGATGGCATGAGCGTAAGAGGAATGCTTGTCTGTATTCAGTGTATTAGGTTGTTTGTTAAGCGTGTACGGCTTCAAGCAACGTTTAAGAAATCGATAGGCTGAGTGTCTATTTCGTTTTTGAAAAATAAAAATCCAACGTTTCCCCTCGCTTATTAATAGCGCGGTACAGGTAAAACCATTGGCCTTTCACTTTGACGTAGGTTTCATCAAGTTGCCAGGATGAGTCTTTGCGGATGAACTGATACCGACGAAGCTTCTTTCGCAGCGCTGGGCTATATTCGATGAACTAGCGATAGAGTGTCGTGCGATGCACGGATATCCCTCGCTCTGATAACATGTCACTGAGGTTGGTATAACTCATTGGAGTGGAGCCATACCAACGAACAGACCAAAGGATCACTTCAGCAGCAAAGTGTTTCCATTTAAATTCAGGGTTGCTCATGCTGTGACGACTCTAGGAAGTAAACGAGTATATTCACCAATATCAACTATTTTTGCAACAACCCCGTTTTCGACAGAACCGCATAACTAGCCACACTAGAAATCATACTGAATTATATGTTCTATATTTCGCTCTGCTAAGGCAGCAATGGTGAAAGATGGGTTTGCGCCGCCTGTATTACCTGGAATTAATGCCCCATCCATCACGTACAAACCATCATAGCCATGCACGCGACCAAATAAGTCGGTGGCTTTATCTAATTCCATACCACCAACAGGGTGTGCACCGGTAAAAATGACGTCATTGAACCCTGGCGCTCCCACTTTCTGATTATTGGCTGAAGCCATTTGATCATTGATGGATCTTGCTGCATTTGTTGCATCTAGTTCTTTGCTTTTAGGGTAATACAACACACCATCATCTTTGGAGTTGTCGTAATAAATGTGGCCTCTGTTGTCCATATCAAATGTCACGGATAACAACATGGATACCCCGACTTCTACTACAGCCGCATTCGCCCAATTCTCTGCAAAAATGGGGCTATGGCTTGGGTCATTGCTATAAATGGCACTGGCCGATGGCGCTCCTTGAGGACCACCGGTTGGGAGAGTGATTTTTGGTTGACGGAAGGCCATACGGTTACCGTTATCGCCCCAGTTTTTTCCTACGTATTGATTTAATTGCGGGAGATCACCTCTTCCTTTGGCTCTGACCAGCAGTCGGGTCGTATGGTATGAACCTGCAGCCATGATCAATTTATCCGTGGTGAGGTGTGTCGTATGAATGACGTGCCCAAAGGGGTCATATTCGACGACTTCAAGGGTGTAGACGCCATTTTCAAAACGAATATTTTTTACTTCATGGTTATGATGGATGGAAACGTTCCCCGTTTTTTCAGCCATCGGAATATAGTTCTGACTGAGGTCGTTTTTTACCCCATTGCTGTTACCGAAGTTTGTTAACCCTCGAGTTGCGGAAGGGGTATATTGCTCCGTATATTCTCCTCTAACAATATCCCAATGCCAGTTTCCGGCGACCTTGTAAGGGGTGAACCCTGCATTTATGGCTTCATCATCCCAATCCCTGCTGTGTTTAAAGGCTGAGCTGTGGTAAATGTCACTGGGCATTTCACTTGCCTGCAATACATCTTGAACGCGTGGATAATAGACATCGTTCATCTCATCATAGGATAACCCCTCGGGATAGATCTGTTCCCAATATTCTCGCTTAGGTTTCACAGTCACGGCAGTATAGACCAATGAACCACCGCCAACGCCAGTCCCAAGAAGTAGGTCACTGCCCGTTGTGTAATTTTCACCAGGACGATTGATGATATCAATGACACCGCAGAACTTATTGATTTTGCGGGGAGAAATGGATTGAAAAAAAGGTAAATCGAAAGTCAATGCAGGAAAAGCTGTGGAGGTGCGATGCCAAAAACTGCGTCCGTCTGGAAACATATCATGTGCAAAAATATAACGTTTAGGATCGATGGGCCAACGGTTCCCTCTTTCAATGACAGCAGTTTTAATACCAGCTTCGCCTAGGCGCAGAGCACTGACAGCCCCCCCAAAGCCACTGCCGATTATAACCACAGGATAATGAGAGTCTAGTTGTGGTGGACGTTGAAAGAGCTCAGGCAATACTCGTCTATATTGGAATTTGAAAAAGAGTTGCAGCTGTTCCGCTTGTGCACTGAGTGGAAGACCACTTAGTGCCAATGTTGTCGAAAAAGCGAGAGTATTTTTGATGAATTCTCTGCGTTGCAACAAAGCCGTTTCTTCATTAATATTTTTAACGGGTGGTTGTGGTGCTAGTAGTGGTTGTGAAGGGGTTTTCATTTTATGATTCCATTTATATTCATTAATAATCAAGATATTATGCAATCCTAACTTTTATCATGCTTATTGCTCAAACAGGTATCCTCAGTGTTTATTTTTTTACGTAGTTGGGAAATTTTTAATTTCAGTAAAATCATTATTTTTGCGTATTAAACTTGAACGGGTGTGTAATTGATTTGTATGCTAAATAGGCGGGGTTGCTGCAAAAATAGAAGGCATTGGTAGACAATAACTAAGATGCCCATAACAACTGATGATTTTTTGAGCTGAACTAAGCTGAAATTATCACAATGAAATGAGGCCGCACTTAAGCTTGGGAATGAAAACCCCAAATCAAGTGCATGAAAAAGACCAGCAGCATTTGCTACTGGTCTGATAAAACCGTCAACCTATTTCAGGACGGGACAAACTCTTAATTTACCTTGGCTAAACCCCAGTTTTTAACAGGCTTATGATCCCTGCTACGCTGGAGAAATTAAACTTCTCCATCATGGCTGTGGCGCCTTTAATGAAGGTTGGTTTATGCTGGCGTACCACATGATAAACCTGAAAACAGAGGTGTATATCACTCTCAGATAGGCCATTATTCTTATGGGCAATCACAGCTAAATAGCAGCGCAACATAAAGCAGTCCAATACCAGTAATCTAAACGCAGACTGAGGTGCGTCACCTAAGGTAAGCGGAAAATATTCATGGTAAATATAGTAGAGAATATAGCGTTTAAAGATATCGCCATGCTCCTCTAACGCAGGTGATGCGATGGTATTCCATGCATGGTTTATCTTATCGATATCCACGGTTTTGTCGTCATTAAGCAAGGTACTGATAGCATCATTAACGGTCTTAAATCTTTCACCATCACGCCTTGGATGTACATCGATAAACATACCATGAATGGTTGCGAAAGCTTGCACCTGATGCTTATCAGCATATGCTAAGGTTTTATATTGCTCTTGCAGTACACCTTTCTCTGCCAACAACATCAGTTGCTCTAAACGAATATCTAACTGATCCGCGTCAACCTCATTTCCCCAGACTTTATCGGCAGTATTAATTAATAAACCGATCGCAAGCAGAGCTTGCTGCCAACTAAGGTGCTCATTGAGTAACAGATCGATGCTGTTATCGTAAGTTTTACTGGCCCAAAGAGGACTTGTACTTAAAAGGTTCTTTAAACCACTCTCTTTACGTTCAAACATAAAGGCATCGGGACTAAATAGGATCAGCCTTGCCGCCTCTGGGCAGGATAAATAGAGAGATTGATATTTATCCCCCTCTTTGACTAAGCTGGTTCTGGGATAGGTTTTACAGGTATCGCTTAGGGTATCTTCACCGGCTAAAGAGTGGATTTTACACAGTCGATTGACATCGAGGAAAGGGCATGCCCCATCTGAATCGGCACGAATTATCGCCCACTTATCATCACTTCGTTTAATTTTTTTCATGGCTGTTTTAGCCAATGTTTTCAAATCTCGATGAGCCACTGTTTTTTTATAGCTTTGCTTATCAATATAGATATTCCAACCGATACAGCAGCTATCTTCACAATCTGGGCCTATACAGCTAAAATCACTGACATATTTAGGGGTAACAATTCCGCTAGCCATTATCTTTCCAAAGCATCATGAGATATAGATATAAAATAGCAAAGTCAGCGAGTTAGTCAAATAAGGAATTGAGGGGATAGGAGTTAATAACTCTGGTTACTTTAACTGTTTATATCAAAATAACGAAGACACCCAAGATTGTCAGATGAAGATCCCTTGCCCTGGTTCAAAGTAGAAGTGCACCACTCATTTCAGTATAGATTTCAAAAGGTGTCTTGTAATTAAGACACTTTCTTGGCCTCGAATCAAGTGCATGAAAAAGACTAGCAGCTATTCGAAGTGGATAAGAGTAATAATATTAAAGATAAGCAGATCTTTAATAAGTGTTTATCTAGATTAAACATATAATTTTCTCCACAATTATCCAATCAATGAATAGTTGATATGAATCGTATTAACAATCAATTTAAAACGTTGACTGAACTTTATACTAGAATGCTATTGTTTAGATTAAATATTAGCATTCCAGTACAGAAGGTAATTATCAATAAAAGTTGTTTTTTTTTAGATTCTAGGCGGGGAAAGAAATGAAGTAACGAAGGGGAATAAGATCGTCAATAAAATAACGAAGACATCTAAGAGTGTCAATAAAATAACGAAGATACTCAATATTGTCAGATCAAGGTCCTTTTAGCCATTTTTCTTAGAATAATAATGAGTGTCTTGGTTATAGTTTTAATCTCTATTTCGAAGGCTAGAAGATTCCATTTTGAATCTAATTTCATAGAAGAGTGTGTTGATTGTTTATAACGGTCTGGTGTTTCGTAAGAGGTAAGTTATTCAAACCATGTTGCATTTTTTGTTTTGAGTTTTTATTTTAAGTAGAGCTTTTAAAAAATCTGTTTGTTTTTTGTAAAGTTCATCCGTTTCTTATTGCTTTATCGATAATTATTTAAGAGAATACCATTCGTATATCAATTAAAATGGAATTTTAAATATAATGAAACATTGTATAATATTAGCCGCACTCATCACTTCTCAAACTGTTTGTGCTACAGAGTTGGATTTTGTTTACCCCTCTAATGGAGAAGATATCGATAAATCAATTTTAGTGCAGTGTACTGTGGATGAAAGTACGTTATTTTCAGGCGAAGATTTGGAGAGAGCGATAAGGTTTAATATCCCGGAGCTGTTAGCAGGACTGGGTGATGGGAAACATGCTATAAGTTGTGATGTGACCAAGCAAGGTCGAAGTGAAGTCTATTCTATTGATTTTACAGCTATAAAGTTTAAGCGAGGCGAGTTTGGTAGCCAGGCTCCCATCTACTATAACTCCTACGGTTATGGCCTTGACCTAAATAGTAGAAGATCGGATTGTTACCTACCATCTGAATTGATTTTCGATGAAGAGTGTCTTGCACAATATTATGGTAGTGGTCAATATTATTTAAAAGGAATGAGTGGTCCAACAGATGTGCAGTGGCATTACCATGACTACCTGACGAGTGTCGGTATATTCATAGAAGCTAATCCAAAATTCAATCTGAATATATCTTCTGTTAAATAAAGTTATTTAAGCTTTGGCATTCGAATAAATTTATATCGACTCTATTAAATATTCTCAGGTGTACGGCCATGTTGTCTATTAATCTTGTGCATTCATTAAACTCAATTAAGTTGCAGGTTTGTTAATGGGGCGTGGGTAAGTGTCTGCTTGTACACTAAAATAATAGAGAGGCGCGGCTAATATTGATGTGATCGTAATAATAACTATTATTAGCCAAGTTAATGGTGTTTTTTGTGGAGATTTTTTATGTCAGCTCCCAAATAATCCAATGAAATATTTAATTTTATTCAGCAGGAGAGGATGTTACTGCTAACAATGAAAGTTGGACAGACCTTTTATATGAAAGCCCATCGCTTCGTTTTTAGGTACTGACTTAATAAGGCTCAATGGTATCACTTTGACGTTGATTTAATTAAAAGGATTTCTTTATGATAAAAACACGATATCTCTGCTTGAGTGTTGCGATTAGCTCACTGTTTCTCGCAATAACTAGCGTAAATGCAACGGATCTGCGTGGCTTAGAACCACAGATAACCTCAGCAGCTCAAGTCAATGAAGCATTCGATCTATGGCAAGAATGTGCTACTCACTGCCAACTCGATTTAAGCCAAGGTATTAGATCAAGTGAATTGGATCTGACTCCCTTATTTGAAACCAGTAATGAAGAAGGCATACTGCACTACTCTATGTTACTGGGAGAAGGTAATGAGGGGCTCAAACTTGCTATCGATAATGCTCTGACACTACATACTACTCATTCAACGATTAATTTTACCAGTGAGACGGCGGAATCCGGTCCTCGCAGTTACTCATATATTCGTAAGGGAGAAAATAATTGGTCTCTAAACTGGCTTGTTCCCGTTGGTGATGATGCTCCAGCCAGCATTAAAATATTCTTCCTTGAACAGGACGCCGTAGGCCTGAACAGATATATCTCTCCCATCTACAGTATAGAGGTGAGTAACAACCTGTTAAATAGTTTGGCGCATAAATCCACGTTTTATATTAGGGCTTTCGACAATAACCAAACATTGTCAATGGTCAATATCAGCAGTGCCGGAGTGAGCTATGTGGCAGCGCCGCAGCAGCACCATCGACAGAAACGCTGGAGTGAATGGCACACAGGTAAATTACTCTGCTTCCTTGACCCTTTCGATGCGTTCTACAATTACGTGACTCAACACACCTGTAATCCTGATGACACGTGGGAAGGGCAAATTTATCGCGTGTTGGCAGGTAATCCAGCGACCCTGGATACAACCGCTCCCTCAACGACACCGGCCGTTATCAGTCATCGAATCCATTTCGATAGAGGTAACAGCCTAGCATCCTTAACTGCCCATCAGGTATGCGGTATTCCTCTTGAATCTCTAGCTCGTACCCGCCATCCCAGAGGTTGGGAAGAACTCAATAATTGTGGTTATCCGGTACGTAACCTTGTCAGCCTCTTTATATTGGCCCGACTATCATGGGACAGGGTAGAGCAAGTGATCCACAATGCTTTGACCAACCCGACTCCTGGTAATGCGCTGGATGATGCTATTCGAGAAGCACCAGAGAGAGCTAGGGTGACCCTGACCCTGGCAGCTGCGCAGGTCAATCAATTTGATAATCAGGCCGCTGGCAATACGCCTGAACAAGCCCAAAGTGCTGACGTGGTGAGCCTATCCTGCTCTGCAGGTGCGCTTCATTGTAGTGCGCCAGCCGACAGTGCCAACGCGTTACTCGAACGAGAACACCCCAATGGTGCAAACTTTCTAGGAGCGGGGGAGGCGGTAAGCTTTACCACGAGGGGAACCAGAAACTGGTCTTCAGCACGCTTGAATCATGCACATCAGCAACTGATCGCGCGAGGGTATGTTTTTGTGGGCTATCACGGCAGCTCTTTGGAAGGTGCTCAAAGCATTGTTTTCGGGGGGATCAGAACCAGAACACAGGCACTGGATGATGTATGGCAAGGCTTGTATATATCAGGTGACCCTGCCGTCGCCTATGGATATGCGCAAGATCAAGAGCCTGACTCGCGTGGCCGGATCCGCAATGGCACTATGTTGAGAGTCTATGTACCAGGCACTGCCACAGCATACCTCTATGAAACGCCTCTGACTCTGGCCGATCCTGAAGCTGTCGATGCTGTAGGTCACCTGATTGGCCACCCACTTCCGTTACAAACGGAAGCCATCACTGGCCCCGAAGAAGCAGGCGGGCGCCCGGAAACCATTCTCGGCTGGGAACTGGCTGAACAGGCTGTAGCAATCCCCTCCACGATACCGACAGATCCGAGTAATATCGGCGGTGATCTCGACCCATCGAGTATTCCTGATGAGGAAAGTGATATCAGTGCATTACCAGACAATGTCACTAAACCTCATCACGACGAATTATAGGAGTCGTCGGATAAGCGATGCCTGAAAACAGGCACCGTTTATCCGATAAAAATCACTAAGACACCCAAAATTTTCGGATGAAGATCCTATTGGCCATCTTCCTTAGAGCAAGAATGGGTGTCTTGGTTATATCTTGGTTATAGTTATATTGAAAAATCTAATCAACTGGCTCTTAATCTACAAGGAAACCAAAAATACGCTGCTCTGGGCTATGGGCAGCCAGATCATCAGTTTTGCCAGTAGGTCGCTAGTGCTGATGCCGCAAGCTATCGCGGTCATCTGTACGGCTTTTTGCACGGATATAGCCTCGCTGCAGTGGGTTAAGAACGAAAATTGCCAATCATCCAATTCAGTTGTGGTTACTCGGTAATCGACTCGGGTTAGTGCAAGCAGGCTCTTTTCTGGCTGCGGCAGGGTATAGTCCTCAGATTTTTCTACGCAATTCATTAACTCAAGGATCGGATAATCCAGCTTAAGAAGCCTAAGGCAGGGGGGGGGGGGCAACATGATTACCCCTTGTAAAAAAGCCAGTTCATATCCCATTTTTGAAGCGACGATATCGGTGTTATTTTCCAAACCTTTCGCCAATAACACTTCTGCATATGCCCGTTCAAATTGAGCTATTTGCGCGGGCAAGGCGATAAAGGCTGCTTGCTCTGGGGCATGCAGGCCTTGTGGCTGGGTGTTTTTTAGAAAGTCACTGAAGTGCTCGCCCAGATAGTAGAGGCTCCAGTTCTCGGATGGCACAGTCACAATATAAGCTTTGGCGAATGTCTCAAAAAACTCGTCGCCCATATAGGCGCACAGCACCGAAAACTCGGACTTTAAACACTCAACCAAGCGCATCACATATCCAGCGGCATAGATGTCAAGTCGCCGGTAGGGCGATACGCCTTGCTGGGTTTTTACTATTTGTTCGAGGTGCAGGTTGCCCGGGGTCGCTGCGGTCGCTAATTTTTCTCGCAGGCTGCCGCGAACCGTGAGGATGGTTTTCATCCACTGCTGGATCTGCTGTAGAGAAGGCTGTTTCAAGTTGTTCATGACACAAAGTCTCCATACTAAAAAACAACAGGGGTCGATAGGACGGGCGTGTCATCGGACTGCCTATGAATTGGCACGTCTTGAATAGCCTCTCCAGCCAGCACCGCTTTCGCTTTATCCAGTTCGGCAACCAGTTCCGGGTAATCGGGTATATTGGCGTCCCATTCCAGCAACGTAGCGACACCGCCTGTTAACTCCTGCGCCAGCTTGTATAAGCGCCAAACGTCGGTGGGGACCGGTTGGTCGTGGGTATCGATCAGGCAGTCACCGACACCCGTCGGGCCAGCAACATGGAGCTGGACGATATTTTGATGGGGCAGTCCTCGTACATACTCAGTCGCGTCAAAGCTGTGATTATGGGCGGAGACATAGACGTTATTCACATCAAGCAAGAGCCCGCAGTTGGTTTGTTCGACGAGTAACGCTAAAAATTCCCATTCAGACAATTCACTTTGGGAAAATTCCAGATAGGTAGAAGGGTTTTCGATAATGAGCGGGCGACGCAGAAAATCCTGTATCTCTCTAACGCGCCCAGCGACATGCATCAGGCTTTCTTCGTTAAGTGGCAAGGGGAGCAGGTCGTGAGTGTTAACCCCGGCAAATCCTGTCCAGCAGAGGTGATCGGATATCCACTCGGGTTGGACAACATCAGCCAACTCTTTTAGCTTGTGTAGATAAGTCCAATTGAGCGGATCAGTACTGCCGATGTTCATTGACACACCGTGCATCACCACCGGACGTTTAGAACGGATATGTTGGAGTACATGACGTGCGTAGCCATGATTATCCATAAAATTTTCGCTGATGATTTCAAACCAATCAACGAGTGGATCGTCATTTTTCATCAGATAGGGGAAATGCTGTGGGCGTAAACCCACGCCAAAACCGAGATTTCTCAATCCAAGAGTTGAAGAGCCTTCCCCTGAAAGGCTCTGCATTGATTTAATATGGTTGCTCAAAGTAAATGGCTTCCCTGATTAGGTAGATGGTGGCAATGCCAGACGAATGTCACTAGGTTCTGGCTGAGTGGGCATTTCAATTGAACGGTGGTGTTCAAGTTGGTTACCTTTTACTTTCACCAGTCCCGCAGCAGTACAATAGGCTTTCCAAGCCACGTCATAAACAGAATCGCCAACTTTGTAGGGCATGGTTTCTACTTCTTTAACGACTGGCGGTAGCATGTCGCGGGCATGTAATTTCAACCAACTTATTGGTGTCGCCTTGAAATCAGGCGCGCCGCCAAATTTATAGAGCTGCATTTCATAGCAGTCGTCAGTCTGTTTGGGAAACAGTTGCGACGCCGAGATGGGCACTGCACAGCCCCCTAAATTACTGCATAGGTTATCCGCCGGTGCGCTTTTAATTCCCTTTGCTGCCGTACCGCTGCAACTGCCACCGCCGCTGGCGCTTTGTACAAAGCCGCAACCGCCCTGGGTTTTACACTCGTTAGAGCCTTTACAGCTGTGATACGCCAGTTTAGCGGCACAGCTATCGGGATCACTCACTGCGTCTGGGGTCAAGTCCATCCCCTGACAGGCGTGATAAAGCATGGCTTTGGTGTCCTGTGAGACAATACCTGTGACCAGATCGGGGACTTCGCCGGTGACGGCCCAGCAGATGGATACCCGGTCGCCGGAGCCACCCATTGCAGGCCCTGGAAAAAATACCGAGGGGTCACGCCAATAGGCATTAAGTTGCGTGGTAATGCCTTTGATGGTGCCTACTGCCGATTGGCTGAAGGTGTCGTAGGTGCTTGCCTTAATTTCTTCAGTTGAGATAAGATTATTAAGGGCCTGGGCAACATCTTGAGTGGAAGGTAGGTTTTGTGCATCGTTAGTGCCGAGCATGGCAGAGGTCCAGCTGTTGCCTTGTTGGTGCCAGGTATCCCAGGTCATGTAATCAGAATGCGACAAGAGTGCTTTTACTTCAGCGAATAACTCATAGTGATCTTTGTTTGCCGCGTCACTGCGGGCTTGTGCACTGCCGGACATCTCTTCAGTGGGCTTACCGACATCGTTATAACCAGGATAATCTGCTGCCAGAGCGACTGGATCTGGTTGGTATTTAGATTGTACTGCCCCCAACATGCCTGTAGCGACTTCTGCCGATTTTTGTCGATAGAGTGTCGCCCAAGGTTGATGCCCCCAGACTTCAAGGATGTTGGGCACGACGGCATCACCTTCCCCTTGATCGGTAATGGCATCGATGTTATTGATTAGTTCGCACTTCAGTAGGTCAGTGCTTGATAACGTCCCATTGATGCCCGGGTACTGCGCTTCGGGCCTTTCGGGCACGTTGTTGAACTGATCTCGCTGGACGTTGGTCAAGCGCTCAAGCAGGGTCGAGCCGTCATCATATTTAATTTCCAGATAGCTCCAGTAGCACAGGTACATATGGCCGATGGAGCCAAACAACGGCAGGTTATTTTCGGTCATGCTGGCGGTAAACCAGTCAAAGGGCGCCGGTTCAAAGTATTTAGGCCGCGAACCACCATCTGGTAGGGGAATGTCTGGATTATGCAAGTTTGTAGCGGCTAAGGCTGCGGTTTCCTCGATGGCTAGAAATAGCTCTACCTGGGTCTCGTTCATGGCTCTGAGTTCGACCGTCATTGTGCTGAGGTCCGGGTGTCTGCCCTTCCAATCGGTAAAATCTAGAATATGCGGAATAGTGGTGTTGTCTTTGGCATAACAATGCCAGCCGTAGTTGTCTGTTTGCAGCGCATTGCTGGTGAAAACTGGGGTGAAACCCAACTTGCTTGACATATTTGCAGCGAGTTGCAGATGCAGCATTTCTTCAATGAATACGCTATAGACTTTATTGAAAACTTGTTGATTCGTGGTCAGTGTTTTGCCAGCAGTTGGAGCTGTTCCAGGCCACCATCGGCCGGTATATAAGGTGCTGCCTTCGCTATTAATTTGGTGGGTTCCCTTTATCGAATATAGCGAGGTCATATAGAGCGGAATGGTAAACAGTTCCACGTTAACCGCTGCCTGAGCGATGGCCTGCACGCAGGCGAGATCGGCATCGAGATAATCCAGACTGCGATTTTCACAATCTGTAGTTATTTGGGTTTTCATTTGTTTTAAATACGGCGCGTATACTTGCTCTTTAGATGATGGGGTTGCCATAATCAGTGATTCCTTACTCAATGTATGGTGGTGGGGGTGAGCGCAGGCTGTAGCCGATGTTTTACAGTACGACCTGCGTTGTTATTCATGCCGGAAAGCAAAAAAATTATCGGGTATGTGTTATCGCAATTTGCCCGCCAACACGGATAAAGGGGCCGTTATCAGAATCTGAATCTGGCTCAGGATTGACGATGGTAAATTGCTTGATCGCACCAGACTGGAAAATAAGGCACATGCTGGAGCCACCGTAGCTGAACCAGCCAAGTTCCTGACCTTTCTTCACTTTGTCGCCCACTTCGACCTGAATATCCACAGACGATATTTCCGTGATCCCGATCGGCATCACACATACCATGCCAATCGACGGATCGTCGCTTTCGATAAAGACGAGCCCACGCGTGTTGACATTCGCTTCATAACCTTGGGATTGGGTGCCTGCGGAGTCGTCAAAACCTTCGCCATACAGTTCACTGAACATGAAACCCGGCACCACCCGCTTTTCAATAATGGTGCCGGAGATTGGCGCCCACCAGCGGTGATAGTTGTTGCCACTGAGGAACGATTGCACAACGTCGCCGCCGACAAAACGGTCAACGTGACGACCATCCAGCATGTTTTCCAGGGAGTAATTTTGACTCTTGCAATCGAAACTGTCGGTGCGTTTGACTTCTCGAGCGATGCGGTAGACGGTGCCATCGTTGGCTGAAGTCACCACTGCAGGGTTGCCAGCTCCATCAATCGGCCGGGTGTTGGCAATGATCTGACGGTGGAAAAAGTCATTGAATGACGTATAACCCCAGTGCACGGGATCGTCTCGTTGCTGTTGTTTACTAACGAATTGATCGAGGTCGTTATCGGTGTAGGATTTTGTGTTGAGCCAGCCTTCTGCACCCGTGGTGATCACATTTAATGAGGTGGGTGAGTCGAGGTAGGTGCACCAAGCGTCCAGGATATCGGCGAGTTTGGCGTTAAATTTGTCATCTTTGAAGACGTGTTCGCCGCCCCTTGTCCACATCATGTATACAAAGAGGCCCGACATAGGAAAGGCGGAGTGGGGCACATCGGGCGTAAAAGGCGGAGCCCTCATAATGATGTGATTCATTGCATACAGCATCGTCTCTATCGAGTTGACGGTGTATGTTGTGTCCGGCTCATATTGCCTGTGAACGTCTTGCCCTTCGGCGATCATTAATCGCACCAGATCACGCAGCTCGTTGTGATGTTCCAGAAGCTCTGCCATGGCAAGGACGGCAGGTTGAAGATCCTCGGCAGACTTGCCTTCACGCGCGGCCAGGGCTTCTTTAACAATCCCGCTTAACCAGCTTGCAACGTATTTGCTTTCTTTGGGGAGGTATCCTGCTAATACGCCAATTTTTTGGGAGTAATGACGTTCAAAAACTTTTTTTGCAGCAAGTGTGTCTGACGCTAAAGCGCCTTCAGCAGCTTGTGCGGATTGCTTGTAATTATCCATGTTGTAATCCTTTACTTGGTGACGTTATGTCGTAGTCCTTTACTGGGTGACGTTATGGTTGACTTGGTCCTCGTTCATCGTTTCAGCCACTCGACATTCAAAATGTTCAATCTGGTCGCTTTTCAATCAAAAAAGGGGCCGTCATTTTTAATGGTGATCCTAATGCATTGAAGTATTAGGGTTTGTTTGTGGTTTTTAGTTTTATCAAACTGACACAACCCAAAAACCTCACTCAGATATGTTTAGACGGGATCGACAGAAACTGCAAATAAATATCTCAAGAACCTGAATACACGTCGTCGCATTAACGTGAATGTATTCGATGTTAACTAGGCATAAGTAGAAACGTTAAGCCACCCCATTCATCAACAGACAACGCCAGTACCCTATAGCTAGGGCCGCACGATTCAACAATCCGTTACTTCTGAAAGCAGGTTCATTTTCCTTTTAATTCCAGGCAGAGTTGAAAGTTAAATCTTGTCTCGTTATATTTGTCCATTACTAATGGGCGGCCTGATTTTTGGGCGTTTTTTTGGGGGGGGAGTAAAGCATGCCACAAACGAGTTACGAATTAGATGCTGAGTCTATTGAATCACTGCAGAGCCTGATAGGCCAAGAAATTAATTTACTAACCAAGAGTGTCGATATCAATTTTAGTCAGGGTAATGCCACATGTTTATCCCCATTATATTTTAGGGTGGAGGCTGGCTTTGTTGAGATGACTAACGAGTGGAATACGAGCCCTCAAGGTCATGACTTTCATCTTCCAATCTTTAGAAAAGTATTGCAACCGACTGAAATAGAATACAGTGTCATAGATCATTCTATAGGCCCATGTTCTGAGATTAAGTTGACGGAGAAAGTTGGCGTGATCATCGATTCTATAGCGATCCTTCGGCTTAGCTGTCAGTGTGCAATTGTAGATAAAACAAAGGCTGGTGGCTGGGTCCCGTCGGATGAAATTATTACGTATGACTGGGGGATCAACATCAAGCTATCCGATGGCACTAGCGTCTCGATGACGACTGAAGATGACTCTATCCTGGGGGAGTTGATTATATCGCCACTGGCTATTGAGCCTTACTACAAAGAAGATGTCTGGGTCGAAAAACTTGATATACGCCTAGGATTAACTTAATAGGTGTTGAAGCGGCGGGGCTCTAGTTTCAATCATAACGAGTTGATAGGGTTGAGTTTTGCTTGTGGCTCCTTATCTGGGTGTTCCTATTGGTGTTACAATAAAAGCGAGTCACTACGAGTTAGTGTAAGAATATTCAAAAAACTTTTAAAAAATTCATCCACGGCCTTCCTGTATCATTCTAGTAAGTGAATACCCTTCAAGTACATAAAGTCTAACTTTATGTACTTTATGCTTCCTGAACGTACCTTTAGGATAAAAGTCTAAAAAGATAGACTTTATCATTTTCAGCCTATAATCTGTTCTATAAGTCTATTAAAGTAGACTTATATGATTACGTTAGCGTTTAGCTAATCGCAGCTTAAATTAACCCTATATGCTGGAGTTCACAATAGGAGGTATTAGATGGCCAAATCTGTAAAAGCCATAGCAAGCCCCGATCTCTCAAAGACCTTTTCGGTTGAATTATTAGGGGCCGCAATAAAAGCTAAGCGTACGCAAAGCGGCATCACTCAAACCGACGCAGCAGCATTGTGTGGCATCGCTAAGCAGACCTATATAAAAATAGAGCAAGGTCGAGATGATATTCGCCTGTCGGCGTTGATAGATGTGATGCAAGGCTTAGGAGTTCAACTTTCAATTAAGCCATGGGAGCAACAAGTGACTAGCGCTGAAAGTGAGGCTAATGATGGCTGGGTCTAATGCATACCGTTTAAATGTACTTTTTAATAAGCAGGTTATTGCTGAATTAAGCTTTGATCCAGATACGGATAACTTGCATTTTGTTTACCAAACTCAATGGAAGCAGCAGGGCTTTGCATTATCACCCTACTTACCACTTGAAGGTAACATTCAATCAAGTGCTATTCGGCGCTACCTGCAAAACCTACTGCCAGAGAACCAAGGATTAGATCACTTAATCGACTACCTTGCGGTATCTAAGCAAAATACCTTTGCACTGATCCATGGGATAGGGCAAGACACATCGGGGGCTTTACTGTTTGTCCGACAGGGCGAGAATATCGAAGCTAAAACAGAATTTAGACCTATAACAACCGCTGAGTTAGTGCAGCGCTTAAGCGACCCTAGCTTATTTGCCATGGAAGTGTGGGACGACAAACCAAGGCTCTCTGTTGCCGGTGTACAGTCAAAAATTAACGTCTTGCAGCTAAATGGCGAGTTTGGTTTTGGTAGTGGTGACTTATGCTCAACTCACATCATCAAGTTTGAAAAAAGTACTCAGCAGCATCTAGTCATTAATGAGTTTGTGACAATGAAACTCGCCCAGTTGATAGGCTTACCAACAGCCAATATTGAGCTGCATTACTTTGACCAATATCCCGCGCTGGTGGTTGAGCGCTTTGACCGTAAATTGATTAATGACGTAGTAAAGAGAAAGCATCTTATCGATGCCTGCCAGGCCTGTAACTTGGGAGTTGATAGAAAGTATGAGCGTAACTTAGGTAAGCAGCGTGATGTTGCTCATATTCGTGATGGTGTCAGTCTTAAAAAGCTGTTTGAGCTAACTCAAGTGTGCCAGAACCCCATTGCCGCAAAGTTAACTCTGCTGAATTGGGTACTGTTCAATCTGTGTTTATTTAACCATGACGCCCATGGTAAGAACATGAGCTTCTTTGTCAGTAAAGCAGGTTTAGAACCAACACCCTTGTATGACCTAGTGAATGTGCAGATGTACCCAGAGTTTGAACAAGAGCTTGCGATGGCAATAGGGGATGAGTTCAACCCCCATGCTATAAATGCTTACCAGCTCATGGAGTTTGCCGATGGCTGCCAAATCAACAATAAACTACTTATGCGACAGTTACTGAAAACAGCTAAAGCAATCACTGAACAGCTTAGCAGTGCAATTGGTCTGTTAGGGGAGCTAAGTCCCGCTCAACAGGCTTATATGGCTAAATACCACCAGCAAGTAGAAAAGCGTTGTCAGCATTTTATCGAGCAAGCGCAAGAGATCCCTAAGATAGAGTTGTGAGCATCTAGTGAAATACCAAGAGCAACTCACTAAGCTGAAAGACGTATTAGATGTAAGGGGGCACTTGCATGTTGAACGCGGCTAATGAGTATTACCTGAGCGTGTAGGGTGGCTTTCTATGTGTAGGTCTAAACCACTCGCTCTGAAATTTACTCCCAGCTTTTTGAGAAATGACCATGCTGATTTCGTTTAGCGAGTCGTGCATGGGTTAGCAGCCACTGAATCGTAGTTGAATTGCAAGATGCTGAAGCAATATTGCAAATCTCCTTGATGCTGAGTTGACTAGTACTGAGCACTGCATACACGTCCACCAGCTCTCTAGTGGAAACAAATTTCTTGTCTGCCTCACCTATTCGGTAATAGATGTTGCCGTTTTCTTTAATATCTAATATTGCCGAAGTCACTCGTGGCTTATGAATGATGTCACCAATCTTAATAGCGTTGTATATTGTCGATACAAATTCACTCTCAGTCATAACATGCTCCACGCGAAATAGATGAGTATGAAGCAAAAGTGAAAAATGACTAAATTTCTAGCTGATTTTAAGTGCGTTATCAAGTTGGCTTTTGCCACTCGAAGGCAAACCGTTACTTTCATGTAACAGACTCCAACAATTAAGCATTCGCTATCAACCTTTAACAGGAATAACCTTCCATATCTTTGACTTAACCCCTGTGTTTCGCCTTGCATTTATGGCAGACTCGTTATCCATTATAGTGTCCATATATCCGCAGACGTCTCTGAATAATTACGTAACCTAATCGTAATTTCTCAACCGTAAACTGGACGACTTTATCTAAACTAGGTGTTCCTTAATGTCTCAAACTCCAAATAATCTTGCCGCCTTCTGCTGGTCAATTGTAGACCTATTACGCGGTGATTTTAAGCAAAGCCAATACGGCCGCATCATTCTGCCATTCACCTTACTGCGTCGTTTGGAAGGAGTGCTGGAACAGAGCAAAGAAGCTGTACTGGCAGAGTATGAAAAGGTTTAGAAGATGAACTTGCCTGAAGAAGCACCAGAAAAAATGCTTTTGCGAGCCAGTGGTTTGTCATTTTTTAATATATCAAAAATGGATATGTCCAAGCTGGGTGAAACGGGGATTAAGGCCAACCTCGAAAGTTATATTGATGGCTTTGACCTCAGGACTTGTGTCTGTTGCCTCTTGTATCAATCAAGCAAACCTTACAGATCCCTCATAGTTATTCCAAATCCAGAAGTTATATGAATTGTCATCGAAATTTGACGAAGAAAGTCGCTATACGTTAAATCAGTGGCTAAAGCTGATACGCAAGCAAGATCGAGAATGGGCACTCTCTATCGATACCAACCACTCATGATACCGCTGGCATACCTTCAGGGTGAGATCATGGGAGTTTAAATTTACACAGAACGTCCAATAAACACACTATCTATCTGTTTTGAGTTGTGTCTTAGAGTCCTTACTCCCTTGGCGCGTTGATCTCAACATATAGCGGCTCACGCGCTTATTACTGGAATCCTGATCCTTTCAGGCCAGGGTTAAAAGTAGTGGGAGTAATCTGAGATGAAATATACTAATCCTACGGAAACTGCATCTCCAAAAAATAAACTTGTTTTAGTTGTTCCAAGATCTAATCGGTACTCAGTATATATGGCAATTTTTTTGTTGAAGTTTTTTAATAAACCGAAATTCACAAACTCTGTGCTATATAAATCTTTTTTAGTCGTCAGTTTATTATATCCTGTATATACCTTGTAACTCTTAGAAAACCTGAAGTGTATGGAACCTTCGATACCTTTTGAGTTAACTAAGTTACCACTTAATCCCATGTCATATTGGTTGTTTTTACCTATGGTATAATTCCCGCCTATTAGGAATGAATCGGAATTAAACATGCCTCCTATTATTGTAGCATTGATTGAATCATCATAGTTTGATAAACCATCAGCATTAGCAATTTGATGGGCGAGTCCTACTTGATACCCTTTATATTTATAACGTATAGATGCACCATAGTTTGTATTAATACTGACTCTTGAGTTAACGTTATCTCCCTTTTGGTCACCGATTAACGCACTAAAAAAAAGTTTGCTAGTATCTAATTTGAAACTTGTCTTGTATTTTATGGAGTTATTACTACGACCAAACCCTGCAATGTGTGATACGGGAGAGAAAAAAGCGCCAGAAGCTGTATCTTTAAAGCTGAAGTTAGTATCACTGTACATCGCAATATCATAAAATGGACTCCATACTCGACCTATTTCTACTGAGCCAAAATGTGAACTTATACCTATATACATAAGGCGTTCAATGAAATCTACATCTTTATGTTGTTTTTCTATATAAGATATCCCATATTCAACTTTTCCATATAGTTTCAATGAGTCTGATATTGAGTGTTCTCCTGATACAAATACACGGGAAGCATTAGAGTTTAATCCTAGATCGTATGGGCTGTCGTCAATATTGTAATTGTATTCAGCTGCGATCCAGCCCCCGAATTCAAAATTTGTGTTTTTATTAATATTCAATTCTATTGAATGGCAATATTTTGTGGGTATGCATAGAGTTATAAAAGATATCACTAATATTAATATGTAATTATTCTTTGTTTTATGTATACCAATAGACTTATAATTCATGAATACTCCTTCTTATACGATGTTAAATGCATGCCTGATTATTTTTGGCATCGCTTCTTCATAAGCGTGTGCGAGCTGAAGAACTTCAAAGTCTCTTTTGTTTTTACCTATTAATTGCATGCCCATAGGTAAGCCTTGAGAGTTAAATCCGGCTGGTATGTTAACTATAGGGCAACCAGATAAGGTTCCTGGAATTACCACCTCCATCCATCTGTGGTAAGTGTCCATTTTCTTACTTCCAATTGATGTTGGGTAATGAATTTCTTTGTTAAAGGGAAAAACTTGTGCTGATGGTAAAACGACAGCGTCATACTCATCGAATAAGCTGTTTAATGTGCTGTACCATTTTGTTCTGTTAATTGAAGCTTTATAAGTGTCAACGCCAGTCAGTTTCAATCCATTTTCTATTTCCCACCTCATAGCGCTGCTTAACTGCTCTCTCTTCTTGGGATCTGAATAAAGCTTGCTAGCAATACCTGTTATAAGCCAATGTCGCTCTATTAACCAAGTTTCCCAAAGCTGTTCCATATTAAAGTCAACGATTACACTTTCAACATGACACCCTAAACCTTCAAATATTTTCAAATTACTTTCGCACAATGCAAGTACTCCTTTCTCCATAGGCAAGTAGCCATTTAAATCACCTAGCCAAGCAATTTTTTTACCTTTAACATCGACATCCAAGTTATTTGTAAATTGGAGTGGATCATCATCTATTGACAGTGGGTATCGTGAATCATATCCAGCCATGGTGGAAAGAAGCATGGCTGTATCTCTAACATTCCTTCCCATGGGGCCGTTGTACCCAAGTTGCTGTATAAACACTTCATTTGTGGGTCCAGAGGGCACGCGGCCAAATGATGGACGAAATCCAATTATATTATTGTAAGCAGCAGGATTTCTTAAAGAACCCATCATATCGCTTCCGTCAGCAACTGGAACCATGTTCATTGCGAGGGCGACCGAAGCACCGCCACTACTGCCGCCGGCGACTAATTTAGGATTATATGCATTACCTGTTGTGCCATATACTTTGTTATATGTATTGGAACCGAGTCCAAATTCTGGAACATTTGTTTTACCTATTAAAATTGCGCCAGAGTTCTTAATCCGTTCAACAATAATATCGTCATGTTTTGGAATGTAATCTTTAAAAATTGGCGATCCCATGGATGAAACGATACCTTTGGTTAATGCAAGGTCTTTAACAGCATGCGGAAAACCGTGCATCCAGCCATGGTATATACCGTTGGATAAATCCTTATCTTTTTGTTGAGCTTGTTCTATTAATTTATCTCTTTCCTCTAATGCCACAATTGCATTAACTAATGGGTTTTTTTTGCTTATTTGATTTAAATAGGCATTCATGACTTCAACACAGGATATAGATCTATTTTTTATTGCTTCAGATAATTTAATTGCCTTGGTGTTTTTTATGATGTCATCAGCACTTGAAAACTGATGACCAATAGATTTTTTATTAGCGAAAACATTTGTTGGTACCATTATAATATTGCTGGCAATTATCGCTTTACAGAGTGTTCTTTTTTTTTTGTCTATTTTTTCACTTGGTTGGTTATCGATAGCTGTTTTCATTTTGTTTTACCTTTATATAGGATAATGATCTAGTGAAGACTGGCTTTCTGTTGGCTGAAATATTCTGCTACAGCATGTATTTGATCTGTATTCAGTTCATTGGCGATCACTTGCATCGTAGGAGATTGACGATCCCCGCTCTTAAAATCCAATAATTGTTTTTGCAGGTAATCACTATGTTGACCAGCGAGGTTTGGCCATAGGCTGTTGACCGTAAATCCCTTCATACCATGACAAGATATACAGCGAGCCCTAACATGCTTACCAGCTATGTTTTGAACTTTCTTCGCTGCTGTGGAGTTAACCTGTTTACTAAAGTGGTCGGCTAAACTCTCCATTTGCTGTTCGGATAAGCCTTCGACTATCTTATTCATCATTGAGTTCTTGCGGTTACCATCACGAAATGCTCTTATTTGTTTAGCTAAATAGCCCTTTTTTTGACCGGCTAAGTTTGGCTGGGTTGCAACCATTGACACACCATTAGTGCCGTGACAAGACTCGCATTGAGTGATGAGTGAATCGATATTTTCATTTGATGCAGCTGAGGTAAACTGACTAGAAGTTATCATCAGCATAAAAAACAATAATCTAAGTCCTGAATTGGTTTGCTTTATATTTCTCATCTTATGTCCTGAATTATGGGGTATAAATTGTATGAGACCATCGTGGGAGATGGGTAAATCCATATGCATTATGGTAATTGTGATAATAAAAAATTACGGTATTCAGTTACTTCAAATAATGCCGATTGACGCAATACTTTAACTTCATCTGCGGTATATAACTCCATGTTAGCTGGTGTACTAAGACCTCCAAATTCAAGTATCATCCAATTGAGTACCTCAGCGAGCTGACTATCATCAAGTGTGGAGTTTGCCGCACCAGGCACGCGGATCAGGTATTCTCGACCAGAAGAAGTGGCCAAGAAGCGTCCAATATGATTTTTTATTTGAGGAATGCTCTTGCTGCCACTCCCATCGGGTGTATGGCACCCTTGACAGAGCAGTTGGTAATTGTATTTGGCTCTCTCATTATTGATGTCGGTTGCCTGTGACGGTGTGCTAAATAACGCAGCTAATAGGGTTAGCAGTCCTATCAATCCTGTTAAGATATTCACTTGTCGTGGCCTTGTTCGAATGCAACACCCACAACAATGGCTGTTGAACAATGGTATACAGAGCTTGTTGCACCTAGACACCAATTTACATCGTTGGATTTATCTGAACGATAAATAGGCCTATCACCTTCATCCCTTTGGCATAAACAGGTTCCGCATTGAGTTTTTCCACAACAATCGTTATAAGAGATAACGTAATTTCTTCCATCAACGGGATTACGACAAGTACCTATCCAAGTAATAGGAGACATTTCAGTACCTGGAGGGCAGGTGTTGTAGTTACCACCACAGCACTCACATAAAAAGCCGTCGACTGCACAGTAACGCCAATAATCACAACTTGATGGGTCGCCGCTCTCTTGTGGCAATACCGGTGCATCTGCGGCGCGGGCAACAGGTAATAATGGAATCGTGGTAACCCCAACTAAAGTAGAGCCTAAACTTTTAAGAAACCCTCTTCTGCCGTTGGTCTGCGCTATGCTACGAGCTTTCTTTTCAAAAAAATTATCGAATAAACTCATTTTTATACCCTTTTGGCCAGATGTGTTTGATTGGCCATATATTCCTGAATTGAAGCCGTTTTTAGATCCTTTGCTTCGAATAAACTATCTATGTGTTCTCTGGAGTTAATGATGCCCATAGCAGAAATGGTGCCTTCATTGTTGATTAAGACAGCGTAAGGAAGTTTGGCAATACCAAAACTTTTTCCTAGTATTTCAGAAATGATATAGGGATAACTTTCTATAGAGTGTTGTTGTATATACCCTTGATGATTTTGCTCTTGACCATCACTGGCGAAAATAAGCTCGACCCAATCGGATTCAGATTGTGCACTCGATTTAATTGCAGGCATCAAGGTCTTACATACAGGACAGTCGGGTGAGATAAAAAAAATAAGTTGAGACTTGCCGGTATTTTTACCCGCTCCAATCTCTATGAGACCTGAAGATATGGACTGTAATGCCAAATTAGGACTAGACTGTCCCACTTCAATTGTCTGATTGATCGCCAGTGCACCTGCGGGAGCCACACGTTCGTAAAGTACGCCAATTTGACGGGTTAAAGCATAAATAATGAAAACGATACAAATTATAACTATCCATAAAACAGCATTTGAAACTATTAATAAGTTCACCGATGAATCCTCTATTTTAATATTTTAGTTGAGTGTTGGCAATAAGCTGCTCAACGCATAAGTTTATTAGGATGACAATCATCGCTATAGAGAGTGATAAAATTGATAATGCATTGAAAGTAATTGATCCAGGCATTAGAGCAAGTAATGTTATACCTGTAAAAATTTGATTTCTTATTAGTGAATATGTGCTTATTATTATTTTCCCTTCTGGTCCGCCACAGCCACAGTCCATATTGGTTTTTCCTCGGTAAAGTTGATAAGCCATGATTAAGAAATATATCCATAGGGTGAAAACAACTCCGATAGCAGCGACAGTACGCGTGCCAGGAATTATGATGCTGATGGAAAGTAATATTTCATATAACCCTATAATTTTAATTAATAATCTTGAGTTATATGTGTTATTCGATAAATTAAAATAATCACTGATGAGATCTTGATAGTAACTATTATTATCGTGCATTATTTTCCTCCAACCTGACTGAATGAAAAGCCAAAGGGTAAATAATGCGCTAGCATCAGAAAGAAGTGTACTCATCATTAGTAAGCCTTATGAATAACCAGAGGACTAATATTTCCAAAGTCTTTTAATGTTTGGATTAATTCACCACTTTCAGGATTGTAAATATCGAGGTTGAGCTCGCCATTCGTGACTACTAATAG
This sequence comes from Shewanella sp. YLB-07, assembly GCF_009377275.1. Lineage (NCBI taxonomy): Bacteria > Pseudomonadati > Pseudomonadota > Gammaproteobacteria > Alteromonadales > Shewanellaceae > Shewanella > Shewanella sp. YLB-07. Next base: position 49,543 of record NZ_VOQB01000003.1, on the reverse strand, counting down.
TGGTTTTATACCGCGGGTAAGCGCAATTGATACTGCCCAGTTAGGTATATCAATCACTTTGATTCTTTTTTTCGCTCGCACATCAAATATCCATACTTGACTGCCCCCTTGAGTTTGAGTTCCATCATGGCCATCAGAGTGCATGATGATATACATTAAACCCTGTTCATCACTGTCATTAAGCGCTAGCCCACCCGGTCGCCAATTTTGTTTACGCTCTTGCTCATTAAGTAATGACCAGCTTGTAATATGCTTAGCTACCTTTCCACTGAGATTTAATTCATGGAGTAGACCATCAAATGATGGGAAGTAGGCGATGCCATCGATAATTGCAGGACGTTCAAAAATAGGGCTTTTATCGGTATCGAAAAAAGGTTTAAGCCTGTGTCTGGATTTTAAATGTCCTTTCTCATCTATGACTGTGGTTAACATACCACCATTACTACAAAGTGAGCTTATACTACGAATTCCTGTTGAGAAAGTCAGTACACAGCCAGGTGTTTCTATAGTTTCAATAATTTTTTTGCTATTAAGTTCAACAACTGTAAATGATCCAGCAGGGCTAAAGTTTGCAACATAAAGAAACTTCTCGTCGGCAGAAAGAGCCATTGCATTGCGGCGTGGTAATGCCTGCAGACGCCGATCTTTCCACACAAGCTCCTTAATAACCGCCATGGTTGTTTTATTATAAATAGTGAGTACATCGGTTAATGGCCCACGTGCCCCCCGGGTGTGGAAGCTTTCCATGATGTAAAACTCAGGTCGCGTTTTTGCTTGAATAAAATTGCCCATTAAATTTTTGTCAGCCGTGCCTTTTATTCGCTTTGAGTGACGAGTTTCGGCGACATCGAGCAGGATCATTTTACCGCCAAACATATTCGTGAAGCTTGTTTCATCGACAAACATCCAGGTCTCAGGGAATACATCGGGTAATATCATGACATTACCCGTTTCTTCAATGGGTAATGGAGGAAGCTTAGGGTTTATTGCCTTTTTAATTGCTGAGGAATCAATAGAAAAAGCATATCCACATTGAAGTAATAACAGTGCCACTAGTATTTTTAACGTGTTAATGTTCGATCGGATATTCATTTTATATACCTGATGTTTTTATAGTTATTATTGGGTTTACTATATATAACAATCGTAAATTATGTTTTTTAACCAGATGAATTTATAGTCACGTCATAAATTCATCTGCAGATAATAATTTCATTATTATCTGCAGTTTATTTGTTAATTTTTATTGTCTGAATAGAGGTAAACTCTGCTAACCCCTGGAGTCCAAATTCAATGCCAAATCCTGATTGTTTGATACCACCAAAAGGTGCGTTTGGTTGCAATGCACCATGAGTATTAACCCAAACGGAGCCGCATTCTAACCGGGAAGCTATGTGCGTCGCTTTGGCTATATCCTTCGACCATACAGACCCCCCAAGGCCTGACTGGTTACGGTTTGCTCTAGCAATAACCTCTTCGATATCAGTATATTTAATGATAGGGAGGATAGGACCAAACGGCTCCTCATCGACCAGTCGGCTACCATCTGTGAGGCCTGTGACTATGGTTGGTTCAAAGAAGTATCCTGCGCCAATTATTTTTCTCCCACCGGTTAGAAAGTGGCCACCGTTAAGTTTAGCGTCGGCTGCCAGATCCATCACGATGTTTAATTGCTGAGCATTTTGAATTGGCCCCAATTCGGTATCTTCTTGTTCACCATTGCCAACGTTAACCTCTCTGGCTAAGCGGGCCATTTCATCACAGACATCATCAAAGATACTTTCGTGTACGTAGAGTCTTTTTAACGCTGCACAGGTTTGGCCATTATTATGGAAGCAAGCGTCAAACAGTTTTTTAGCTGTGGATCGAATATCAACATCCGCGAGTACAATACCGGCATCATTTCCACCTAACTCCAACGTCAGACGCTTTAATGTCGCAGATGCCATCTGCATGACCTTTTTACCGGTTGCTGTTGAACCTGTGAAGACTATTTTATCCACCCCCGAGTGCGCACATAGGGCTGTGCCTACGGCGCTACCACCCGTCACTATATTAAGAACCCCATGAGGGAGAATTTCATTGGCCAGTTCTACGAATCGAATGGTTGCCAAAGGCGTTAATTCTGAAGGCTTGATGACGACTGTATTTCCCGCTTTCAACGCAGGAATCACGTGCCAGATAGCAATCATCAGTGGCCAATTCCATGGTGTGATTGAAGCTACGACACCCAAAGGTTTACGGTGAACCTCGATGCGGGCATCTTCATTATCTTGTATGACATCAATGGGTATGTCTAGTTCGGCTGTACTACGCGTCCATGCAATTGCACCACCGACTTCCATGCCTGAGCCAACCCCGCTTAAGCCATTTATTGGCTTACCTGTTTCTTGAGTAATCAGCGTCATTAACTCAGGCATATTGGCTTCAATGGTATCGGCTAATTGATGTATTTTTTGCTTACGTTCCTCTGATGATGTCTGGCCCCAGAGCTTAAAGGCACGGCGGGCTGAAGATACGGCATTATCTACATTTGCTGGGGTACCATTTGGACATTGGGCAAATGCCTGTCCTGTAGCAGGGTTTATAATGTCTAATTTTGATGACATATTGATACTTTGGCCATCGATAAACATATTAAACTGTTTCATATTACCTCCTTTCTCATTGATGAATTTATAATCTGTTATCTATAACTCTTGTTGCTTTACCTTGAGAGCGAGGTAATTTAAAAGGAGCCTCTATATTGATGCTTGCTGAAATACCGATAAATGTTTTTATGTTGTGAGTTAACTTATTAATTAAAATGTCGTGATCTTGTTTATCATTATTGGCGTCGACCTCGACTCTTATATTTATCGTGTCCATATTTCCACGCTTACTGACTTCAATAAGATAATGGGGAGAAAGGCCGTCGGTTCTTATAATTTGTTCTTCAATTTGAGTCGGGAATACATTGACTCCACGAATGATTAGCATGTCATCACTACGTCCAGTTATTTTGTCCATGCGCCGCATCGTACGCGCTGATCCTGGTAACAGACGTGTAAGATCACGGGTACGGTAGCGGATCATTGGCATGGCTTCTTTACTGAGACTGGTAAATACCAATTCACCTTCTGAGCCATCCGGTAACACTTCACCTGTAATTGGGTCGATAATTTCAGGATAAAAATGATCTTCCCAGATAGTAAGGCCATCTTTTGTTTCGATACATTCTTGTGCGACACCGGGCCCCATCATTTCTGATAGGCCATAAATATCAACAGCATCCATTGACATTCTGCTTTCAATATCATTGCGCATCATGTTGGACCATGGCTCGGCACCGAAGATACCGATCCGTAGAGCCAACTCTTTTGTATCTATATTTTGCCGCTTTATCTCATCGGCGATGTTTAGCATATAAGAAGGGGTAACCATGATGATGTCTGGATCAAAATCAGTGATTAGCTGAACTTGTTTTTGTGTCTGTCCGCCACCCATTGGGATCACTGTGCAGCCCAGGCGTTCAGCGGCGTAATGTGCCCCTAATCCTCCGGTAAACAAACCATAACCATATGAGATATGCACTTTGTCTTTTCTACGTCCGCCTGCTGCATATATAGAGCGGGCACCTAGATGAGCCCAGTTGTTTATGTCGTTTTGGGTATAAGCAACAACTGTCGGTTTCCCTGTTGTTCCGCTGGAAGCATGGAGACGGACTATGTCGTTCATAGGGCTGGCAAAAATGCCAAATGGGTAATTCTCGCGTAAATCCTTCTTGGTGGTAAATGGGAATTTACTGAGATCACTGAGTGTTTTCAAATCGTCGGGATGAACACCGTGCAGATCAAATTTTTCTTTGTATACTGAGGAGTTCGTATACGCATGATTCAGCGTCTTTTTTAGTCGATTTAACTGTAGAGCTTGTAATTCATCGATACTCGCCGTCTCTATCTCATCCAGACCTGCTCTATCATTTCCCATACTCGACCTCCTCACTGAATTATTACAATTTTTCAACATCGATTATAATGTAGTGCATTAATTTGATTTAGATCAATATAAATGTATCGCTAGTTTGTTTCGGCAATGTTTCATATCGTGGTTTGTTGTTATAACTTCTTGTCATTTTACCCGGAGATAATGTTTGAGTATTCAGTTGGGTATCACCTGTTTTATTGTTGACTTACAGTGAGGTTAAAATTTATTTATCGTATTGGTGATGGAGTGATTGATAGCGGGTATAGATTCTGGTTGTTATTAATTTATTGTTTTTAAAGTTTTATTTTATTTTTTGTTCCGTTGTTTTTGTTCCGTTATTTTTCTTTCGTTTGTTTTCACCGATCTTAAAAGATGGCTTTTATGCGTTTTTTATCATTTGTTTTTTGATGTGAGCCTTTAACCTATCCAGTGTTTCTTTTATCAAAGTTTACTTTGACGTAAAACGTTTAACCAGGTTAAAAGTGATACGGTATATTGACATGTTATTTATTTTTAGTATCGTAATGTGTGATTGTTAGTTGTGAATGATATTCGAGTAAGTTGTGTTTCGCATTAATTTGAGGATTGAAAATGAAGTTACCTAGTTACCATTGCGGTGAGTGGTTGGAAGGCCTGAATGAAGGTGTTGAAGTTTATAATGCTATAAATGGTAACTTGGTGTGCAAGGTGAATAGTGATGGTGTAGATTTTAAGCGTATGGTCGAATATAGCCGGGAGGTTGGCGGGGCTGCTTTGCGTAAAATGACCATACATGATCGCGCCAATATGCTTAAGGCTCTTGCTAAGCACCTGATGAGTAAGAAAGATATTTTTTATGACATTGCTGCTCAAACAGGTGCAACTAAAGTGGATAGTTGGATAGATATTGAGGGCGGGCTAGCCACTATGTTCAGCTATTCAGGTATCGCTCGCAGAGAATTTGCGAATGAAGCGTTTATTGTCGAGGGAGGGCCTGAAATCTTGTCGGCGAAGGGGAGTTTCATCGCTCGCCATATTCTGACGCCTAAACGCGGTGTGGCTGTTCACATTAATGCCTTTAATTTCCCATGTTGGGGCATGCTCGAAAAGATAGCTCCTAGTTTGATTGCGGGTATGCCTGTCATTGTCAAGCCCGCGACCGCGACTGCCTATCTAACACAAGCTATGGTTAAAGAGATGATAGCGTCAGGCCTTTTACCGGAAGGCGCCATTCAGTTGATCTGTGGTTCTGTCGGCGATTTATTGGCGCATCTAGATGAACAAGATGTACTGACTTTTACCGGTTCTGCTACCACAGGCAAGAAGCTTCGCAGTCATAGCAATATAGTAGAGAAAAGTATTCCATTTAATATGGAAGCTGATTCCCTTAATTGCGCCATATTGGGAGAGACAGTCAAGGTTACCGATCCTGAATTTGATTTGTTTATTACAGAAGTCGCTAAAGAAATGACCGTTAAGGCGGGTCAAAAGTGTACGGCAATTCGACGGATTATAGTGCCGGCTGCCAAGGTTAATGAAGTGAGTCAAGCCTTAAAGCTCAGACTGGATAAAGTGGTAATGGGCGATCCTGCATCGAGTGCCGTCAATATGGGCCCTTTGGCGGGCAGAGATCAGTGTCTTGATGTAAAAGATGCCGTCGCAAAATTGAGTGATTTTTGTAAGTTGATCTATGGAGGTAATGACGCAAGCTTTAAGCTGGTAGGGCCTGACACGAAAATTGACGCATTCTATCCTCCGACGTTACTGCTTTGTGATAAACCCTTAACGATACACGCCCCTCATAATATAGAAGCATTTGGTCCCGTTGCAACGATTATGCCCTACGATGATCTTGACCAAGCCGTTGAGATTGCGCGGCTTGGCAAAGGAAGTTTAGTCGGTTCTATTGTGACTCATGATGATAAAGAATCTATTCATTTTGTATTCAACGCCGCTGCATATCATGGTCGTCTTTTGATTCTCAATCGCGATTGCGCCAAAGAATCAACGGGTCATGGCTCACCATTACCCGGCTTAGTGCATGGGGGACCGGGTCGAGCTGGAGGAGGGGAAGAGTTAGGCGGTTCGAGGGCCATTAAACATTATATGCAGCGTACTGCCATTCAAGGCTCACCCAGTACATTAATGGCGGTAACAAAAGAGTATGTGGCAGGCGCTAATACCTCGAGTTCTTCCAGTCATCCTTTTCGAAAGTATTTCGAAGAATTATACATTGGCGAAAGCTTAACTACTCATCGTAGAACTGTGACAGAAACCGATATTGTTAATTTTGGTTGTTTATCCGGTGATCACTTCTATGCCCACTTTGATGATCTTGCTGCAAAAGATTCACTCTTTGGACAACGCGTTGCACATGGCTATTTTATTATTTCTGCAGCAGCAGGGATGTTCGTTGATCCGGCTCCAGGGCCAGTATTAGCAAATTATGGTCTGGAAAATTTGCGTTTTGTCGAGCCTGTCGCCATAGGCGACACCATTCAGGTAAAAATCACCGCAAAGAAAAAGATCAAGAAGGACAAACGACCTGAAGAGAAGAAAGCATCAGGTGTCGTGGTATGGGATGTTGAGGTGATGAATCAACACGGCACAGTCGTTGCCTTATATGACATTTTGACTTTGGTTGAGCGTTTGAGTGAATAAGTTCATCTCGTTGTCTTCGTGTAAGTGTTCATCGTTTTGGTGTGATGAGAGCTTGATGTAAAGCGTGGACGTTGTGGCTGAACTTCGGTGAGTGGGGGGGTTTCGGTCATGGATTGTAAACAACGTAGGGTCAGCTCCTGATATTCGGCAGTGCCAGAGGCTTTCCACTTTATTTCATCTTCGCTTAGTGTCCGCTTTATTTGCACCGGATTGCCGATAAGCAAGCTTTTTGGCGGACATTGAAAGCCAGATTTTACAAAGGTGGTCGCTGCAACAAAAGAGCTTTCACCGATAATGGCATGGTCCATGACGACCGCATTCATACCCACTAAAACATTTTGGCCAATGTGGCAACCATGAAGAATGGCCCCGTGACCAATATGACCATTTTGGTCGATGATGCAGTCAGTGCCGGGAAAACTGTGGATCACACAGGTATCTTGCACATTGCAACCTTGCTTAAGGACGATACGACCAAAGTCGCCACGTAACACGGCATTAGGTCCTACGTAGCAGTTTTTTTGGATAATCACATCTCCGATGATCACGGCCGTAGGATGGACATAACTTGAGGCGTCGATCACTGGGATCAAATCTTCTATGGCATATATGGGCATCTGGCTACCTTATTGATATCTAAATTTATTTTGGATCTATGGTGGCTGGAAAAAACACTTATGTCTATACATTTGAAGTTTAATAGATGAGTAAGGAAATTATGATGAATTTCGAAACCATTACATATGAGTTAACTAAAGGCGTGGGTATTCTTACCCTAAATCGCCCTGAAACATTAAACAGCTTCAATAGTCAAATGCATGACGAAGTACGTGTAGCAATGAAAGATGCCCGTAACAATTCTAAAGTACGTTGCTTAGTGATAACTGGCAACGGTCGTGGATTTTGCGCGGGACAAGACTTAAGCGATCGTGCTGTCACTGCAAGTGACACAGCCCCAGATCTCGGGGACTCCGTTGAGAAAAATTATAATCCGCTAATTCGTAACATTATGACGATGGAGAAGCCGATCATTTGTGCGGTTAACGGCGTTGCAGCAGGAGCAGGAGCGAGCATTGCTTTAGCTTGTGACATCGTGATCTCCGCTCGTAGTGCCAAGTTTGTACAAGTTTTTTGTAAAATTGGTCTTATTCCTGATTCTGGCGGCACATTTAACCTGCCCCGTGCTCTTGGTCTGCCTCGTGCTAAAGGGCTAGCGCTGCTTGGTGATAAGTTGAGTGCTGAGCAAGCACTGCAATGGGGCATGATCTGGGATTGTGTTGATGACGAGCTATTAATGGATAAAGCCTTAACAATGGCTCGGCATTTAGCAACTCAACCTACCAAAGGTTTAGCGTCGATTAAAACATTATTGAATGGATCTTTCTCAAATCCGCTGCATCACCAATTGGAATTAGAACGAGAAACGATGCAGACATTGGGGCAGTCGGATGATTATCGAGAAGGTGTGAGTGCCTTCAAGGAAAAGCGTTTGCCTGATTTTATGGGTCAATAGGGACACAAGATAATGGACTATACCGAAAAGGAACAAGCATTAGCCCAAGCCTGTGCCGAGTACATGATGGCAAATGATACCGCGTCAAGAATACTGGGTATTCACATTGACAGGGTATCTTCGGGTTGCGCCACGGCGAGTATGACCGTCACTGGTGCGATGCTAAATGGTCATCTTACCTGCCATGGTGGATATATATTCTCCTTGGCCGACACCGCATTTGCGCTTGCCTGTAATTCACAGAACCAAGCCGCTGTGGCCGCAAGTTGCACCATTGATTATATATTGCCAGCGTTAAAAGGGGATGTGTTAACTGCACACGCCAAACTGTCACATCAAGGCGGGCGTACAGGGATTTATCTGGTACAGATGTGTAATCAAGATAATCAAACTGTTGCACTGTTTAAAGGTAATTCTACCAGGATAAAGCGTACTGTACTTCCCCAATGAGTTAAGGAATAAAAATGAATGATGCTTTTATTTGCGACGCAATAAGAACACCTTTTGGCCGCTACGGCGGGAGCCTCGCGAGTGTTAGGGCCGATGATCTGGGTGCTGTGCCAATCAAGGCACTTATAGCACGTAATCAAGGGGTAGATTGGCGCATGCTGGATGATGTTTATTTTGGCTGCGCCAATCAAGCGGGTGAAGATAATCGTAATGTGGCTCGCATGAGCGGATTACTCGCTGGTTTACCCATTGAGGCAGCGGGGATCACTCTTAATCGTTTATGTGGATCTGGCATGGATGCGGTGGGAACGGGGGCGAGGGCGATTCGAGCCGATGAGGCGGATCTCATCATTGCAGGCGGAGTCGAGTCTATGTCTAGAGCGCCTTTTGTCGTTGCAAAGGCCAATAGTGCTTATAGTCGCAATGCCGAAATGTGTGATACCACGATGGGTTGGCGCTTTGTTAACAAATTAATGGAACAAGCCTACGGTGTCGATTCAATGCCTGAAACGGCAGAAAATGTCGCAGCTCAGTTTGGTATAGATCGCGCTTCACAAGATGCCTTTGCCTTTAATAGTCAACAACGTGCGGCTAGGGCCCAAAAAGACGGTATTTTTGCTCAGGAAATTGCACCTGTGATTATTCCACAACGTAAGAAACCTGATGTCATTTTTGATACCGATGAACACTTGCGTATAAGTAGTATTGAAACATTGGCAGGGTTATCGACTCCATTTCGTGAAAGGGGGAGCGTCACCGCGGGGAATGCATCTGGGGTCAATGATGGCGCCTGTGCCTTGCTACTGGCGTCAGCTTCTGGTGTCAAACAGCATAACTTAACTCCCAAAGCCCGTGTGATCGGCATGGCTACTTCAGGCGTTGAGCCCAGAATTATGGGATTTGGCCCTGTTTCGGCGACCCGTAAAGTGCTTGCTAGAACCGGATTAAGTTTAGAGCAGATGGATATCATTGAGCTTAATGAAGCGTTTGCTGCACAAGGACTGGCGGTCCTTCGCGAGTTGGGCATTGAAGATGACGCGGCGCATGTTAATCCGAACGGTGGCGCCATTGCGCTGGGTCATCCGTTAGGCGCCAGTGGGGCAAGGCTGGTGACTACAGCGATGTATCAGCTACATCGTGTCAATGGTCGTTATGCACTTTGCACCATGTGTATTGGAGTTGGCCAAGGTATCGCACTGATTATTGAGAGGGTCTAATAATGAGCAAGCATAGTAAGACTGAAGCTGAGCTTGACGCTATTTTTCAGCAAAGAATTGAGGATGAACAAAAAATTGAGCCTAAAGATTGGATGCCAGACACTTACCGTAAAAACCTTATCCGGCAAATGTCACAACATGCGCATTCAGAGGTCATAGGCACTCAACCCGAGGGGAACTGGATCACAAGGGCGCCTTCTTTGCGTCGAAAAGCGGTGTTATTGGCTAAAGTACAGGACGAATCAGGGCATGGACTCTATCTCTACAGTGCGACTGAGACCTTAGGCGTATCTCGCAGTGAACTCATCGCTGCTTTGCAGGATGGCAGCGCCAAATATGCATCAATTTTTAATTATCCTGCTCAAACGTGGGGAGATATGGGAGCGATTGGTTGGCTCGTTGACGGTGCGGCTATTGTTAATCAAGTTTCATTACAACGAACTTCTTATGGCCCTTATGCGCGTAGCATGGTTAGGATTTGTAAAGAAGAAAGCTTTCATCAGCGTCAAGGTTATCAGGTGATGATAGAGCTTGCCCAAGGTTCTTCAAAGCAAAAATGTTTAGCGCAAGATTCGCTCAATAGATTTTACTGGCCTGCCCTTATGATGTTTGGCCCACATGATTCTGAATCTGCGCATTCTGCTAAATCCATGAAATGGAAAATTAAGCGTGAGACTAACGATTATCTGCGGCAAAAATTCATTGATCAAACCGTGAGTCAAATAGAGTTTTTAGGCCTTGAACATCCGGATAAAAACCTGAAATGGAATGAGGAGAGAGGTCACTACGATAGTAGTGAACTCGATTGGGACGAGTTTTACGCTGTCATCAATGGTAATGGTCATTGTAATCGTCAGCGTATTCAACATCATATTAAGGCACATGAAGAAGGGACTTGGGTACGTGAGGCGATGGCTGCGTATAAAAATAAACACATTAAAGCTCAACATGTCGCATAGAACAGACGGCAATAGACTGGAGATTATGATGAATGTAGAAAATTTAGCCTTGTTTGAAGTTTTTGTACGCTCGAAGCGTGGTTTAGATCATAAACATGTCGGAAGTTTACATGCTGAGGATCAAGAGCAAGCGTTGGAATATGCAAGAGATGTCTATACCCGCCGCAGTGAAGGTGTGAGTCTTTGGGTGGTTAAGTCAAATGATATTTGTGCATCGCAAGAAGATGATTGTGATAGTTTTTTCGCCCCCTCAGATGATAAACCGTATCGCCATGCTGCCTATTATCCGATCCCCAAAGCTGTCACCAACATGTAGGAAGTTAATTGGTATGAATGTATCTGCAGAACAACAAGATCTTATACAGTATGCTATTCGTCTTGGGGATGATTCTTTAATATTGGGTCATCGCCTTTCTGAATGGGTCAGCAATGGACCTTTTTTAGAAGAAGATATTGCACAGGGTAATATCGCTCTTGATTATATTGGCCGTGCGAGGATGTATTATAGTCTCGCTGCTGATATTCACAATCAATGCGGTGAGATGAACGTTAAATCTGAAGATGATTATGCTTATCTTCGTGATGAACGCCAGTATCAAAATCACTTAATTAATGAATTACCCCGGGGAGATTTTGCTTATACCACAGTGCGTCAACTTATCGTTGATCTCTATAATGTGTACTATCTCGAGGCATTGAAACAGTCAAGTGAAGCGCAATTATCTGCCATTGCCCATAAAGCCGCTAAAGAGACCTCATACCATAGTCGCAGGAGTAAACAATGGACTTTACGTCTTGGTGATGGCACTGCCGAAAGTAAGCTGAGGATGCAGAATGCGTTAGATGATATCTGGGGTTATACCCATGAAATGTTTGAACAGGATGAATTAGAGCAACGCCTTATTGATAGAGGGGTTGCCGTAGATTGTGCTCGTTTTAAACAGGCATGGGAACAGGATATCACTGCAATAATATCACAGAGCGGGCTCAAACTGCCTGAGGCACAATGGTCGGTGCGCGGTGGCCGTGAAGGTTACCATACTGAAAACTTGGGACATATCTTGACCGAGCTACAGTTTGTTCATCGATCGATTCCCGATGCTAGGTGGTAACGTCATGTTGGCAATTCCGACTAAATCACCGGTTCAATTTGAACGAGAACAATATCGTCGTCATTCGGCCGTCCCTGAGCTGTGGGCGGTATTAGATCGGGTCACCGACCCTGAAATACCTGTGTTATCACTGTGGGATCTTGGTGTGCTGAAAGATATCAAGCGGCTGGGTGAGCAAGTGACAGTGATCATTACCCCGACTTATTCAGGTTGTCCCGCGATGGATGTGATGTCTGAAGATATCCACCACGCGTTAGTCTCTTTTGGTATTAAAAAAGTCTCGGTGGTTGTGGAGCTTTCACCCGCTTGGACTACTGATTGGATGACGGCTAGGGGGCGTGACCACCTCAGAAGCTTTGGTATCGCAGCACCTGAGGATGTGGTGGCAACAGAATCAAATATTGTCGATGAAGACACCAGAGCGTTATGTCCCCACTGTGGCAGTGATGATACCAGTCTGATCAGCGAGTTTGGTTCCACTTCATGTAAAGCGTTGTTTAAATGTCACCGTTGCTTGGAACCATTTGATCTGTTTAAACATATTTAAATGACAAAATAGCAAAACCTAAAGGTATATTATGTCTAGTACTCAGCTTTATTCATTAAAAATATCACAAGTTCAGCCTGAAACAGAAAGTGCTGTATGCATCAGTTTTGAAGTGCCGCAGGCGTTGAAGGACGTATTTAGATTCAAGCCTGGTCAGTTTTTGACATTAGAAATAGCGCTTGACGGCCAGAAGATCCGCCGAGCGTACTCTATTTGTTCGGGGGTTGATGATACTCATCTGCGTGTTGGGATAAAACGAATCAAACATGGTCAATTTTCAAACTATGCTAATGATCACTTTAAGGTCGGCGATATAGTATCAGTACTACCTCCCCAAGGTAACTTCTACCCGTTACTCTATGCTGACGATACTAACAGCTATATGTGCCTTGCTGTTGGCAGTGGTATAACCCCCATTTTATCGATAATAAAATCTATTTTATCATCGTCTGACCAGAGTAAGGTGACCTTAATATATGGTAATAAACGAACCAAGTCGGTTATGTTTAAAGAGGAGTTAAGTTTCATAAAAAACCGTTACTTAGCACGATTCAAGTGGATCAATATCATGAGTCAGGAAGATCAAGGTTCAGATGTGCTTAACGGCAAGATAGATAATGACAAAGGATATCAACTGCAAAAGAAAAAAATGATCGATATCCATAATACAGCTTACGTATTTATCTGTGGTCCAGAATCGATGATTTCTGAAGTTTCACGAGGGTTTAGGCTCGAGGGATTAAACCAGTCACAAATCCATTACGAGTTGTTTGCTCATTCAGCCGTGGACTCGGAAGTGATTTTAGAAAAATCGCTTCAACGTGTACATGAATATGGCGAGAATAAGACCAGTCAATTGACCTTGATATCTGATGGCCGAGCCATCAATTTTGAGTTGGCAACAGTCGGGTCAAATATCTTAGATGCTGGAATTGAAAATGGTCTTGACTTACCTTTCTCCTGTAAAGCTGGTGTGTGTTCCACCTGCAAGGCCAAAGTGATTAAAGGCAAAGTGGACATGGATATTAGCCATGGGTTAGCAGCCCATGAAATTGAACAAGGGTTCATTTTAACTTGTCAGGCACATCCATTATCGGATGAGCTTGTCGTGAGTTTTGATGAACGATAATAGTAAGTAAGATATCGACAGTGAGTTAAACTGCTCACATTCTAATAACTCATTATAGGACGTGTTTTGACATCGATTAGCAAGCGGACAGACGATATTAGCCTACACATAAAACAACAGGGTGTGAGCTGTACCTCTATGGTGGTCACAGTTTTTGGAGATGTAATTTCTCAACATGGTAATTGGGTGTGGCTCTCGAGTCTGATAACGGCATTAGAGCCATTTGGCTTTAATGAACGCCAGGTGCGTACCGCCGTTTATCGCTTAGTACAAAGCGATTGGCTACAGGTGAATAAAGTAGGGCGTTGTAGCTACTATTGTTTGACAGAATCTGCCACGGGACATTACGAGAAAGCTTCCCGGCGGATTTATGCGAGTGACCATGGTGAATGGGACCATACCTGGACGCTGGTTTTACTGGTTTCAATAGCAGATGATAAAAAAGAAGAGTTTCGCAAGAGTCTTATTTGGCTGGGATTTAATGCGCTAAGCTCGGGATTGTTCGCACACCCCTCATCACAGCGTTCATCTTTGGATGAAGTTATTCATGAGTTAAACATACTTAACGACGTTGTCGTATTCAAGGCAACGACTGCTGATCTCTATTCTCAAGGCGCGCTCAAGGGGTTAACTAAATCATTGTGGAAGTTTACTGAACTTGAAGGGTATTACACTGATTTCTTGGCTTTTTATCGCCCCTGGTGTCAAAAGATATTTTCGAACTTACCCGAACCACGTGATTGTTTTATGTTGCGACTGGCTATGGTCCATGATTTTAGACGCATACTGTTACGAGACCCTGATTTCCCCAATGCCATGCTCCCCCAAGGCTGGGTTGGATACGAGGCACAGGATCTCGTGCAACGAAGCTATAAATTACTGGCCAAGTCATCTCTGTTGTATATTCAGCAAAACCTCAATAATGCTCAAGGCACTCTCCCTGATGCGTCTCCCCATTTTTATACGCGTTTCGGTGGTTTGATTAACAGTTAACTATTTATTCAAGAGGAGCAGACAATGATCCGGATAGCCGTGATGTATCCCAACGAACCCGATAAGCATTTTGATTGTGATTATTATCGCAATCAACACATGCCGTTAGTTATCAACGCGTATCAAGGCTTAGGGCTTATTGATGTGGAAATAGATGAAGCGAAAGTGAAAAATGGACCTCAAGCCGCGCCTTACATTGCGATCGGCTATCTGCTTTTCGATTCGGTTAAACAATTTATGACGGCTTATGATGAGGTTGGCAGCCATTTGTTAAAAGACATCATTAATTTTACTAATATAGCCCCTAAGATTCAGATCAGTGAATACACTCGTCTTACTTAATCATCAATGACCAGTCATAAAAATTGATAAGACACATCTTAGGCTATTAAACCTGAGGTTTTAGGTGACGGATTTTCATCGAGCCGTCTTTTATACATAGGAGGAAATATGGATGCTTTACAATATAAGTCAGCGGATCCGGTAACCTTATCCCATGATGGTGATATTGCCGTTATTAGTATTAATAATCCCCCTGTTAATGCATTATCTCAGGCGGTGAGAAAGGGATTGGTTGAATGTATAGAGCGAGCGACCACCGATAATAGCGTTACATGTATAGTGATTAAATGCGATGGGCGAACTTTCATAGCCGGCGCAGATATCTCTGAGTTTGGTCATCCTCCTCTCGAACCTCAATTACCCTATGTGCTGGAAAAAATTGATCAGTGCACCAAGCCAATAGTCGCAGCATTGTTTGGGACTGTGCTTGGAGGAGGGTTTGAATTGGCTTTGTCATGCCATTATCGGGTCGCTGTTAGCGGAACTAAGCTTGGATTACCAGAGGTGACGTTAGGCCTCATTCCCGGCGCCGGTGGGACACAATTATTACCTCGTATTGGGGGGATTGAATTGGCACTTGAGATGATCACCTCGGGTAAGCCCAAATCGGTGCAATCGTTATCTGATACAGGAGTGATCGATCTCACTGTTGATGATAGTGCAGCGTTACTCGAACGTACTATTGAATTTAGTCGTAATGTGCTCGTTCAACAAAAAAACATACGGCGAACATCGAAAATTGTTATAGCACATCATCAAGAATATGCTCAATTGTTTAGTCTCTGGCGGTCAAAGATAGCTAAGAAGATGCGCGGACAGCAGGCCCCCCAATATGCTATCGACTCCATTGAAAATGTGTTGTCATTACCATTTGAACAAGCTATGCAAGAAGAACGAAGATTGTTTAATGAATGTCGAAATTCTGCTCAATCACACGCTATGCGTCATGCTTTTTTTGCTGAACGTATGGCGGCTAAGCTGACCAAATATGAAGATGATGCACTGGCATTGAAGATTCATTCTGTCGCCATTATTGGGGCGGGTACTATGGGGGTCGGTATTGCTATGTGTTTTGCTCAGGCTGGTATTGCCGTCGTTTTATTAGATATGAAGCAAGAGAGTGTAGCAAAAGGACTGAGTGCGATAGAAAGCCGTTTCCATCAATCTGTCAAGCGGGGGATCATCAGTGGGGCTCAGTTAACGGAGGCTATGGCGTTGATAACAGGTACGTGTGAATACCGAGACGTAGGCGATGTGGATTTGGTGGTGGAAGCGGCTTTTGAATCCATGGAGGTGAAAAAACAGATCTTCTCAATTTTAGATGAGGTATGTAAGCCTGAGACCATACTCACGAGCAACACGTCATATTTAGATATCAATGAAATAGCGCAATCCACCCATCGAGCTCATAAAGTGTTAGGCATGCATTTTTTCAGTCCTGCTAATATCATGAAACTTCTGGAAGTGGTCCGCGCCGATAAGACCGATCAACAAAGTCTGAAAACGGTCATGGCGCTGGGTAAGCAAATAGGCAAAGTCTGTGTGGCTGTTGGAGTCTGTTATGGTTATGTCGGCAATAGAATGTATGCCTGCTATGGGCGAGAGGCTAACGCTTTGTTACTTGAAGGGGCGACACCTGGCCAGATTGATCGAGCGCTGCAACAATGGGGCATGGCAATGGGGCCGTTAGCTGTGAATGATATGTCCGGCATTGACATAGCCTATAAAGCACGGCAAGAGAATGGGGGCTATAGCAATGATCCGCACTATTTCAGAGCGGCAGATCTTATGGTTGAGGCTAACCGTTTAGGCCAAAAGACCGCTGCTGGCTTTTATCGATACGATAAGGACAACGGGAGCAGGATAGAGGATGCTGAGGTGTTAACGTTTTTATCTGCAGAGGCTGATAGGTTGGGAGTCGTGCAGCGTAGTGATATTAGCGATGAAGAAATTCAGTATCGCTTGATATTTGCTCTCATTAATGAAGGGGCTTATATTCTGGAAGAAGGTATTGTTGACCGTGCTAGTGATATCGATGTGATATGGCTTAATGGTTATGGATTTCCTCGTTACCTGGGGGGACCGATGTTCTATGCAGATGAATTCGGGTTAGCTGAGCTTGTGGCAATAATAAAGGGATTTAAAAAATTGACTGGCAAAGGCCATTGGGTCATTGCCCCTATACTGGAGCGCTTAGTTGAAACAAGCGAGAAGCTGGCTTTACAATGATCGTCATTATTAAGGGCTGATGTTTGGGTTAAGACTTAGCGTAGGCCCTGTTTATACCTTGTTGATTGCTAGACGTTGGTGAATAATTCGTTGTCACTACTTGCGTCAGATACAACACTGTTAACCGTCGTTGAACTCAATGAGAAAACGGGTTAAGGCCAGTGTCATACCTCTTTAGCCATATTATTGTGACTCATTACGCTGTGAAGGTTTGACAGAACCAGACAATGGAATGACAAGTACCGTTTTGTCAGTGCTGTCTATTTTTAGATTATCGTATTCATTACTAACGGGTTTTAGATGAAAGTTAATGAAGTTTTTATATTGATCATTGTAGTGCTTGGCTTTTAAACCATGAGGGTCTATGAACCCTGACTGGCCAGGTGCAACGACTTCATAGGCTGCCACTTTATTGGTATAAAATACCGTCATATTATTCTCAGTACCACGATTAAGCGCTATGGGCGTATCGAGTGTTTCATCATCATTCGCCTGCGGTACACCAATATAGTTTTTATTGTTAAAACGCAATGTATCGACGTTTTCAAGCCAAGTTTGATTGTTCTCACCGTATTGCAGGGTCAAAGTCTTTATTGCTGCCGTTAAGGAATCAAGCTGAATTTTGTTGCTATCTTGGTGATTAAATAGACTTGAATTGGTCCAGATTGTGTTAAGCACTTTAGTGCCGATTGAAATGTTATAGCTGTTGGTCATTAATTTATCTTTATTGCCATATCCCGGGTTAGTGAACCAGTGTAGATGACTGTCTGGGATGACAGCAGAGTAAGTGATTCTAAGGGCCTCTTTAAGCCATGCTCTAAATAGTGTTGAACCTGGGTTATCATATTTTCCATCATTATTATTATCGGTATTACTATAATCCCAATGAGTAAGGATGTTAGCAGCCTGTCGGTGTAACGGTACATTACTGTTTTGTGCTAATGAGATTAATGAAGGGACAAAATGACGCGCATTAGGGTCAACAAATGCTGCGTGTTTCATGACCTCCCAAGCTGCTTTAGGAGAGAGTGTTGAATTAGCATCTACCTGTGTGGTGAGCTCTAGTGCGCGATCTATGGTGTTCCAGTTATACCACCACTGATCAGGATTTGGAAAGCCAGCCGCCGGACGGTTATTCCAGTTGGCAATGTAACCACTGATTGGATTAAGGACATGAGGATTGGTATGAAAGGGATACAAGCCAAGCCAATCTGCACTGCCATCACCAGGAGTCGGGGTTCTGCCATCAAAGCCCGGTCGACGAACGGGATAAAATCCCCCTAATGTGTAACCAATATTCCCTGATTGGTCGACATAATACCAATTAACATTGATTGCGCTCTCTGCAACATAGTCTGCCCATTGTTGGTAGTTTTGTGCTTTAGAGACTTTATTCCATGACAATAAAGTGGATAACTCTTTTCCAGCCCAACCTCTTTTTTTTGCATAGGCGATGCCTTGTTTGGCTTGGTATTTAATCACTGGGCCATAAACAGAGCGATAGACTGTGATGGATTTATCTGGTTGATTTTTGACTTTTATGATCTGTTTTTCTTGTTCGAAAGGAATATACAATCCTTTATAAAGGTATTTTTTGCTATCTTGAGGATCTAACGTTAACTGAAAGATGTCGACGTTATCTCCCGCTCCCCAAGTACTGCCCCATGATATGTGATCATTGTGACCGAACTGGATAAGCGGGTACCCTGCAGGAGAGTTGCCCACTGCGTTGTAGCCAGCCCCGTGAAGTCCAACAGAATACGTGTAGGCTGGACGATAAAAACCAAATTGAGGACCATTAATAAGCACTGCCTCAGCGTCTTTAAGTTTGTTTTTTCCCAGAATAAGAATGTTACTAAACGGCGCCTCATTAAAACCTTGCCATCTCAAAGTACCATGACGGCCAGATGTCGACACTGTAGGTTGTATTTTAGCTGTCAGTAACGGGGAGGAAGCAGTATTTTTGCCTTCTAATCTGTTAACTAATTCGGTTTTATAACGATCTCTGCCAGTAACTGACCACTCACCGGGAGCAATGGTATCTATGGCATCTTTACTCATGTGAGGTAACAACATGTTAAAAATTTCATTCGCTTTGTTGGAACCATGCTTATTCATGAGAGCCATTAAAAGCTGCTGGTTGTCGAGTTCGGTATTATAATCACCGAATCTGTTTATCATAGAACCAACAAATACCATGATCACATCAAATTCAGTCCATGTTGTCGGAGTAAACTGATGATCAATAAACTGTTTTGGCATTAATGTGTCTGGTGATCGATTTATCTTAACTATCCATTGGTTAATGCCATCTGCGTACCCTTTAAAAATGGCGGAGTCTGCTTGTGATAACTTAAGCATTGCAGCATGAATAGTATGTGGGTTGTAGTGTTCTCGAATCTTGATGTCCAGAGGAAGATATGCTTGCCCCATGACTTGTGCAACATTTCCCTGAGCGCTTCGCTTTGCCATTTCTAATTGGAAGAGTCTATCTTGAGAAATCGCATATCCATAACCATAAAATAGTCCATAATGGGTATCTGCGTAAATATGTGGTGTACCGTAAGTGTCACGTATTATGGTCACTTTTTGCGTTTCAGATAAACTATTACAACCACCAATAATTGAAAGGATTAATGATAGAAATATTATCACTAAATATTTATGAAACATAGTCGCTCCTTGTCTAGACTCAAAATACTGTGTTATTACAGTCTGATTTATTTGCATTTCTATCTCTAATCATAGTCTTTCTGAAGTATTGAGCTTGTGTCCCAAATATCATCATTATGCCTTTGGAGGTTGGTCAGCTGATGTTTTTAGTGTTGTCATTTAAATTTGTCGCCGGTTATTTGAATTCGTGCGTTTAGACATAAAACGAATGGTGAGAATGGACTAGTTAACTTCAACAAACCCCCATGAAGGAATAACGGGCTAGCTATGTTTAACCAGATATAATTGCATAACACCTAGACCTTCTTTATATTCACCCGTGACATCGCCAGCAAGATCTGCGCGTGTCGCATCTAGAGTATAATTCTTACCATCATTCAACTTATTAAAATCAGTGCTAAATAGCGTGAAACTATTTTGGTACCGATACTGAAAATAAATTATTTTCTGATTTAACCCATAAGTTATACTGTACTGAGACGCCGTTTTTATCATTTTCCCCTTCTTATGTTTATAGGGAATATTAATGGCTGAACTCGGTAAGGCGCTTTCTAGGGTAAGGATGGCGTTGATATAGCTTGTAGGAGTGGGTAAAGCCTCCAACATATATTTACCTCGGACAAATCGCTGTGAACTTTCTGCATTCCCGGGTAAAGGGAAGGAACCTATTATGTCACGGGTACTCTTGGGTTTTAATTTTTCCCAGTTTTTCAATTGGAAGTTATAAGCTGGACTATTGGTGAGCACATTATTTTCCGGACCATGATAAATCTTAAATTTTCCGTCTAAAATCTCAATCACCGCTGAATCTCCAGATTTATCTTGAACCATATAATGGCCACCGACAATTGAACCATTCAACAGGTGTTTATAAATATTGATTTTACCTATGTTGTTGACGACCTCATTGACCGTTTTAAAGTTATCTACAACGTAAGGGACTAGCAAGGTGTTCATTAAATCTTGTTGTCCTTCTATGGGGCGGGTATTGGTTTCCTCATCTAGTGACAGGGCACTCATAGACAGTCCGGCTTCATTGATGCCCTCAACGGCGGTAAAATGGGCTAACGTAGATATAATACTGCTGTATTTTGACGTCCAGATCACAGGGTTATTTGAGTTCGGGTCCTTATAGGTTTGTCCCTTAGCCCTCACTTCCAGGCTGGGCTCTGTTGGGAAACCGAAATCTTCGGTTCTGGAGATGATGACCCCAAAGTCATCTGTGTCCCAAACCAGTTTAGTGCAAGCAAAACTGAATGAGATTGTAACCAACAAACAAACAATGATACCTATGCTCATCCAGGCTGTTAAATGAGGTTGACTTAAACTGTTTAAATAACGCATAAGCACTCCGCGATTCATTAAATGGGGACGTGGTAAAGTAAAATGCCTCTTAGCAACCAAGTACAAAGAGGCACATAAGCTGAGCGTGTTGTTTAGATCCCGCTATTACTGGCCGGTATAGCAGGAGAGACTTCAGGTGTTGTACCTGCATCTATAATTGCAATCTGCGCCCCTAAGCGGGTTTGTATAGCAGGCGCAACCATGCCTTTTGAGAATAATAATATATCCAAAGAGCCGCCGTATCTAAAATTACCTAAGCGGGTGAATCCGCGCTTTACAGTGTCGCCGACGATAAATTCATCGGATAATACCACTGAGCCAATAGTATCTAACCCAACCGGAATGGAGGCTACATACCCTGTCTTGGATACCGTTTGCCCTTCATCGTCTATTGCATCATATTGAACTTCAATAATGACAACACCGCGTTGGAATTTTTGGAATTGAGAAAAATCAGTGCCAGAGCGGCCGACGTTACCCGATAATGGAACCCAGTTAACGAAATCAGGATAGCCATAAGTGCCAGTGTTAACGACCTCTTTATAGATGACTTCTCCTGATACTGGCGTATGAAAACTGTGGTAAGTGTTTGGCATCAAGACACAAGATAAGCCCGTTCCACCGACAAAATGATTTTTCATTTCGTTGGTAGCATCTCCCAATAAAGACTTGATACTGATTGGGGTATTTTTTACATCGATCACATCGTTTAACTCTAATGGATTTTCAATATAGGCGGTTTCAGTGATAAGGGTATCATCCATACTCAACACCTGAGTGAGCGGGTTCATGATACAATCTGTTGGTGAAGAGATAATATAATCTTCATCAGGCTTTGTGACGGGTCGATCTCTGATGGTTTGTGCGCCGGAGTCGGCATCGACATCAATGATGATACTGCGAGTAAAGAAATCATTCCAACTACTGAATCCACCTTCTGGAACAGTATAATCTTCGATTTCAATTCTATCATCTGTAGTCCAATTATCTACCAGTCCAAGAGAATCCGAAGAGTCCATATAGGTGCCGCGCTCAGTAGTAAAACTGTTCACGAAGTTATAGCCTACATATTCACCTAAAAGCCCTCCCTCAGGATCTTCACCTTGGACCCATAATTTTGCTAAGTCATTTCGGTAATAAAACCAAGCAAACTCTTGAATGTAGGCAAGGCCAGTATCCTTGTCACCCTCAATATCAGGTAAAAACTGACACCAGTTAGTAAAGACATCGATAGTGCGTTGAAATAGTTGGGCTGGGGTGCCTCCCTCCCAAGGGTTTAGTGCAGATGGGTCTTCACCTTCGGGGGTATCAGGGTTTAGGGGATAGACACCGATATATGACTCAGGTAATGAATGCATTTTAGAATTCATCGTTATGAAGTTACCAATAGTGGCGGCGTTATTACTGTATTTGTCAGCTAAGTAGGCCAGAGAATTAGCACAAGCGGAATTGGTGATAGCTTCAACTTGGCTTTGAGTAAATAACAGCTCACCTCTATCCGCGCCTGTAGATTGAGTATAAATATTGAGATTGTCTACTCTTACTTGTTGTTCTGCTGGTGTGCCTATAAGGTCGCTATCATCTGCGAAGGCCATATTAGCGAGTGTCATAGATATAAAAATTAATGATTTTGAGAATTTCATACACTTCCTTAATTAAATTTTTAATTGGTGGTAGAAAATATTAATTGGTCCATGTAACTTTATAAATGACGGTGCGTAATATTTATAATTGAGTAGTTGAACGTTAATAATGTCACCATTGTTTGTGGGATATTAATTTTATCTATATAAACATTACAAGTTGGATACTATGGTGTTCTGCTGGCTTTGTGTTGTTTTGTTTGTATCTGCAGTGTTTCGACTTTATTTCTATGAATTAAATGATGTGATTCCTATGCTTGTTTTTGAATTGAGTTGGAACTAATTAATTAATTGATTTGTTTTTTGGTTTTGCGTACGTTGTGTATTAGGAGGTAAAGTTAAGGTTAATTTTCTTCTGTCGACTTTAAATCGCTACGTGAGTAATCTGAGTTAAAGAAGTTGTGCAGCAGTTAATAATATCTATAGAGGTTATTGGTTGTTATAAGTGACGTGTTAATTCCTAGAGTGAGTTAACTTATAATACAAGTTTGTTGGGCGTTGTGGAGGAAGGTAACGTGCAGAGTGAAGTAGGTTTTACTGTAGGATCTCATATAGCTTATATATTTGAAGTGGTTAAACCAAAGGTAATATGTCATCAGTGCAAAGAAAAGGTAAAAGTTCTTCTCTGCATCTTCCTAGAACGTGACAATATATATAAAGGTTAAGCAATCCATAAGGTCAATAGTTAAACATACGGAACATTCACTATCTACCGTTTGAAGATGAATTTTCCGTAATGGCGATATCACTAAATATAGGGCTATATCTACAGATATAAACGCCTTAGCAGGGATCTGCTAGCCGTGCAACAGAGGCTGATCCCCGTTAATAAGAAACCCCAAGGATACAAAACGATGCTAGATGGCAGCATTAATATATGTATATTAATAAATTCGATTGTTAATGGTATGGGGTGTAAATGATGAATTGTTTAAACGTGCTTACCTGTTTAATTATTTTCTGGGTCGTAACGTCATCCAAAAAATATACTGGAATTACCTAACCCCCAAGTGACGTCTGTTGACTCTTTTCTAACAATTAACGTAAGTATAATAAAGGTAAGGTTTATGGTTGTTTACGGTGTGGCTCTACTCTCAGTGTGCATGCTTTTGGGCTTGTATCTGGGGAATATTCTGGGTGAATTACTTGGAGTGAAGGCGAATATTGGTGGTGTGGGTATCGCAATTTTGCTGCTAGTCACCTTTATTCACTTTTATGGTCGAAGAGGAGGCAGTAGTGGTGACCGCCCATTTAAATTGCATAATGACACGGCCATCGGCATCAGTTTTTGGAGCGCGATGTATATTCCGATAATTGTTGCGATGACAGCCAAACAAAACGTATTAGCCGCCGTGTCCGCAGGTCCTGTCGCTCTGGTTGCTGGAGTACTTTCTGTTGCCGCCAGTTTCGCATTGATCCCTGTGTTGACCCGATGGGGGCAAAGCGTAGCAAATAAGGGCTCATTCGGGGAAAGTTCAGAGACGGTTTCTAACAAACAGGAAAGGGAAAACTCATGATTACCACAGCCCTTGACAGTATTATCCGTAAAGATAGCCTGATTATTGCTTTCTTGTTTGTTGGTGTCGTTGTTTGGTTTTCGTATCTGATCTCCAGCAAATTAACCTTTGGCCGAATTCACGGCTCTGCGATTGCGATAACGCTTGGTTTATTGCTGGCTTATTTCGCCGGACTCGATACTGGGGGGAGTAAAGGTGTTGCAGACTATCCACTGCTGGCAGGTGTTTCTATAATGGGCGGTGCGATGTTTCGTGATTTTGCGATAATTGCAACGGCCTTCGGTGTCGATACCGATGACTTAAAAAAGGCCGGTTTAGTCGGCGCCTCTTCGGTGATTATTGGCGTGGTGCTTTCTTTCGTCGTTGGGGCGGTTGTCGCCGTGGTTTTTGGTTATACCGATGCTGTCTCTGTGACGACTATTGGCGCCGGTGCAGCGACCTATATCGTTGGGCCAGTGACTGGTGCGGCCCTGGGGGCATCGAGCGAAGTCATAGCACTGAGCATTGCCGCCGGACTGGTAAAGTCAGTGCTGGTGATGGTAGGGACACCGCTTTTTGCTCGTCATATCGGGCTAGATAATCCCCAGGCGGCTATGGTTTACGGCGGATTGATGGGGACAACCAGCGGTGTGGCTGGCGGCCTTGCTGCGACCGATCCCAAACTCGTTCCTTATGGTGCAATGACGGCTACTTTCTATACCGGTGTGGGGTGTTTGCTTGCACCTTCAGTGTTGTTTTTTATGGTACGTGGTCTGATGTGATTAATGGTGAGGGATAAGCAATGAATTATGGCAGAATATTACATGATATGTTCGCTAACATATTCAGCAAATCTGTAAAATTGGGTAAGGATCAAGATAAAAGACAACTTAATGATTTATGTGAGGCATTGCTGGTAGAAAACAGCGAAGTGACGGTAGCGAAACTGGCTAACAGTATTCTCAATAAATACAGTGAAACCAGTCAGGCTGATCAATGCCGATTTTTCCGGGATCTTACCGACAATTTCGACATCTCAACTTGTGATATTATTGACGCTGTTCAAGCTTACGATACCAATGACTCGTCGGCTAATCTCTACGCCCTACTCAAAGCAACAGAACCTCGACGTCAGGAATTACTGCGCCGCTTAAACTTAGTCAGTGGGGCAACCGAGCAGTTGGTGAGGATGCGTACAGATCTATTGGACTTAACCGCGGATAACCCCGAGATCAGCAAAACCGATATCGATTTTCAGCATTTGTTTATGTCGTGGTTTAATCGCGGTTTTCTAATGATAAGACCGATAAATTGGTCGACACCCGCTGAAATTCTCGAAAAAATTATTGCCTATGAAGCGGTCCACACCATTAATGATTGGGATGATCTGCGCCGTCGCTTGCTACCGTCTGATCGACGTTGTTTTGCTTTTTTTCATCCATCGATGCCAACCGAACCACTGATTTTCGTCCAGGTTGCCCTGTGTGAAGGGATCCCACAATCCATTCAAACCGTGTTAGCCGAAGATAGACCTGAGCTCAGTGAATTGAACGCCGATACTGCAGTTTTTTACTCCATTTCCAGCTGCCAGCGAGGACTTAAAGGGATTTCGTTCGGTAGCTTTTTGATTAAACAGGTGGTTGAAGAGTTGTCAAATGAGCTTGCCAATGTCAAAACTTTTGTCACCTTGTCTCCTGTGCCAGGATTCATGAAATGGTTCGGGAGCCAGGCACGAGAACAAGCGAAACAAAATCCGGATGGTGAAATCAATCAGCTGTATTTAACCATCAACGAATTGAGCCTACAACAATGGAGAGATCAGGGCGAACAACATCGGGATCGGTTGATGAAACTAGTAGCGACTTATTTCCTTACCGCCAAAAATAAGCTCGGCAAACCTTTAGATCCGGTTGCCCGTTTTCATTTGGGTAATGGCGCGATCTTAAAACAAATAAACTGGCTGGCAGATCTTTCTGACAAAGGTCTGCGTCAATCTAGTGGGATCATGGTTAATTATCTCTATGATTTATCCAGTCTTGAGGCGAATCACGAGGCTTATAGCAATAACAATATAGTTGCCGTTACCAAAGGTATTACCGCTTTACAGGATCATTAAAACCTATTTCCTGTCTTGAGATTATTTTGAGGAATCTGACATTATGACAAACATATTATATGACGCGTTATTCAAACCACACCAAGGGTGCAGCGATATTTTTTTGAGAATGACTGACGGCGAACATATAAGCTATGATGATTTCCTGTCGACTGCCAATCGATTTGCTGCGGTCTTGCAGGATGTGGGCGTGGATATTGGTGACCGAATCGCGGTTATGGTTGATAAAACGCCGCAAGCGCTGGCGATTTATGCTGCCAGTGTACAGATTGGCGCCGTTTATTTACCGCTCAATACTGCCTATACCACAACGGAACTAGCGTATTTTCTCAATGATGCACGCCCCGCAGTGTTATTGTGTGACGAAAGTAAGTATGCCGGTATCATTGATATTGCCGACACTGTCGGTGCGACCGTGATGACACTTAATCGTGATGGCAGTGGATCACTGGCTGAGCTAGCACGAGAACAAACTCGGCAGGTTGACATCGTTGAGCGTGCTGATGATGATCTCGCCGCAATGCTCTATACCTCGGGTACCACCGGGAGGCCAAAGGGAGCGATGCTGTCACATGCTAATTTGTTATCTAATTCAAAAGCATTGGTTGACCTGTGGCAGTTTAGTGCAACCGATGTATTACTGCATGCGTTGCCAATATTTCATACTCATGGCTTGTTTGTCGCGATGAACGTTACCTTGCTCGCGGGCAGTTCGGTCATATTTATGTCCGCTTTTAATGTTGATACAATGATTGAACAAATGCCCAATGCGACAGTCCTGATGGGGGTGCCGACATTTTATACCCGCCTGTTAAATGACCCACGTTTTAACCAGACATTGACTGCTCACATGCGATTGTTTGTATCAGGCAGCGCGCCTCTGTTGACGGAAACCCATGAGCTGTTTTCCGAGCGTACTGGCCACTGTATTCTGGAACGCTACGGCATGACAGAAACCAATATGAATATCTCTAATCCCTATGATGGTGAAAGACGGCCCGGATCAGTTGGATTCCCACTGCCAGGCATAGCGGCACGTATTTGTCATCCAGATACTGGGGCAGAAATGGCTCAGGGTGACATAGGTGGCTTGGAAATCAAGGGACCTAATGTCTTTAAAGGCTACTGGAATATGCCGGAAAAAACGCGTGAGGAGTTTACTGATGACGGTTATTTTATTACCGGGGATCTAGCTACAGCCGATAAAGATGGTTATTTCCAAATTGTTGGCCGCTCCAAAGATCTGATTATTACCGGTGGTTTTAATGTTTACCCCAAAGAAGTGGAACTCTCTCTGGATGACGTGCCGGAGATCCTCGAATCAGCCGTTATTGGGATCGCGAACAAAGACTTTGGCGAAGCTGTCGTTGCTGTCGTTGTACTCAACAACAGAGCGAATATTTCAGAAAGTGAAGTTCTTACGCAAATTAGCAACAAGCTCGCTCGTTACAAACAACCTAAACGAATATTTTTTGTTGATGAACTCCCCCGTAATACCATGGGAAAAGTGCAAAAAAACAAGTTACGTGAAACCTTTATGGATTAGGCGCTAGCCCTATCAATGATGATCTCTTCAGAGAGCGCATTTTCCAGGCTGCGGCATCGTTGGGTTCGAGCACGCTGCCGCCAGGATGGGGGAAAACGAATACTCATGCTTACTCAAGAAAGATTACGGCCAGTGTTGGTAAACTTGCTTATTTTTATGTTGCGGATATGACCAAAGTGAATGTATTAAATATCACTTGATTACAATACCCATATCGTTAAATCGCTGAACTTAATAAATCAGCTATCGGATTTTTGGTAATGGCGTCGTCCAGATGATCGGGCAAACTGGGCGTAGCGCATGGTGTCTTTGATATCTGAATGTCCGAGTATCTGTCTTAACACTAATATGTTGCCACCCTTCATCATAAAATGGTTGGCAAACGTGTGCCGTAAGATATGCGTCATTTGTCTATCAGGGAACTGTAAGCCGGTTCGCATTATCGCTTGCTCAAAGGATCTCCTGCAGGGCCTGAATAGTGGACCACGTACTCTGGGGAGCATGTCTGCTAACTCTTGGGCAATCGGTACCGTGCGGTTCTTTTACCTTTGGTTTTAATAAAGGTGATCCGATTGTGTGCAATTTGACTGCCGTGCAGCCCCTCGGCCTCTGACCAACGACAGCCGGTGGCTAAACAAGTGAGTACGATGGTTTTCAGGTGTTTATATTTAGCGTTGTCACACTCGGTTAAAATAAGTGGAATTTCTTCCGGGTAGAGGAACGCCAGCTCGATGTCTTCTATTTTAAATTGCTCAAGACCCTCTAGCGGGTTGGGGTGTGTCCATTCACCGAGTTTTTTAAGCGTAGTGAAGACAGTATTTAAATAGGCATGTTCATGATTGACCGTGTGCGGCTTCACTTTATTCTTATTGCCCTGGGCATCTTCCACTTCCCCATCGAGTCGCATTTGGCGATAGTTAGCAAAGTCATTGACGCAGATCTTACTGGCAACAGGGTCGCCCATGGCATGACTCATCATAGTTAACTTAGCCATGCGCTGTTCGGGTTTGGTCAATTGACGCCCGTGAAGATCATGCCACTTCTTTATCAATTCTGACAATCGACGGTGATCGACCTTTTCACCTAGCCAGGGTTTGTCATCAACTTTCTTCATGGTGAATAGCTCAAACGCGGCAGCCTCACCTTCTAGTGGCAAACTTTTTACGGATACGTTTACCGTGCCCCGTCCATGGGGGTAGCATTCACATAGCCACGGTTTGTTAGTGTCGTTTTTGAGATTACGGATAGACATAGTGATATTAACGCCAAAAGGAGTGGTGCTCAAAACTCATTGTCGAACACGGACTTGGCTGTCGGATATACTTCCTCGTCAATCAGTAACTCAGTCCATGATGTTGGCTCCGGTACGGATAGGGCTGCCTTAACATTGCAGATGATGAAGTTAAATCTCACGTTTATTCAGACTATTGATATCTAAGTGTAAATTTGGTATTTGTTCTGTTCTTAGAAAAGTGATTTACCATGATTTATATCTTTTTATTTTGGCTATGTGATGGGGGAGCATACTATGTTGAATCAGAAATGTTAGTCGTGTGGAATGACAATGACAAAAAAGCGAATAAAGGCAAAGAAGCGAATATTGATAGCAGATGATGATCCGATTTCAAGAAGGGTGAATAAGGATATTTTTACCTCGTTTGGGTTTGACGTTGATTTGGTGGTCAATGGCCGCGAAGCGATAGAATGTTTTAAGTTATCTTTACAAGAACATTCCCCCTATTCCCTTATCTGTCTGGATATGGTGATGCCATTTTTCGACGGTACCTATGCTTTGAATGAAATTAGACTCATGGAGGCCAGTAATACTGACGTGAAAACTGTACCCATTCCCATTGCGATGATGACGTCTAAAAAATGCAAAAGAAATAGAAACAGTATATTGAGTGTGAAAAACTTAATAAATGCTTATTTACTAAAGCCATTATCCATAGATGTCATGGATGAATTACTGATAAAGCTGAATATTAAGCCTCAGGAACGCAGACCCGTCTATCCATTCCTTACTGTCTAGATCATGAAGAGACAGTCTACTCCTCCATCGCTTAGTATTTC
The DNA here is from genome assembly GCF_009377275.1 of Shewanella sp. YLB-07. Taxonomy (NCBI): domain Bacteria; kingdom Pseudomonadati; phylum Pseudomonadota; class Gammaproteobacteria; order Alteromonadales; family Shewanellaceae; genus Shewanella; species Shewanella sp. YLB-07. Next base: position 19,555 of record NZ_VOQB01000003.1, on the reverse strand, counting down.
TGCCTCGTTGACTGTCATTGAAGGAATATACCCGCTACTTTTAATCAAAATGGCGGGGCTGTTAACGCTGCTGTTGCAACGTTTGCTCCTAGGGCGAAAGTGCACCATATTGTGGACAGTAGTTATCAAAGGGGGACTAGACTTAAGTTTTAGCAATGGACTGAGTACCAAAGGCCCCACGGGGGAGAGGGTGATCAAAAGCTTAGCCGCTGTGGCAGAGGCTGAGCTAATGTTAGAAAGAGCCAATGACGGGCGAAAAACGGCAATGGGGATCGGCAGTGTAATTGATTGTATGCTTACGCTGCTGTTTTCAACATTGCTTCACCGGCATAGCGTTCCCAATGTTGTTGCCCGCTATTACTGGATATTGAAGCCCTAACCTGAAGTAGAGAGTGCAGCCCTTTACGTGACCACTTCATATGTTGTTGCCGCTGTTCCTGTTTTTCTTGGAGGTGATTTTTTATCTCCTCAAGCCGGATTATTGCCCTGTCTGGGTAGCCTCGCCACAAATGCCGTTTAGCACGTTTTGCTTTTTCTAGTAGCGTTTGATTTTTTAGTGAAAGATTCTCAAATTTCATGGCAATATGAAACCAATCCAGTATCCGTGTGACATCATGGCGCTACCGCATTTATCACATTCCAGCAATTATCAGCACCGCCACATATCGCTGTCCTTGAGGTATCTTTGCTCATGCCTTGCTTGATGGCTGACTCCAGAGCTGCTTGTTTAAGGTATGATTGTTCGTCGGCCGAAGCGGTGCAGTGTTTGATGGTTAATTTACCCCTTAAGGTCGAAACTGCCCCCTCCTGCTTTAGCTGTCCCCCGCGGTAATCAATCTGCTCTGGATCAAAGATGACCGCGGTCATGACTTCAAAGCGCTTTTTATCAGCTACTTGGGGCTGGATAGAGTTATCAGTACCTACCGATAAACTAAGATATTATCCGATGTATTCTGTAGCTTTTTAACCCGCTCATGGCTATTAATACTCCGCTTCTTTGATGAGAGTAAAGTCATTATATGCTCCGCATCCTGGTAACTGTGTTTAGCGCCCATTTCAGTTTGAATCCTAGCAAGATCAGGGTGAATAGCGCTACCAAAAAGTGAATTGATACTGGGTATACTTTTCCATTTACATTTGAGACAGATTTGCTTTCTGGTGGGAACTTTGTGGTCAGTGTAGACGCCATGAAAATTGGATTTCACGTAACCATTGCGGATGATTTTGTTATTACATCGAGGTCATCGACTTGATATTAATGAGCGAGTGAGATTTTACTTAGCCAGCTTCATTTACGATTTCAACAATGACACGTACGCTAAGATTCATATTAGGCTCGCTTATACAATTCCCTTAATCAAAGCAAAGCCTATTTAGCATACAAATTAATTACACTTCCCTATAGATAAGCCTCCTGTAACTGGAGCTAGAAGCAAGAGGATATTTGTCAATTTTATGTTTAAAGTAAATTCACAGCATATATAAAATATATAGAAAAGATTAAATCTTTAGTAGACAGAGGGTTAGCCATAAAAAATATAAATCACATCATTTCACTAACGCTTTTACAGTATCTTCATTCAAAGTAGCGCCGCTCACCGATTTAGGTAATAAAGCTAAAAACCAATTACCGAATGACGGTTAAACTGGTTTTTGTTAACTCAAAAACACATTGTTACGGCTTTTACAGCGAATAGAATCATTGTCCACATCGATGTTTGAGTATTCAAATATCGACATGGCGATCGACAGGCATTCATTGATATCAGTCGTTTTTCTCCCCGTCCATCAATTTTTGTCGGGGTGTTAGCCCTCTTTAATTTTCAATATATTAAGGGGGCCAACTGCAGCAATAAAAGAAATGGGGCGAAAGCCCTTGGATAAACGGCAAATTAGCTAACTTAGGATAAACTTTAAAATGCAACGTAAAACACGTAAAAACTTTCACGGTCACAAAAAAGCACGCGGATTAGCATTACTCGAGATATTAATCGCGATTGGTATATTAGGATTAATCGCCGCTGGTGTTGCCACCTTAGCTTCTCGTACCTTTGAAGCACAAAGTGCCAATGATATTAATGAAGATTTAACTGATATGGCTATCTCCATTCAAAACGGATTTAAGCGTACAGCCACATACACTGCTACCACTGATAATACTGTTGAAGCTCTCTCCGACGCAAATGTGATCGCTGATTCGGCAGCAATAAACCCAGAAACAAGTGACTTTTATGGCTTCTTCCCAGCAGCCAGAACAGCAACATCTACTGATGATGCTTTTGTCATCACTGTTGACGCATTAAGTCCTAGCCTATGTACCACCTTAGTTACTGGTGGACTGCTTGAGGATGCTGAGTACGTGGAAGTCACGATTGGAGGAACTGCTCCTACCGCCGTTGACTTCTCTGTCACGAATACATTTACTACTGGAACTCCCAGCGGAATAATTAAAACGACTACCGATGGAGTTAGCGAACTCATGAGCGATCCTCTTGAAGCGTTTCAAGTTTGTGAGAATCCATCAAATATGATTACTGCTGGATACTATTAATCAATAATCGGATAAAAGCGAAATGTTCAACCAGGTAGGTTGAACATTTGGACTCAATCTTCCAGTTCATTGGGTGCCTTACTATGAAAAAGCAACATGGCATTGCGCTATTAGAAGTCTTAATCGCTGTTTCAATTGTTGGAATGATAATGTTATATGTGGCTAAATTACAAAGCAGCCAATTGGAGCATCAATCACAAACACTAGCAGCAGCCAAAGTGGCAAAAATCTATCAACTCAGTACTCAGGTTATGTTTGAGCCCTTGGTAAGTTTAAAAAATTCAGATCCAAATGATATTTCAGACTGGGAAACTAATGACACCATTAGTGGATTAAAAACTGCGCTGACGACGGTTAGCTATATCTATCTTGATGCAGGATCTACTAACCAAAACGTCGCTAATTTTTTTAATGGCGATAGTACTGATAGTTGCAACATGACTAACGGAGTAAAAAATGAACGCGTTAACTGTACAGCGGGATTGACTGACACGTTTACCTTGAGCAAGGGGTACAGTGTCAAAGGCATAAAAGTCGATGGCGTAGATCAATCGTATTTTTCGATAAATCATGTTAATAATTCAGATGTTAGTGATATTAAACCTACTTTACTCACGATATTTATTGATGGCTTAGAGAGTCGAACCCAGCTTAAGGATATTATTGATATCGCCGAAGCGGCCAGTGAGCAAGTGTCACAAATCGATGACATGGAAAACGGTGCCTATGCGGATATTTATATTGCAGATTTTAGAGGGAGTGACCCTAATGCTTATAATAAAGGTACAGGGTTTGAAGCTTATAAAGCCCTGTTAGATGACACGTTAATTCCGATAACTGGAGATATGGGCCTTGCCATCGTTTTTCAGTTAGATGGCGGTACTCAAGCGTTAAGAAATGATGGCATGGTGGCGATGCAAGAAAGTCGCTCGCTGTGCTGGAATGTCACCGTTGGTGCTGCCGAGAATGGCTTTATCTGTCAATCGGCCATTTCATCAATAGATAATGTTAATAATGGCCACGATGGTAACCGGGAGCCATCAAGGTTTTTACAAACCGACGGTAACTTACTGTACCAGACAGCGGATCAAGTGTCGCCGGATAAGGTTTATCGCACCCCAGTAGAAGTGGTCGTGGATGCTTTCGATGCCTCTGGTAACGATATTACAATTGCCAAACCCGTGTGCCCGACAATCCAAGGAAATGAGTTACTGCCCCATCTGTCTGTGATCAGCAGTTCTTTTTCGGGCAGTCATTTTGGTGACTTTCCTGAAGTGGATGCTTCTGACTATGGGGATAATAGTATCTCTAGTGCTGATGAACCTGCAGAGTTGGTGTCGGGAGTATTATTTAGATGGGAGGAGGATATAGACGGACTATCTTGGTCGCTGTCGGGCATTGTCGGCTCTCCAAATGATGTAAACGGTGATGATGGAAAAAATCCAGAATCATTACAAATAGTGGTATTACGTTGGTGTGAAGTTAAAAAGTCATGATGAAAATAAAATATATATTTAAATCAATATTAATAGCAGAATTAATTTTAAGCATATTGCCGATAGCTGCGTTTGCAAATGATAATACATTAATGAATGACGACAGTAATATAGGAATTGGTGTAGATAGTCATTTAGTAGTAAATGATGATAGTAAAAAAATAAGTCTCATCATTGAAAAAGGTAATAGTGTCGAGTTGATTGTTACCCATTTTATTAAACAGTTTGACTATCAAATAAAATGGGATACCGAAGATTTTATTTCGGGCTATAGAGTGAGTTATGAAGGCGAAGACCCTATGGATGTTCTTAAAGAATTTGTGAATGATGTTCGTAAAAATGGTAAGCTAATTAAAGCCACTGTTTATAAGAATAATATATTGGTGGTAGAAAATGAAAGTAAATAAATTGGCTGTTATTGTTGTTACAATTACAGCTCTTTTGTCGGCATGTGCAGATATGTCATCATTTTCACGGGAAGCCGATGAAATTGATAGTAATAAATCTGAAATGGATAAACAGTTTTCAGCCTTTAAAGTCTCAGAAACTAATTATTTAGACCTGCGAGATAATAGCATATATCCAAATAGTTATTGGGGATTGAATATAAAAACAACTTATTTTACCCCCGTTACCATTAATGAGGTGCTTAACAAGCTCGCCAATGAAATGCATGTATCTTATTTTGACAAAGGAGATCATACCAACCGCAAAAGAAAGATCATGTTTGAAGGCTCGGTGGATGACTATCTTAAATATCTAGCGGATGCTTATGATGTATTTATCGATGTGGATAAAAGTAAAATTGTAAAAAGAAACCATAAGACAAAAATATATACACTCTATAATTCACGCTATCTTAAAAATGAATCAAAATATGCGTTTGGCTCAGCGGTCGTCGATAGCGAAGGAGGAAATGGGTTTTCAGGTTCAATAGAAATTGGCGGTACGGTCGATTTATGGAAAGAGGTTGAGGATTATTTGGAGTCGATGAAAGAGGACAGTGCCTCTTTTAGGTATTCTATTTTTAGAGAATTCTCTCAAATATCGACGACAGGTGATAAAAAAGAGTTGGATCGTATCGCGCTATTAGTGGAGAATTATAATCAATTAGCCTCTACGGAAATTAAGATTTCCTACAAAATAGTGACCATTAGTCAATCGACGTTGAAGGCCATTGGCGCGGATATTCAAGGCGGTGATGGTTCATCATTCCAAATCGATGCGTCGGCAGCCAATGGCTTTGGTGGTCTCGATGTGGGCTCTGCGTTACTTGGCTCTGCGGTAGATGGCAGTACAGATAAAATTGGGGGGTCGTTAACCGCACAATTAATAAAAAGTGGCGCTCGAGTGATGAACGAAGGGGTAGCCGTGAGTTTAAACGGCAAACCTATCCCTGTGAATTCGGTAAATGAAATAGGCTATGTGAGTACCATTACTCGGGAGCCAGGTACCGGCGATAACGATGCGGCGGAGACAATCGAAACCGATACGTTAGAAACGGGCATGTCTTTTATGATTGTCCCGCAAGTGTTAGCCGACGGTCGAGTGAATATCACCATGGGATATTCAAGAAAAAAATTAAATCAGTTAGTATCCTTTGGCGCGACAGGGGATTCGGTGCAATTACCTGATCTGTCACGCAATGAGAATATTAATAACTTTATCGTAGAAGTAGGTCAAGAAACCGTGGCTGCCATATTCACGGAGGAGCAAATCACTCGAGGTGATTTTACTGGGCTAATGGGTAAGTCAATGAGTGATTCAGATTTAGGGAGTGTTACCATGCTCATCGTTAAGGTTGATACCAAGACATGAAAATTATCACTGATTCAATATGGTATTGTAGCCACCCGGAAAAACTAAGCTTCCTCGAGAAGAATAAAGGTATATACAAACTCATATTTAATAGTGATGAATCGGGGAAAATAAATCTTTGTATCAATCTGAAATTACAAAGAAAAGATGAATCTAAAAATATTCCATTGGCAAAATTTCTTTTAGATAAAGAATATATTACCCATGAAGGTCACTATTATGTCGATTATAAAGATGGTAACCAATATAGTGTTTTTTATAAGAATGACATGATTTATCCTTTTTCAGACCGAGTGTGCAGTGAGCATATCGTTAAGCAATTAAAACGATTTTTTTCTATCAAGGACACTCAAACGATTGTGCTGGGTAAAGAAGACCTGAAATTGGTCAAAAATGAAGAGATTATGATTAAAATGAGTACAGTAATAAAAATAATGCTTGGTATATTTACCTCGTCGGCATTGGCATCGTTAGCCTACTTTTTTTTATAGACCATTATGGATATCGTATTAAGTAAAGCCAAGTTGTATTTATTGGTCGCTGCAGTATCTGCGGTGGTTATGGGGGGGGCCTTTGGCACCTATGTTTATAAAGAAAAAAAGAAAACGGAAGAAGCACATCAACAGGAACTGAGAAGAATTAGCGCGGCTAAAAAAGACTACTTAACATTAACGAGCAGTGTCGAAAAAAAATTGTCATTCTCTCTCTCGGATTATAAAAAAGTAGAAAGTGAATTCTCGAATCTCAATTTACTCGGTTGGCAGCCGGTAGAGTTCATATGTCAATCTCTAGCCTGTGAATATACATTAAATACTGACAATAAGCATTATGTTGGCATACCTAATGTGGCCATGGGGTATCAAGGTTTAAATACCCTTATGTCGGGTGACAACTTGATGATAAAGGGCATTAATCTTGTAAAAGTAGAGCGAGTGTTTGATGAAGCCGCCTATGAAAGCTTGCCTTTGTGTACTGACTCTTTATCTGATATGAGGAAATTTTCTGATATTGCAGACTTTTCAGTGGGTAATCAAGGAGGCGCTAAGGCATCGACATTTACTTTTCAGCAACCTGCTGCGTTAGTAAAGAGTAAAAACTTGCTAGATAAAGCAGGGGCTAACTATCTAGATATCTATGGTATTAATTGGAATGCACAGGGATTTGACCGGATGAAAATAAGTTATTTATCCAGATATATTTTAAATCGAAAAAATGTTGGGATATCAGCAATGCGTAAACGCTATGGTGACAATAACCTAGGTTACAGCGTGACTGGAACAATTTATTGTAAGGCGAATTAAATGAAAATTAAATTATTGTGTGTATTAACCTTGTTATTCTCTGTTAACGTTTTTGCTGTCACCGAGGACAATGATGCTGATAATAAGAAAAAGAGGGATCAACAAGTTGCAGGGGATGTATTAGAAACGGCAAACCTAATGGATGAAATTAATCTATTAGAGCTTAAGCTTGCAAAAGAAAAACTGGATAAATCTTTAAATGAAGAATTATTGAGTAATATCGAAATTAAAAAAGAAATCGATAAATATCATAGTGTGACTAGAGCTAAAGTTGACAATCCGGCGGATGGACCATTTAATAAAAATGGCATTAGGCTTTTATCCGTGACATCTTTACAAAATAGCCAAAAAATGGTGGTGTTTAGCTTTTATGGTCGCAAGTATAATCGTGTACCTGGCGAAAAGTTTAAAGGTTACAATGTGTTAATTAATGCTGATGATGTTGTTTTCAACTACAACGGACAAGATTATATGTTTGGGTATTAGCGCCGATGCAAAATATAATTACTGCTGAGTTCGATGATATCAGTCTTGAGAAGAGCCACATTGTACCGGGTAAAAAAGGGTTAATGATCTGCTGGTTAACCAGTCACAATGATTACTTTTTGGTTGACGATAGTGGTGGAAAACAAGCTGTCTTTGATTACTTGATATTGGATAATTTTAATAATGAATTTGGCGCTTTACCTAAATTTAATGCCGTTGCGATTATCTCTAATACTGATTTTTACAAAGTATTTACCGCTCTGGATACTAGCTCAGATAATGAGTCGAAACAAAGCACGGATATCGTAGATTCTATTGATGCCTTGTTTGAAAGTGCCATCATTACTGGGGCCAGTGATATTCATTTTGTCAGAAATGATCAAGTTGCAGTGATATCTCTTAGGGTTAATGGCTCATTGACAAAAATGAAGACCATATCCTCAGAAAGTTGCGATGAGATGATGTTTGTCTCTTACAATATCCTCGCCACCACAAAGGAGTCCACATGGAATAGAAATATTCCTCAGGATGCCAATATATTGCGGGATTTGCCTTCTGGCTCCTACCGGTTTAGGTACGCTCATATGCCAATATTTGGCAGATTGGGGGGGTGCTATCATACGGTATTGAGGATAATTAAGGCGGAAACCGGCGAGATATTTGATGTTGTTGAAGACAAAGACCCGTTAGAAATACTGCAGCTCAGCGCTGATGAGCAACTGGATTTACAAACTATGATGCAATGCCCCCATGGCCTTTTGTTAATCACAGGTGTCACAGGATCCGGTAAATCAACCACAATCAAAAATATACTGGAGTGGATGTATACCAAAAAGTACGGAACTAATGCCTGTTTCGTGACGGTAGAAGATCCGGTGGAATATCGGATCATGGGGGCAGTACAAAGCTCTGTCGTCCGGCTTAAATCGGATGTGAATCCTTTTTTACCGGCACTGAAATCAGCCATGAGGCGAGACCCCGATGTGTTAATGATAGGTGAGACCCGTGATGAGCAAACCGCGACCGCGCTAACTGGGGCCATTGAAAGTGGCCATTATGCGGTGACGACAGTACATGCGGGATCTGTGACTACAGCCATTCAACGACTAGAAAGCTTAGGGGTAAAAAAAGACCGTTTAGCTTCGCCCGGATTTCTCGCGGGGATCGTCACCCAAACACTAATCCCGACACTATGTGAACATTGTAAAATATATTGCGCGAGAGATATCTTTGAAAATCAACTTTTTACCAAGCATAACCCCGGTTGTGAAAACTGTAAGTATTCGGGAACATCTGGGAGAAAGCCAGTATTTGAAATGTTGCTGCCGGATCTCAATATTTTACAGGAAATCGCAGCGGGTAATCCGACAAAGGTCTATAAATATTGGCGTGATAAACATAATGAACAGCAGAAATTCAATCAAGGCTATCTGATGAAAGAGAAGATATTTGTTTTGGTTATGAAAGGGATAGTCGACTACCAATGGTTCATTAATTTTTACGGTGCAATAGACGAAACAACTATGAGAGAGATATATGAGAAAACTATCAACCAGTGACCGTATACAGCTGTATCAAATGTTAGCTGACTTAATGAAAGATGGCTTGCCTTTATTTGAGTCATTAGGTCTCATACAAAAAGAAGGAACTGGAATATATAAAGCGTCATTTTTAAAAAAAATCAAATTGATTACAGAGCAACTGCAGCAGTCTTCATCCATTGCTGCTGCGTTTTCAGGCATTATTCCCGATGGAGAACAATCGGTGTTAGCCTCATCGGAGCTCGCGGGCGACCTGGCTGAAGGCTTTGAATCTGTGATTATTACTGTTCAGGTTAAAAAACAAATAAAAGCGAAATTAGCCAGTGCGCTAACGGTCCCAGCCATATTAATCTTTGCCTGTATTTTAGTTGTTATCATGTATAGCAAAATGATTTTCCCGTCCTTTGAAGCGGTTATACCATTAGATAAATGGCCTGCTCTGTCCTATTTCATGTATAGCTCGGGACTATGGTTGGTGAAATCAGGTTTGATTATTTTATCTACTATATTTATTGTTTTATTTGTTATTATTTCTAAGTCAATGACTTCATTAACCGGTAATTTTAGGAATAAAGTGCTTGATAAACTTCAGCCTTTCAAGACATATAAGAAACTGCAGTCGTCCCAGTTTTTGATGGATATCTCTATCTTGATCAAGTCAGGTGTTCCTATTGCAGATGCGATTGAAAAAAAGGCTGAAATGTCTACCGGTTGGGTAAAATATCATTATGATTTGATGTATCGAAACCTGTCGATAGGACGATCCTATAAGGAAGCACTCAACACGGGATTTTTTTCCAAAGAGGACATTTTTGTCATCAGTATATACAGCTCTCTGAATGGATTCGTGGAAATGTTAACTCAAATCTCGAATAAATCTAACGAATCCACCATTAAAAGTATTGAAAAATTAGCTGGATTACTGAATCTATTATCATTAATCTTCTTTGCTTGTGTTGTATTAGCAATATTTGGCTCAACCTTTATGTTGAGTGGTTCAATTGCGGGTGCACGGTAATGTTTAATATTTTAATGTCTCTGATTATTGCCATGGTTTGTAGCTGTATTATTAGTTTTTTACAACTTTGTTTTTATAGAATGAAGTCTGGATTTAGCTTGGTTGATATACTTTTTAAACCTTCACATTGTGAACATTGTCAGAGTAAAATAAATGCTATTTTTCTCATTCCTATTTATGGTTTTTTAATCTCAGAAGGATCATGTCAATATTGTAACGAGTCTATTTCGCTAAAGTATTTCATTGCTGAGGTATCAGTTTTTGTTATGGCTTTTTTTTATGTTTTAAATTCATTATATTCCATTTCATGATATGGAATATGAGATAATTTATATTAATTTAATATCAAGGGGTTAATCCATGCTTAAGTGTTTATCTATATTAGGAACCACTCTACTGTTACTTTCTTCAGTGGTTCATGCTAATAGTGATGGAGACATTATACATTCTACATCATATATAAAAGGATCAATTAAGCCGTTTTATATCACGTTTAGAGTAACGACTGATGGGTATGATGGGCTATTTGGTCGTGGGTTGGAATGGTTTGGTAAGATTGTTATTCCTGTTATGAATGATAAACCAATTGATTCAATAATATGGGAATATGATAAAAAAAACCATACAAATAATAAACAATATAATATAGAAGTAAGTCCTCCTAGTGCTATCGTGATGTCGGATGCTAGACATCCGTTTTTTACACTCGATGGTACTTTTATGGATCAAGATGGCGCTAGTGCGGAAGATACTATCTGTAGTTTTAATCCTAACTATAAAATAGATCAGAATGATATTAATAAAACTATTGTATCTGGCCTTATTACTAATAATAAGCGTGACTGTAGATTTACACTACTCCGTTTTGAGACCATGTGATATTTAATAGTTCTCTACGTGTATTTAACTGTGCATTAATTTTAAGTTAACGATGACCTTAAGTCTATTCTTAGTGGGTTCTGTGAAATGTTGGGTCTAATGATTCAGTCGATAAAAATGTCAATAAATTAACTGTTGATTCTATAATGATCATCATTACCTGTTTGTTATCATGGGAGAACATTATCATTCCTCTATGTCAGGATCGTTGTTATTTAAAAGCTGGAAATATTTTTAAACTAAGGTAGGGAACTATAAATGAAAAATATAAATGAAATAATATTATTAAGTATAAAGAGTAAATATTCTGACATTCATTTATCCACTAAAGAAAAAATTCATGTCCGAAAAAAAGGTTCAATTTTTGAAATTTCAGACTTTACGGTAAATGATGATTTAATTATTGAATTTATACGTGAAACCTGTCAGGAAACAGGTTTTAATTTTACGGAAGATATTAACTATGCTTACAGATTTAATGAAGACACCATGTTGAGAGTTAACTTTTTTAGGCATAATTTGGGGTTAGGACTAGTCATTAGAATTTTAAATCAAAGTATTATTGATTTAGGGTGTTATGATAATGGTGAAGTTTTAAAAAGAATATCCGATCATAAAAAAGGATTGATTTTATTAGCTGGAAGCACAAATAGTGGTAAATCAACAACTTTATCATCGATGGTTGATTATATAAACAAAAGAAAAAACATCCATATTCTGACTATTGAAGAACCAATAGAAACAGTGTTTAAAAGAGAAAAATCAATCATCAATCAAAGGGAAGTTGGCACCCATGTCGCTTCATTTGAAGATGCTATTTATTCCGCTCTTAGGGAAGATGTTGATGTTATCGTTGTAGGGGAAATAAGAAATAGAGAAACATTAAGAGCATCATTATTAGCGGCAGAGACCGGACACTTAGTGATTGCTACTATACATACATATTCTTCCTTAAAAACAATTGATAGAATTATTAATTTTTTCTCTGGAGATGAGCAGCCTTTAGTGAGAGACATTTTATCTGAAACGCTCACATCCATAATATCACAGGAATTAACGTTAGATAAAGATGGAAACATTATTCCAATTCAAGAAATTATTATAAATAACAAGGCAGTTTCTAACTTAATTAGAACGAATAAATCATTGCAAATACCTTCAATCATACAATTGGATAATTCTTTAGGCATGATCACCAGAAAAGATCATATTAAGAGATTAATAAAGAAGGGTATTTTACCCTCTTCTTACAATTGATCTCGTATTTTGGCTCTACGCGCCTTTGCGTGGAATGCTTAAAAAGCCGCCACATCCGGTATCTATAATCTGTAGTGGCTCAGACCTGATCTGACAATTACCCGTTTTTTGAAGAGCATGTTAGTTTAGATTTGAGCTAAATTCGGCTCTCCGCCCGTTAGTGTTGTAGTAGAACCTGGCCTATAAGGTGCAACGGAACGAAAAACTATGAGAAGGAATGATCTTCCTCTTCAACCAGCTCTCTCAATGGTCTTACCTTACCTTCTTTTACCTCTTTAGGAGCTAAAAAACATACTGCCCATTCATATACTAGAAAGTAAAGGTAAATACCTTGTCTATGTCTGCGTCACTTACCTCAAAACCTTCAATCTTTAATTGCCTAACCGTCTCCTCAATATAAAGCGCATTCCAGTAGACGATCATGTTCAGTATTAAGCCAAGAGCCCCCAGTTGATCTTCCTGACCACAGGGTATTGTTGGTTCTGTCGCAAAGTTGACGAAGTAAGCTGAAGTGTTGATGATTTAGTGGCTCAGATTGATGTCAAAGTTGAACATATTTCCATGCCAGTTTTATGAGTATTTGATGAGGTTATCCACAGATTTAGTGGATAACCTTTGTACAAGTCCTACAGTATAAGTAAGGGGGCTTGTCAAGGCAATTAGAGGATTTGGCTCAATATTTTTGAACTCAATTCTCGTATATATAAATAGTACAAGTTATCGCTGGATTCAGCGTTATGCGCCAGAAATAGAGAAACGATTAAGATGGTATTGGAGGAATTGGGCTGGAAGGTCGATGAAACCTATTGGGTATTAACACATGAGAAAGATCGCTCAATAACCTTCTGTGTCAGCCTAGTCGTCGCCTTTAAATTTTATTATGGATATAGGCACTGTTAGCATGGCTACTCGATTCTGTGTAAAAGAGTAGGGGGTGAACACACCTATAGGCTATAAAATGGACAATGACATTTGAGGAGAAAGTATCTCCATGAATATTATTGGTTGATTTAGACTGAGCAAGGTAATTGTCGCTCTATATGGCTGGGTTAGGTCTTGTCATTCCATTTGTCATTACTCATCATTTACCTTTTAAAGAGTGTTATGAGTGAGCCAAGAAAAAATTAAAGAAGGAACTTAGCTGACGATTTTTTCCTAGGCCGGAATTGATGTTGAAGTGTTCAGGGGAAAAGCGTTATATCTTTCCGATAACGTGTTGCAGCTCAATAAAGAGGGGCGAATGAAAATATTAATTGCTGATGATGATAGAATGTCAAGGGAGTCACATAAGCAAATTTTGTTTCTTTTTTGTAAAGCCTGATGCACATCATTAGAGCAGGTATTGGGCAATATCAAAGTCGAAAGGTAAGCTCTTTCATGATTAAAGTTGTACTTTGTTTTAGTTATAAATTGTTCAGAATCTCGTTCTATCCGAAATTGAACCAGAGTAAGGCACAACCAGGATGCTGACAGCTGCGTTAAAGCAAAGCCAGCACTGGTAATAAATATAAGCCTGATAATGTTGCGCTTTAAGTAGTGAATGGTCATTTCCTCTACCTTTAGAATGAGTGATAAAAGTGTAACACCTTATTGGGGGACGGTTTAACCAATCCCCCATCTACTACTTTTGATCTTAAACGATACCTCTGAATATAGATCACATTCTGTCTAGAATGTCGGTCAGCTCATAGAATTCACTGTTTTTCGTTAAATATGATACTTATCACTTTTGCGGTCGTTGAACGGCTACATTTTAAAAAGCTTTGCACTTGGGACCAACTTTTTCCTTCATCAAGCAATAATCTAATATTCTGCCTTAACTCGTGATAGAGAGGGGCATTTCATCGGAAAGTTCATAGTTAGCCTGCAGAGCATCGCAATATAAATTAAAAGATTAGGCTGCTACCTTGAATACTCTTCGTTCGCTAGTGGGTCAATATTTTTCAACAATCTGTCTACGCTGATGTTATTTTTCTTAATTCCAAACGTATAATTACCTGCCAATTTTATATGCCGTCATGCCACTGGTGATAAATCGGCAATCATATTTACAGCCTCTTGATTGTTTTTACCGGGGTAAGTCGAAATACGTGTGAAAGTAGGTCATAAGTAGTCTGAAATGTCGCTCTATCCCTTGCCTTCCTAGGTTTTAGGTCTTCTTGATTAAATTCAGAAAACCGTTTCGTTCTATTGGCTGATGTATGGTACATGGAGACAATATACACCTAACTATTACAGAGGAACCAATACTTTCCGAGTCACTAAGGTGGCCTCGCATAAGCATAAGCATAAGCATAAGCATAAGCATAAGACACTAGGGCAATGGCTTGAGTTCATAGAGCTCATAAGCACAGTCAGTTAACGATTTTTTTGCTCTCGGCATTACCTTGTGACTAACACCTTTAGCTGCAAGATAAGTGAGTTGATGAGGGCCAAGAAAACACAGTATTCAACCTTGGTAAAACTCACAGCTAAAGCAGAAGCTAGGTAGAGCGTTTAGCGGCAAATACCGTGTAGCAAATAAAGCTCTATTCAGAGTGTTGATGTCTATATGTAAATTTGGTATTTATTCTGTTTTTGGAAAAGTGATTTACCATGATTTATATCTTTTTATTTTGGCTATGTGATGAGGGACCATACTATGTTGAATCAGAAATTATTAGTCGTATGGAATGACAGAGATAATGACAAAAAAGCGCATAAAGGCAAAGAAGCGAATATTGATAGCGGATGATGATTCGATTTCAATAAGGGTGAATAAGGATATTTTTACCTCGTTTGGGGTTGACGTTAATTTGGTGGTCAATGGCCGCGAAGCGATAGAATGTTTTAAATGACTGGGGGAGTAACTACATTTGGCATTATGTTATCCATCTTGCCCAGTTAGCGTTAAACTGGCGGATAAAACAAACCATACAGTGACAAGAGTTGAATCTGAACAATCGATTTCTTCCAGTTGTTTATTTACTCTTTCCATTATAGCTGATAACGAAATAAACATTAATAAAGTATTAGGTAAACCGCTTGAAGTAACATATGTGCAAACCATTGATACACAGCTTTATCAAGGGATCGCTTCTAGTATTGAGCTCGTAAAATTTGATCAGCATTATTACTATACGATCTGTGCTTGTGATCCCCTTTCATTATTGGTTTATCGTCATAATCGTAAAATTTTTCAGAACATGACAACAAAAGCAATATTACAAGAACTCTTTGACAATTCTGGGTTCGGAAAATACTTCAGTTTCTCTACTGCTGTTAATGGGATGAAACACGAATATTGTGTCCAGCTTGATGAAACAGACCTCCAGTTCTCTCAACGTTTACTAGCAAGTGAGGGCTGGCATTACCATCTTGAATACGACAATAGTAAATATAAACCCTACGTGGTCATTGGTGATTCAAATCACAAATTTAAAATAGGTAAATTAAGTACCATTGGTTATGCAGGTAGAACAACCGATGCAGACGAGTTCACCATAAACAATTGGGTAACTAAAACTCGTATTGGGACAAGTAAAGTGTCTTTAACAGATCATACACAAAACCAAGCTGAAGTCTTTGACAGTGGCGAAATGAAAAGCACCTTTCCTCACAATCCTGCAGAATTTACAGCAAGCCATTTTGGTCTAGGTAATGAAAGTAAAAATGCCATTCGTTCGGCCGCAGATCGTCATATTCAAGCATTAGATTCAGAGCTATCGACTACATATGCAGAGTCTGATTTAGCAGGATTGTCATGCGGAAGAAAATTCAACCTTAAAAATCATCCAATTTCCAAGAGTAATCAAGAATATCTAGTCACTAAAATTAACTTCCTTATAGAATGCGAACATAACAAAAACACATCCATTTATCACAACAAGTTTGTCTGTATGCCCACCACTTCTACTTATCGACCTCAGCCAATCAATAAACCACGAGTTCACAGTGTGCATACAGCGTCAATAACTGGGCCAAAAGGTCAAGAAATATACCGAGATAAGCTGGGAAGAGTAAAAGTGAAGTTTCATTGGGACTCTCAAGGCAAGGAAGATGAGAACTCTTCCTGCTGGTTACCTGTATCGCAAAGCTTAGCAAGTAAAGGATTTGGGAGTCAATTTATCCCTCGTGTCGGCGATGAAGTACTGGTGCAATATATTGATGGAGATCCAGATAGACCTGTTATTGTTGGCTCACTGTACACTAAGGTCAATACTAATCCCTACTCTGAAGCAACGCAAAGTGGTATTAAAACACGAACCAGCCCAAAGGGCAGTAGTAGTCAGGGTAATGAACTTCGTTTTGAAGATAAAAAAGATAAAGAACATTTTTTTATTCATGCAGAAAAAGACCTGATGTTCGATATCAACAACAACCACAGCTCAACAGTTAAAGGCGAAAAAAGAACTCAGGTAGATAAAGGCGTATCCTTAAAAGCTAAAGATAATATTTTAGTCGAATCTGACAAGTCACTCCAATCGAATAGTAAAGACAACTGGTCTGCAAAAAGTGATAAAGATATAGCGCTTTCTGCAAAATCAGCTGTCACGGTGGATGGTGACAATATCACGCTAACGGGTAAAAAAAATATCGAACTCAAAGTCGGTGCTAGCAGTATTAATATTACCTCATCAGGGATAACCATCAAAAGTACTTCGATTAAAATCGATGGCTCTACAATTAACATCAAGGCCAGTGGCCAAGCGCAAATGAGCGCCGCATTAATCAAAATAAAAGGTGATGCTACCGCAGAAGTCAAATCCGCTCTCCTCACCCTCAAAGGTGATGTACAAACGACAGTAAAAGGAGGCGCTATGGTTCAAATTCAAGGAGGAATAGCGAAGATTAATTAATGACATTATTAAAAATCCCATATCAATCCGCTCAGGACATCTTAGATCTTTATACTCCAGAAGTGTCATTTAGCCAGCTAGCTAATAAAAAGATGTTGCCACTAGAGCTGATAGAGATTGCTTTTGAAAACGAACTTTATGCTGAAGCAGTGATGTATTTAGCTCATGCTTTACCCTTACGAGAAACCATCTGGTGGGCATATTGCTGCGCCCACAGTCGTGATGATTGGAATGAAGCTGAAGCCAACGCAATCAGAGCAGCAAAGGCTTGGGTACATATACCTGATGAGGCCAGTCGACGCTTTGCAGAGGCCATGGCGAACAAATCAGGATTAGAATCAGGCGCAGGATGGGCGGCCCAGGCCGCATTTTGGAGTGGAGGAAGTATTACACAACCCGATGATCCAATCGTGCCTCCGCCTCCCTATTTATACGCCCAGGCGGCGGCTGGTTGTATCAGTCTTACCGCTATTCTTCCCGATGGAAGCAAGGCTAAAAAGCGCTATCGTCAGTTTATCGATATTGCACTACATATCGCTAAAGGCGGCAACGGACAAATTTAGGAGTAAATATGTTACCTGCAGCACGCGCCACTGACATGCATATATGCCCGATGCAAACCCCAGCACCGGTGCCCATACCTCATGTCGGAGGTCCATTATTGCCCCTGCCAACGACGGTTCTAATAGGTGCATTACCCGCCGCGACGCTAGGGCAAATGTGTATCTGCGTTGGTCCTCCGGACAGCATAATAAAAGGCAGCGCAACGGTGCTCATTAATAATAAGCCTGCGGCTAGAATGGGGGATAGCACAGCACATGGCGGCACAATTGTGATGGGGATGCCCACGGTTTTAATTGGAGGTTAATTTGTCCAACAATGATTAAAGAGATGAAATTAATAAGCACGTGTACGAGTGTTAATGCCAAAAATAGACGAGTTAAAAGGTACGATGCCTGAAGCAAAATAACCTAAGAGAAATATTATGCAATTTATTGGATATCATGGTACTAGCGAATCATCTGCACTAAATATTTTAAAAACAGGTGTTCGGCGTGAGTGCCTGCCACCAACAGGTCAAATTGGCCCCGGTTTTTACATCGCTAAAATGAAGGGGAATCTCCCAGAATGGGGGGCAACTCAAGCAACAGCACCGGCGCGGCATCACATGTGGATATGGCGAACGATTGTAAGCCGTATTACTGGTGAGTATCACAATCCGTTTCTTCCAAACAATGCAAAAAGAACCATCCTCAAAATATACACAACAAAGCCACTACAGCAATGTAAATGGAATTCAATGAACCCCGTTGATTTTTCTGTGATGAATATGATGTTAAATGAATCTGAACAAGGTCGTCATCAAGCACTTAACGATTTTTTTATTCATCGCTCACAGTGGCTTCAAATGGTCATTCCGCCTGAAGAGTTGAAATATCTTGCTGTACGTCGTGATGATGACATCACCCAAAAAACGACGAATTGGTTTTCGAAAGAAAGCCCAATGTAGAGGAATTTAGGAGCTATAGTCATTTCTGGTGTATGAAGGAAGTCATTGCGATGTAATCTGTTAATTGATCTTGCCAGATCAACAATTAACAGGAGAAGCATCGCAATGAGTCAAAATAATAATATAGTGTCGATTCAAATACCAGAAAACCCGCTTGAACAGATTTTAAAACAAGGTGCTCAGCAGCTTTTAGCTCAAGCCGTTGAGGCTGAGTTGATATTGCTCCTGGAGCAATATCAAGATGATAAGGTTGAAGGGGTACAACGTGTCGTGCGTAATGGCTATCAGCCTGAGCGGACAATACAAACTGGATTAGGCGATATTCCTGTTAAAGTGCCTAAAGTAAGAGATCGAAAAAAAGAGGGCGTCAAATTTAATAGTTCACTGATCCCTCCTTATTTAAAGAAAACAAAAAACATCGAAGAATTAATATCTTGGCTATATCTTAGAGGTATATCTACTGGAGATATGCAGCCTGCATTAGCTCCGATATTTGGTAATGAAGCTAAGGGATTGTCGTAAACGGGTGGCGATCTACACCTAACTCTTGCTGAGGTTAGTGAGTTGCGTCTTTGTTACCGATACTTTCCGAGTCACTGAGATGGCCTCGCATAAACATAAGACACTAGAACAATGGCTTGAGCTCATAGAGCTTCATAAACAAAGCAAATTAACGATTGTTGATTTTTGTTCCCAGCATCACCTTGTCGTTAAAACCTTTAGCCGCAAGAGAAGCGATTTGATGAAGGCTAAGGAAGCATTCCATTCAACCTTTGTAAAACTCACGCCCAAAGCAGAGGCATTAACGACAGAGCCACCACAAGAAGTGGCGGTGATTAACCTGGCCGTAGGGGCAATGT